>NZ_JBVJSQ010000007.1:135153-456973 GCF_055606485.1 Streptomyces sp. NPDC037083 | reverse complement strand
GCGGAGTGCTGCTGCCGTTCTTCTCCTTCATGACGTTCCTCATCGCCGTACCCACCGGCGTGAAGTTCTTCAACTGGATCGGAACGATGTGGAAGGGCTCGCTGTCCTTCGAGACGCCGATGCTGTGGGCGACGGGCTTCCTGATCACCTTCACCTTCGGCGGACTGACCGGCGTCATCCTGGCCTCGCCGCCGATGGACTTCCACGTGTCGGACTCGTACTTCGTGGTGGCGCACTTCCACTACGTGGTGTTCGGCACGGTCGTCTTCGCGATGTTCTCCGGCTTCCACTTCTGGTGGCCGAAGATGACCGGCAAGATGCTCGACGAGCGCCTCGGCAAGATCACCTTCTGGACGCTGTTCATCGGTTTCCACGGCACCTTCCTGGTCCAGCACTGGCTGGGCGCCGAGGGCATGCCGCGTCGGTACGCCGACTACCTGGCCGCCGACGGGTTCACCGCCCTGAACACGATCTCGACGATCAGCTCGTTCGTCCTCGGTCTGTCCGTCCTTCCGTTCTTCTACAACGTGTGGAAGACCGCCAAGTACGGCAAGCCGGTCGGCGTCGACGACCCGTGGGGCTACGGCCGCTCCCTGGAGTGGGCCACCTCCTGCCCGCCGCCGCGCCACAACTTCCTCACCCTGCCGCGGATCCGCAGTGAATCCCCGGCGTTCGACCTGCACCACCCGGAGATCGCGGCGCTCGAGCAGCTGGAGCACAGCGGCCACGGCGCCAGCGCCATCGCGGGCAGCAAGGAGGCCGGCAAGTGAAGATCCAGGGCAAGATGTTCGTCTGGCTGAGCGTCTTCGTCCTCGCCATGGCGGTCGTCTATGGCGTGTGGTCGAAGGAGCCGGCCGGTACCACGGCGCTCTTCCTGGCCTTCGGCCTGTGCATCATGATCGGCTTCTACCTGGGCTTCACTGCCCGGCGGGTCGACGCGGGCGCGCAGGACGACAAGGAGGCGGACGTCGCGGACGACGCCGGCGAGGTGGGCTTCTTCAGCCCGCACAGCTGGCAGCCGCTGTCGCTCGCCATCGGCGGCGCCCTGGCCTTCCTCGGTGTCGCGGTCGGCTGGTGGCTGCTCTACTTCTCCGTCCCGATGATCATGATCGGTCTGTGGGGCTGGGTCTTCGAGTACTACCGCGGTGAGAACCGCACCCAGTAACACGCGTGGCATGCCGCGAGAGCCCGGACACTCCGTCAGGAGGGTCCGGGCTCACGCTTTTGCCGTAGTCGGAGTCCTCCGTCCGTGTCACTCAGCGCGCCGCGGCCGACCCGGCTCCCTAGCGTGAAGCCATGAGCCACCAACCCCGCACCCGCACCGTCGTCGGCTGCACCCTGCTGGTGATCGCCCTGGTCGCGGTCGCCGGCGCCTGCGGCTCGGACGGCGACCCGCTCTCCGCGCGCCCCTACGACGCGACGGACCAGATCTCCTTCAACGGCCCCGACGGCGACGGCGAGAAGGCCGACCCGGACAAGCCGCTCGAGGTCACCGCGGAGGACGACGACCGCATCACGGACGTCACCGCCGTGGACGGCACAGGCCGCTACCTCGCGGGCGAACTCTCCGCCGACGGCAGCCGCTGGCACAGCACCGAGCCGCTGGCCGCAGGCGCCCACTACACGGTCCGCGTGAGCACCGAGGACGACGACGGCGCACCCGGCCGCCGGGTCCTCGCCTTCGACACCGGCAAACCCACCACCAGGAAGCGGCTGGCGGTCGAGTTCGGCCCCGACGCCGGCGAGTACGGCGTCGGCCAGCCCGTCACCGCCAAGCTGGACCAGCCCGTCAAGGACCCCGCCCAGCGGGCCGTCGTCGAACGGGGTCTCAAGGTCACCTCCACGCCCTTCGCGCAGGGCGGCTGGCACTGGGTGGACGACAAGGAACTCCACTACCGGCCCAAGGAGTACTGGCCCGCCCACGCCACGGTCCGCGTCCGCAGCAATCTGGACGGCATCAAGATCAGCGACCGGCTGTGGGGCGGCCCCACCAAGGACCTCAAGCTGACGATCGGCGACCGGGTCGTCGCCGTGACGGACGCCTCGTCGCACTCCATGACGGTCTTCAAGAACAACGAGGAGATCAAGCAGATCCCCGTCACCACCGGCAAGCCCGGCTTCGACACCCGCAACGGCGTCAAGGTCGTCCTGGGCAAGGAGTACTTCGTACGGATGCGCGGCACCACCGTGGGCATCGCGGAGGGCTCCTCGGAGAACTACGACCTGCCCGTCTACTACGCCACCCGCGTCACCTGGAGCGGCGAGTACGTGCACGCCGCCCCCTGGTCCGTGGGCTCCCAGGGCTCCGAGAACGTCAGCCACGGCTGCACCGGCATGAGCACGTCCAACGCCGAGTGGTTCTTCGACAACGTCCGTCAGGGCGACGTCGTCCAGGTCGTCAACAGCAACGGCCACACGATGGAGACCTTCGGCAACGGCTTCGGCGACTGGAACCTGGACTGGGCGAAATGGACCAAGGGCAGCGCACTGACCGGCGGCAAGCGCGAGACGAACCAGGACACGGCACGACTCAGCCCGGCGGCCGTGTAGACGCCGTCAGCCCTCGGGGGCGCGGGGCCGTGACCTGTGCGGCCGCGCCGCGTGGGCGCGACAGGCCACGGTGGACCCATGGGGCCGCCGTACCGCCGCGCCCTTGTTCCGCGGGCGTCACGCGCTCTGCTGAAGCCTCTTGGTCCGCATCAGGGAGGCCAGCGCCGCCGCGAACTCCACGGGCTCCACGGGCAGCGTCACGGCCGCGTCCGCCCGGCTCCAGGTGGCCAGCCACGCGTCCTGCGGCCGCCCGATGAGCAGCAGCACCGGCGGGCACTGGAACACCTCGTCCTTGAGCTGACGGCACAGCCCCATGCCTCCCATGGGCACGGCCTCCCCGTCGAGGACGACGACGTCGATGCCGCCCTTGTCGAGCTCCCGCAGCACCGCCGCAGGCGTCGCGCACTCCAGGAACTCCACCACAGGGACGTCCGGTGCGGGCCTGCGGCCGGTCGCGAGCCGTACCTGCTCCCGCGTGTTGGAGTCGTCGCTGTAGACCAGCACCGTGGCGGTCGCCTGCATGCTTCCTCCGTGACATCAGTGTCGTACGGACAGAACCGATGCCGCGGATGCTACTCCCTCGCCCACCTCGTCAACACCGCCTGGAACACGACTTCGATGGGCCATACGGGCACTCCACGGCGTGCGAACACTCCGAACGGCACCCCCCGGAGTGAGGGCGGGATAAGGGACCGACATAATGTCGGTCGTGGCGACAGCAACGACAGTAGAAACCGGGCACGCGCACCCGTCGGTCAATCGGCCGAACCTCACCAGCGTCGGAACCATCATCTGGCTGAGTTCCGAGCTGATGTTCTTCGCGGCCCTCTTCGCGATGTACTTCACCCTGCGATCGGTGACGGGTCCTGATCACTGGAAGGAAATGGCCGAGGCCCTGAACTTCCCGTTCTCGGCCACCAACACCACGATCCTGGTGCTCTCCTCCCTCACCTGTCAGCTCGGCGTGTTCGCCGCCGAGCGCGGTGACGTGAAGAAGCTGCGGATGTGGTTCATCGTCACCTTCATCATGGGTGCGATCTTCATCGGCGGTCAGATCTACGAGTACACGGAGCTGGTGAAGAAGGACGGGCTCTCGCTCTCCTCCGACCCGTACGGCTCGGTGTTCTACCTGACCACCGGCTTCCACGGCATGCACGTGACGGGCGGCCTCATCGCCTTCCTGTTCGTCCTCGGCCGCACGTACGCGGCCAAGAGGTTCACCCACGAGCAGGCGACCGCGGCCATCGTCGTGTCCTACTACTGGCACTTCGTCGATGTCGTCTGGATCGGCCTCTTCGCCACGATCTACATGATCAAGTAGCCGGGCACGCTCGCTCCCGCACATCCCAAGCATCGACGCAGAAGATCCTGACACCGGGGTAATCCGTGAAAAAGCTCTCCGCACGACGACGCCATCCGCTGGCGGCGCTCGTCGTCCTACTCCTCGCGCTGGCGGCTACTGGGGGGCTGTACGCCGCGTTCGCGCCCGCGAGCAAGGCGCAGGCAGACGACAGCGCCCAGTCCCTCACCATCGACGAGGGCAAGAAGCTCTACGCCGTCGGCTGCGCCAGCTGCCACGGCACCGGCGGTCAGGGCACCTCCGACGGTCCGAGCCTGGTCGGCGTGGGCGCCGCGGCCGTCGACTTCCAGGTCGGCACCGGCCGCATGCCGGCGGCGACCTCCCAGGGCCCGCAGGTGGTGAAGAAGAAGAACATCTACACGCAGGCCGAGATCGACCAGCTCGCCGCGTACATCTCCTCCCTGGGCTCCGGCCCGTCCGTCCCGACCGAGGCCGAGTACGGCCCGGAGGGCGCGGACATCGCCAAGGGCGGCGACCTGTTCCGCACCAACTGCGCGCAGTGCCACAACTTCACCGGCAAGGGCGGCGCCCTGACCAAGGGCAAGTTCGCTCCGACCCTCGAGGACGTGGACCCGAAGCACATCTACGAGGCCATGCAGACCGGCCCGCAGAACATGCCTTCCTTCCCCGACACCACCCTGTCGGAGCAGAACAAGAAGGACATCATCGCGTACCTGCACGCGGTCAACAGCGACGAGACGAACAACCCCGGTGGTCTGGAACTGGGCGGCCTCGGGCCGGTCAGTGAGGGCCTGTTCGCCTGGATCTTCGGTCTCGGCGCCCTGATCGCGGTCGCCGTCTGGGTCGCCGCTCGGACCGCAAAGGCCAAGAAGTCATGAGTAGCCAAGACATTCCTGAAGAGAACCTGCCCGCTGAGCAGGGCCACGCGCACGGCGCGGTAGGCGTCGCGGACGAGAAGAACCCGTTCGCGGACCCCGGTCTGCCGCCGCACGAGCACCGCGTCCAGGACATCGACGAGCGGGCCGCCAAGCGGTCCGAGCGTGCGGTCGCCTTCCTGTTCACGCTGTCGATGCTGGCCACGGTCGGCTTCATCGTCTCGTACGTGGCGATCCCCGCCGACAAGTCGATCTTCGTGTTCCCGATCGGCCACCTCAGCGCGCTGAACTTCGCGCTGGGTCTGACGCTGGGCACGGCGCTGTTCACCATCGGCGCCGGCGCGGTCCACTGGGCCCGCACCCTGATGTCGGACGTGGAGGTCGCCGACGAGCGGCACCCGATCGCCGCGAGCCCCGAGGTCCGTGCGAAGGTCCACGCGGACTTCAAGCAGGGCGCCAAGGAGTCCGCGATCGGCCGCCGCAAGCTGATCCGCAACACGATGCTCGGCGCGGTCGCCCTGGTGCCGCTCTCCGGCATCATGCTGCTGCGCGACCTCGGCCCGCTGCCCGAGGACAAGCTGCGGCACACGCTGTGGGCCAAGGGCAAGCTGCTCGTCAACATGAACACGAACGAGCCGCTGCGTCCCTCGGACGTCGCCGTCGGCTCGCTCACCTTCGCCAAGCCCGAAGGCCTGGAGGAGCACGACGAGGACTTCCAGAACGAGATCGCCAAGGCGGCCCTGATGATCGTCCGGCTGCAGCCGGACAACATCAAGGACAAGCGCGAGCTCGAGTGGTCGCACGAGGGCATCGTGGCGTACTCGAAGATCTGCACCCACGTCGGTTGCCCGATCTCCCTGTACGAGCAGCAGACGCACCACGTGCTGTGCCCCTGCCACCAGTCCACCTTCGACCTCTCCGACGGTGCCCGAGTGATCTTCGGTCCCGCCGGTCACGCCCTGCCGCAGCTGCGCATCGGTGTGAACGACGAGGGCTACCTCGAGGCGCTCGGCGACTTCGAAGAGCCCGTCGGTCCTGCTTTCTGGGAGCGCGGATGAGCACGACAGAGAACCACGGAAGCAACACGGCCCGCGAACGCGGGAAGGCTCCGGCCGGCGAGCGCATCGCCGACTGGGCCGACGGCCGGCTGGGGATCTACTCCCTCGCCAAGGCCAACATGCGCAAGATCTTCCCCGACCACTGGTCGTTCATGTTGGGCGAAGTGTGCCTGTACAGCTTCATCATCATCATCCTGACGGGTGTGTATCTGACGCTGTTCTTCCACCCGTCGATGAACGAGGTGGAGTACCACGGCAGCTACGTCCCGCTCCAGGGACAGCTGATGTCCGAGGCGTTCAGCTCGACCCTGCACATCTCCTTCGACGTGCGCGGCGGTCTGCTCATCCGGCAGATCCACCACTGGGCGGCGCTGATCTTCCTCGCCGGCATGTTCGTGCACATGATGCGCGTGTTCTTCACGGGCGCGTTCCGCAAGCCGCGTGAGGTCAACTGGCTGTTCGGCTTCCTGCTGTTCGTCCTGGGCATGTTCACCGGCTTCACCGGTTACTCGCTCCCGGACGACCTTCTCTCCGGCACCGGTGTGCGCTTCACGCAGGGCGCGATCCTGTCGATGCCGATCGTCGGCACGTACATCTCGATGTTCCTGTTCGGCGGCGAGTTCCCCGGCCACGACTTCGTGGCGCGGTTCTACTCGATCCACATCCTGCTGCTGCCGGGCATCATGCTGGGCCTGGTGGTGGGCCACCTGATCCTGGTCTTCTACCACAAGCACACGCAGTTCGCGGGCCCCGGCAAGAGCAACAAGAACGTCGTGGGCATGCCGCTGCTGCCGGTGTACATGGCCAAGGCCGGAGGCTTCTTCTTCCTGGTCTTCGGCGTGATCGCGGCCATCGCGGCCGTCGCGCAGATCAACCCGATCTGGGCCATGGGCCCCTACCGTCCGGACCAGGTGTCGACCGGCGCCCAGCCCGACTGGTACATGGGCTTCGCCGAGGGTCTGATCCGCTTCATGCCGGGCTGGGAGATCAACCTCTGGGGCCACACGCTGGTCCTGGGCGTGTTCATCCCGCTGGTCCTGTTCGGCGTGGTCCTCGCGGCGCTGGCGCTCTACCCCTTCATCGAGGCGTGGATCACCGGCGACAAGCGCGAGCACCACATCCTGGACCGCCCGCGCAACGCGCCGACCCGTACGGCGCTCGGCGTCGCCTGGGTCACGATGTACATGATCACGCTGGTCGGCGGCGGCAACGACCTGTGGGCCACGCACTTCCACCTGTCGATCAACTCGATCACCTGGTTCGTCCGGATCTTCTTCTTCGTCGGACCGGTCATCGCGTACATCGCCACCAAGCGGATCTGCCTCGGTCTGCAGCGTCGCGACAAGGACAAGGTGCTGCACGGTCGCGAGACCGGCACCATCAAGCGCCTGCCGCACGGTGAGTTCATCGAGATCCACGAGCCGCTCAGCCAGGAGCAGCTGCACACGCTCACCGCGCACGAGCAGTACGAGCCGGCCGCGATCGGCGCCACCGTCGACGAGAACGGCGTCGAGCGCAAGGTCACCGGCAAGGAGAAGCTCCGCGCGAAGATCAGCGGAGCGTACTTCGGCGAGGACCAGCAGATTCCGAAGCCCACCGTCGAGGAGTACAAGGAGATCACGAGCGGCCACGGCCACCACTGATCGCTGAGGCGTCGCCACGCCGCACAAAGGGCCCCGTCCGGTCTTCGGACGGGGCCCTTTGCCGTGCCCGTGGCTGGATAGGGTGGGGGTTCACCCTGTTCCCACGACGGACGACGACACACGCAGGAGCGGCTATGAGCGCTGTGACCCCCGCTGGAGGCGACACCGCGGCGGGCCGTTCCTGGCCCGAGGTGCTGAACGGCCTGCTCTACGGCCAGGACCAGGGCGCCGACGCCACGTTCTGGGCGCTGGACCGGATCATGCGCGGTGAGGCGACCGACGCGCAGATCGCCGGCTTCGTGGTGGCGCTGCGGGCCAAGGGCGAGACCGTCGAGGAGATCAACGGGCTCGTCCGGGCGATGTACGAGCACGCCAACCTGATCGAGGTGCCGGGGCGGACCGTCGACATCGTCGGCACCGGCGGCGACGGCGCGAAGACGGTCAACATCTCCACGATGTCGGCGATCGTCGTCGCGGGCGCGGGCGCCACGGTCGTCAAGCACGGCAACCGGGCCGCGTCCTCCGCGTCCGGCGCCTCGGACGTGCTGGAAAAGCTCGGCGTCAATCTGGAACTGACCCCGCGCCGGGTGGCCGAGGTGGCGCAGGAGGCCGGGATCACCTTCTGCTTCGCGATCAAGTTCCATCCGGCGCTGCGTCATGTGGGCGCGGCGCGCGGCCAGTTGGGCATCCGCACGGTGTTCAACGTGCTCGGCCCGCTGACGAACCCGGCCAAGGTGCGGGCCCAGGCGGTCGGGGTCGCCGACCCCCGCATGGCGCCGGTCGTCGCGGGCGTCTTCGCCGAGCGCGGCAACTCGTCCCTGGTCTTCCGGGGCGACGACGGCCTCGACGAGCTGACCACCACGGCGACCTCCCACGTGTGGGTCGTGCGCGACGGCAAGGTCGCCGAGGAGACCTTCGACCCGCGTGACGTCGGCCTGGACCTGGTCCCGGTGGAGGCCCTGCGCGGCGGCGACCCGTCGTACAACGCGGAGGTCGCCCGCCGCCTGCTGGAGGGCGAGACGGGCCCGGTCCGTGACGCCGTCCTGCTGAACTCGGCGGCCGCGCTCGTGGCGCTCGACCCGGGCGCCGGGACGCTGGCCGAGCAGCTGCGGGCCGGCATGGCCCGGGCCGCCGAGTCGATCGACTCCGGCGCGGCCAAGCGGGCCCTGGAGCGCTGGGTGGCGGCCAGCAACGCCTGACGCCGGCATGACGCGGTCCCGCCATCCGGACACGGGTTGCGGGACCGTGATCACCTCGCGTACGTTTCTGTATCAGGTCATGAGTGACAGTCATGAGGCCCCGGCCGACTGTCCGGCAACCCTCCGTCCGTGGCGGGGTGCCCCGGGTGAAGACCAGGTCGTGGACAGCAAGGTCCACGGCAAGCGCGGACCCCTCGCGAAACCAGGGGTCCTGGGTCGTTCGAGGGAGTCTCCCGTGAGCAAGCGAATGCGCTAGGGCGTAGAGCCCCGCCTCCGCATCCCCCTTTCACCTTCCTCCGTGCCGGAGCCATGTCCGCCCGCACGGCGGTTCCGCCCTGCCTTTCACGGGAGTTCCCCCATGTCCGTCTCCACCGTTGCCGCCGGCCGTACCCTTTGTGCCCCTCTGCCTGTTCTGGGCAGTGATGTCACCGTCCCGCTCGTGACGGGCGGCGAGGTCGCCTACGCGGCCCTCGACTACGCGGCCAGCGCCCCCGCCCTGCAGCGCGTCTGGGACGACGTGGCGGCCTACGCCCCGTACTACGGCAGCGTCCACCGCGGCGCCGGGTACCTCTCGCAGCTCTCCACCGACCTCTTCGAGAACGCCCGCAGGACGGTCGCCGAGTTCCTGGACTGCCGGGCCGACGACCAGCTGATCTTCACCCGCTCGACCACGGACTCCCTCAACCTGCTGGCCAGGGCCCTCCCCGCCGGCTGCCAGGTCTTCGTCTTCGAGACCGAGCACCACGCCTCGCTGCTGCCCTGGCAGAACGCCCGGGTCAGCTACCTCGACGCCCCGCGCACCCCGCGCCAGGCCGTCGAGACGCTCGAGCGGGCCCTCGCCGAGCGCGACCCCCACGGCCCGGCCCTGGTCTGCGTGACCGGCGCCTCGAACGTCACGGGCGAGCTGTGGCCGGTGCGCGAGCTGGCGGCCGCCGCCCACGCGCACGGCGCCCGGATCGTCCTGGACGCGGCACAGCTGGCCCCGCACCACGCGGTCTCCGTGCAGGAGCTCGACGTCGACTGGGTCGCCTTCTCGGGCCACAAGCTGTACGCGCCCTTCGGCTCCGGCGTCCTGGCCGGCCGCGCCGACTGGCTGGCCGAGGCCGCCCCGTACCTCGCGGGCGGCGGCGCCAGCCGCAGGGTCACCCGGCGCGAGGACGGGGGAGTGGACGTGGAGTGGCACGAGAGCGCCGCCCGCCACGAGGCCGGTTCCCCGAACGTGATCGGCGCCTACTCCATCGCCTCGGCCTGCAGGGCGCTGACGGAGGCGGGCTTCGAGAACCTGGTCGCCCGGGAGGAGCACCTGATCGCCGAGGTGCGGGCGGGCCTGGCCGACGTTCCGCAGGTCAGGATCCTGTCCCTGTTCGGCGACGACGCCCCCCGGGTGGGCGTGCTCTCGTTCGTCGTCGAGGGCTGGAACAGCTCCCACTTCGCCGCCGCCCTGTCCGCCGAGTACGGCATCGGCGTCCGCGACGGCCTGTTCTGCGCCCACCCGCTGGTCCGCACCCTCCTGGGCGGCGACCCGCACACCCAGGGCGAGTGCGGCGCTCCGGAGGCGGCCCCGGGGGAGAAGTCCCTCAACGCCATCCGGGTGAGCTTCGGCGCGGGCACGCCCGACGAGCACGTCGAGCGCTTCGTCGCGGCGGTCCGTGAGCTGGTGGCCGAGGGGGCCAAGTGGCAGTACCGCACCGAGGACGGCCGCTGCGTCCCCGCCGTGGGCTGACCTCCGCGGCCGGAGCCCCCGAAGGCGCGGGGAACCGGACGACCGGCCGGCCGCGGCGCGCGCACGCGGGCCGCGGCCGCGCGGAGGCGGAGGCGGGATCGTGCGGCCGGGGCCGACGGGATCGCGCGGGCGCGGGCCGGGGTACCGCGGAGGCGGGGCGGGGCGGTTCTACGAGTCCAGTCCCTCTACGAGTCCAGTACCTCTACGAGTCCAGGCCGATGGCGAACGCGGCTTCCAGGTCGTGCTGCGAGTACGTGCGGAACGCCACGTGGGTGTCCGTCCCCTCGACGCCCGGGATCTTGCTGATGCTGCCGGGGATGACCTCCGCGAGGTCTTCGTGCTGCTTCACCCGCACCATCGCGATGAGGTCGTAGGTCCCCGTCACGGAGAAGACCTCGCTCACGGACTCCAGCGAAGCGATCCGCTCCGCGATCTCGGGGATCCGGTCCACGCTGGTCTTGATGAGGACGATCGCGGTGATCACGGCTGGTTCTCTCCCTCGGGGGCCGGAGCTGGGGCGGGCTTCACTCTACGCGTCCGCCCGAACCGGGCCCATGCGTAGCCGAACCCCAGGCCGAAGCCCACCAGGTGGGCCAGATACGCCACCCCCGGCCCCTGGGAGGCCCGCCCCGCGGCCACCCACTGCAGGGCGGCCCAGAACGGCAGTACGACCCAGGCCGGGAAGCGCAGCGGCAGGAAGAACACAAACGGCAGGAGACTGGTGACCCGCGCGCGGGGAAACAGATACAGAAAGGCGCCGAGGACCGCGGAGATCGCCCCGGAGGCGCCGACCAGGGACTGCGACGACCCGGCGTTGGCGGCGGCGTAGCCCAGCAGGGCCAGGTAGCCGCAGCCGGTGTAGAAGAACGTGAACTCGGCGCGGCCCATCCGGTGCTCGGTCATCGCCCCGAAGACGTAGAGGAAGAGCATGTTGCCCAGCAGATGCACCCAGCTGCCGTGGACGAAGAGGGCGGTCGCCGGGGTCAGCGCGGCCCGGGGAGCGCCCTCGAAGAGCTCCACGGGCACCACGCCCCAGTCCCGGAAGTAGGCGCGCTGCGCCGCGGGCAGGTCGTCGCCCGAGCCGTACGCCGCGTTGAGGCCGGAGGCGGGGCCGATCACGAAGATCAGGCAGCACAGGGCGATCAAGCCGCGGGTCACCGGCGCCGAGGGGTTCCGGAGCGTCCTGCCGACCGGCCCGTTCCAGTTGCTGATCATGGGTACAGAGCATGACGTAACCGGACGCACTAGCCCAGAGCGCCTCGCCGCCCGACGGCCCCCGTGGACGGACGGGCGGCGAGTACCCGCCAGGCCGTAGGGTTACGAGCCACACGCACGGGGGAGCCTCCGGCCCGACCCCGGCACCGGAAAGCACGACACTAGAAGGAAGCGGAAAGTCACGATGACGGTTCCCCTGCCGACCGCCACGACGCGGTGGCGCTGCACGCTCTGCGGCAACCTCACGCGGTTCGACGTGACGCGCTCGTCGAAGGTCGTCGAGTACGTGCACCTCGACCTCGCCGGTGAGCCGAAGGTCGAGGAGCGCGAGGTGGTCAGTGAGACCATCGAGTCGGTGCGGTGCCGTTGGTGCAATGCCGTGGACCAGGTGGAACTCGTGGACCGGCCGGGCGCCGGTTCCTGACGACGGGGGTCCCCCCGCCCGAGCGACGAGGGTGGGGAGGCCTCGCACAGTATTGGGGTGTGACGGATGGTGGAGAGCGCAGGCGGGGGGCCGGGCGACGGCGCCGCCGAGATGCTCGACCGTCCGCTGCCGGACGGCGTGCGGCGCAGGGTCGTCACGATCGTCTCCGACGGCTTCGGCGGACTGACCGTCGGCGAGCTGCCCGTCCAGTTGCGGCAGTACGCGCGCTTCGCCCCCAACCGGCGGGCCAAGTTCGCCGGCAACGCGATGGCGGCCGCGCTGGAGACCGATCCGCTGTTCAGGCAACGCATCGCCGAGAAGTTCAGAGAGGTCCAGCCGGAACTCTCCGGCGCTCTCGACTCCGGCTCGCCGACCCCGGCCGCGGACCCGCTCGACGTGGCGGCCGCGGCCTACGTACTGCGGCCCGTCGGCTGGGTGAAGCTGGTCACCGCGGCCGGCGAGGAGGCCCAGCGGGCGGACGCCGAGCGCGCCGGCGAGGAGAGCCGGGCCGAACTGGAGCGGCTGCGCGAGGAGCTCGAACGGGCCCGGGAGCAGACCCGGACGGACACCGAGCGGCTGCGCGCCGAACTGGACGCGGCGAAGAAGGAGACCGAGTCGCTGCACCGCAAGCTGCGTTCGGCCCTCAGCGACGTCAAACGGGGCGAGGCCGCGCTGCGCAAGGCGCAGGGCGAGATGGAGACCGTTCGCGCGGAGGGGCAGGCGCAGGTGTCGGCCGCCGAGAGCGAGACCCGGCGGCTCAAGGCGCGGCTCGGGGAGGCGGAGGCCGCGCTGGAGGCCACCCGGCGGGCGGCGCGCGAGGGCCGCAGCGTCGAGGACATGCGGGTGCGGCTGCTGCTGGACACCGTGCTCGACGCGGCCCAGGGGCTGCGGCGGGAGCTGGCGCTGCCGCCGGTGTCGGTGCGGCCGGCGGAGACCGTCGACGCGGTCGAACCCGGGCGGATGTCCCCCAAGGACATCGCCGCCCGTGCCCTGTCGGAGCACGATCCGGCCATTCTCGACCAGTTGCTCGCGCTGCCGCAGGCGCATCTCGTCGTCGACGGCTACAACGTCACCAAGACGGGCTATCCGCAGATGCCGTTGGAGAAGCAGCGGCTGCGGCTGCTGGGGCAGCTCTCACAGCTCGCCGCGCAGACCGGCGCCGAGGTCACCTGTGTCTTCGACGGGGCGGAACTGGCCGCCCCGGTGCTGCTCGCGCCGCCGCGCGGGGTGCGGGTGCTGTTCTCCAAGCCGGGCGTCACGGCCGACGAGCTGATCCGTCAGCTGGTGCGGGCGGAGCCGTCCGGCCGGCCGGTCATCGTCGCCTCGACCGACCGTGAGGTGGCCGACGGGGTGGCGAAGGTAGGCGCCCGACCGGTGGCTTCCGCGGTACTTCTGAAGCGCCTGTCCTGAAGGTCGAAGTTCGCAGGTTTAATGACCGAATTGACTGAATCGTCACGCAACGTAGTGTCAATCCCGCATCACAGCATGTGAGTTGCGTGAAAAAACTGCGTTGCGTGATGAGGTTTTTTCTCCTGAGGATTTGAACTGATCACGGCGGGGTCACTAAGGTCTGGTGCTCGAACCTCCACACGGGTGATCACTCAAAAGAAGGAGCCCGTCTCCGTGGCGTCCCATCGTCGACCGAAGCAGCCGAGTCGCACGCGCGTGACCGTGCTGACCACCGCAGCAGCCGCTGCCGTGGCCCTGAGCTCCCAGGCCGCCAACGCGGCGCCCGCCGAGAAGCTCACCAAGGACGAGGTCAAGACCAAGGTCGACAAGCTCTACGAAGAGGCGGAGCAGGCCACCGAGAAGTACAACGGGGCCCAGGAGAAGCAGGAGAAGCTCCAGAAGGAGATCTCCACCATCCAGGACAACGTGGCCCGGGGGCAGTCGGAGCTCAACGAGCTGCGCGACTCCATCGGGCTGGCGGCCGCGGCCCAGTACCGCACCGGCTCCATCGACTCCTCCCTGCAGCTGCTCCTGTCGTCGAACCCGGACGACTTCCTGGACAAGGCGTCCACCGCGGACCAGCTCAGCGCCCAGCAGGTCGAGGCGCTGAAGAAGATCCAGGAGAAGCAGCGCGAGCTCGCCCAGGAGCGCAGCGAGGCCTCCACCAAGCTGACGGACCTCGCCTCCACCCGCACCGAACTGGGCAAGAAGAAGAAGGAAGTCCAGGCCAAGCTCGCCGAGGCGCAGCGGCTCCTCAACACGCTGACGGCCAAGGAGAAGGCCGCCCTCGCCGCCGCCGACTCCCGCGCCAGCCGCGACGCCGGCGACCGGGTCGACCTCGGGGACGCTCCGGCCGGCTCCGGCCGGGCCATGGCCGCCTTCCAGGCCGCCCAGAGCCAGATCGGCAAGCCCTACGTCTACGGCGCCACCGGCACCGCCTCGTACGACTGCTCGGGTCTGACCTCCTGGGCCTACGCCCAGGCCGGCGTCTCCATCCCGCGCACCTCGCAGGCCCAGGCCAACGCCGGCACCCGCATCTACTCGCAGAGCGCCCTCAAGGTCGGCGACCTGGTCATCTTCTACGGCGACCTGCACCACGTCGGTTTCTACGCGGGCAACGGCCAGGTGCTGCACGCCCCGCGCTCCGGCACCGTCGTGCGCTACGAGTCGATCAACAACATGCCGTTCCAGTTCGGCGTCCGGATCTGATCCCGGTCGTGATCCCCGCCGGGATCATGCCCCGGCCGACTTCAAGATCAGGACACCACGCCGCCCGAACGGGCGAATCGTGACGACGAGAAGTGACCCCACGCCCCGCCGGTGACCTGCGTCAGCGGCGGGGCGTCACTGTGCGTGCCCGCCGAGGTCTTTGGCCGACCCCCTGCCACGGGGCTACTGTCTGCCGCGTTTCCCTGTCCACCGGTGGAAGGAGCGCGGCTTCCCGTGGGGTCCCATCGCCGCCTTGCACAGTCCGGGTTCGACCGGGGCGCCTACAGCGCCCTGAGCGTGCTGTCCGTCGCGGCCGCCGCACTCGGCGCGGTGTCCGCCGTGCCGGCCACGGCCGCACCGCACGACGACACCCGCGCCGAGGTGGACCGTCTCTACGAGGAGGCCGAGAAGGCCACCGAGGCCTTCAACAAGGCCGACGAACGCGCCGACGCCCTGCGCGAGCAGGTCGGCGAGGCCCAGGACCACATCGCCCGCCAGCAGGAGCGCATCAACGGCCTGCGCGAGCAGCTCGGTTCGCTGGCCGGCGCCCAGTACCGCTCCGGGGGCCTCGACCCCTCCCTGGCGCTGCTGTTCTCCGACGACCCGGAGGAGTATCTCGCCAAGGCGTCCGTCCTGGACCGGATCACCGCCCACCAGGCCGGTGAACTGAGGGAGCTGCAGGGCGCCATGCGCGAGCTCGCCCAGGAGCGCTCCGAGGCCGCCCACAAGCTCGCCGAGCTGGAGAAGAGCCGCAAGGCGGTGGTCGGCCACAAGCGGACCGTGGAACAGAAACTCGCCAGGGCGCGGCAGTTGCTCAACCTGCTGCCGTCCGCGGACCGCGCCGCCTACGACCGCGCCTCCCGTTCCGGCCGCGAGGACATGCCCGGCTTCTCCGGCGCCGTCCCGGCCTCCGGTCGTGCGGGCGCCGCCCTGGCCGCCGTCCGTTCCGCGCTCGGCAAGCCGTACGTCTGGGGCGCCAACGGGCCCTCCGGCTTCGACTGTTCGGGCCTCGTGCAGTGGTCGTACGCGCAGGCCGGGGTCTCGCTGCCGCGCACCTCGCAGGCCCAGGCGCACGCCGGCCGGCGGGTGCCGCTCTCCCAGGCGCAGCCCGGCGACATCGTCACCTACCGCTCCGACGCCAGCCATGTCGGCATGTACGTCGGCAACGGCCAGGTCATCCACGCCCCCTATCCGGGTGCGCCCGTGCGCTACGACCCGGTCGGGATGATGCCGGTCTCGTCCGTCACCAGGCCCTGACCCTCGGCCCGTCCGGCACCGCGGCCGTACGATCGGGAGGATGACTGGTCGAAGGCGGGTGCGCGGATCCCGGGTGGTCGGGTCCTGGCTGCCGATCGTCACGCTGCTCGTCTCCCTGGTCGCCTGCGGCGGCCGCCCGGGCACCGACGGCGCGAGGGCCGAGGTGCAGCGGGTCCTCGACCGGCGGGCCGCCGCGGTCCTCGACCACGACCCGGGCGCCTACGCGGCCACCGGACACGCGGCCGGATACGCGGCCGTGCGGTCCGTTCCGCTGGCGGCCTGGTCGTACCGGGTGACGGCACTCCGTCGCAGCGGGGACACCGCCACCGCGGACGCCGAGCTGAGCTACCGGGTCGACGGCTACGACCGGGCCCCGGTGGTCGTGGACCGCACCCTGGCCCTGGCGCTGGACGCGGCGGGACGATGGTCGGTGACCTCGGAGCGGCCCGCGAGACGGACCGGCCAGCAGCTGTGGGACCAGGGCACGGTGAGCGTGGTGCGGGGCGCGCACAGCCTGGTGCTGGGGGTGGGGCAGTCCGGCGAACAGCTGCGGTCCTTCGCGGAGCTGGCCGACGACGCCGTCCCGGCGGTGTCGGCGGCCTGGGGCACCGACTGGGCGGGGCACGTCGTCGTCCTGGTGCCGAAGTCGCTGGAGGGCATGGCGGGGCTGCTCGGCTCGCCCGCCTCCTCCTACCGGGGGATCGCCGCGGTCACCACGGGTGAGACGGGCGGCAGGGCCAGGGCGCCCGCGGACCGGGTGATCGTCAATCCCGACGCGTACGCCATGCTCGGCCGGGTGGGCCGGCAGGTGGTCCTCACCCACGAGACGACGCATGTCGCCACCCGCGCCCACACCAACGCCGCCACCCCGCTGTGGCTGTCCGAGGGGTACGCCGACTGGGTCGGCTACCGCGGCACCGGCCGCACCCCGCGGGAGGTGGCCCCCGAACTTCAGCACGCCGTGGGCAGCGGCACCGTCCCGGCGGCGCTGCCCGCCGACGGCGACTTCGGCTTCTCCGGCGACGCGGACCGGCTGGCCAAGGCGTACGAGGGCGGCTGGCTGGCCTGCCGGATGGTCGCCGAGCGCTGGGGCGAGGTGAAGCTGGACGCGTTCTACCGGGCCGTGGGGGAGCACGCGGAGCGGCCGGGGGCGGTGGAGGGCGCGTCCCAGAGCGTGCTGGGCGTCTCCCTCGCGGAGTTCACGCGCGACTGGCAGGACTATCTGAAGGCTCAGTTCGGCTGAGCCGGCCGGGTCAGCTCCTCGATCGCCTCACACAGCCACGCCCGCTCCGCCCGGCCCGTCGCCCGCGCGACCCGCGGCATGCCCTGCCGGGGGCCCTGGGCGGGGTCTTCGAGGGCAGCGGGGGAGCGCCCGTGCCGCTGCGGGTGTCCTTGCTCGGCACGGCCGTCCAGCTGCCGCCGGCGTACGGGCTGCCGGGGCTCGGGCTGCCGGGGGTCTGCCGGGCGACGGCGCTCTCCACGGGCGTGCGGTGCACGGTGGTGGGGGCGGTGCTGCGGCGGTCCTGGCATGAGCCTCAGGGGGAGGCGGCGGGCTCGTCGGTGCGGACGGCGTGACCGAGGAGGGGGACGCGATCGCGGCCCGCCGCCGTCGAGCGCCAGAGGCGTACGGCCGCGGTGAGCGCGGCGGCCACCAGCAGGCCGTTGCGCAGGAACACGAGGGCGACGCCGAGGGCGGTGCTCGCGACGACGTCCGCGAAGAAGACGGGGAACTCCAGGCCCGTCACCCCCGCCGCGGCCAGGACCAGGACGGCGGGTGGCGTCATGCACCCGGCCCGGAAGCACAGGCAGACCGCCGCGAGGCCGATCAGCCACACCAGGTACTGCGGGCTGATCACCCGGCTGGTGACGGTGAACAGCAGAACCGCCGTGAAGGCGGCCTCCGCGAGCGTGTGCGGCGCGAGGCGTCGCGCGGTGAGCCGCCACAGCAGCAGCCAGCCGAACGCCAGCACGGTGAGCCCCAGGGCCACCTCGTCCACGACGCCCACGTACGGGCCGGCGAACTCCAGGGAGCCGTAGCGGAAGAGCACCTCGCCCCGCCAGCCGAACTGCCGGGCCATGTGCAGGGCGAGGGCGCCCACCGACTCCACCTCGGTGCCCCGGTCGCGCTGGAAGGCCAGAAAGGCGAAGGCGCCGGGCATGGTCAGGGCGAACAGGGCGCACAGGGCGAGGACCGTCACCGCCGCCGCACCCCACGCCCGACGGCGCACCGCGCCCGCCAGCAGCAGTACCGGCCACGCCTTCAGCAGCGCCGCCAGGCCCGTCAACGCCCCCATCACCCGGGGGCGGCGGACGCCGGCGACCAGGGCGGCGACCGCGACCGCCGTCACCATCACGTCGTAGCGGGCGTAGACGGTGGGGCCCAGCAGCGGGACGCCCGCCGCCCACGTCCAGGCGCCGCGCAGCGACCGGCCGGGGCGCAGGCCCGTGTCCAGCAGCAGCACGAGGACGGCCAGGTCGGCGAGGAGGGCCAGGACGAAGAAGGCCGACGCGTAGCCGAGGAAGGGCAGCAGGCCGGGGGAGAGGACCGCGAGGGCGGCGCCGGGCGGATACTGCCAGGTGACGTCGGCCGCCGGGAAGACGCCGGTGCGCAGCACCTCGTACCAGCCCCGGTAGATGACGGACACGTCGCCGGTGACGTCCGGACCGGGGAAGGGCAACACCCCGAGGACGAGGAGCAACAGCGCCGGCCGGGTCACGCCCCACGTCGTGAGCAGACGGGTCGGGGGCCGCCTCGCGTCCGTGATCTCCACCTGTGGCCGTCCGTTCCTGTCCGCCCGCTCGTCCGGGTGCGCGTCGCGCACATGATCCCCCGCCGGGCTGTCGGGCGCCGCCGGGCGCGGCGGTGAAAAGCGTTTGGATAGGGTCGGCTGCGATGCACAAGACCCTCATCGTCACGAACGACTTCCCGCCCCGTCCGGGCGGCATCCAGGCGTTCCTGCACAACATGGCGCTCCGGCTCGACCCCGACCGCCTGGTCGTCTACGCGTCCACCTGGAAGCGCTCCCGCGAGGGCGTCGAGGCGACCGCCGCCTTCGACGCCGAGCAGCCCTTCACCGTCGTGCGGGACTCCACGACGATGCTGCTGCCGACGCCCGGGGCGACCCGGCGGGCGGCCGGGCTGCTGCGGGAGCACGGGTGCACGTCGGTGTGGTTCGGGGCGGCCGCGCCGCTCGGGCTGATGGCGCCCGCGCTGCGCAGGGCGGGCGCCGAGCGGCTGGTGGCCACCACCCACGGGCACGAGGCCGGGTGGGCCCAGCTGCCCGCCGCCCGGCAGCTGCTCGGCCGGATCGGTGAGAGCACGGACACGATCACGTACCTCGGCGAGTACACCCGCTCGCGGATCGCGACCGCGCTGAGCGCCGGGGCCGCCGGGCGGATGGTGCAGTTGCCGCCGGGCGTCGACGAGAAGACCTTCCACCCGGGCTCGGGCGGCGACGAGGTGCGCGCGCGGCTCGGGCTGACCGACCGGCCGGTCGTCGTGTGCGTCTCGCGGCTGGTCCCGCGCAAGGGCCAGGACACGCTGATCCTGGCCATGCCGCGGATCCTGGCCGCCGAGCCGGACGCCGTGCTGCTCGTCGTCGGGGGCGGGCCGTACGAGAAGGACCTGCGCAGGCTCGCGCACGAGAGCGGGGTCGCCGGCTCCGTGCGCTTCACCGGGTCCGTGCCCTGGTCGGAGCTGCCCGCGCACTACGGCGCCGGGGACGTCTTCGCGATGCCGTGCCGCACGCGGCGGGGCGGTCTCGACGTCGAGGGGCTCGGGATCGTCTACCTGGAGGCGTCGGCGACCGGGCTGCCCGTCGTCGCAGGGGACTCCGGGGGTGCGCCCGACGCCGTGCTCGACGGCGAGACGGGCTGGGTCGTGCCGGGCGGCTCGCCGGCCGCGACCGCCGAACGGATCGTCGCCCTCCTCGGGGACGCCGAGCTGCGCCGCCGGATGGGGGAGCGGGGGCGCCAGTGGGTCGAGGAGAGGTGGCGCTGGGATCTGCTGGCGGAGCGGCTGAGAAGCTTGCTCTAGACTTTTCTCCCTTTGCCCTAGGCGGAGGGAGAAAATCCGCTGATGCTGCGCACATGACAGCCAAACTGATGCAGCGTCAGCTGACGAGACGTCAAATCCTTGGTATGGCCGCCCTCCAGACGGCGGCCACCCTCGGCTTCACCCGCATAGGTCTGCAGTCGGCACAGTCGGCCGAGCCCGCCGCGGTCGAATCCGCCCCCGCCGTCGTGGTCGGTTCCGGCTACGGCGCCGCCGTCGCCGCCCTGCGCCTGGGCCAGGCAGGCATCCGCACCCTGGTCCTGGAGATGGGCCGGCTGTGGAACACGGCCGGCTCCGACGGCAAGGTCTTCTGCAACACCGCCAGCCCCGACCAGCGGTCCATGTGGTTCCGCACCCGCACCGAGGCGCCACTGGCCACCTTCCTGTGGCTGGACGTCGTCAACAAGGACATCGGCCTCTACCCCGGCGTCCTGGACCGGGTGCACTTCGCGGACATGTCCGTCTTCGTGGGCCGCGGGGTCGGCGGCGGCTCCCTGGTCAACGGCTCCATGGCGGTCACCCCGCTCCCGTCCTACTTCGCCGAGCAGTTCCCCACCGTCGACGCGGCCGAGATGTACGCGACGTACTTCCCGCGCGCCCGCGCCATGCTCGGCGTCAACACCGTCGACCCCGCCTGGTTCGAGTCGACCGAGTGGTACAGGTTCACCCGCGTCTCCCGCAAGCACGCGGTGAACGCCGGGCTGAGGACCACCTTCGTGCCCAGCGTCTACGACTTCGGCTACATGCAGCGCGAGGCCGCGGGCACCGCCACCCGGTCCGCCCTCGGCCAGGAGGTCATCTACGGCAACAACCACGGCAAGAAGAGCCTCGACAAGACGTATCTCGCGGCGGCGCTCGGCACCGGGAACGTCACGATCCACACCATGGAGAAGGTGCGCGGCATCAGCCGGGCGAACGACGGGACGTACGTCCTGACCGCCGACCGCATCGACGACACGGGCCGGGTCGTCGAGACCAAGCAGTACGGCTGCACCTACCTGTTCCTGGGCGCCGGCAGCCTCGGGACCAGCGAGCTCCTCGTCCGGGCGCGGGAGACGGGCACGCTGCCCGCGCTGAACGCGAGCGTCGGGGCGGGCTGGGGGACCAACGGCAACGTGATGCTGGGGCGGGCCAACCACCTGTGGGACACGGTCGGCGCCAACCAGTCGACCATGCCGGTCATGGGCATCGACGACTGGGCGAACACGGCCAACCCGGTCTTCGCGGAGATCGCCCCGCTGCCCACGGGGCTGGAGCACTGGGTGAGCCTCTATCTGGCGATCACCAAGAACCCGCAGCGCGCCGCCTTCACGTACGACGCCGCCTCGGACGGGGTCAGGCTCGGCTGGAGCGCCGCCCAGAGCGCCGTCTCCGTGAGCATGGCGAAGAAACTGTTCGACCGCGTCAACGCGGCGAACGCCACCATCTACCGCTACGACCTCTTCGGCTCCGGCAACAAGGTCTTCGCCGACGACTTCACCTATCACCCGCTCGGCGGCTGCGTGCTGGGAAAGGCGACCGACGACTACGGCCGGGTGAAGGGGTATGCGAGGTTGTACGTCACCGACGGCTCGCTGGTGCCCGGCAACATCGGGGTGAACCCCTTCGTCACCATCACCGCGCTCGCCGAACGCACCATGGCGCGGGTCCTCGTGGAGGACACCGCGCCATGACGTCCGGTCAGCAGGCCCTGCGGGGCCGCTACTTGGCGTAGATCGCCTCGATCTCGCCCGCGTAGTCCTTCGCCACGACACTGCGCTTGAGCTTCAGCGACGGCGTGAGGTGGCCCGAGTCCTCCGTGAACTGGGAGGAGAGAATGCGGAACTTCCGCACCGATTCCGCCTTCGAGACCGCGGCGTTGCCGTCGTCGATCGCCGACTGGATGGCGGCCTGCAGGTCGGCGTCCTCGCGCAGCGACGCCGCGGTCGAACCCGCCGGCTTTCCGTGGTCGGAGACCCAACGCCCGAGGAACTCCTCGTCGATGGTGACCAGCGCGCCCACGAACGGCCGCCCGTCGCCCACCACCATGCACTCCGCGACCAGCGCGTGCGCGCGGATGCGGTCCTCGATCACGGCGGGAGCGACGTTCTTGCCGCCCGCGGTGACGATGATCTCCTTCTTGCGGCCGGTGATCCGCAGGTAGCCGTCCTCGTCGAGGGTGCCGATGTCACCGGTGTGGAACCAGCCGTCGGCCAGCGCCTCGGCCGTCGCGCCCGGGTTGTTCCAGTACCCCTGGAACAGGTGCTCGCCGTGCAGCAGCACCTCGCCGTCGTCCGCGATCCGCACCACCGAGCCGGGCAGCGGCTGACCGACCGTGCCGATCTTCTGCCGGTCCCACGGGTTGAAGGCGGTGGCCGCGCAGGACTCCGTCAGGCCGTAGCCCTCCAGGACGGTGAAGCCGATGCCGCGGAAGAAGTGCCCGAGACGCTCGCCCAGCGGCGCGCCGCCCGAGATCGCGTACTCGCCCCGGCCGCCGAGCACCGCGCGCAGCTTGCTGTAGACCAGCTTGTCGAACACCTTGTGCTTGATCTTCAGCGCGAGGGGCGGGCCCGCGGGCAGCTCCAGCGCCTTGCTGTAGGCGATCGCGGTGTCCGCCGCCTTGTCGAAGATGGCGCCCTTGCCGTCCGCCTGCGCCTTGGCGCGGGCCGAGTTGTAGACCTTCTCGAAGACCCGCGGCACGCCCAGGATCAGCGTCGGCCGGAAGGACGCCAGCTCGTCGGTGAGGTTCTTGATGTCCGGCACGGTGCCCAGCTTGATCGGCGCCATCATCGGGGCGATCTGCACCAGCCGCCCGAAGACGTGCGCGAGGGGCAGGAAGAGCAGGACGCTGCACTCGCCGGTGCGGAACAGCGGCCGCAGCCGCTCCACGACGTTGCCGCACTCGGCGAAGAAGCTGCGGTGGGTGAGCACACAGCCCTTGGGCCGGCCGGTCGTGCCGGAGGTGTAGACGATCGTCGCCGGGTCGTCGGCCCTGGCCTGCGAGCTGCGCTCCTCGACGACCTCGTCGGAGACGTCCCTGCCGAGCCGCCCGAGCTCCTCGACGCCCCCCGCCTCGATCTGCCAGACGTGCTTCAGCGCGGGCAGCGACTCGCGCACCGACTCGACGGCGGCCGCGTGAGCGTCGAGTTCGACGACGACGGCGGTCGCGCCCGAGTCGGAGAGGATCCACTGCACCTGCTCCGGCGAGCTGGTCTCGTACACCGGGACGGTGACCGCGCCCGCGCACCAGATCGCGAAGTCGAGCAGCGTCCACTCGTAGCGGGTGCGCGACATCAGGCCCACCCGGTCGCCGGGCTGGACGCCGGAGGCGATGAGGCCCTTGGCGGCGGCGTGCACCTCGGCGAGGAACTCCGTGGCCGTCACGTCCTGCCAGGCGCCGCCCACCTTGCGGGCGATGACGGCGACGTCGGGATGCTGCGCGGCGTTTCTGCGGACGATGTCGGTCAGATTGCCGTCCGCAGGGACCTCGTACAAAGCCGGAAGGCTGAACTCGCGCAAGACTGCTGCTCCTCATAGGGCGCCGGCGCCACGACGTTGTGTGATGCGACGGTGCGGTCCAAGGCTCGGGCTTGGGCTCATGGATCTCGGTGGACCTCGGTGGTTGAAATCCTGAGCACGACTGGACTGCCCGGACGTTACCCGCCGGTATGGCCTCTTCGACAGGGGGGTCCACGAGATGTTCGCTGCGTCACACAGATTGGTGTTTCCCGGGTGACAGTAGTCCACCACTTTACTGACTGGCCAGTAACCGCTATCCGGGCCGCCACTGTTCACGTATGCCGCACACGCCTACCCTTGATCGCCATGGCACCCACACCGTCCGGTACGCGCGGAACACGCATTCACGTGGTCAGCGACGTACACGGCAACGCTCGCGACCTGGCCCGGGCCGCGGACGGCGCGGACGCGCTGATCTGTCTGGGCGACCTCGTCCTGTTCCTGGACTACGCCGACCACTCCCGCGGGATCTTCCCCGACCTCTTCGGCGTCGAGAACGCCGACCGCATCGTCGAACTGCGCACCGCCCGCCGCTTCGAGGAGGCCCGTGAGCTGGGCGCCCGGCTGTGGGGCGGCATCGGCGGCGACCGGGCCGCGCTGATCGAGCAGGCGGTCCGCAAGCAGTACGGCGAGATGTTCCCCGCCTTTCCGACCCCGACCTACGCCACCTACGGCAACGTCGACATGCCGCAGCTGTGGCCCGAGTTCGCCGGCCCGGGCACGACCGTCCTGGACGGCGAGCGGGTGGAGATCGGCGGCCGCGTCTTCGGCTTCGTGGGCGGCGGCCTGCGGACGCCGATGCGCACCCCCTACGAGATCAGCGACGAGGAGTACGCGGCGAAGATCGAGGCCGTCGGCGAGGTGGACGTGCTGTGCACCCACATCCCGCCGGAGGTCCCGGAACTCGTCTACGACACCGTGGCCCGCCGCTTCGAACGCGGCAGCCGCGCGCTGCTGGACGCCATCCGCCGCACCCGGCCCCGCTACTCCCTCTTCGGGCACGTCCACCAGCCGCTCGCGCGCCGGATGCGGATCGGGTCGACCGAGTGCGTGAACGTCGGACACTTCGCGGGCAGCGGCAAGCCATGGGCCCTGGAGTGGTGAACTCGCCCGGCCGACCGCGCGGTAGCCTTCACGCTGCACACACGTACCCTTACGGGCCCGCATCCGGAGGAGCCACGGCGATGGCGGAACACACCAGCTCGAGCATCACGATCGAGGCGGCACCGGCCGACGTCATGGCGGTGATCGCAGACTTCGCCCGCTATCCGGACTGGACCGGAGAGGTGAAGCAGGCGGAGGTCCTCAAGAAGGACGAGCAGGGCCGCGCCGAACAGGTCCGCCTGGTCATGGACGCCGGCGCGATCAAGGACGACCAGGTCCTCGGCTACACCTGGACCGGCGAGCACGAGGTGTCCTGGACGCTGGTGAAGTCCCAGATGCTGCGCCAGCTCGACGGCTCCTACCTCCTCAAGCCGGCCGGCGCCGGCGGCACCCAGGTCACCTACCAGCTCACGGTGGACGTCAAGATCCCCATGCTGGGCATGATCAAGCGCAAGGCGGAGAAGGTGATCATCGACCGGGCGCTGGCCGGCCTGAAGAAGCGGGTGGAGTCGGGCGAGAAGTAGGCGGCCCCTTCCTCGGGCACGGCCGGGCGCCACTCCGGCCGCCGCTCGAGGGCGAGGCTCCTCGGGACCGAAGCGGGTCCGGGGCGCAGGCCCCGGGCCGGCACGACCGGTACCGTTCACCCCCATGCGCACCCTCCTGATCACCGGCCCCGGCGGCAGCGGCCGTACCACGATCGCGGCCGCCACCGCACACCACGCAGCCGCCGGAGGCACTCGCACCCTCGTCCTGAGCGCCGACCGCACCGACACCCTCGGCGCGGCGCTCGGGGTGCGCACGGGTCCGAGTCCCGTGGACGTCGCCCCGCACCTCACCGCCTGGCGTCCCGACGCCGCCGCCGGCTTCCGGGACGACCTCGCCGGATTCCAGGACCGCGCCACCACCGTGCTCGACCTGCTCGGCGCCTCCCGGCTCGACCCGGAGGAGGTCACCCCTCTCCCCGGAGCCGAGGAACTGACCCTGCTGCGCGCACTGCGCGACGCCGCCCTCGCCGAGGCCCACGACCTCCTCGTGGTCGACCTGCCGCCCGCCCCGCAGGCCCTCGCCCTGCTCGCCCTCCCCGAGGAACTGCGCCGCTACCTGCGTCGTCTGCTCCCGCCCGAGCGCCAGGCGGCCCGCGCCCTGCGGCCCATGCTCGGCCGGCTCGCCGGGGTGCCGATGCCCGCCGAGTGGCTGTACGAGACGACCGCCCGCTGGGACATGGAGCTGGCCGCCGTCGAGGCCGTCCTCGCCGACCGCCGCACCGCCGTACGGCTCGTCGCCGAGCCCGGACCCGCCGGCGCCGACGCGCTCCGCGACGCCCGCCTCGGCCTCGCCCTGCGCGCCCTGCCCGTCGAGTCGCTCGTCGCCAACCGGTTGCTGCCGGAGACGGACACCGACGACGGCCGGCTCGGCCGGCTCGTCACCCAGCAGCGCAAGATCCTGGAGGAGTGGGGCGAGACGGCCCGTCCCGTCGCCCACCTCGGCCATGATCCCCGCGGCGCCGACGACCTCGCCGCACTCGCCGTGCCCGCCGTCAACCCGGCGGTCTCCCCGGTCGAGTGGCCCGTCGTCGACCGGCTCGAGCAGGACGGCGTGCTCGTCTGGCGCCTCCCGCTGCCCGGCGCCGTACGGGACGAACTCGACCTCGTCCGGCGCGGCGACGAACTCGTCGTCACCGCCGGGCCGTTCCGCCGCATCGTCGCGCTGCCCTCCGTGCTGCGCCGCTGCACCGTCGACGGCGCCGCCCTGCGCGACGGCGAGCTGTGCGTGCGCTTCGCCCCCGATCCCGGCCTGTGGCCGCGCGCGAAGTGAACGGCATACCGCCGTTCGGGTAACGTCGTAGAGACGAGCCGTAGTCAGGCGTCGTCCACCAGGAGTCGTCAGGAGTCCGCCATGAGCGAAGAGCGCCCCACGCCCGACGCCGCCGGGGAGCCCGCCGGGACACAGGGTTTCGACGAGGAGCGTCGCGCGAGCGACGCCGACGCCTGGGCCACCGCCGCCGCCGAGGACCTGGCGGCGGAGAAGGCCCGCCGCCGCGCCGAGCAAGGCCGGCCGCAGGGCTCGGCCGCCGACGAACTGCGCAAGCTCGTCGACGCCGTCAGCGACAAGCTGTCGTCGATCCAGTCCCCGCTGCTCGGAGCGGTCGCCGGACCCGCCGCCCAGCAGGCCGTGCGACAGGTCGTCCAGCAGGCCAGGGCCGCCGTGGAGCCCGTCATCGAGCGCAATCCGGATGTCTTCGACCACCTCGCGGCGGCCGGCAGCGAGCTCCTCGCCGCCTACCGCTCGGCGGTCCAGACCCAGGAACGGCGCTGGACGACCGGAGCGAGCGACCCGCGCGACACGGGCCGCGAAGGCGGCGACGACACCGGCCCGGGCCAGCGCATCGACTTGGACTGAAGCCTTCCCACGGCAGGGGCTCGGGTACGGTTGGCCGTAGCGGGGCTCGACCGGAACTGAGGGATTCATGGGACTCACCATCGGCGTCGACATCGGCGGCACGAAGATCGCGGCCGGCGTGGTCGATGAGGAAGGCAACATCCTCTCGACCCACAAGGTGCCGACCCCGGGCACGCCCGAGGGCATCGTGGACGCCATCGCCTCCGCCGTGGAGGGCGCGCGTGCCGGGCACGACATCGTCGGTGTGGGCATCGGCGCCGCCGGCTACGTCAACCGCCAGCGCTCCACGGTCTACTTCGCGCCCAACATCGACTGGCGCCAGGAGCCGCTGAAGGACAAGGTCGAGGCCCGCGTGGGTCTCCCGGTCGTCGTGGAGAACGACGCCAACGCAGCCGCGTGGGGCGAGTACAAGTTCGGTGCGGGCAAGGGGCACCGCAACGTCATCTGCATCACCCTCGGCACCGGCCTCGGCGGCGGCATCATCATCGGCAACAAGCTGCGCCGCGGTCACTTCGGCGTGGCCGCCGAGTTCGGCCACATCCGCATGGTGCCGGACGGCCTGCTGTGCGGCTGCGGCTCGCAGGGCTGCTGGGAGCAGTACGCCTCCGGTCGCGCCCTCGTGCGGTACGCCACGCAGCGCGCCAACGCCACCCCGGAACGTGCCGAGGTGCTGCTCGGGCTCGGCGACGGCACCCCCGACGGCATCGAGGGCAAGCACATCTCTATGGCCGCCCGCCAGGGCGACCCGGTCGCCGTGGACTCCTACCGCGAGCTCGCCCGCTGGGCCGGCGCCGGTCTCGCCGACCTCGCCTCCCTCTTCGACCCGTCCGCGTTCATCGTCGGCGGCGGCCTCTCCGACGAGGGCGACCTGGTCCTCGACCCGATCCGCAAGTCCTACAAGCGCTGGCTCGTCGGCGGCAACTGGCGTCCGGTGGCCGACGTCATCGCCGCCCAGCTCGGCAACAAGGCGGGCCTGGTCGGCGCGGCGGACCTGGCCCGGGAGCCCGACCCGATCATGTAGGCGTACCGCACGGTGCGGTGGGACGGGGGCCGCTCGCGGCCCCCGTTCGCTTTTCCGGACGTACGGGACGCGGCGGCGTATCTTGATCGCTATGCCGACGACGTCGCCGCTGCCCGACTCCCGTACCGAGCCCGACGGTTCGGCCGTCATCCGGGTCCTCAGCTACAACATCCGCTCGATGCGGGACGACACGGACGCCCTCGCCCGCGTCATCACCGCCTGCGCCCCCGACCTGGTCCTCGTCCAGGAAGCGCCGATCTTCTTCCGCTGGCGCAAGAAGCTGGCCGCTCTCGCCGCGGCCGCCGGCCAGGTGGTCCTCACCGGTGGCGGCACGGCCGCCGGACCCGCGATCCTCTGCTCGCTGCGGGCGACCGTCGAACGCACCGAGGACGTGCTGCTGCCGCTCACGCCGGGGGAGTTCCGGCGCGGCCTCGCCACCGCCGTGGTCCGCTTCGGCGGCACCAGGATCGGCGTCGTCAGCTGCCACCTGAGCCTGCGCGGGGACGAGCGCCACGAGCAGGGCGGCATGCTCCTCGACCGGCTCGCCGGGATGGGCGTGGAGCACGCGGTCGCGGGCGGCGACGTCAACGAACGGCCCGACGGACGCACCTTCGGCCGCCTGGCCGCGACCCTCCAGGACTGCCGTACCGCCGCGCCCTGGGGGGCCGAGCACACCTTCCCGTCCACCGGGCCGGACCGCCGCATCGACGGGATCTTCGCGACGAAGGGCGTGGAGGTACTGGGCTGCGGGGTGCCCCTCGGGCTGCGGGGCATCGCCGAGAACGACTTGAGGGCGGCCACGGACCACCTCCCGGTCCTCGCCGCCCTCAGAATTCCCGCCGCCGTCGCTTGAGACGACCGACCGCCGGTCGGTCAGGAACCCGCCCCTCCGTCACGAGCGCTCCGACGGTCGGACGACCGACCGCTCGCCGTCAGGACCCCGCCCCCGGGTCAGGAGCCCGCCTGTCGATCGGACGAACACCCGTCGGCCGGACGGACGGGCGTCGGTCAGACGACCGCGCCCCGGCCGGGGTCCCCGTCGTCTTCGTCGTCCGTCCGCATCCGCATCACCAGCGTGGCGAAGCCGCCGAGGAAGCCGCCGAGGGCGACCGTCGTCAGCCACCACGTCATCTCCCAGCCCAGCAGCACCGCGAGCAGGAGCAGCACGGGCCCGCCGATCACCCCGAGCCAGGCGAACTTGGCCGTGGTGTCGGCGGCGGGCAGCGGCGGCGGCTCCGGCGGGACGAAGTGACCCTCGTCCTCCTCGTCGAAGTCCTCCTCCACCGGTTCGGCCGCTGTGTAGTCGCGAGGTCCGACGCCGGGTGCGAAGGCGACCGAACTGCCCAGCGGCTTGGCCGGTTTCTTCTCCTCGCCGGGGTCCTTCACGGGCTCTTTGCCCGCTTCCGTCCCGGCCTCCTCGTCGTTCGCCTCGACTTCGAGGAGCGCCAGATCCTCGACCGACTTGAACGGCTTGGCGCCCGGCGGGTCCGGCGGTTCCTCGCCGTACCCCGCGACGATCGCCGCCCACGCCGCGGCCTCGTCGAAGGGCACGCTCTGCTCCTCCGGCTCGTGGCCCCGACGGGCATCCAGGCCGTCCCGCTCGTCCCGGTTCTCCCGGTCCTCGCGGTCGGCGTCGTGCTCAGCCACCTACGGCCGTCCCTTCCTTGCCGACACTGGGCGCGATCCGGGCGATGAACGCGTAGCTCTCCTCGAAGATCCGGTCCGCATCGTGGTCCAACGTTGCCACGTGGTAGCTCTGTTCCAGCAGGATCTCGGTCACGTCCGTCGAGGACACCCGGCTGAGCACCCGGGCCGAGTCCGCCGCCGGCACCACATGGTCCTGGACGCTGTGCAGGAGCAGCAGCGGCTGGGTGACCTGCGGCAACTCGCCGTCGACCAGCCGCAGGAAGGCGCGCAGGGAGTGCGCCGAGTGCAGCGGCACCCGGTCGTACCCGCTCTCCAGGACGCCCTCCCTGGCGATGTCGCTCGTGATCCCCTTCGTCGTGCGGACGACGTGGCGGGCCACCGGAAGCGCGTACGCGGACAGACCGTGGACCTTGTTCGCGGGGTTGACGACGATGACGCCCTCCACCCCCTCGCCGTGCCTGGCGGCCAGCCGCAGGGCCAGCGCTCCGCCCATGGACAGACCCGCCACGAACACCCTCGTGCAGCGGCGGCGCAGCGCGCGCAGCTCGCGGTCCACCTCCGCGTACCAGTCCTGCCAGCCGGTGAGCGCCATGTCCTCCCAGCGCGTGCCGTGCCCCGGCAGCAGCGGAAGGGAGACGGTCAGACCCTGCCCGGCCAGGTGGCGCGCCCAGGGCCGCAGCGACTGCGGGGAACCGGTGAAGCCGTGACAGAGGAGCACTCCGACCTCCCCGCCCTCATGGCGGTACGGCTCGGCTCCAGGAAGGACCGGCACCTTCGGTCTCCTGTCTTCGTCTGTTCTTCATGGGAGGGACGTGTGCTTCACCGTACGCGACCCCACTGACACCGACCAGGGTCGCCGGAGCCATTGCGGCCGCTCCGGGTTAAGGTCTGAGCGACACAAACAGGAGGCACTCGCTTGTTGTACGGCGCGATGAAGGTCGCTATCGGGGGACCGCTGAAGGTCGCCTTCAGGCCCTGGGTGGAGGGCCTCGAGAACATCCCCGACGAGGGCCCCGCGATCCTGGCGAGCAACCACCTGTCGTTCTCCGACTCGTTCTTCCTGCCCGCGGTCCTCGACCGCAAGGTCACCTTCATCGCGAAGGCCGAGTACTTCACCACGCCCGGTGTGAAGGGCCGGCTGACGGCGGCCTTCTTCAAGGGCGTCGGCCAGCTCCCGGTGGACCGCTCCGGCGGGCGCGGCGCGGGTGAGGCCGCGATCCGCAGCGGGATACAGGTGCTGGAGCGCGGTGAGCTGTTCGGCATCTACCCGGAGGGCACGCGCTCGCCCGACGGCCGGCTCTACCGGGGCAAGCCGGGCGGCCTCGCGCGCGTGGCGCTCGCCACCGGCGCGCCCGTGATCCCCGTCGCCATGATCGACACCGAGAAGATCCAGCCGCCGGGCAAGGTCCTCCCGAAGATCATGCGGCCCGGCATCCGCATCGGCAGGCCGCTGGACTTCAGCCGCTACCAGGGCATGGACCACGACCGGTTCGTGCTGCGCGCCGTGACCGACGAGGTCATGTACGAGATCATGAAGCTCTCCGGGCAGGAGTACGTCGACATGTACGCGACCGCCGCCAAGCGGCAGATCGCGGAAGCGGCGAAGGCCGAGAAAGAGGCGGAGAAGGCCGCGAAGGCGGCGCTCGCGCAGGCCGAGAAGGACCAGGCGGCGAAGGACAGAGACCAGTAGTCGGCGGTCCCGGGGGGCGGACGGATGGCCAAGCGCGAGAGAGTCCTGAGAATGTCGGTCGAGCTGCCGCTGTGGCGTGCGCTCGCCGGCTACCGGGTGCTCACCATGCTGTACGCGGTGGGCTTCTTCGCCACCGCCTACGACGGGTTCGTACGTCCCTGGGTGGCCGTCGCCTACTACAGCGTCCTGGCCGTGTGGACCCTGGCCACCCTGCCCCGGGTCGCGAACGCGGCGAGCTGCACCAAGCGCTTCCTCGCCGCCGACCTCACCATCGCACTGGTCGGCATCATGCTCACGACCGTCGCCGACGCACCCGAGCGCATCCAGGCGGGCGGTCCGACGCTGCCGTCGATATGGACCGCCGGCTCCGTCCTGGCCTTCGCCATCAAGGGCGGCTGGCGCTGGGCGGCCGTCGCCTCCTCCGCGGTCGCCGTCGTCAACCTCGTCGAGCGCGGCACCCCGGCCCGGGACACCGTCCACAACGTGATCCTGGTCTGGGTCGCCTCCATCGCCATCGGCTACGTCGTCGAGGTCGCCCGCGCCTCCGAGCGCACCCTCGCCCGCGCCCTGGAGATCGAGGCGGCGACGCGGGAGCGGGAACGCCTCGCCCGGGACATCCACGACAACGTGCTGCAGGTGCTGGCCATGGTGCAGCGGCGCGGCGCGGTGATCGGCGGCGAGGCGGCCGAGCTGGGCCGGATGGCGGGGGAGCAGGAGGTGGCGCTGCGCACACTGGTCTCCGGCGGCCTCGTGCCGGTCTCCCGGGTCTCCCAGGACGCGGCCGACGGCGCCGTCGTCTACGCGGTGGAGGAGCCGTCGCCGGAGCCGTCCGAGCAGGACGGGCCCGTCGACCTGCGCGCGCTGCTCGCCCCCTTCGCCGCCGCCCGCGTCAACCTCGCCGAGCCCGGCGCCCCGGTGCCGCTGCCGGCGCCCGCCGCGAGGGAGCTGGCCGCGGCGGTCGGGGCCGCCCTGGACAACGTCCGCCGGCACGCCGGCGAGGACGCCCGGGCCTGGATCCTCGTCGAGGACGAGCCCGACGCGGTGATCGTCACCGTGCGGGACGACGGGCCGGGCATCCCGGAGGGGCGGCTCGCGCAGGCCGAGGGCGAGGGACGGCTCGGCGTCGCCCAGTCGATCCGCGGCCGGCTGCGCGACCTCGGCGGCAGCGCCGAGCTGATCTCGACGCCGGGGCAGGGCACGGAGGTCGAACTGACGGTGCCGAAGGAGAAGAACGTGCAGCGGGGGAAGGCAGGACAGTGATGAGCCGGCAACAGGATCCGATCAGGGTCATGGTGGTCGACGACCACCCCATGTGGCGCGACGCGGTCGCCCGGGATCTGGCGGAGTCGGGCCTCGACGTGGTCGCCACCGCCGGCGACGGCGAGCAGGCCGTGCGCCGCGCCAACGCGGCCATGCCGGACGTGCTCGTGCTGGACCTGAACCTGCCCGCGAAGCCGGGCGTCCAGGTCTGCAAGGAGGTCGTCGCCGCGAACCCCGCCCTGCGGGTCCTCGTGCTGTCGGCGAGCGGCGAGCACGCCGACGTGCTGGAGGCGGTGAAGTCCGGCGCGACCGGCTATCTGCTGAAGTCGGCGTCCACGGAGGAACTGCTGGACGCGGTGCGCCGGACGGCCGTCGGCGACCCCGTGTTCACGCCGGGCCTGGCCGGCCTGGTCCTGGGCGAGTACCGGCGCCTGGCCTCCGACCCCGGTCCCGCCGCCGGCGGCGACGAGCCGAACGCGCCCCGGCTGACCGACCGGGAGACCGAGGTGCTGCGGCTGGTCGCCAAGGGCCTGAGCTACAAGCAGATCGCCGAACGCCTCGTCATCTCCCACCGCACGGTCCAGAACCACGTCCAGAACACCCTCGGCAAGCTGCAGCTGCACAACAGGGTGGAACTGGTCCGGTACGCCATCGAACGGGGCCTCGACGACGAGTGAGGGCCCTCGCCGCGCGGTGGACGGAGCCCTCGTCACCGTCGGCGGCGAGGACACCGTCGGCGGCGAGGGCCGCCCCGGCGGCGAGGGCGGCCCGTCGCCGGCGGCGAGGCGGACCACCGGCGCTCTGCGGCCGGGCCGCTACGGCCGCAGGCTCGGCGCGCCGATCCCGGCCACCGCCTCGCGCACCACGGCCGTCCCGTTCAGCGTCAGCACCGACTCCGGATGGAACTGCACCCCGGCGAACCCGGGTCCCCGCAGGGCGTGCACCTCGCCGTTCGGGGCCCGGCTCACCTCCACCCCGTGGGCGGCCAGTTCCCGCGCGGCGTCGTCGTCGCACCGCGCCACGAAGCTGTTGTAGAAGCCGACGGTCTCCGCCCGTCCGAACAGGTCGATCACCGTCTGCGCCCCCTGGTACGGCACCTCCTTGCGGACGATGTCCATCCCCAGCTCGGCCGCGATCAGCTCGTGCCCGAGACAGACGCCGAGCACCCCGTGCCGGTGCTCCCGCAGCACCCGGGCGGTCAGCTCCCGCAGGAACCGCATCTTGGGATCGTCCAGGTCGGACGGGTCGCCGGGGCCCGGACCCAGCACCACCGGCCCCTGGTGCGCGAGCACCGCCGCCCGCAGCCCGGGCTCGTCGTAGCGCCGGACGCTCACCCGAAGGCCGCTGGAGCGCAGAACGTGCGCGAGCATCGCCGTGAAGGTGTCCTCGGCGTCGACGACCAGCGCGTGCCCGGTCAGCTCCCGCGTCGGCTCCTGCATCCGCAGCCAGAACGGCGCCAACGAGGCCCGACGTCCGTCGAGCGCGGCCCGCACCCGGGGGTCGTCGGCGAGCTGCGGCCGTACGCCCTGCGCGCGCGGGCGCTGCGCACGCACCCCCAGCGCCGCCAGCACCCCTGCCGCCTTGGCGTGCGTCTCCGCGACCTCGCCCGCCGGGTCCGACCCCCGCACCAGGGTGGCCCCGACCGGCACCCGCAGCCGCCCGGCCGCGTCGATGTCGGCGGTGCGGATGAGGATGGGGGAGTCGAGGGTCTGCGCCCCGCCCGAGTCGCGCCCGATCAGGGCCAGCGCGCCCGCGTAGTACGCCCGCCCGCCGACCTCGTGGCGCTCGATGACCCGGCAGGCGTTCTGCACCGGCGAGCCGGTGACGGTCGCCGCGAACATGGTCTCCTTCAGCACCTCCCGGACGTCCAGCGAGGACTTGCCGCGCAGTTCGTACTCGGTGTGCGCGAGGTGTGCCATCTCCTTCAGCCGCGGCCCGACCACCACCCCGCCCATGTCGCCGACGGTGCACATCATCTTGAGTTCCTCGTCGACGACCATCGACAGCTCCTCGATCTCCTTGCCGTCGGCGAGGAAGTCCAGCAGATGTCCGGGGGTCGGCCCCTCGTCGGGATACCGGTACGTCCCGCTGATCGGGTTCATGACGACCGTGCCGCCGGACATCCGCACATGCACCTCGGGGCTGGCGCCGACCAGTGTCCGGTCACCGGTGTGCACGACGAACGTCCAGTACGCGCCGCGCTCGCCCTCCAGCAGCCGCCGGAACAGGGCGAGGGCGTCGGCGCGCCCGAACCCGGGGATCTCCCCCTGGTAGGTCCGCCGGATCACGAAGTTCGCGCCCTCCCCCCGGCCGATCTCGTCGCGCAGCACCCGTCCGACGATCTGCGCGTACGCGTCGTCGGCGACGTCGAAGCCGCCGTTGTCGACTCTCACCTCGTGGGCGGGCAGCTGGGCGATCGCCGTGGCGAGCGGGATCTCGTACCGCTCCTCGGGGGTCAGGACGGTCAGCGGGGTGCCGTCGTCGCGCACGTCGAAGCCGCGCTCGCGGATCTGGCGGAAGGGAACGAGCGCGAGGCCCTCGTCGGGGAGGTCGGCGAGCCGGTCGTGGTCGGCGACCGGGCCGAGGAGCAGTTCCACGACGTGGTCGTCGTGGCCCGGCGTGCGGCGGCGCAGCAGGGCGAACGGGCGGGGATCGTCCAGCAGGTCGAGCAGATGCATGGGGCGTGTCCTTCTCGCTGGGAGGAGCTGTCAGGAGAGGGACGGCCGGGCCCGGAAACACCGAAGGCCGCCCCTCGGGCGGCCTTCGCGACGTCTTGGGTACGCGCAGTCAGTGGGCCGCCGGATGAGCGGTCCACCACCAGTTCTGGGTCGAAAGCGCGAACATGCGCCGCACCCTACCGCATGCGTCCCGGCCCCACAGGTGAGCGGTACTGCGTCTCACCTGTCGAGCCGGGCGAAAAGGACTCGACACGACCCCGTAATGTGGAGGGCGTGACCGTGAACGCTAAGACCAGCTCCAGCGCTGGCAACACCTGGCGAGACCTGCCCGCGGCGCAGCAGCCCGAGTACCCCGACACCGAGGCTCTGCGCGCAGTGATCGCGGACCTCGAGTCGTATCCGCCGCTCGTCTTCGCGGGCGAGTGCGACCAGCTGCGCGCCCGGATGGCGGCCGTCGCCAAGGGAGAGGCGTTCCTCCTCCAGGGCGGCGACTGCGCCGAGGCTTTCGACGCGGTGTCCGCCGACCACATCCGCAACAAGCTCAAGACGCTGCTCCAGATGGGCGCCGTGCTGACGTACGCGGCCTCCGTGCCGGTCGTCAAGGTCGGCCGCATCGCCGGCCAGTACTCCAAGCCGCGTTCCAAGGGCACCGAGACCCGCGACGGCGTGACGCTGCCGACGTACCGCGGCGACTCGGTCAACGGCTTCGAGTTCAACGAGGCGGCCCGCATCCCGGACCCCGAGCGCCTGAAGCGGATGTACAACGCGTCCGCCTCCACGCTCAACCTGGTGCGCGCCTTCACCACCGGCGGTTACGCCGACCTGCGCCAGGTGCACGCCTGGAACCAGGACTTCGTGAAGTCGTCGCCGTCCGGCCAGCGCTACGAGCAGCTCGCCCGCGAGATCGACAACGCGCTCAACTTCATGCACGCCTGCGGGGCCGACCCGGAGGAGTTCAAGACGGTCGAGTTCTTCTCCTCGCACGAGGCGCTGCTGCTCGACTACGAGTCCGCGCTCACCCGCGTCGACTCCCGCACCGGGCAGCTGTACGACGTCTCGGCCCACATGGTGTGGATCGGCGAGCGCACCCGGCAGCTGGACCACGCGCACATCGAGTTCGCCTCGAAGATCCGCAACCCGGTCGGCATCAAGCTCGGCCCGACGACCACGGCCGAGGAGGCGCTGCAGTACATCGAGCGTCTCGACCCCGACCGTGAGCCGGGCCGGCTGACCTTCATCGTCCGCATGGGCGCCGACAAGGTCCGCGACAAGCTGCCGGAGCTGGTCGAGAAGGTCACCGCCTCGGGCGCGACCGTGGCCTGGATCACCGACCCGATGCACGGCAACACCTACGAGGCGGCCTCGGGTCACAAGACCCGCCGCTTCGACGACGTGCTCGACGAGGTCAAGGGCTTCTTCGAGGTCCACAAGGGCCTCGGCACCCACCCGGGCGGCATCCACGTCGAGCTGACCGGTGACGACGTCACCGAGTGCGTGGGCGGCGGCGACGAGATCTTCGTCGACGACCTCCACCAGCGCTACGAGACCGCCTGCGACCCGCGTCTGAACCGCAGCCAGTCCCTGGACCTGGCGTTCCTGGTGGCGGAGATGTACCGGGACCAGTAGTCGTCGGTCATGGGAGTGGGGCGCGGATCACATACGATCCGCGCCCCACTCCACTTTTGTGCTCGCCGAGTGCCGGGTAAGGTTAGGTTAGCCTTATTGATCTCGGCGGGAGGTGAATCCGCGTGTACGTCTGCAGCTGCTTCGGTGTGACCGAAGCGCAGGTCCAGCGGCACGCGGACGACGGGGCCTGCACGCCCCGCCAGATCGCCTCCGCCTGCAAGGCCGGCACGGACTGCGGCTCGTGCGTCCGCCGCATCCAGGCGATCCTCGGCCGGGGCGCCTGCTCCCGCCGAGACCTGACCGACCGCGTCGCGCCCGTGGTCGCCGGACTCGAGGACGCGGCGGCGGCCTAGCGGCCCCGAGGTCCCGCCTCAGCCCTCCGGCTGCTCGATCAGCTGGGCGATGTACAGCGCCTCGCCGAGCTTCTCCACCAGTTCCAACTGTGTGTCGAGGTAGTCGATGTGGTGTTCCTCGTCCGCGAGGATCGACTCGAAGATGTTCGCCGACGTGATGTCGCCCTTCTCGCGCATCACCTTGATGCCGCGCCTGAGGCGGTCGATGGCCTCGACCTCGACCTGCCGGTCGGCCTCGAACATCTCCTTGACCGTCTGGCCGACCCGCACGTGGAACAGGCGCTGGTAGTTCGGCAGACCGTCCAGGAAGAGAATCCGGTCGGTGAGCACCTCGGCGTGCTTCATCTCGTCGAACGACTCGTGCCGCGTGTACTTCGCGAGCTTCGTCCAGCCGAAGTTCTCCTGCATCTTGGCGTGGAGGAAGTACTGGTTGATCGCGGTGAGCTCGCCGGTGAGCTGCTCGTTGAGGAACTCGATGACCTCGGGGTCGCCCTGCATCGCAGAGGCTCCTTCCACGTGGGTACTCGGAGAGGAAATCCGGGGAGGGAATTCGGGGTGGTTGCCGCCGCATGATTTCACCGGTGACGAAGATCGTCCAGTAAGTGCGTACTTAGTAAGTTAGTGCATGCTTAGTAGCAGTTGCCCGATTCGGGATTTGCCCGGTCATGGCTGGTCATGTGCACCGTCCCGGGTCTGTCAGGATGGAGTCATGGGTCAGCCGGTGGAGCGCGAATCTGGAGAAGAAGCGGTGTCCGAGCTTCCGCCGGGACAGCGACTGCAGCGTGGCTGGCCCGTCACCCACTACGGTCCGGTGCCCAAGTTCCGGCCCGAACGGTGGGACTTCAGGGTCTTCGGCGCCACCGCCGACGGCGAGAAGCACTCCTGGAACCACGAGGAGTTCACGGCCCTTCCCCACGCGTCCGTGGTGGCCGATCTGCACTGCGTGACGAAGTTCAGCATGCTCGGCGCCGAGTGGGGCGGCATCCCGGCCCGCACGATCCTCGACATCGCGCCCCCCGCGCCCCACGTCACCCATGTGATGGTGTGGGCCGAGTACGGGTTCAGCTCGAACCTGCGCCTCGCCGACTTCACCGCCGACCGCACGATCTTCGCCACCCACAAGGACGGCGAGCTGCTCACGGCGGAACACGGCTTCCCGCTCCGGCTGGTCGTGCCGCACCTGTACGCCTGGAAGGGGCCCAAGTGGGTCCGGGGCGTCGAGTACATGACCGCCGACCGGCGGGGATTCTGGGAGGAGCGCGGCTATCACAACGTCGGCGATCCCTGGAAGGAACAGCGCTACTCGTACCAGGAGGGCCCGGGGGACGGCCCCGAGCTCTGACGCGCCGGGGCGCGGGAGCCCCCGGCGCCTCGGCCGCACCCGGAGTTCTCCAGCGGTCCCCGACGTTCTTCGGCGGTCCCAGACGTTCTTTCGCCGCACCCGGGGTGCGTCAGCCGTCCCGGAGTTTCTTCAGGCGCTCCACGTCCGCCGCGTGACCTTCCTTGCCGCCGGGCGTCTCGATGATCAGCGGCACGCCCGCGGTCGCCGGGTGGGTGAGCAGCGCCCGGAACGGGTCCTCGCCGATGTGACCGGCGCCGATGTTCTCGTGCCGGTCCTTGTGGGCGCCGACCACGTCCTTCGAGTCGTTGGCGTGGATCAGCTTCAGCCGGCCCTCGCCGACCGTGTCCACCAGCAGGTCGAGCGTCTGGTGCATGCCGGCCGGGCCGGTCAGGTCGTGCCCGGCGGCGAAGACATGGCAGGTGTCGAGACAGACCCCGAGCCTGGGGTGGGCGTCGAGCGCCTCGAAGTACGGTCCGAAGTCCCAGGCGCGGGAGCACAGTGAGGAGCCCTGGCCCGCGGTGGACTCCAGCAGCACGAACGGGTCGTCGTCGTGGGTGAGCTCGTCCAGCAGCGGCAGCAGATGCTCGCGCACCTGCTTCAACGCCACGGAACGGTCGCGTCCGCCGGTCGCGCTTCCCGTGTGCACGACCACGCCCAGCGCGCCGATCTGCCGCCCGCGGCGCAGCGAGTGCCGCATCGACTCCACCGACCGCTCCGCCGTCGCCTCGGTGTGCGAGCCGAAGTTGATCAGGTACGGCGCGTGCACGTACGCCGGGACCGACTCCGCCGCGCACCGCTCCCGGAAGGCCTCGTCCTGCCGCGGGTTCCCGACGGGCGTGGCCCAGCCGCGCGGGTTGGCGACGAACACCTGGACCGTCTCCGCCCCGAGGTCATGGGCGTACGACAGGCCCACGTCGTGCAGGCCGCCGGCCACGGGGACATGACTGCCGACGGGGTTGCGGGAGCGCAGGGGGGCTTCAGGACTCACCCGTTCAGGGTGTCATGTCCGCCGGGCGCGCCGGTCACCGGATGGTGATCGTGATCGTCGAGCCCTTGGGCGCCGTGTCGCCGGCCTCCACGGACTGGCTCTTCACCGTGTCGCCGAACAGCCCGAGCAGCCCGCGGTCCTCCTTGACCTCGAACCCGGACTGCTCCAGGAGCGACGTGGCGTCGTCGACGCTCGCGCCCACCACGTCGGGGACCTCGACCATCTCCGGGCCCTTGGACAGTGTCAGCGTCACCGTGTCGCCGTCGGCGACCTGGCTGTCCGCCTTCGGTGTCTGCGCGGCGACCTGCCCCTTGTCGAACTCGGAGTTGACCTCCTGGGCGGAGACCTTCACCTTCAGGCCGGCCTCCTCCAGCTCGGCCCTGGCGTCTTCCAGATCCTCGCCGGTGACGTCCGGGACGTCGATCGGGCTGCCCTTGCTCACGACGATCGCGACCGCGGTGCCCGCGCGGCGCTGCTTGCCCGCGCCGGGGTCGGTGCTGACGACGAAGCCCTTGATGACGTCCTCACTGAAGGCCTCGGTGACCAGGCCCGGCTCGAGGCCGTCCGCCTTCAGCAACTCCTCGGCCTTGTCCAGCCGGGAGCCCTTCACGTCCGGCACCTTCACGATCTCGGGGCCGTCGGAGACGGTGAGCGTGACCGCGTCGTGCTTGCGGATGCGGGCGCCCGGATCCGGGTCCGTGTCCATGACGGTGCCGCGCTTCACGGTGTCGCTGTGCCGGTGCTCGACCTTGCCCACCTTCAGCCCGGCCGCCTCCAGCCGCTTGGTGGCCTCGGCCTCCTTCTGCGTCAGCACCGCGGGGACCTTGGTGAACTGGCCGGAGTTGATGTACCAGACGCCCGCGCCCACGCCGAGCACCAGCAGCACGGCGGTGATCAGCGCGAGCACCCCGCGGCGGGGCCGCACGGAACGGCGCCGGGGCGGCAGGGGCGGCGGGCTCTGCAACCGGGAGGTGTGGTGGAGCGCGACCTCTTCGTCGTCGTCGCCTACGGGCAGGCGCCGGGGGACGGTCAGGGAGCGCGGGATCACGCTGGTGCGGTCCTCGGCGTTGTCGTGCGCGGCGGAGACCGCCTGCGGGGGCAGCGCGTCCAGCTGGTCCTCGCTGAGCGTGGCGCGCGCCTCGCGCACCTCGCCCAGCAGCGCGACGGCGTCGTGCGGGCGGACGTCCGTCGTGCGGGCGGTGGCGGCCGCGACCAGCTCGTCCAGCGCGAACGGCAGGCCGGGCACGACGGCCGACGGCGGCGGCACGTCCTCGTGGAGGTGCTTGTACAGCACGATCGCGGGGGAGTCCCCGTCGTGCGGCTTCTCGCCGGTGAGCATCTCGTAGAGCACGACCCCGCACGCGTACACGTCGACCCTGGGGTCGGCGGCGCCGGGCTGCTCGATCTGTTCGGGGGCGAGATAGGCGACGGTGCCGAGCACGGCGCCGGTGGTGCTGGTCACGGTGTCCACGGACCGCACCAGCCCGAAGTCGGCGACCTTGACCCGCCCGTCGTCCCCTATCAGCACGTTCTCGGGCTTCATGTCCCGGTGCACGAAGCCGGCGCGGTGGGCCGCGCCCAGCGCCGCGAGCACCGGCTCCATGATGTCGAGCGCGGCCCTCGGCTGCAGCGCCCCGCGCTCACGCAGCACGTCGCGCAGCGTGCAGCCGGCGATGTACTCCATGGCGAGGTAGACGTACGACCCGTCGGCACCCTGGTCGAACACCTGCACGACGTTCGGGTGCGCGAGGCGGGCGACGGACTTCGCCTCACGGATGAACCGCTCGACGAACGCCGCGTCGACGGCGAGCGCCGGGTGCATCACCTTGAGCGCGAGCACGCGGTCGAGGCGGGTGTCCACGGCCCGGTAGACCGTGGCCATCCCGCCGACCGCGATCCGCGCCTCGACGCGATACCGGCCGTCGAGCACCTGCCCGACCAGAGGGTCCTGAAGGGTCGTGTCCACGCAGGTGAGTGTACGAGCCGTCACCGACAACTCACCGGTCCCGCCGGGATCGCAGCGGGACTGCAGCCGACCTGTGACGCGAGTCGCGGAAGGGAGTCGTTGTCGGCCGGACGGGGGTCAGAACGCGGGGCGCTCCGGGTCCAGCGCCGCCAGGCCCTCGGCGGGGGACGACGCCTGCGCGAAGTAGCGGCGGGGGATGCGGCCCGCCAGCCGGGCCAGCCTGCCCGCCTCGACGCCGGCCCGCATGGCGGACGCCATCCGTTCGGGATCCTGCGCCCGCGTCACCGCCGACGCCAGCATCACCCCCGCACACCCCAGTTCCATCGCCAGGGCCACGTCCGACGCCGTACCGGCGCCCGCGTCCAGAATCACCGGCACACGCGCGTGCTCCACGATCAGCTGGAAGTTGTGCGGGTTGCGGATGCCCAGGCCGGAGCCGATCGGAGACCCCAGCGGCATGACCGCGGCGCAGCCTACGTCCTCCAGCTTCCGCGCCAGCACGGGGTCGTCGTTGGTGTACGGCAGCACCGTGAACCCGTCGTCCACCAGCGTCTCCGCCGCATCCAGCAACTCCACCGGATCCGGCAGCAGCGTCCGCTCGTCGGCGATGACCTCCAGCTTGACCAGCTCGGTACCGAGCGCCTCCCTGGCCAGCCGCGCCGTCAGCACGGCCTCGCCGGCCGTGAAACACCCCGCGGTGTTCGGCAGCACCCGGATGCCCAGGCGCTCCAGCACCGACAGCACCGAACCGTGCACCGTGGGGTCCACCCGGCGCATCGCGACCGTCGTCAGCTCGGTCCCGGAGGCGACCAGGGCCCGCTCCAGCACCTCCAGGCTGGGCGCACCCCCCGTGCCCATGATCAGCCGCGACGAGAAGGACAGGCCCCCGAGGGCGAAGGAATCGTCGGCCATGGCTCTCAACCCCCCTGGACCGCGGTCAGGACTTCCACGCGGTCGCCGTCGCGCAGAGCCGTGGACGGCCACTGCGCGCGCGGGACGACGGTCTCGTTGAGCGCGGCGGCCACCCCGGAGGGCGCCGGCGTCAGGGACCGTACGACGCTGTCGAGAGCCGTGCCGGGAGCGAACTCCCGCCGCTCGCCGTTCACCGAGACGTTCATGCGGGCTGCTCCGAGAGTGCGGCGACGCCGAAGCGCCGGGGCGTGAAGGGTCGGGCCTCGTCCGGGAGTTCCCCGGTGGCCAGGGCGTGCGCCATCGCGTCGCCGGTCACCGGCGTCAGCAGCACGCCGTTGCGATAGTGCCCGGTCGCCAGCGACAGCCCCGCGAGCTCCGTCGGCCCGAGCAGCGGCGCGTTGTCCGGGGATCCCGGCCGCAGCCCCGCGCGGGTCTCCGTGAGCGGCAGCTCGGTGATCCCCGGGACCAGTTCGTGGGCGTCGCGCAGCAGCTCGTACACGCCCCCCGCCGTGACCGTCGTGTCCCAGCCCATTTCCTCGCTGGTCGCGCCGACCACCAGCTCGCCGTTCTCGCGCGGCACCAGGTAGACCTGGCTGCCGCGCACCACGGCCCGCACGGTCCGGCTCAGGAACGGCGCGTACCGCTGCGGCACGGTCAGCCGCAGCACCTGCCCCTTCACCGGCCGCACGGGCGGCACGACGTCCTGCGGGACCCCCGCGAGCCGCCCGCTCAGGCTGCCGCCGGCGAGCACCACCTGCCCCGCGGGCAGCGTCGTCCCGTCCCGCGTGACGACCCCCTCGGCCCGCTCGCCCGCCACGCACAGCCGCTCGGCCCAGTCCCGGCGGAACACCACGCCCGCCCGCTCGCACGCGGTCACCAGGGCCGCGGTCAGCCGTCGCGGGTCGATCTGGTGGTCGCCGTCCACCCGCAGACCGCCGCGCACCCCCGGCGCGAGCATCGGCTCCAGGCGCCGGCACTCGCGCCCGGACAGCCACTCCGACTCCAGCCCCGACTGCCGCTGCAGGGCGTGCAGTTCGCGCAGATGGGCACGGTCGTCGGCGTCCAGCGCCACCGCGAGCGTGCCGCACCGCCGGTAACCGAGGTCCTGCCCGGTCAGCTCGGTGAGCTCGGCCGCGAAGTCCGGATAGCGCCGGGCCGAGGCGAGGTTGAGGCCGAGCAGTGTCTGCTCGCCGTGGTGCAGTTCGGTGACGGCGGCCAGCATGCCGGCGGCCACCTGGGCGGCCCCGCCGCCCGGCCGCGGGTCCACCACCGCCGTGGCGAAGCCGCGCTGCGCGGCCCGCCAGGCCGTGACCAGCCCGATGATCCCGCCCCCGATGACGAGGACGTCTGACGTACGTGGAGACGACATGGGCGTCCAGCCCCTCCCTTCGCCGGCATGACCCGGATCAGGTTCGTACGGTCGGAGGCCGCCAGCCTCCCTCTCAGCCCGGTGCGTCCGGGCTCCCGCGAGTGCTCTACGGTGGCCACCCTAGCCCGCCGCCGCACACCGCAGTAAGGGAGCCTCCGCGCATGGCCCGGTCACTGGACGGCCTCGTCCTCGCCCCTGTCGCCGACCAGGCTCCCGGGCAGGTCGGCACTCGCACCCGCTTCGCGTACCACGAGCGGGACGGAGCGGTCTGGGCCGAGTACGCGGGCGGTGACGTCGTACGCGGGCATCTCGTGGGTACCCGTGAGGGAGACCGGCTCGACTTCCGGTACGTCCAGCTCAAGCACGACGGGACGACGTCCTCGGGGCACTGCGTGTCCACGGTCGTCGAACTGCCCGACGGCCGGGTCCGTCTCGACGAGACCTGGGAGTGGGAGTCGCAGCCGGGCAGCGGCACGAGCGTGGTGGAGCAGATCCCGGACGGTGTGGAGCAGTTCACGGAGCAGGACGGCTGACTGACTGATCGTCAGTTGTCTAAGGTGATCAGGTGAGTGAGCAGAGGCAGGAAGAAGGCAGGCCGGGCGGGCGGCGCGTGGTCGTCGCCGGCGCGGGCATGGCCGGGGTGCAGACCGCGGTCGCGCTGCGCGAACAGGGCTTCGACGGCCGGGTGACGCTGATCGGAGCCGAACCCCACCAGCCCTACGACCGGCCCCCGCTGTCCAAGGCCGTGCTGCTCGGCAAGGCCGAGGGCTCCGCCTTCGACGTCGACTTCGAAGGCCTCGGCATCGAGCTGGAACTCGGCCGCGAGGTCCTCGGTCTGCGACCCGCCGACCACGAGCTGGACACCGAGCGCGGACCCGTCCCGTACGACGTCCTCGTCATCGCCACCGGCGCCGAGCCGATCCGGCTGCCGGGCGCGGAGGGCGTGCCCGGCGTGCACCTGCTGCGCACCCTGGACGACGCCGAACGGCTGCGGCCCGTGCTCGCCGCCCGGCACGACGTCGTGGTCGTCGGCGCCGGCTGGATCGGGGCGGAGTTCGCCACGGCCGCACGCGAGGCCGGCTGCGAGGTCGCCGTCGTCGAGGCGGCCGACCGGCCGCTGGCCGGCGCCCTGCCCGCCGAGGTCGCCGCCCCGATGGCCGCCTGGTACGCCGAGATCGGCGCCGTCCTGCGCACCCGCACGCGCGTGGAGCGCGTCGAGCCCGGCGCGGTCGTCCTCGACGACGGCTCGCGGCTGCCCGCCGACGCCGTCGTGGTCGGCATCGGCGCCCGGCCCGCCACCGCCTGGCTGGCCGGCTCCGGCATCGAGCTCGGCGCCCACCGCGAGATCGTGGCCGACGCCTGTCTGCGCACCTCCCTGCCGGACGTGTACGCGGTCGGCGACTGTGCCTCCTTCCCGTCGGGCAGGTACGGCGAGCGGCTGCTCGTCCACCACTGGGACAACGCGCTCCAGGGGCCGCGCACGGTCGCGGCGAACATCCTCGGCGAGGCCACCGGCGAACCGCCGGCCGTCTACGACCCGGTCCCGTACTTCTGGTCCGAGCAGTTCGGCCGCTTCGTCCAGTACGCCGGGCACCACGCCGAGGTCGACGGCGTCCTGTGGCGCGGCGACCCGTCCGGACCGGCGTGGACGGTCTGCTGGCTGCGCGAGGACCGCCTGGTCGCCCTGCTGGCCGTGGGGCGGCCGCGCGACCTCGCCCAGGGCAGGCGGCTGATCGAGGCGGGCACGCCCATGAACCCGCGGCTCCTCGTGGACCCGGCGAGGCCCCTGAAGGCGGCGACCGCCTGAGCCGGACGGGCCCGGCCGGACCGGCCGGCTTCCGACTGTCAGCGGCAGATGGCAGGCTTGTTCCCGTGACCGAGATTGACGCAAAGATCGATGCTCTCGTCCCCGCCTGGCTCACCCTGCCCGACATCGCCGAAATGCTCGACGTCGAGGTGACGCGTGTGCGGCAGCTGGTCAAGGACGGCCAGCTCATCGCCGTACGCCGGGGCGAGAACCGCGCGCTGCACGTCCCCGCCGCCTTCATCGACGAGGACAAGGTGGTCAAGGGCCTGCACGGGACCCTGACCCTGCTGCGGGACGACGGCTTCACGGACGAAGAGATGCTGGAGTGGCTCTTCACCCCCGACCCGAGCCTGCCCGGCACGCCGGCGCAGGCCCTGAGTGAGAATCGCGGCACGGAGGTGAAGCGCCGCGCCCAGGCGCTCGCCGTCTGACCTTCGGATTCGAACCGACACCCGGCGTACGGGGGCCCTGGCGGCCCCCGTCCGCCACCACCCTGGGGGGACTTCCGCATGCCCGACACCGCCCGCGCCCGTCTGACCTCCGCCCGGCTGTACCTCTGCACGGACGCCCGCACCCGCCAGGGCGACCTCCCGGAGTTCCTGGACGCGGTCCTCGCGGGCGGCGTCGACATCGTCCAGCTGCGCGACAAGGGCATGGAGGCGGCCGAGGAACTGGAGCACCTGAAGGTGTTCGCGGACGCCTGCGCCCGGCACGGCAAGCTGCTCGCGGTCAACGACCGCGCGGACGTCGCCCACGCCGCCCGCGCCGACGTCCTCCACCTCGGGCAGGGCGACCTGCCCGTCCCCGCGGCCCGCGCCGTCCTCGGCGACGGCGTCCTCGTGGGCCGTTCCACGCACTCGGTGGCGGAAGCGGAGGCCGCCGCCGTGCAAGAGGGCGTGGACTACTTCTGCACCGGCCCGTGCTGGCCGACCCCGACCAAGCCCGGCCGGGCCGCCCCCGGCCTCGACCTGGTCCGGCACACGGCGTCCCTCGGCACCGGCCGTCCCTGGTTCGCCATCGGCGGCATCGACCTCGGCAACCTCGACGAGGTGCTGGCCGCGGGCGCCCGCCGGGTCGTCGTCGTCCGGGCGATCACCCAGGCGGACGACCCCGGCGCAGCGGCCGCCGAGTTCGCCAAGCGGCTGAACGAGGGGTGAGCGGTCCGCCGTCGCGCCCGGTCGTCACGCGCCTCGCACTGCTGTCCAAGGGATGGACAACAAATAGACAATCCGGGCAAATATCCCGCATCCGGTTGGGGGACCGCCCACCCCTGGCTAACCTGCCCGTATGGCCCTAGGAACCGCATCCACCAGGACGGACCGCGCGCGCACCGTGCGCGACATCCTGGCGACCGGCAAGACGACGTACTCGTTCGAGTTCTACGCGCCGAAGACGCCGAAGGGTGAGCGGAGCCTGTGGAACGCCCTGCGCCGGGTCGAGGCGGTCGCACCCGACTTCGTCTCGGTGACCTACGGCGCCGGCGGCTCGACCCGGGCCACCACGGTCAGGGAGACCCAGCAGATCGTCGTCGACACCACCCTCACGCCGGTCGCGCACCTCACCGCCGTGGACCACTCCGTCGCCGAGCTGCGCAACATCATCGGCCAGTACGCCGACGCCGGGATCCGCAACATGCTCGCCGTGCGCGGCGACCCGCCCGGCGACCCGATGGGCGCCTGGGTGCCGCATCCGCAGGGCCTGACGTACGCCGCCGAACTCGTCCAGCTCATCAAGGAGTCCGGCGACTTCTGCGTGGGCGTCGCCGCCTTCCCCGAGATGCACCCGCGCTCCAGCGACTGGGACGCCGACGTCTCGCACTTCGTCGACAAGTGCCGGGCCGGCGCCGACTACGCCATCACACAGATGTTCTTCGAGCCCGAGTCGTATCTGCGTCTGCGCGACCGGGTCGCGGCGGCCGGCTGTGTGACTCCGGTCATCCCCGAGGTGCTTCCGGTGACGAGCGTGAAGATGCTGGAACGCCTGCCCAAGCTCAGTAACGCCCACTTCCCGGACGCCCTGAAAGAGCGGATCCTCACAGCCAAAGACGATCCGTCCGCTGTACGCTCCATTGGCATCGACTTCGCCACGGAGTTCTGCGCACGGCTGCTGGCCGAGGGAGTGCCCGGACTGCACTTCATCACGCTCAACAACTCCACGGCGACGCTGGAAATCTACGAGAACCTGGGCCTGCACCATCCGCCGCAGGCCTAGACCGGTCGCACTCACATACGACACACTGCGTAGCGGCCACTGGGAGAGGGGCGTACATGGGCTGGACGGTCCTCTACATCGCGTTCGGCATCGTCGCGCTGTGGCTGCTCGGCGAGGTTCTGCTGCAGTACAAGGCGCGGCTGCGCTGGCGACTGCTGGCCTTCGTCGGCTTCCTGGGCGTCGTCCTCGGTGTCCTGATTCCGTCGGTCGTCGTCATCGCGCTCGGCGCGGCCGCCTTCGCGGTCGGCCAGACCTACGTCACCCTGTCGTTCCGGCGGGGCTTCGCGGAGGGCTGGGCCTTCCGGCGCACGGACACGGAGGGCGACGGGGACGTCGTCACCAAGCGCCGCCGCGGCAAGGCCGAGCGCCAGGACCCCACTCTGGAGGTCTCCGACCTCGAACCGACCGAGGCCGGCTTCGACCCGGGGACGCCCTACGGACAGGACGAGAACGCCTTCGCCGGCAAGAACGCCTTCGCCGACGACGACTACGACCGCGACGACGTCTTCACGCCCGCGTCCCGCTCCGCCGGCCCGACGGCCGCCGAGACCACCTCCGTCTACGAGCCGCAGCCCCTGCCCGACGACACCGGCTCCTACGGCATATACAGCGACGCCGCGTACGCGGCCGCCACCGGCCAGGGCCAGCCCCAGGACCAGTACGCCACGGCCGCCCAGGGCTCGGACCAGAACTACGGCTACGACACCTACGCCGGGTACCACCAGCAGCAGTACGGCTACGACGCCACGGGCGAGCAGCAGTACGCCGCCTACTCCGACCCGTACATCGGCACCCAGACCTACGGCGGCGGCTCCTACGACGCCGGTTACGGTCAGCAGCAGTACGGCCAGCAGGGCTACGGGCAGGACCAGTACGGCGGCGGCTACGGGGAGACCCCGGCCGGCGGGGTCTGGGTCCCGCAGCAGCGCAACACCGACGACCCGCTCGGCGGCGAACTCCCGCCCGAGCAGCAGTACCCGTACCAGGGCGGCGGACAGCAGCCGGGCCAGGGCAACGGCTACGACGAGCAGTACCGGTTCTGACGGCCGCGTCCGCCTCGGCTCCTGCCCGCGGGGCCCGTCCGCCTCACCGCCGCGGGCTCACTGCGAGCCCTTGAACTCCGGCCCCTCCACGATCAGTCCGGACACCAGCGCGCCCGACATCCCGGCGTGCGGGAGGCCGCCGCCCGGGTGCGACCAGCCGCCGACCGTGAACAGCCCCTGCAGGCCGGTGGAGTTGGCGGGATGCAGCAGTCGTCCCCCGGCCGCGGCCAGCGCGGGCGCGGGGACGGCGCCGCCCGCCGCGCCGGTCTCCCGCGCGATGTCGTCGGGCGTGCGCACCTCGCGCCACAGGACGCGCTCGCGCAGACCGGGGACGGCCCGCTCGGCGACGGCGACCAGCGCGTCCACGCTCGCGTCGGACGTCTTCGCCCCGGCGGGGACCACCGCGCTGAGGGTGAGCGCCTCATGGTCGCCGTCGGGCGCCGACCGGGCGTCGTCGGGCCGCAGGATCGTGACCGTCGGCCGCGCGGGCACGGACGGCGCCGTGCCGAAGAGACACTCCAGCTCGTCTTCACGGTCCTGGGCGTGCACCACGGTCCGGTGAGCCGTGCCCTGCGGCCGGGAGCCGCGCAGCGCCAGCAGCACGGTCAGCCGGCTCGGCAGGCCCCGCTGGGGCGCGACCTCGGCCGTGCCGCGCGCGGGGAGACCGGGGAAGCAGCCCGGAGCCAGCACGAAGTCGGCCTCCGCGACCGTGCCGTCGGCCAGTTCCACACCCGTCGCCCGGCCGTCCTTGTCCAGGACCCGCGCGACCTCGGCGTCGAAGACGAACTCGACCCGGCGTGCCAGACACCGCTCGTACACCGCGCGGGCCAGCTCCCGCAGGCCCCCGCGCACATACCAGGTGCCGAAGGCGTGCTCCATGTACGGCAGGACGGCCGCGCTCGCCGGGGTGACCCGGGGGTCGAGGCCGTACGCCAGCGCGTGGCCCTCCAGCAGGGCGGCGAGCCGGGGGTCGCGCAGCTCCCAGGCGCCGACCTCGGCGAGGGTGGCCGCCCGACGGGTGCGCAGCAGGCGCTTGTGGGGAACCGCCGGATAGGGCTCGCGGTCGGCGAGGACCGACCAGTTGGGCCACAGCGGCTCCTCCAGGAGCGGGCGGCGGGTGCGGTCCCAGGCCTCGCGGGCACGGACCAGGAAGTCGCCCCAGCGCTGCCCGGCCCGCGCTCCGAGTGCTTCGTCCAGTGCGGAGACGACCCCCGCGCGCGAGGCGTTCGGCAGATCCACCTCGGTGCCGTCCGCGAACACATGGCGCGCGGACGGGTCGACCTGGACCAGCTCGACGCAGGCCTCCAGCGGCTCCTTGCCGGTCTTCACGAACAGGTCGCGGTAGACGGCGGGCAGGGGGAGCAGGCCCGGCCCGGTGTCGAACACGAATCCGTCCCGCTCGAAACGGCGTACCGCTCCGCCGTACGTCCGCGTCCGCTCGTACACCGTCACCCGGTGGCCCGCGACGGCCAGCCGGGCGGCCGCCGCCAGCGCGCCCGTCCCGGCGCCGATCACCGCAATCCCTGCCATGACCGCGACCTTATCGGCCGCCGCCGACACCCGGTCCGTCAGCCCGGCGGGTGCGGACCGGGAAACCCGGCCGGCCGGCGCTCCTCCCGCCGTTGCGCCCTGCGCCGCAGGAACCGGCGGATCCGTGACACCAGGAAGAACAGGACCAGCAGCCCGCCCAGCAGCAGGGCCCCCGCGACGACCGAGGCCGCCAGCGGATGGAATATCGCGAACGTCACGATCCCGGCGACCCCGAGATCCTCCGCCAGACTCACGACCACGTTGCTGAAGGGCTCCGGGGAGGTGTTGACCGCCATCCGCGTGCCCGCCTTGACAACGTGGCTGGCCAGCGCCGTCGAGCCGCCGAGCAGGCCGGCGGCCGCGTCGGAGAGCGAACCGCTCTGCCCGGCGAGCAGGGCGCCCACCCAGGCCCCGGCCAGCGGCCGGACCACCGTGTGCGCCGCGTCCCACGCCGAGTCCACGTACGGGATCTTGTCGGCGACCGCCTCGCACAGGAACAGAAGGCCCGCGACGGCGAGCACCTCGGGCCGCTGCAACGTCTGCGGGACGTCGTCGCTCAGGCCGGTCGCGCCGAAGACGCCGAGCAGCAGCACCACCGCGTAGGCGTTGACGCCGCTGGCCCAGCCGCTGGTGAAGACGAGGGGGAGTACGGACACGGACGCGATCGTAACCAGTCGGCCGCCCGGCGTCCTGGGGTTGAGCGCGCAGACCTGAGTACGCGTACCTAGGGACGGAGTTGAGTACGCGCGCGGATGGGGGGCCACCTGCGCGAACGGGAGAGTGGAGGCACGGAAAGGGGCGCGGCTCCGGCACCGGCGACACGGGGCGCCGGAACGGAGCGGCCCTCGATCCGCTCCTTCCGCCGACCAGCTCGGCGGGAGCGAGGCACGGGGGGAACCCCGGGGGAACGACCGAACGGGGAGCAACGGGGGAGGTGACGGGGGAACGGGGGAGCACGCGGAAGCGCCGGTTCGAGGCGGCCCACGGGGGACGTGGCCATCACGAACCGGCGCTTTCGCGTCCACGCGCGCGTGCCGTCTCTGCGTCCACGCGCGCGTGCGGTCATTCGTGCGCACGCGCGCGTGGCGCACCGCTAACGGTGGCCGCTCACCCGTCCCTGCAGCAACCGCGACAGCGCCGAGTGGACGTCGTCCAGGGAGCGCTCCGGCTGGAAGGCCTGCCAGTCCAGGGCGGCCACCAGCACCATGCCGACCAGTGCGGCCGCCGTCAGCGGCACGTCGATCTCGTCGCTGAACTCGCCGTTGTCGACGCCCTCGCGCAGCACCCCCTCGACCACCGCCACCGCCTCCTGCCGGACCACCATGAGCGTGGACTGCCAGGCCCGGTTGGTGCGCCACAGCTCGGCCACGTACAGCTGCGTGAAGGACGGGTAGCGGTCGATGAACACGAGACCCGCGCGGATCATCGCGTCCAGGGCGTCGACCTTGCTCCCGCCTTCCCGCGCCGTGCGGTCGGCGGCCTCCCGCAGCGACGCCGTGAGCAGGCCCACGCCGTGCCGCAGCAGCTCCTCGAAGAGGACGGACTTGCTCGCGAAGTTGTAGTAGACCGTGCCCTTCGCCACGCCCGCGCGTTCGGCGATCTCGTCCACCGTGGTCGCCGAGAAGCCCTGCTCGGCGATGAGGGTGACGGCCGCCTCGTAGAGCTTTTGCCGGGTGGCCTCGCGGCGCGTGCGGACGCCCGGGGTCGTGCTGCTTTCCATGGTCCTGATTGTCACAGGAACGCGGCCTCCCGGACGCCGGATCGTCACAGGCTCAGCTCCGGGTGCAGCCGGTCCAGGGTCCACACCTGGCGACGGCGGGCCGACAGCGAGGTCAGCGCGAGGGCGCCCGCGGTGAACGCGACGAGCACCACGCACGCGTGCCACACCGGTTCCAGGCCGCCGCCGCTGATGAGCCTCCGGAGCGCCTCGACGACGTAACTCATCGGCAGCCAGGGGTGGATCGCGTTGAAGAACCCGGGACTGGTCTGCACGGGATAGGTGCCGCCCGCGGACGTCAACTGCAGCATCAGCAGAGCCAGGACGAAGATCCGGCCCGCGGCCCCGAAGCGCGCGTTGAGCCACTGCACGAGGGCCGCGAAGCACGCCGTCACCAGGAACAGGAAGCCCACCGTGCCGGCTGCCCGGGCCATCTGCAGGCCGACCGCCCAGTGCAGCACGGCCATCAGCGCCGTCGTCTGCAGCACCCCGACCGCGACCACCGGCAGCCAGCCCGCCAGCGCGATCCGCCACGCCGAGGCGCCCGCGGCGAGCGCGCGTCGGTTCATCGGCGCGATCAGCATGTACGCCACCATCGCGCCCACCCACAGCGACAGCGGGATGAAGTAAGGGGCGAAACCGGTGCCGTAGTTGGGCGCCTCGTGCAGGTCCCGCGAGGCGAGCTGCACGGGGTCGGCCATGACGGCGGTGCGCGCCTCGCGCTGCCGCCGGTCGTAGTCGGGGATCTGCTCGACGCCGTCGTGCAGCCCGTCGGCGAGCTTCCCGGAGCCGTCGGACAGCTTGAACATGCCGCCGTTGAGGTCCTGGGCGCCCGTCTCGAGCTTGCCGACGCCCTCGTCGAGGTCGACGGAGCCGGTCTTGGCCGTGCCCAGCCCGGTGTTGATCTTCTCGGCGCCCTTGGCGACCTTCCCGGCGCCGGTGTTCAGGGCGTTGACCTTGGTCACGGCGTCGTCGAGGTCCTCGGACAGGTGCGGGGCGTCGTCGGCGAGCGCCTGCGCCTGCTTCTGGAGGGTGGTGACGTTCGTGCGGAGCGTCTTCAGATCGCCGTCCTGGTCGGCGATCAGCGTGTTGACGTCGTCGGCGACCTTCGCCGCGTCGGCGGCCGCGTCCTTGGCCTTCTTCAGGTCGGCGCACGCGGGGTCGGGCAGCACCTGTGCCTCGCACCGCGCCTTGTGGACGGCGGCGAGGGTGTCCGCGGCCGTGTGCGCGTCCTCGGCGGCGGTCGGCGCGACCTTCACCAGGGTTTCGAGATTGTCGTGGATGATTTTGGAGGAGTCCGCGACCAGTTGGGCCGTGTCCCCGATCGTCTTCTCGTTGTCCTTGAGGAAGGGCCCCGCCGCGTCGGCGATCCCGTTGACCTTGTCGGCCAGCGCCTGGGTGCCGTCCGCGACCTTCTGGGCTCCGTCCTGGAGGCTGTCGGCGCGCTCGTCGAGCGTGGTGAGCCCCTTGGCCAGCTTGCCGCTGCCGTCCTTGGCGTCGCCCAGCTTGTCGGCGAGTTCCTTGGACCCCTTCTCGGCCTTCCCGATGCCGCCGTTGAGGTCGTCGGCGCCGTCGGCGGCCTTCGCGGTCGCGCCGTGGATGTCGGAGAAGGAGACGAAGATCTTGTCCAGGAAGGACCGCGACGCCTTCGTGGACGCGGCCGTGCGCACCTCGCTGAAGACCGTGCGCGAGATCTGCCCGACGATGTAGTTGTTCGCGTCGTTCGTGCGCACCTGGAGGGCGCTCGACTCCGGGGAGTCGCCCGAACTGGAGGCGATCCGCCGGCTGAAGTCGGCCGGCATGGTGAGCGACAGGTAGTACCTGCCGTCCTCCACGCCCGCGCGTGCCTCGGCGGAGCTCACCTCGTGCCAGTCGAAGACCTTGCTGTCGCGCAGGTTCTCGGTGATGTCGTCACCGGCGGTGATCTTCTTCCCGTCGGCGGTGGCTCCTTTGTCGTCGTTGACGAGCGCCACGGGAATGCGGTCGAGCCTGCCGTAGGGGTCCCAGAAGGACCACAGGTACAGCGCGCCGTACAGCAGGGGCAGCAGCAGGAGCGCCACCAGGGCGGCCCGCGGGAGCCGGCCCCGGCCGAAGCGCCTGAGCTCAAGCGCGGCGAGTCTCGGCGAGCGCATCCGCCTCCCCCTCCTCATTCTTCTTCTGCCGGTCCTTCTGATCGGCTTCCTGCCCGGCTTCCCGCCCGGCTTTCTGCTCCGCTTCCTCTGCGGCTTCCTGGTCGTCGTCCCGTCCGGCTTCCTTCTCGCCGTCCCGCACGCCGTCCTGCACGCCGTCCCGCTCGTCGCCCTGTTCGCCGTCCCGCTCGTGGTGCCGCTCGACGCCCTGTTGGTCGTCCTGCTCGGCGTCCTGCTCGGCGGACGGGACGGCGTCCGGGCCGGTGGAGACCGCGACCGCGCCCTCGGGGGCCCCGGCGCACACCGCCAGGACGGTCGTCCCCGCCTCGGCGAGGGATCCGAGCAGCGCCCAGGCCTCCTCCCGCTCGGCTTCCGTCAGCTTCAGGTCGACGTCGTCCACGGCGAGCAGCCGGGGGCGGGCGATGAGCGCCAGCGCCACCGACAGCCGCAGCGCCTCGATGCGCTCCAGGTCGCGGACGGCGGTGCGCGAGCCCTTGGGCAGGGCCTCGCGGTCGAGTCCGGCGGCGTCGAGCGCGGCGTCGATCCGCAGCCTCGCCTCGGCCGCCCGGTCCGCGCGCGGCCGCAGCAGCGCGCGCAGGGAGCCGCCGAAACGCCGCTGCAGCAGCGCCCGTTCGCGCAGGTGCTCGTCGACGGTGAGGGCCGGGTCGAGGTCGGTCACGCCGGTGACGTGCGCGAGCGCGCTGACGCGACGTACGGCCGACAGCTGCTTGGGCAGCCGCGCCCCGCCCACGGTCGCCGTCCCCTCGGTGGCCTTCATCCGCCCGGTGAGGGCGAGCAGCAGGCTGGTCCGGCCCGAGCCGGAGGCCCCCTCGATCGCGATCAACGAGCCCGGCCTCGCGTCGACGCCGATGTTCCGGAACGCCCAACCGCGAGGGCCTCGGAGCCCGAAGCCGTCGGCTGTGACACCGACTCCGTCCATGGGGTCCCCCCTGGATCCTTTTGAACTGACTGGTCAGTGCAAAAACTAACCCGAACCTTCGATCGAAGCAAAAGCCCAGGTCAGAACGGATTGTCAGTGGCATACCGCACGATGGGCACATACGGCAGCCCGTATCAGGGCGTGCCGTCACACAGACGACAGGAGGTTCGTCATGGCCACCTACCACGCAGCCGCCGCAAACCGGCGCCGCGCCACCGGCCCTGCCCCCTCACTGACCGGCCCGGCGAACGACGTGCACCCCGTGCTGCGCCGCACCACGGCCCCGCCCGCCGCCCTCGACCTGCTCGCCCAGGCCCGCGCCGGGCTGGACGAGGCGGCCACCCTCGACACCCCCAACGAGCGCTACGCCACGGCTCATCTGGCGGCCCTGCGCACCGCGGCGGCCGTGCTCGCCGCCCGCGGCCGCCCGGAGCCCTCTCCCCGCCGGCGGGCCCGCATCCGCAGCGCCTGGGAAGTGCTCCCCGAGATAGCGCCCGAACTCACCGAGTGGAGCGCGCTGTTCGCCTCCGGGGCCCGGCGCCGCGCCCGGGCCGAGGCGGGCATCCAGGGCGCGGCCAGCCGCCGCGACGCCGACGACCTCGTGCGCGACGTGGCGATGTTCCTCCGTCTCGTCGAGCGGATGCTGGTGCTCCAGCCGGTCCTGCCCCAGCCACGCCACGACGAGGACGGCCCGGAGGCCACCGGAGCGGCCCGCGACCTCCCGGACGCGGGGTGACACGACAGCCGGACATCCGCCGACCCCGGCCCCTCGCCGGCGTCCTGAGCCGCGCGACCCCTCGGGCGCAGGGCCGAGCCAGGGCCCGACGGCGGCCTGCCCGGCACCGGCTCGACGAGGCCTGCCGGGCACCGGGCCCGACGCAGCCATGTCGGGCACCGGCTCGACGCGGTCCGCCGGATACCTGCCGGCGCGGCCTGTCGGACGGTCGCCCGTGTCACGCCGGACACCCGCCGCGGTGGGCCCACCCTGCGCCGTCCGCCGGCGCGGTCAGCCGGTGTGGCCCGTATCCGGGTCCGGTCGGTGGACGCGGTTCGGTCGGGTGGCCGGGCGGTGCGTCGGAGGCAATAGGGTGGAAGGCGCCTGAAGCCTTCCCTCCGTCCCTCCCTCGGCCCGCGCGCCGGGCCGGACCTGGCCGGGGAGGGCAGCCCGTTCGCTCCGCCGCGCAAGAGGCGGTGCCGCGCCGAGGAGTCAACTGCCGTGTCGGACCCGATGCGCCCGCCCGCCTCCCACCACAGCCCGCAGCCGACGTCGCCACGGGCCGGCGGCCCCTCGCGGTCCCGCGCCTCTCTCCGTACCGCCGTGGTCTGGGAGGTCCTGCAGGACGCCCTCGAGCGCCGGGGCAAGGCGACCGGCCGTGAGTCGCTGGACGTCCTCGACACCGGGGGCGGCAGCGGCAACTTCGCGGTGCCCGTCGCTCTCCTCGGGCACCGGGTCACCGTCGTCGACCCCAGCCCCAACGCGCTGTTCGCCCTGGAGCGCCGTACCGCCGAAGCCGGCGTCGCCGACCGTGTGAAGGGCGTCCAGGGTGACGTCCACGGGCTGTTCGACGTGGTCGAGCGCGGCGGCTACGACGCCGTCCTGTGCCACGGCGTCCTGGAATACGTCGACGACCCGGCCGAGGGCGTGCGCAACGCGGTGGCCGCGCTGCGCGCCGAGGGCGTCCTCAGCCTGCTCGCCGCCGGCCTCGGCGGAGCCGTGCTCGCGCGCGCCCTGGCCGGCCACTTCAAGGAGGCCCGGCAGGCCCTCACCGGACCGGACGGCCGCTGGGGCTCGGGCGACCCCGTGCCGCGCCGCTTCACCGCCGAGCAGCTCACCGCGCTGGTCGAGGACGCCGGCCTCACGGTCGGGGCCGTGCACGGCGTGCGGGTCTTCGCCGACCTTGTGCCCGGCGTTCTCGTGGACACCGAGCCCGGAGCCCTGGAGGCGCTGCTGAAGCTGGAGGAGGCCGCCGCCGAACTCCCCGCCTTCCACGCCGTGGCCACCCAGCTCCATGTGCTCGGTGAGGCACGGGGGACCGACGGGAGCTGAGCGCCTCCCGGGGCGTACCGCTGATCAGGGGCTTGACTGCGCATGGAGTACGCCACAGGCCCCCCGTTCGGGCGTGGTGCGCCGTATGATCGAGGGAGACCGCCCGGCATGACGGGTCGGCTGCTGGGGAATGGAAACCTCAGTGAGCCGGGACGTCCATGGCGGGCTCCGGTTGGCCAATTGGCGTAGAGGGGCGGGTTTCACGGGGGCGATTCCCTGCCTATCCTGAAGGGACCCCCGGGTCGCCCCGGCGACTGCACGATGAGGAGGACTCCGTGCCGCTCTCGGAGCACGAGCAGCGCATGCTCGAGCAGATGGAGCGAGCGCTGTACGCCGAAGATCCCAAGTTCGCGTCGGCGCTCGAGGGAAGCGGGCTGCGTACGTACACCCGGCGGCGGGTCTACCAGGCGGTCGCTGGCTTCCTCGTGGGAATCGCGCTCCTCATGGCCGGTATGGTCGCCAAGCAGGTCTGGCTGAGCGTGGTGGGCTTCCTCGTGATGCTGGGCTGTGCGGTTCTCGCCGTGACCGGCTGGCGCAAGGCCCCCAAGCCGGGTGAGCAACCCGCCGCAGGAGCCCAGGGCGCCTCGCACACACGCGGTCAGGGCAGGCAGAAGCGCTCCATGATGGACCGGATCGAGCAGCGGTGGCAGCGCCGCCGTGACGAGCAGGGCGGCCACTGACACCGCCCCCGTACGAACCATGACGAGGGGGTGACCACCCAGGCCGGGTGGTCACCCCCTCGACGTTTTGCCTCCCTGGTCGGAGCAGTTCCGCTGCTCCGACGCCCTGCCGGTCAGCCGCTCTGCTGGCCCGAGGGCCGGCCCCAGGGCCGGCGCACCAGGGCGGTCAGCCGGGCCGTCCCCGACGCCTTGAGGGCCGCCCAGCGGTCGACGAGCTCCCAGACCGCGCGGACGGCGGAACGCGGCGCCGCCACGGCCCGCAGGCGCGTGGTCCAGCCGGCCTTCTCCCGCAGCGCCGCCCGCACCCGGCGAACCTCGTCGGCCAGCCCTGCCTCGGCCTTCGGCTCCGGGGCGTACAGCACCTGCTCCACCGCGCCCGCGACCCGGTGCACCGAACGGCTCACCGTCTCGTCCAGCTCTCCGATCCGGACGATCCGAGCCGCCGCCCGCCGGGGGGTCAGCGCCTCGTCCGGCTCGATGCCGTAGTCCCAGGCCGTGTCGGTGAGCTCGCGCCACACCGCCAGCACATGCCCGGCCGCGGCCGCACCGGCCTCCTGCGCGGGGACGTCCAGCAGCACCGCCGGATCGGCGTCGTCCGCCTCCCGGCCGTCGGCGCCCCCGCGCCGGCCCGGCACGGCCCCGGCCGCCGCGGAGTGCTGGGCGGACGCCAGCCGCACCGAACGCCGTCTCAGCCGCCACAGCATCGGCAGCAGCGGCAGGGCGAGCGCCGCGCCTCCCAGCAGCGTCCATGCGGCGATCTTGTACCAGGGGGTCCCGCCGCCGCCCTGGCCCGCCTGGTCCACGGGCAGCGCGCTCGCGCACCCCTCGAGCTTCTTCTCGGCGGCCGAGCAGCTGGTGCTCTCCGAGGGCTGGCTCGACGGCGCGGCGTCCGCCGAGCGCGAGGCCTGCGGCAGCTCGGGGAGGACTTCGCCCGGCGAGTCCGGCACCGTGTAGGTGGGCGTCGTGCCACGGGTCGGGGTCGGTTCGAAGCGGGTCCAGCCCACGCCCTCGAAGTACAGCTCGGGCCAGGCGTGCGCGTCCTTCAGGCCCACCGCCACCGAACCGTCCGCCTGCGGAGAGCCCGGCGCGAAGCCGACCGCGACCCGCGCGGGTATGCCCAGCGTGCGGGCCATCGCCGCCATCGCGAACGAGAAGTGCACACAGAAGCCCTGCTTGTCCCGCAGGAAGCGGGCGATCGCACCCGGGCCGGTGCCGACCTCCACCTCGGTGTTGTACTCGAAGCCGCCCGTCACCGCGAAGTGGTCCTGGAGCTTGACCGCCTTCTCGTAGTCGTTCGCGGAGCCCTTGGTGATCTCCCGGGCCTGCCGTGCCACCACCGCCGGCAGGGAGTCCGGCACCTTGGTGTAGTCGCGCTCGATCGAGTCGGGAGCATGGGGAGCCGCCGCCAGCTGCTGCGCCGTCGGCTGCACCTGGAGGCTCGTCACCTGGTACGTCTTGCCGCTGGTGTTCTGGCCGTGGTCGCCGACGAGGGTCATGCCGACCGGCTCGTACCGCCACTTGCCCTTGATCTGCACCCCGCTGGGCGGGTAGGGCATCGGCAGCCAGTCCTGGGCGTAGTCGGGGGCGGCCGCGATCCGGGTGGTGATCTCCGCGCGCTTGACCTCGGGGCCCAGCCCGGTGGGTGAGGGGAAGTCGTCGGGCACGGCGACGATGTGGCGCTTGGCCGGCTTCCAGGTGGTGCCGTCGAAGTCGTCCAGCGACACGATCCGCAGATACATGTCCGCGAGGTTGTTGGTGTTGGTGCGCAGGGTCAGGACCGTGCGGTCCTCGTCCACGTTCAGGCTGTCGCGCAGCGACACCAGCGGGTTCACCGCGGAGATCGTGCCCCCGCCGCCGTTGCCCGCGCCCACTCCGGTTCCCGTCCCGCCGAGCAGGCCGCCCTGTATCGCCGGCAGCGGGAGCAGCGGCACCACTAGGGCGACGCCCAGCGCGGCCATGCCGATGCGCCGGCCGGTGCGCACCGGCGCCACCGGTCCCGGCTGCCCGCCCGGGCCGCGCGCCGTCCCGCCGAAGACGCGGCCCCACTGCGAGAGGCGCTCACGGCTCTCGGCGAGCAGCAGCATCAGGTAGCCGGCGGCGGCGAGCAGGAACCACAGCCAGTCGGCCGCCCCGTCGGACAGGCCGGCGGCGACCGAGTACAGGGCGAGCAGCGGCAGGCCGGCCGGGGCGGCGTTGCGGTAGGTCACCGCGAGGGTGTCCACGGCCAGGCCGATCGTCAGCACCCCGCCGATCACCATCAGGCGTATGCCGTCGGACAGCGGGGCCGGGATCGCGTACCGCCCCACGTCGTCGGCGCCCGCCTGGAACAGGTCGCCGAAGTACCGGAAGGCCTCGGGGCCGGGAATCAGGCCGCCGAGTGCGTGCTCGCGGGCGAAGAACAGGGTCAGCAGCAGCAACGTGACCAGGGCCTGCACGGCCACCGTCAACGGCCGGGCCAGCGGCACGCGCCGGGCCGCGGCGCCCGCTCCCGACTGGACCGCGAGCAGGAAGGCCGCCTGCACCAGCCAGGTCGCCGGCTCCACCAGGGGCAGCAGGGCGGACGACGCCATCAACGTGGCCGCCGCCGAGCACAGCGTCAGTCGAGCCCGCCCGCTCATGATCTGCCCTCCCCGCCGCTCGCCCCGCTCGGCGTCATCACGCCCGCACGGTCGCGGTCCGCCTGACGCCACAGCTCGTTCAGCGAAGCGCCCCGCGGCACGCTCAGGGCCGTCCAGCCCGCCTCCCGCAGCATCCGCAGCCGCTCCTCCTGCCTGTTCATCGCATCGGGGGCGCCGTTCGGTTCACGTACCCAGTCGTCCCCGTCCAGCAGGAAGGCGACGGCGCCGCCGCTGCGCTGGCGCATCTTCGCGGCCACCGCCGCCTCTTCCTCGTCGAGATCGCCGAGGAACGCCACCAGCAGCCCCTCGTTGCCGCCGCGCAGCACGTCGTACGCCCGGGACAGGCCCGTGCCGTCGGAGTGGTCGACCACGGCGAGGGTGTCCATCATCAGCCCGGCCGCGTCCGCCGACTCCTGGCTCGCTCCGGCGAACCCGTCGGCCCCTTCGCCGGGTACCGAGTTGCCGGTGTCCGTCAGCAGCCGCACGGAGAAACCCCGTTCCAGCATGTGCACCAGCACGGACGCGGCGCCGGAGACCGCCCACTCGAAGGCCGAGTCGGGGCCCGCCCCCTGGTAGGCCAGGCCCCGGGTGTCCAGCAGCACCGTGCAGCGCGAGCGCTGGGGCTGCTCCTCGCGGCGCACCATCAGCTCGCCGTAGCGGGCGGTCAGCCGCCAGTGCACGCGGCGCAGATCGTCGCCGTAGCGGTAGCCGCGCGGGATCACGTCGTCCTCGCCGGCCAGCGCCAGGGCGCGCTGCCGGCCCTCGCCGTACCCCTTGGCCTCGCCGCTCAGGCGGACCGCGGGCAGCGGCTCCACGCGCGGTATGACCGTCAGCGTGTCGTAGGTGGAGAAGGCCCTGGTGAGCTCGCACATCCCGAACGGGTCGTTCAGGCGCAGCTGCAGCGGTCCCAGCGGGTAGCGGCCGCGCAGGTCGGAACGGACCCGGTAGGACACCTCGCGGCGGCCGCCCGCCTCGACCCGGTCCAGGACGAAGCGGGGGCGCGGGCCGAGCACGTAGGGCACCCGGTCCTGGAGCATCAGCAGACCGGTGGGCAGCCGCGAGACGTTGTCCATCCGCAGATGGACGCGGGCCTCGCTGCCGGCGGGCACCCGGGCCGGAGAGAGCCGTCGGCTGCCGGCGACCCGGTAGCGGGTGCGGTAGACGACGGCCGCGCAGATCAGCGGAAGGGCGGCCAGCAGCAGCCCGACCCGGAGCAGGTCGGGCTGTCCGAGCACATAGGCGCAGATGGCGGCCGCGACACCGGCGGCCAGGAAGGACCGGCCGCGGGTGGTCAGCCCGGCCAGAGCCGTGCGCACGCCGCTCTTGTCGCCCTTGCGGCCCGTGTCGTCCTGGCCGGTCGAGGGCCGCCCGGATCCCCCGGCGGCCATCACAGCCTCCGCGACTGCTGGCCGTACGCCTGGGGGCCGCGGCCGAGCCCGTACCCGTGCTGCTGGGGGGACGAGGGCACCGGGGTGCGCTGGATGATCTCCTCGACGACCTGCTCGGCCGTGCGGCGGTTGAGCTGGGCCTGCGCGGTGGGCAGCAGACGGTGGGCCAGGACGGCCACGGCGAGGTTCTGCACGTCGTCCGGCAGCGCGTAGTCCCGGCCGCTGAGGGCGGCGGTCGCCTTGGCCGCGCGTACCAGGTGCAGCGTCGCGCGCGGGGAGGCGCCGAGTCTGAGGTCGGGGTGGGTACGCGTGGCGGTGACCAGGTCGACCGCGTAGCGCCGCACGGAGTCGGCGACGTGGACCCCGCGTACGGCGTCGATGAGCTTCACGATCTCGTGGGCGTGGGCGACCGGCTGGAGGTCGTCCAGCGGGCTGATCCCGCCGTGCACGTCGAGCATCTGCAGCTCGGCCTCGGGGCTCGGGTAGCCGATGGAGACCCGCGCCATGAAGCGGTCGCGCTGGGCCTCGGGCAGCGGGTAGGTGCCCTCCATCTCGACCGGGTTCTGGGTGGCCACCACCATGAAGGGGCTGGGCAGCTCGTACGTCTGCCCGTCGATGGTGACCTGGCGCTCCTCCAGCGACTCCAGCAGCGCCGACTGCGTCTTGGGCGAGGCGCGGTTGATCTCGTCGCCGATCACGATCTGCGAGAAGATCGCACCCGGCTTGAATTCGAATTCCCGGCGCTGCTGGTCCCAGATCGACACACCGGTGATGTCCGAGGGCAGCAGGTCGGGGGTGAACTGGATCCGGCGTACCGAGCAGTCGATGGACTTCGCCAGCGCCTTCGCCAGCATCGTCTTGCCGACGCCCGGTACGTCCTCGATCAGCAGATGCCCCTCGGCGAGGAGCACGGTCAGCGAAAGCCGTACGACCTCGGGCTTGCCCTCGATCACTCCCTCCACCGAACTGCGGACACGCTCCGCAGTGGCGGTCAGATCTGTGAGGCTCGCTCGCTCGTCATAGGTCGTCACCCGGCCCTCCTCGGCCCAAACTTTCCCGGGCCGACGCACTGTGCGGCAAACCGGCCCACCCCGAATCACGGACGCCGCTCCAGAACTGCTCAGCGTGGCGTCACACCCGCATTCTTGCCGCCGTTACCGATTCGTGTCACTCGCCTGTGGACAACTGTCTGCGATATGTCGGCGTTGTGGCGATTCACGTGCCCTGAGGGCGCACATCAACAGCGAATCGACAGTCGACGACAGGGTCGAAGAACGGTTACGCGAAGGTCACGGCAGCGACTGCGCGGGGCTGGGGACGAGACTACGCGGGGCCGGGCAGGAGATTACGCGGGGTCGATCTCGCGCAGCAGACCCGTCCGCACGTCGAACACGAACCCGCGGACGTCGTCGGTGTGCAGCAGGAACGGCGAGGTGCGCACCCGCTGCATCGACTGCCGGACGTCCTGGTCGACGTCGCGGAAGGCCTCCACCGCCCAGGCCGGACGCTGGCCGACCTCCATCTCCAGCTCGGTGCGGAAGTCCTCGGTGATCGCCTCCAGGCCGCAGCCCGTGTGATGGATCAGGACGACGCTGCGGGTGCCGAGCTTGCGCTGGCTGATGGTGAGCGAGCGGATCACGTCGTCGGTGACCACACCGCCCGCGTTGCGGATCGTGTGACAGTCGCCGAGCTCCAGGCCGAGCGCCGCGTGCAGGTCGAGGCGGGCGTCCATGCAGGCCACGACCGCGACGTGCAGGACGGGGCGGGCGTCCATGCCGGGGTCGGCGAAGGCCGCGGCATACCGCCCGTTCGCCTCCACCAGGCGGTCGGTCACGGCGCCACCGCGTATGGCGCCTTCGGACTCGGTGGGTACGGATGCGGAAGTCGTCATACCCATGACGGTACTGGTCACGGACGTTCCGGTCCTGCTGTGAGTACGGAAAAAGAGCGTCATCACGCCCTCTTTGTGAGGTACGCCACAACCATGTGGGAAAGGGGGCCCTCATCGGGCCGCGCCGCGCAGGCCGGTTGATTGACCGCGAGACAGCGTGGACTAAAGTGACGCGAAGCGGGAGGCGACGATCTCCCTGCTGGACTGAATCCCGAGAGACCCCGGCCCGGCCGCCGGAGATCTCCCCGCGGCGCCGGCAGGCCTTCCCTTCACGAGGGGCGGGGAACCCGGCGGTGCGTACCACCCGCCGGATCTGAGAGGGCCCCTTGAGTCAGAGTCGACACGTCCCGGTGATGCTCCAGCGGTGCCTGGACCTGTTGGCCCCCGCCCTCCAGGAACCCGGAGCGGTGGTCGTCGACTGCACGCTCGGCCTGGGCGGGCACAGCGAGGCCCTGCTCACCCGGTTCCCCGAGGCCCGGCTCGTCGCCCTCGACCGCGACAAGGAGGCCCTGCGCCTGTCCGGCGAGCGCCTCGCCCCCTTCGGGGAGCGCGCCACCCTCGTGCACGCGGTCTACGACGAACTTCCCGAGGTGCTGGACCGGCTCGGCCACACGCGCGTGCAGGGCGTCCTGTTCGACCTCGGCGTCTCCTCCATGCAACTGGACGAGGCCGACCGCGGCTTCGCCTACGCCCAGGACGCCCCGCTCGACATGCGCATGGACCAGACGACCGGCGTCAGCGCCGCCGAGGTCCTCAACACCTACCCGCCCGGCGAACTCGTGCGGATCCTGCGGGCGTACGGCGAGGAGAAGCAGGCCAAGCGGATCGTCTCCGCGATCGTGCGCGAGCGCGACAAGGAGCCGTTCACCAACAGCGCCCGGCTCGTCGAGCTGATCCGCAACGCCCTTCCGCAGGCCGCCAAGCGCACCGGCGGCAACCCCGCCAAGCGCACCTTCCAGGCGCTGCGCATCGAGGTCAACGGCGAACTCTCCGTCCTGGAGCGGGCGATCCCGGCGGCGGTGGAGGCGATCGACGTGGGCGGGCGGATCGCCGTCCTGTCGTACCACTCGCTCGAAGACCGGCTCGTGAAGCAGGTGTTCGCGGCCGGCGCCGCCAACACCGCGCCGCCCGGGCTGCCGGTCGTCCCCGAGCGCTACCAGCCGCGACTCAAGCTGCTCACCCGCGGTGCCGAACTTCCCAGCGAGGAAGAGGTCGCCGAGAACCGGCGCGCCGCCCCGGCGCGTCTGCGCGGGGCCGAGCGAATCAGGGAGTCCATCGAATGACGGGCGTGAGCCGAGGACGGGGAGTCCCGTCCGGGGGAGGGCGAGTGAGCAGGAAACCCGAACTGAAGGGTAGGGCCGCCCGGCTCGCGCGGCTCTTCCCGACAGGACCGCGGCAGGCGGCCCGCACTCCGTTCGTCCTCCTCGTCGTCCTCCTCCTCGGCGGCGGCCTCATCGGACTGCTCGTGCTGAACTCCGCGCTCAGCGAGGGGTCGTTCAAGATGGACGACCTGCAGCAGGACACCAAGAGCCTCACCGACGAGGAGCAGGCGCTCCAGCGCGACGTCGACTCCTACTCCGCCCCCGACGCCCTCCAGCGGCGCGCGCGCGAACTGGGCATGGTCCCGGGCGGGGACCCGGCCTTCCTCGACCCCGACGGCACCGTGAAGGGCGTCCCCTCGACCGCGCGCCAGTCCGTGCAGGAGGCCCCAGCCGTACAGCCGCCCGAGGCCCTTCCGCTCTCCCGGACGCCCGGGTCCCCGCCGTCGCCGGAACCGAGCGGCGCCGACGGCGCTCCCGCACAGGGCACCGCCCCCGACGAGCCGGGCGCGGCCCCCGACCCGACCGCAACCACCCCCGAGACCCCCGGCAGGTGACGGAAGTGTCCGACAGGGAACCGCCGCGCCGGCGCGTGCCCGGGCCCGCCCGGCCCGCCCGGCCCTCCCGCCCCGCGTCCGGCCAGCGCCGCCCGGGCGCCGGCGGCCGCCCGGCCCGCCGTCCCGCACCGCCCGCCCCCCGGTCCGCGCCCCCGCGCGTCATCCGGCTCGGCAGCCCCCGGCCCCGGCTGCGCATGGTCGGCCTCGCGCTGACGCTGGTGCTCCTTGCCTTCGTGGTCCGCCTCCTGCAGGTGCAGGCCGTCGACGCGAGCAGCTACACCGCCAAGGCCGAGCAGAACCGGTACGTCGGCCAGGTGCTGGCCGCCGAGCGTGGCGAGATCACCGACCGCACCGGCGTGGCCTTCGCGACCAGCGAGGACGCCTACGACATCACGGCCGACCCCACGATGTTCGCCCCCGAGCAGCTGAAGATCGACGACGGTCCCGAGCAGGCGGCCGTCCTGCTCGCCCCCATCCTCGGCCAGGAACAGTCCGCGCTCGTCAGGAAGCTGCGGCCCAAGGCCGAGAACGTGCGCTACGTCAAGCTCGCCGGCCGGCAGACCCCGCAGGTCTGGAAGCAGATCAGGGACCTGAGGTCCGCGCTCACCAGCAAGGCGAAGACGGACAAGTCCACGGCCAACGTACTCGCCGGGGTCTTCTCGGTGCCCAGCAGCAAGCGCGTGTACCCCAACGGCGAGCTCGCCGCCGGGATACTGGGCTGGGTCAACGCCGACGGCAAGGGCGGCGGCGGCGTCGAACAGCAGCTGGACGCGACCCTGGCCGGCAAGGACGGCAAAATCCGCTACGCCCAGTCCGGCGGCCGCCAGGTGCCCACCGCGGGCTCCACCGAGACCCCCGCCGTGCCCGGCTCCGACGTCGAGCTGACGATCGACCGTGACATCCAGTGGGCCGCGCAGAACGCCATCACCGAGCAGGTCGAGCAGTCCAAGGCGGACCGCGGTTACGTGATAGTGCAGGACACGCGCACCGGCGAGATCCTCGCCATGGCCAACTCGCCCGGCTTCGACCCCAACGACCTCTCCAAGGCCGACGCCACGGCCCTGGGCAACGCGGCCGTCCAGGACGCCTACGAGCCCGGGTCCACCGCCAAGGTCATGTCGATGGCCGCCGTGCTGGAGGAGAACGCCGCCACACCGCTGACGCACGTCACCGTGCCCAACCGGCTGCACCGCGGCGACCGGCTCTTCCAGGACGACGTCGACCACGCCACCTGGTACCTCACGCTCAACGGCGTGCTCGCCAAGTCGAGCAACATCGGCACCATCCTGGCCACCGGCCAGCTCGGCAAGACGCAGGCGCAGGCCAACCGGGTTTTGTACTCGTACCTGCGCAAGTTCGGCATCGGCAGCCACACCGGGCTCGGCTTCCCCGGCGAGACCAAGGGCATCCTCGCCGCCCCCGACAAGTGGTCGACCTCGCAGCAGTACACGATTCCTTTCGGCCAGGGCATGTCCCTCAACGCGCTGCAGGCGGCCTCCGTGTACTCCACGATCGCCAACGGCGGGGTCCGCGTCGAGCCGACCCTGGTGCGCGGCACCAAGGGACCGGACGGCCGCTTCACTCCCGCCGAGGCGCCCGGGAAAACCCGGGTCGTCAGCCAGAAGACGGCGAAGACCCTCGCCCAGATGCTGGAGTCGGTCGTGGACGACGAGCAGGGTACGGGCGCCAAGGCGCGCATCCCCGGCTACCGCGTCGCGGGCAAGACCGGCACCGCCAACCGCGTGGATCCGGCCACCGGCACCTACAAGGGATACACCTCGTCGTTCGCCGGGTTCGCGCCCGCCGACAACCCCCGGGTCACCGTGTACTGCGCCATCCAGAACGCCACCGAGGGCAGCTACTTCGGCGGCCAGATCTGCGGCCCCGTCTTCAAACAGGTCATGGAGTTCGCCCTGAAGACGCTGCAGGTCCCGCCGACCGGCGCGAAGCCCGCGAAGCTCCCGGTCTCCTTCACGCCCTGAGCGGCCCGCCCCCGGGCCGGCCGCTTCCGCCCGATCCCCCCGACGACCCGCCCCCGCCCGCCCACGACCCCCGCCCGCCACTGTTCAGCGCCGAACAAGCCAGGAACCGAGCCCGTGACCATGATCACTCCCGACCCCGGGAAACCCGCGTCGCCCGCGTCCCCCGCAGCGCCCTCGCTTCGCCCCCGGGCGGGTACGCCCGGTACGCTCACCGCCGTGCCACACGCTGATCAGTCCCAAACCACCCAGAAGGGCGCTTCCGTGACATATCCGGGACCGCCGCGACCGGCCCAGGTCTCCGCCACACCCCTCGTGGAGCTCGCCGGTCAGCTGGGGGCCGAGCAGCCGGAGAGCGCCGCAGTCGAGGTCACGGGTATCACCCACGACTCGCGCGCGGTCCGCCCCGGCGATCTGTACGCCGCGCTCCCCGGCGCCCGCCTGCACGGCGCGGACTTCGTCACCCAGGCCGCGAGCCTGGGCGCGGTCGCCGTGCTGACCGATCCGGCCGGTGCCGAGCGCGTCGCCGCGACCGGTCTGCCGGCCCTGGTCGTCGACGACCCGCGCGGACGGATGGGCGAGCTGGCGGCCACGATCTACGGCCGCCCCGGCCGCGACCTCCTCCAGATCGGCATCACCGGCACCTCCGGCAAGACCACCACGGCGTACCTCGTCGAGGGCGGTCTGAAGTCGGTCAGGTCCACCGGACTCATCGGCACCGTCGAGATGCGCATCGGCGACGAGCGCATCAAGTCCGAGCGCACCACCCCCGAGGCCACCGACCTCCAGGCCCTGTTCGCGGTCATGCGCGAGCGGGGCGTCGAGGCGGTCGCCATGGAGGTCTCCAGCCACGCACTGGTCCTCGGCCGGGTCGACGGCTGCGTCTTCGACATCGCCGTGTTCAACAACCTCAGCCCGGAGCACATGGAGTTCCACTCCGGCATGGAGGACTACTTCCAGGCCAAGGCACAGCTGTTCACGCGGAAACGCAGCAAACTCGGCGTGGTCAACTTCGACGACGAGTACGGCCGCCGACTGGTCGACGAGGCGGAGGTCCCCGTCGTCACCTTCTCCGCCGAGGGGCACCCCGACGCCGACTGGCGCGCGATCGACGTCGAGATCGGTCCGCTGGACTCGACGTTCACCGTCATGGGCCCGGACGGGGTGCGGGTGGCCGCCAGGTCGCCGCTGCCGGGCTCCTTCAACGTGGCGAACACCCTCGCCGCGATCGTGTCCCTCGCCGCCGCCGGCATCGACGCGCAGACCGCCGCCGACGGCGTCGCCGCCGTGCCCGGCGTGCCGGGCCGCCTGGAGCGGGTGGACGCCGGTCAGGCCTACCTCGCGGTCGTCGACTACGCCCACAAGACGGACGCCGTCGAGTCGGTCCTCAAGGCGCTGCGCAAGGTCACCAAGGGGCGGCTGCACGTCGTCCTCGGGTGCGGCGGCGACCGGGACCGCACCAAGCGCGGCCCGATGGGCGCCGCCGTGGCCCGGCTCGCCGACACCGCCGTGCTGACCTCCGACAACCCCCGCTCCGAGGACCCTCTGGCGATCCTCGCGACCATGCTCGAGGGCGCGGCGTCCGTGCCCGCGCACGAGCGCGGCGAGGTCCTGCTGTTCGAGGACCGGGCCGCCGCGATCGGCGCGGTCGTCGCCCGCGCGCACGCCGGGGACACCGTGCTGGTCGCGGGCAAGGGCCATGAGCAGGGCCAGGACATCGCCGGCGTCGTCCGTCCGTTCGACGACCGCCAGGTGCTTCGCGAAGCTATCCAGCAGACCCAGGGATGAACTTGTGATCGCCCTCTCCCTCGCCGAGATCGCAGCAGTCGTCGGCGGGCAGACGCACGACATACCGGATCCGTCCGCGCAGGTCACCGGACCCGTCGTCCGGGACTCCCGCGAGGTGGAGCCCGGCAGCCTCTTCGTCGCCTTCGTCGGCGAACGCGTGGACGGCCACGACTACGCGGCCGCGGTCGTCGAGGCGGGCGCGGTGGCCGTACTGGCCTCGCGGCCGGTCGGCGTCCCCGCGATCGTCGTGGACGACGTCCAGGCGGCGCTCGGCGCCCTCGCCCGGCACGTCGTGCACAAGCTCGGCGTGACGCTCGTCGGTCTCACCGGCTCGGCCGGCAAGACCAGTACCAAGGACCTCATCGCGCAGGTGCTCCGGCGCAAGGCGCCGACCGTGTTCACGCCCGGCTCGCTCAACAACGAGATCGGACTGCCGCTGACGGCCCTGTCGGCCACCGAGGAGACGAAGTTCCTCGTGCTGGAGATGGGGGCCCGCGGGATCGGGCACATCCGCTACCTCACCGGTCTGACGCCCCCGAAGATCGGCCTCGTCCTGAACGTCGGCACCGCCCACATCGGCGAGTTCGGCGGCCGCGAACAGATCGCACAGGCAAAGGGCGAGCTGGTCGAGGCCCTCCCGCCCGCGAGTGAGGGCGGCGTCGCGATCCTCAACGCCGACGACCCGTCGGTGCGGGCCATGGCCTCCCGTACGAAGGCGAAGACGGTCTTTTTCGGAGAGTCCGACGAAGCGGACGTTCGGGCCGAGAACGTGCGACTCACGGACAGCGGACAGCCCGCCTTCAGCCTTCACACACCCTCCGGGTGCAGCGATGTGACCATGCGCCTGTACGGTGAGCACCACGTGTCGAACGCGCTCGCCGCGGCCGCCGTCGCCCATGAGCTGGGCATGTCCGCGGAAGAGATCGCCACCGCGCTCTCCGAGGCGGGCTCCCTCTCCCGCTGGCGGATGGAGGTCACCGAGCGCCCGGACGGCGTGACGATCGTCAACGACGCCTACAACGCGAACCCCGAGTCCATGCGAGCCGCCCTGCGCGCGCTCGCGGCCATGGGCAAGGGGCGGCGGACCTGGGCGGTGCTCGGCAAGATGGCCGAGCTCGGGGACGAGGCGCTCGCCGAGCACGACGCGGTCGGACGGCTCGCCGTCCGGCTCAATGTCGGCAAGCTCGTCGCGGTCGGGGGCAGGGAAGCCGCCTGGCTGCAACTGGGCGCATATAACGAGGGTTCGTGGGGTGAGGAGTCGGTGCACGTGTCCGACGCACAGGCGGCGGTCGACCTGTTGCGCAGCGAGTTGCGCCCGGGGGACGTCGTGCTCGTGAAGGCGTCCCGTTCGGTCGGCCTCGAGAGTGTCGCGCAGGCGCTGCTCGCGACCGGCGCCGAGGGTGAGGTCGCCGCCCGATGATGAATCAGATCCTGTTCGCGGGTGTGATCGGCCTCTTCCTGACGCTGGTCGGCACGCCACTGCTGATCAAGCTGCTGGCGCGCAAGGGCTACGGCCAGTACATCCGTGACGACGGCCCGCGTGAGCACGCCAGCAAGCGCGGTACGCCGACCATGGGCGGCATCGCCTTCATCCTGGCGACGGTCGCCGCGTACTTCCTGTCCAAGGTGATCACCGGCAAGCCGCCGACCTACTCCGGTCTGCTGGTGCTGGGCCTGATGTGCGGCATGGGCCTGGTCGGCTTCCTCGACGACTACATCAAGATCGTCAAGCGCCGTTCGCTGGGTCTGCGGGCCAAGGCGAAGATGGCCGGCCAGCTGATCGTCGGCATCGCCTTCGCCGTGCTCTCGCTGCAGTTCTCCGACGCGCGCGGCAACACCCCGGCCTCCACCAAGCTGTCGTTCATCACGGACTTCGGCTGGACGATCGGCCCGGTGCTGTTCGTGGTCTGGGCGCTGTTCATGATCCTCGCGATGTCCAACGGCGTGAACCTGACGGACGGTCTGGACGGTCTCGCCACCGGCGCCTCCGTCCTGGTCTTCGGCGCCTACACCTTCATCGGCGTCTGGCAGTTCCAGGAGTCCTGCGCCAACGGCGAGACCCTGACCAACCCCAGCGCCTGTTACGAGGTGCGCGACCCGCTGGACCTCGCGGTCATCGCGTCCGCGCTGATGGGCGCCTGCCTCGGCTTCCTGTGGTGGAACACCTCGCCGGCCAAGATCTTCATGGGCGACACCGGTTCGCTGGCGCTCGGCGGCGTGCTCGCGGGCCTCGCGATCTGCTCCCGCACCGAGCTGCTGATCGCCCTCCTCGGCGGCCTGTTCGTGCTGATCACCATGTCGGTGGTCATCCAGGTCGGCTCCTTCAAGCTCACCGGCAAGCGCGTCTTCCGGATGGCGCCACTGCAGCACCACTTCGAACTCAAGGGCTGGTCCGAAGTCCTGGTGGTGGTCCGTTTCTGGATCATCCAGGGCATCTGTGTGATCGTCGGACTGGGCATCTTCTACGCGGGATGGGCAGCGGACAAGTGACCGACTGGCAGGGGAAGAACGTCACCGTCGCCGGGCTCGGCGTCTCCGGCATCCCGGCGGCCAAGGTGCTGCGCGGGCTCGGCGCGAACGTCACCGTCGTCAACGACGGCGACGACGCACGCGCGCGTGAGCAGGCCGCCGAGCTCGAGGCGCTGGGCGTCACCGTGCGCCTCGGCGACGGGGCGACCCTGCCCGAGGGCACCGAACTCATCGTCACCGCACCCGGCTGGAAGCCGGACAAGCCGCTGTTCACGGCGGCGCACGAGGCCGGGGTCCCGGTCTGGGGCGACGTCGAACTGGCCTGGCGGCTCAGGGAACTGGACGGCAGGAAGGCCGCGCCCTGGCTGTGCGTCACGGGCACCAACGGCAAGACGACCACCACCCAGATGCTGGCCTCCATCCTCAAGGCGGCCGGCCTGCGCACGGCGGCCGTCGGCAACATCGGGGTCTCCCTGCTGGACGCGGTGCTCGGGGACGAGGAGTACGACGTCCTGGCCGTCGAACTCTCCAGCTACCAGCTGCACTGGGCGCCCTCCCTTCGCGCCCACTCCGCCACGGTCCTGAACCTGGCCCCCGACCACCTCGACTGGCACGGCTCCATGGAGGCGTACGCCAGGGACAAGGGGCGCGTCTACGAGGGCAATCGGGTCGCCTGCGTCTACAACGTCGCCGACAAGGCCACCGAGGACCTGGTGCGCGAGGCGGACGTCGAGGAGGGCTGCCGCGCGATCGGCTTCACCCTCGGCGCCCCCGCCCCGTCCCAACTCGGCGTGGTGGACGGCATCCTGGTCGACCGCGCCTTCGTCGAGAACCGGCAGAAGAACGCCCAGGAGCTCGCCGAGGTCGCCGACGTCGACCCGCCGGCCCCGCACAACATCGCCAACGCCCTTGCGGCGGCGGCCCTCGCACGCGCCTTCGGGGTGCCCCCCAGGGCCGTCCGGGACGGTCTGCGGGCCTTCACCCCGGACGCCCACCGCATCGCCCACGTGGCGGACGTGGACGGCGTCGCGTACGTCGACGACTCCAAGGCGACCAACACGCATGCGGCACAGGCCTCGTTGGCGGCCTACGCGTCGATCGTCTGGATCGCGGGCGGACTGGCCAAGGGGGCGACCTTCGACGAGCTGGTCGCCGAGTCGGCCGGGCGGCTGCGCGGCGCTGTGCTCATCGGCGCCGACCGCGCCCTGATCCGGGAAGCCCTGGCGCGACACGCCCCGGAAGTACCCGTCGTCGAGCTCGACCGGACCGACACTGGGGCGATGCTCGCGGCTGTCCAGGAGGCTCGGCGCCTCGCCGTGGAAGGCGACACGGTGCTCCTCGCCCCGGCCTGCGCCTCCATGGACATGTTCGTCAACTACAACCAGCGCGGTGACGCGTTCGCACAGGCCGTTCGCGAACTCGGCGCCTGACCCGGCCGCCTGCCGGGCGACCTTGGGAGGGACGCGTGGGACCGTCACGGCCGACGTACAGCGGACACATCGCGTGCGGAGCGGCAGATGCCCGGTAGCCGTACCGGGCGTCCGCCCGTCCAGCGGACCGTCCGCCGACCCCCGACCGCCTCCCGGCCGGGCCGCGACAACCCCGTACGACGGCTCTACACGCGCGCCCAGAAGGCCTGGGACCGGCCGCTGACCGCCTACTACCTGATCTTCGGCGGCAGCCTGCTGATCACCGTGCTGGGCCTCGTGATGGTCTACTCGGCCTCCCAGATCACCGCACTGCAGATGTCGTTGCCGGGGTCGTTCTTCTTCCGCAAACAGTTCCTGGCCGCCTCCATCGGGGCCGTGCTGCTGCTGGCCGCGTCCCGGATGCCAGTGAAGCTGCACCGCGGGCTCGCCTACCCGATCCTCGCGGGCGCCGTCTTCCTGATGGCGCTGGTGCAGGTGCCGGGGATAGGGATGTCGGTCAACGGCAACCAGAACTGGATCTCGCTCGGCGGTTCCTTCCAGATCCAGCCCAGCGAGTTCGGCAAGCTCGCCCTGGTGCTGTGGGGCGCCGACCTGCTCGCCCGCAAACAGGACAGGAAGCTGCTGGCCCAGTGGAAGCACATGCTGGTGCCGCTCGTGCCGGTGGCGTTCATACTGCTCGGGCTGATCATGCTCGGCGGCGACATGGGCACGGCGATCATCCTGACGGCGATCCTGTTCGGCCTGCTGTGGCTCGCGGGGGCGCCCACACGGCTCTTCGTCGGGGTCCTGTCGATCGCCGCCGCACTCGGTGTGATCCTCATCAAGACCAGCCCGAACCGCATGGCCCGGCTGCAGTGCATCGGCGCGACCGACCCCGGCCCCGGGGACGCCTGCTGGCAGGCCGTGCACGGGATCTACGCCCTGGCCTCCGGCGGGATCTTCGGTTCCGGGCTCGGCGCGAGTGTGGAGAAATGGGGCCAACTCCCCGAAGCCCACACCGACTTCATCTTCGCCGTCACCGGTGAGGAACTGGGCCTCGCGGGGACGCTGTCGGTGCTCGCCCTGTTCGCGGCTCTAGGCTATGCGGGTATCCGCGTGGCCGGACGCACGGAGGACCCCTTCGTGAGGTATGCCGCGGGAGGCGTGACCACGTGGATCACCGCTCAGGCGGTGATCAACATAGGTGCGGTGCTCGGCCTGCTGCCGATCGCCGGCGTCCCCCTCCCGCTGTTCTCCTACGGGGGCTCCGCCCTGCTGCCGACCATGTTCGCCATCGGGCTGCTGATCGCCTTCGCACGCGACGAGCCCGCTGCGCGGGCGGCGCTTGCGATGCGACACCCCCGCTTTGGTAGAAAACGGGGGGCGGGGGGCTCGGCGTTCGACCGGAGCCCCCGGAGATGGAACACGATGCGACGGCGTGCCTCGGCGGCGCGCCCGTCCGGAGAGCGGTGAATTTCGGTGCATGTCGTACTCGCTGGTGGGGGGACCGCCGGCCACATCGAGCCCGCGCTCGCCCTCGCGGACGCCCTGCGCAGGCAGGACCCCGGTGTGGGGATCACGGCCCTGGGCACGGAGCGCGGCCTGGAGACCACGCTCGTTCCGCAGCGGGGCTACGAGCTCGCGCTGATCCCCGCCGTGCCGCTGCCGCGCAAGCCCACCCCTGAGCTGATCACCGTCCCGGGCCGGCTGCGCGGCACGATCAAGGCCGCCGAGCAGATCCTGGAGCGCACCAAGGCGGACTGCGTCGTCGGTTTCGGCGGTTATGTGGCCCTGCCCGGCTACCTCGCCGCCAAGCGCCTCGGCGTGCCGATCGTCGTCCACGAGGCCAACGCCCGCCCCGGCCTGGCCAACAAGATCGGCTCGCGCTACGCGGCCCGGGTCGCCGTCTCCACGCCCGACAGCAAGCTGCGCGACGCCCGCTACATCGGCATTCCGCTGCGCCGCTCCATCGCCACCCTGGACCGGGCCGCGGCCCGCCCCGAGGCCCGGCACATGTTCGGCCTCGACCCCAACCTGCCGACCCTGCTGGTCTCCGGCGGCTCGCAGGGCGCCCGGCGCCTCAACGAGGTCGTCCAGCAGGTCGCGCCCTGGCTGCAGCAGGCCGGCATCCAGATCCTGCACGCGGTCGGCCCGAAGAACGAACTGCCGCATGTGCAGCAGATGCCGGGGATGCCCCCCTACATCCCGGTACCGTACGTGGAGCGCATGGACCTCGCGTACGCCGCCGCCGACATGATGCTCTGCCGCGCGGGCGCGATGACCGTCGCCGAACTGTCCGCCGTCGGGCTCCCCGCCGCCTATGTCCCGCTGCCCATCGGCAACGGCGAACAGCGGCTGAACGCCCAGCCGGTGGTCAAGGCGGGCGGCGGCCTGCTGGTCGACGACGCGGAACTGACCCCTGACTGGGTCCGGGAGAACGTCCTGCCCGTGCTCGCCGACCCGCACCGGCTGTACGAGATGTCGCGTGCCGCCAGCGAGTTCGGCCGCCGGGACGCCGACGACCTGCTCGTCGGCATGGTGTACGAGGCGATCGCCGCCAGCCGTGCACACCGTTAGGTAACGCATCGGCCGGTGAGCCGACGGGGCACGGCGGTGCCGAGAGGCCGCGCACGCGGAGGCCCGAGGGGCCGGGCGCGGCCGGCCCCTCGGCGCCGGCCGCCGCGCCCCTGAGGCGAACCGGGCCAGGAAAGGGAGTGCGCGTGGCCGGATCCGCCACCGCCGAGCGCGGTGCACGTCGGCAGGAGCCGCCGTCCGGCCCGCCTCTCGTCCGGCGGCTCGGGCCGCGCGGGCTTCGTGTGATCATCATTCTTGCGTTGGCCGTCGTGCTCCTGGGCGCCGGCGTCGTCTGGGTGCTGTACGGCTCGCAGTGGCTGCGGGTGCAGCGCGTCGCCGTCTCGGGCACTGCCGTGCTGACGCCGCAACAGGTGCGCGAAGCCGCCGACGTGCCGGTCGGAGCGCCGTTGATTTCCCTCGACACCGGCGCGATCGAGACGCGACTGCGCAGGGAATTGCCCCGAATCGACTCGGTTGACGTGGTCCGTTCCTGGCCTCATGGAATCGGTCTGAAAGTGACCGAACGTACCCCGGTCCTGCTTGTCCAAAAGGGGTCGAAGTTCGTGGAAGTGGACGATGAAGGCGTCCGTTTCGCCACGGTTTCCGAGGCCCCCAAAGGGGTGCCGCTTCTGGAAATGGCGGCGCCCTCCTCGCGTTCGGCCGCCGCGAGTCTGCGCCGTTTCGGCGAGGCCAGGCTGGTGCGTGAGGCGGTCCGGGCGGCGGGATCGCTGCCGGCCGGCGTCGCGCGCGACACCCGGCTGGTCAAGGTCCGTTCCTATGACGACATCTCGCTGGAGCTGGGCGGCGGCCGTACGGTCGCCTGGGGGAGCGCCGAGAAGGGGGCCGCGAAGGGGCGCGCACTCACCGCTCTCATGAAAGCCGCCCCGGCCGCCCGGCACTTCGACGTCAGTGCTCCCACCGCCCCTGCGTCATCAGGGAGTTGACGCACATCCGCGCAGGCCAGCACCCTGGTTGGGCAGCGACACGGCTGATCACATAGGGTGAAAAGAAAAACGGGAGGTTCGGCGTGTTCGTTGAACGGGCGCCACTTGTCGACTTAGTGTCCTGTTCAGAAGACTTCAAGGAACGGACACACTGGTAACCCTAAACTTCAGCGTTAGGGTTCGGGTCGGCGAAACGGACCGTCCCATTCGGCATCAGTCGTCGGATCGCATCACCTGCGAGGCGACGACACGTAACTCGAGGCGAGAGGCCTTCGACGTGGCAGCACCGCAGAACTACCTCGCAGTCATCAAAGTCATCGGTGTCGGCGGCGGTGGTGTCAATGCCATCAACCGGATGATCGAGGTCGGTCTCAAGGGCGTCGAGTTCATCGCCATCAACACCGACGCGCAGGCGCTGTTGATGAGCGACGCCGACGTCAAGCTCGACGTCGGCCGCGAACTCACCCGCGGACTCGGCGCCGGCGCCAACCCGGCCGTCGGCCGCAAGGCCGCCGAGGATCACCGCGAGGAGATCGAGGAGGTCCTCAAGGGGGCCGACATGGTCTTCGTAACGGCCGGTGAGGGCGGCGGCACCGGTACCGGCGGCGCGCCGGTCGTGGCCAACATCGCCCGCTCCCTGGGCGCCCTCACCATCGGCGTGGTCACCCGCCCCTTCACCTTCGAGGGCCGGCGCCGCGCCAACCAGGCCGAGGACGGCATCGCCGAACTCCGCGAAGAGGTCGACACCCTCATCGTCATCCCCAACGACCGCCTGCTGTCCATCTCGGACCGCCAGGTCTCGGTCCTGGACGCCTTCAAGTCGGCGGACCAGGTCCTGCTCTCCGGCGTCCAGGGCATCACGGACCTGATCACCACCCCCGGTCTGATCAACCTCGACTTCGCCGACGTCAAGTCGGTCATGTCCGAGGCCGGTTCGGCGCTCATGGGCATCGGCTCGGCCCGCGGGGACGACCGTGCGGTGGCCGCTGCCGAGATGGCGATCTCCTCGCCGCTGCTGGAGGCCTCCATCGACGGCGCCCGGGGCGTGCTGCTCTCCATCTCCGGCGGCTCCGACCTCGGCCTGTTCGAGATCAACGAGGCCGCCCAGCTGGTCAGCGAGGCGGCCCACCCCGAGGCCAACATCATCTTCGGCGCGGTCATCGACGACGCGCTCGGCGACGAGGTCCGGGTCACCGTCATCGCGGCCGGCTTCGACGGGGGACAGCCCCCGGCCCGCCGGGAGACCGTCATGGGCCAGTCCTCGTCCTCGGCCCGCCGTGAGGAGCCCACTCCGGTACGGCAGCCCGAGAGCCGGCCGTCCTTCGGCTCGCTCGGCAGCGTCACGCCGAAGGAGGAGCCCGAGCCGGCCCCCGAGCCGGTGGCCGACCTCCCGGTGTCCCCGCCGGTGCCGCCGTCGCGGACCTACTCGGACAGCGCGGCCGAGGAACTGGACGTGCCGGACTTCCTGAAGTGATAGGACAGCGCGAGAGCGTGAGCGGCGCGCACTTCGCCTTCACCGACCGGTGGGGCGGAGTGAGCGCCGCTCCGTATGAGGAGCTCAACCTCGGCGGAGCGGTCGGCGACGACTCCGACGCCGTACGCGCCAATCGCGAGCTGGCCGCCAAGTCGCTGGGACTGGACCCGGGCCGGGTGGTCTGGATGAACCAGGTGCACGGCGACGACGTGGCCGAGGTCGACGGGCCGTGGACCACCCCGCTGACCCCGCCGGTCGACGGCCTGGTGACCGCGACCCGCGGACTCGCGCTCGCCGTGCTGACGGCGGACTGCGTGCCGGTGCTGCTCGCCGACCCCGTGGCCGGGGTGGTCGCCGCCGCCCATGCGGGAAGGCCCGGCATGGTCAAGGGCATCGTGCCGGCGGCGATCGACGCGATGGAGTCGCTCGGCGCCGACCCCGCCCGGATCGTGGCCCGCACCGGACCCGCCGTGTGCGGCCGGTGCTACGAGGTGCCGGAGACGATGCGAGCCGAGGTGGCCGCCGTCGAGCCGGCGGCGCACGCCGAGACGAGCTGGGGCACGCCGGCGGTCGACGTGACCGCGGGAGTGCAGGCCCAGCTCGACCGGCTCGGCGTGCGGGACCGGCAGGCCTCGCCCGTGTGCACCCGGGAGTCGAACGATCACTTCTCGTACCGCCGCGATCGCACCACGGGGCGACTCGCGGGATATGTCTGGCTGGACTGATGGACATGACGGACCGTAAGGGCGAACTCGCCGCAAACCTGGCGAAGGTGGAGGAGCGCATCGCCGCCGCGTGCGCGGCCGCCGGGCGCGGTCGGGAGGAGGTGACCCTGATCGTGGTCACCAAAACCTACCCGGCGAGCGATGTGCGGATCCTGGCGGAGCTCGGCGTGCGTCATGTCGCCGAGAACAAGGACCAGGACGCGGCGCCCAAGGCGGCCGAGTGCTCCGACCTGCCGCTTCGGTGGCACTTCGTGGGGCAGTTGCAGACCAACAAGGTGCGTTCGGTGGTCGGTTACGCGGACGTGGTGCAGTCGGTGGACCGGGCCCGGCTGGTGACGGCTCTGTCGAAGGAGGCCGTACGGGCCGGCCGCGAGGTGGGCTGTCTCGTCCAGGTCGCCCTCGACGCCGGGTCGGGCGAGCGGGGCGAGCGGGGCGGCGTCGCTCCAAGCGGCGTCGCGGAGTTGGCCGACCTGGTCGCCGGTTCGCCGGGACTGCGGATCGACGGACTGATGACCGTCGCACCCCTGACCGGGGAGTACGCCGGACGTCAACGAGCGGCGTTCGGGCGGTTGATGGATTTGTCGACTGACCTGCGCCGAGCCCATCCGGCTGCGAACATGGTGTCCGCAGGGATGAGTGCGGACCTCGAGGAGGCCGTGGCGGCCGGAGCGACACATGTACGCGTCGGCACTGCGGTACTCGGAGTCCGCGCCAGGCTCGGGTAACGTCGCCAGGAAGTCGGACCACAGCAGAAAATATGGTCATTACCGCCGAAAGGCGGACACAAGGGCCACGTGGATCGCGGGACTTGGCAGTCGGAAGTCGATCCACCACAGAGCGGAGGACTCAGAGCATGGCCGGCGCGATGCGCAAGATGGCGGTCTACCTCGGCCTCGTGGAGGACGATGGGTACGACGGCCGGGGATTCGACCCCGATGACGACTTCGAACCCGAGCTCGACCCGGAGCCCGAACGGGATCACCGGCGGCACGAGCCGTCCCACCAGTCACACGGAGCGCATCAGTCCCAAAGGGACGAAGAGGTGCGAATCGTGCAGCCGCCCGCTCCGCGCGAGCCGGTGGCCCGATCCGCTTCGCTCGCCGCGGAATCCGGACGTCCGGCGCGCATCGCGCCCGTGGCATCCATCACACAAGAACGCCAGTCCCTGGAGAAGAACGCACCGGTGATCATGCCCAAGGTCGTGTCCGAACGAGAGCCGTACCGGATCACCACGCTTCACCCCCGGACCTACAACGAGGCCCGTACCATCGGGGAACACTTCCGTGAGGGCACCCCGGTGATCATGAATCTGACTGAGATGGATGACACAGACGCGAAGCGACTTGTCGACTTTGCGGCCGGTTTGGTGTTTGGTCTTCACGGCAGCATCGAGCGGGTGACGCAGAAGGTGTTCCTGTTGTCGCCTGCTAACGTCGATGTCACGGCGGAGGACAAGGCCCGCATCGCAGAGGGCGGGTTCTTCAACCAGAGCTGAGACGCAAGACCGGAACAAGGCAGTACAGAGCAGGGGAGAGGGAAGCACCGAACATGAGCGTGGTCCTGGATGTCGTCTACATCGCGCTGATGGTCTTCCTCATCGTGCTCATCTTCCGGTTGGTCATGGACTACGTCTTCCAGTTCGCCCGCTCATGGCAGCCCGGCAAGGCGATGGTGGTCGTTCTGGAGGCCACCTACACTGTCACCGATCCACCGCTCAAGCTTCTGCGGCGGGTCATCCCGCCGTTGCGTCTCGGGGGCGTGGCGCTCGATCTGTCCTTCTTCGTACTGATGATCATCGTCTACATCCTGATCTCGATCGTGAGCCGGCTGTGAGCGATGTGAACTACCGTCTTGCCGATGCCGACGACTACGTTGAGGTGAAGAGATGCCGTTGACCCCCGAGGACGTGCGGAACAAGCAGTTCACGACCGTCCGCCTCCGAGAAGGCTATGACGAGGACGAGGTCGATGCCTTCCTCGACGAGGTCGAAGCCGAACTGACCCGCCTGCTCCGCGAGAACGAGGACCTGCGCGCCAAGCTGGCCGCGGCGACGCGTGCTGCTGCCCAGAACCAGCAGAACATGCGCAAGCCCCCGGAGCAGGACCAGCAGCAGGGCGGCATGCAGCAGCAGGGTGGCATGCAGCAGGGCGGCATGCAGCAGCAGGGGATGCCCCAGCAGGGGATGCCTCCGCAGGGGATGCCGCAGCAGGGCATGCGAGGCCCGGGCGGCCCGGTGCCCGCCGGCATATCGGGCCCGCCGCAGCAGCAGATGGGTGGCCCCATGGGTGGCCCGCCCCAGCTGCCGAGCGGTGCGCCGCAGCTGCCCGCCGGCCCCGGTGGCGGTCAGGGCGGTCCGCAGGGTCCCGGCCCGATGGGTCAGGGTCCGATGGGCCAGGGCCCCATGGGTCAGGGTCCGATGGGCGGCCAGCCCCCCATGCAGCAGCAGATGGGTGGCCCGATGGGCGGCCCCATGGGCGGTCCGATGGGCGGCCCCGGTCAGGGCCCGGGTGGCGACAGCGCCGCGCGTGTCCTCTCGCTGGCCCAGCAGACCGCCGACCAGGCGATCGCCGAGGCCCGTTCCGAGGCCAACAAGATCGTCGGTGAGGCGCGTTCGCGTGCCGAGGGTCTCGAGCGTGACGCCCGTGCCAAGGCCGACGCCCTGGAGCGGGACGCGCAGGAGAAGCACCGCGTCGCCATGGGCTCCCTGGAGTCCGCCCGCGCCACGCTGGAGCGCAAGGTCGAGGACCTGCGCGGATTCGAGCGCGAGTACCGTACGCGGCTGAAGTCCTACCTCGAGTCCCAGCTGCGTCAGCTGGAGACCCAGGCCGACGACTCCCTCGCTCCGCCGCGTACCCCGGCCACGGCCTCCCTGCCGCCGTCCCCGGCGCCCTCGATGGCTCCGGCCGGCGCGAGTGCCCCGTCCTACGGCGGCAACCCGGGCATGGGTGCTCCGAGCCCGGCCGCTCCGTCCTACGGCGGCCAGCAGCAGATGTCGCCGGCGATGACTCAGCCGATGGCTCCGGTGCGTCCGCAGGGTCCCTCCCCGATGGGCCAGGCTCCCTCGCCGATGCGTGGCTTCCTCATCGACGAGGACGACAACTGACGGCCAGTAGTACGCCTTAGGCGTCGGCAGCGTTCAAAGGGCGGGACCCCGGATCACGATCCGGGGTCCCGCCCTTTTTACGCGTGTTGACGATGTTGACGTGCGGTGCGCCGGTTGCGCGCCGAGCCGAAGGGCCCGGCCCCCTGGGGGAGCCGGGCCCTTCGGCGTGCGGCCCTACGCCTTGCGCAGGCGGAACGTCAGGGTCAGGGCCTCGTCCGTGAACGGGGCGCCGTAGGAGTCGTCCGCCTCGCCCTGGGCGAAGTCCGTGGCGAGGACCTCGTCGGCGATGAGACCGGCGTGGCCGGACAGGGCCTCGACCGTGGCCGGGTCGGTCGCGGTCCAGCGCAGCGCGATGCGGTCGGCGACGTCGAGGCCGCTGTTCTTGCGGGCCTCCTGGATCAGCCGGATCGCGTCACGGGCCAGGCCCGCGCGGCGCAGCTCCTCGGTGATCTCCAGGTCCAGGGCGACCGTGGCGCCGGAGTCGGAGGCGACGGACCAGCCCTCGCGCGGGGTCTCCGTGATGATCACCTCGTCGGGCGCGAGGGCGATCGTCTCGCCCTCGACCTCCACCGACGCCGTGCCCTCGCGCAGGGCGAGGGACAGCGCGGCCGCGTCGGCGTTCGCGACCGCCTTGGCCACGTCCTGGACGCGCTTGCCGAACCGCTTGCCCAGGGCGCGGAAGTTGGCCTTGGCCGTCGTGTCGACCAGCGACCCGCCCACCTCCGAGAGGGACGCCAGGGACTCGACGTTCAGCTCCTCCGTGATCTGCGCGTGCAGTTCGGGGGAGAGGGCGTCGAAGCCGGCGGCGGCGACCAGGGCGCGCTGAAGCGGCTGGCGGGTCTTGACGCCCGACTCCGCGCGCGTGGCGCGGCCCAGCTCCACCAGGCGGCGGACCAGGACCATCTGCTTCGACAGCTCCGGGTCGATCGCCGAGAGGTCGGCCTGCGGCCAGGAGGAGAGGTGCACGGACTCCGGGGCCCCGGGGGTGACCGGCACGATCAGGTCCTGCCAGACCCGCTCGGTGATGAACGGGGTCAGCGGGGCCATGAGCTTCGTGACGGTCTCGACGACCTCGTGCAGCGTGCGCAGCGCCGCCTTGTCGCCCTGCCAGAAGCGGCGACGGGAGCGGCGGACGTACCAGTTGGACAGGTCGTCGACGAACGCGGAGAGCAGCTTGCCGGCGCGCTGGGTGTCGTAGGCCTCCAGGGCCTGCGTCACCTGGTCGGTGAGCGCGTGGAGTTCGGACAGCAGCCAGCGGTCGAGCAGCGGGCGGTCGGCGGGGGCCGGGTCGGCCCCGCTCGGCGCCCAGCCGGACGTGCGCGCGTACAGCGCCTGGAAGGCGACCGTGTTCCAGTACGTCAGGAGCGTCTTGCGGACGACCTCCTGGATGGTGCCGTGGCCCACCCGGCGGGCCGCCCACGGCGAGCCGCCGGCCGCCATGAACCAGCGGACCGCGTCGGCGCCGTGCTGGTCCATCAGCGGGATCGGCTGCAGGATGTTGCCCAGGTGCTTGGACATCTTGCGGCCGTCCTCGGCGAGGATGTGGCCCAGGCAGACGACGTTCTCGTAACTGGACTTGTCGAAGACGAGCGTGCCGACCGCCATCAGCGTGTAGAACCAGCCGCGGGTCTGGTCGATGGCCTCGGAGATGAACTGCGCCGGGTAGCGGGACTCGAACAGGTCCTTGTTCTTGTACGGGTAGCCCCACTGCGCGAACGGCATCGAGCCCGAGTCGTACCAGGCGTCGATGACCTCCGGCACGCGCGTGGCCGTCCGCCCGCAGTCGTCGTGCCGGCACGCGAAGGTGACGGCGTCGATGTACGGGCGGTGCGGGTCCAGCTCCGACTGGTCCGTGCCGGTGAGCTCGGTGAGCTCCGCGCGTGAGCCGACGACGGTGAGGTGGTCGTCCTCACAGCGCCAGATCGGCAGCGGGGTGCCCCAGTAGCGGCTGCGGGACAGCGCCCAGTCGATGTTGTTGTTGAGCCAGTCGCCGAAGCGGCCGTGCTTGACCGTGTCGGGGAACCAGTTGGTCTTCTCGTTCTCCTGCAGCAGACGGTCCTTGACGGCCGTCGTGCGGATGTACCAGGACGGCTGCGCGTAGTAGAGGAGCGCGGTGTGGCAGCGCCAGCAGTGCGGGTAGCTGTGCTCGTACGGGATGTGCCTGAAGAGGAGGCCGCGCTGCTGGAGGTCCTCGGTGAGCTTTTCGTCCGCCTTCTTGAAGAAGACGCCGCCGACCATGGGGACGGACTCCTCGAAGGTGCCGTCCGGGCGGACCGGGTTCACCACGGGCAGGCCGTAGGAGCGGCAGACCTTGAGGTCGTCCTCGCCGAAGGCGGGCGACTGGTGGACCAGACCGGTGCCGTCCTCGGTGGTGACGTACTCGGCGTTGACGACGTAGTGCGCCTCGGCCGGGAACTCCACGAGCTCGAACGGACGTTGATACGTCCAGCGCTCCATTTCGGCGCCGGTGAAGGTCTGCCCGGTGGTCTCCCAGCCCTCGCCGAGCGCCTTGGCGACGAGCGGCTCGGCGACGACGAGCTTCTCCTCGCCGTCGGTGGCGACGACGTAGGTCACGTCGGGGTGGGCGGCGACGGCCGTGTTGGAGACCAGGGTCCACGGGGTCGTCGTCCACACCAGGAGCGCGGCCTGGCCTGCGAGCGGACCGGAGGTGAGCGGGAAACGGACGTACACGGACGGGTCGACGACCGTCTCGTAGCCCTGGGCCAGCTCGTGGTCGGACAGGCCGGTGCCGCAGCGGGGGCACCAGGGGGCGACGCGGTGGTCCTGGACCAGCAGGCCCTTGTTGAAGATCTCCTTCAGCGACCACCAGACCGACTCGATGTACTCGGGGTCCATCGTGACGTAGGCGTCGTCGAGGTCGACCCAGTAGCCCATGCGGGTCGTCAGGTCGGAGAAGGCGTCGGTGTGGCGGAGCACGGACTCGCGGCACCTGGCGTTGAAGTCGGCGATGCCGTACGCCTCGATGTCCTTCTTGCCGCTGAAGCCGAGCTCCTTCTCGACCGCCAGCTCCACCGGGAGCCCGTGGCAGTCCCAGCCGGCCTTGCGGGCCACGTGGTAGCCGCGCATGGTGCGGAAGCGGGGGAAGACGTCCTTGAAGACGCGCGCCTCGATGTGGTGGGCGCCCGGCATGCCGTTCGCGGTGGGCGGGCCCTCGTAGAACACCCACTCGGGGCGGCCCTCGGACTGCTCCAGGCTCTTGGCAAAGATCTTCTGCTCGCGCCAGAAGTCGAGCACCGCGTGCTCGAGGGCGGGCAGGTCGACCTGGGCGGGCACCTGGCGGTACTGCGTCATCGATCTTCCTCCGGCGGACGTACTGCCTTCCGTCGGAGGGACGAGAGCCTTGTTGCCTGTCTACGCCGTGTGCGGCGCGCTCCCGCGGTACCACCCTCCTTGGCCCTCCGGTGCGCCCTGCGCTCCGGTGAGCCCCCTCATTGGGGTCGCGATGCCGGGTCTACCAACCCACGAGGGGCCTTCTTCCGGCGGCTCCGGGGTGATCTTCACGTCGCGCTCGCCCCCGGGCTCCCACCGTCCCCGGGTCGCTCTGGGCTGCGTACGCCGCTACTCGTCCCCATCCACGCTTTTCGCTCCGCCCAGTGTACGGCTCGACGACGACAGCGGCCGACCGGTTTCGGGGGCCCGCGGGCACGGCGGGCGGAGGGGTCCGGGATGCCCCGAATGGTGGCTGAATGCGGACGTGTGTCTGTTCGTATTCCGGGACGTCCCGCTGGGCGGATTACCGGGCGGGGAGTTGGGCACAACGGATGCAGGCTTGCCGCGCAGCGTGCGCGAGGCGGGCGAATCGGGCGGTGTGCCCCGTTGCCGCGGGCTCCAAGTCGATTTATCGTCCCAGCACGATTCGCGTGCAAGATCACAATATGTGAAGGGGCCGCGGCCATGGTGGCGAAGAAGACCGCCGTACAGCGTTCGGCATCCGGCAGGTCCACGAGTGCCTCCGGCGCGGCCAGGGACTCCAAGGCCGTGCAGGCCGTGCAGGCCGTGAAGACGGTCCGGTCCGCCGCGGCGGGGGAAACGGAGAAGGCCACGGCGGCCGGGAAGACGGCCGCCGTCAGGAAGAACGCCGTGGCGAAGGCGGCCACGGACAAGCCCGTCGCGGAGACCGCGGTCGCCAGGAAGGCGGCGGCCAAGGAGACGACCGCGAAGAAGACGACCGCGAAGAAGACGACCGCGAAGAGGACGACGACGAAGAGGACGACCGCGCAGAGAACGGCCGTGCGGAAGACGGCCGCGAAGCAGACGACTGCGAAGAAGACGGCCGCCGGGAAGACGACTGCCGGGAAGGCCGTCGCGAAGAAGGCCGTCGCCAAGAAGGCGGCGGCCGAGAAGACCGTCGGTGCCAAGGGCGTGGCCGCGACCAGTGCGGGCAGGAAGAACTCGGCCAAGAAGGTGGGCGCGGCCTCGGCCGCGGAGCAGACGGGAGCCACGACTGTGGTTGCGAAGAAGACTCCGAGTACGGCCACGGCGGCGAAGACCGCCGTTCCCAAGGCGCGCCTCGCGGCGGTGGAACCGGGCGAGCTGGCGGTGCGACCGGGTGAGGAGCCCTGGACGCCCGAGGAGGTCGAGGAGGCGCGCGCGGAGCTGCAGTCCGAGATGGAGCGGCTGCGCGCGGAGCTGACCTCGTCCGAGGCGGCCCTGGTCGGCCTGATGCGGGACTCGGGGGACGGCGCCGGCGACGACCAGGCCGACACCGGCACCAAGAACATCACGCGCGAGCACGAACTGGCGCTGGCCGCCAACGCGCGCGAGATGCTCGTCCAGACCGAGCACGCCCTGGAGCGGCTGGACGCCGGCACCTACGGCCTGTGCGAGAACTGCGGCAACCCCATCGGCAAGGCCCGGATGCAGGCCTTCCCGCGGGCCACGCTGTGCGTCGAGTGCAAGCAGAAGCAGGAGCGCCGGTACTGATCACCTGACTGCCGGGGGGTGTGCCGTACCCTCGTGCTCAGTCAGGCACCTAGGTTGAGGGACTCACGTGGCAGAGGCGGAGCGCGTCATCGGTACGCCGGACACCCCAGAGGCGGGGTCCGAGCCGGAGCAGTCGTCCGGCCCGGGCGAGCAGGAGAACGCCGGGGCGCGGCCCAGGGGCAAGCGCCGCATCGCCGTGCTCTTCGCCGTGGCCACGTTCGCCTACGTGCTCGACCTGGTCAGCAAGATGGTCGTGGTCGCCAAGCTGGAGCACCACGCGCCGATCGAGATCGCCGGGGACTGGCTGAGGTTCGAGGCCGTCCGCAACGCGGGCGCGGCCTTCGGCTTCGGCGAGGCGTTCACCATCATCTTCACGGTGATCGCCACGGCCGTGATCGTGGTGATCGCCCGGCTCGCCCGCAAGCTCCGCAGCCTGCCCTGGGCGATCGCGCTGGGGCTGCTGCTGGGCGGCGCGCTGGGCAACCTCACCGACCGGATCTTCCGTGCGCCGGGCGTCTTCGAGGGCGCGGTCGTGGACTTCATCGCGCCGAAGCACTTCGCGGTCTTCAACCTCGCGGACTCGGCGATCGTGTGCGGCGGCATCCTGATCGTGCTGCTGTCCTTCAAGGGACTGGACCCGGACGGGACCGTCCACAAGGACTGAGACCGCCCCGCTTTCGCGGGCGGTCGTCCACAGGCCCGTACGGCGGTGCCGTGGCCGTCCGGCATACTCGACGGGTGAGCACGATTCCCGAGATCCGTACCCTGCCCGTGCCGGACGGCCTGGAGGGCGAGCGCGTCGACGCCGCCATCTCCCGCATGTTCGGCTTCTCCCGTACGAAGGCCGCCGAGCTGGCCGCGGCGGGGAAGGTCATGGTCGACGGCTCGGTGGTCGGCAAGTCCGAGCGGGTCAGCGGCGGGGCCTGGCTGGAGGTCGAGATGCCGCAGGCACCGGCGCCCGTGCAGATCGTCGCCGAGCCGGTCGAGGGCATGGAGATCGTGCACGACGACGACGACGTGGTCGTGATCGTCAAGCCGGTCGGCGTGGCCGCGCACCCGTCGCCCGGCTGGAGCGGGCCGACGGTGATCGGCGGCCTGGCCGCGGCCGGCTACCGGATCTCCACCTCGGGTGCGGCCGAGCGACAGGGCATCGTGCACCGGCTCGACGTCGGCACGTCCGGTCTGATGGTCGTCGCCAAGTCGGAGCGGGCCTACACGTCGCTGAAGCGCCAGTTCAAGGAGCGCACGGTCGACAAGCGCTACCACACGCTCGTCCAGGGCCACCCCGACCCCACCAGCGGCACCATCGACGCGCCCATCGGACGCCACCCCAACCACGACTACAAGTGGGCGGTCACGGCCGAGGGCAAGCCCTCCGTCACGCACTACGACCTGGTCGAGGCCTTCCGCGCGGCCTCCCTGCTGGACGTGAAGCTGGAGACGGGCCGCACCCACCAGATCCGCGTCCACATGTCCGCCCACCGCCACCCCTGCGTGGGCGACCTGACGTACGGCGCCGACCCCACGCTCGCCAAGCGGCTGGGGCTGACCCGGCAGTGGCTGCACGCCGTGCGGCTGGGCTTCGAGCACCCCGGGGACGGGCAGTGGGCGGAGTTCGCCAGCGACTACCCCGAGGACCTGCAGAAGGCGCTGGACCAGGTGCGCGAGGAGACCTACGGATGACCGGGCCGACGCGCGCGTACGAGGTGCGCGTCGCCGGGGACCTCGCCGACCGGGAGGCCTGCTTCGCGGTGCGCAAGGAGGTCTTCGTCCGCGAGCAGGGCGTGCCCGAGGACCTGGAGTACGACGCGCACGACGCCGGCGCCGTGCACCTGCTGGCGGTCCGGGAGGACGGCCTGGCGCTCGGGACCGGACGGCTGCTGTACGGCGAGGCGGCCGCGGCCAGGACCGGCGGCGACCCGTCGGTGGGCTCGCTGGGACGGCTCGCGGTGATACGGCAGGCGCGCGGGCTGGGCGTCGGCGCGGCGCTGGTGCGGGCCGTCGAGGAGGCGGCACGCGCCCACGGGCTCGCCACGGTGGAGCTGCACGCGCAGACACGGGCGCTGGGCTTCTACGAACGGCTCGGGTACGCGGCGTACGGCCCCGAGGACCTGGAGGCGGGCATTCCGCACAGGTCCATGCGGCGTTCGCTGTAGCGGACGGCGGTCGTGCGACGCTGGAGGACCGGATGTCCTTGATCGTCTAGACCCGGAGCGCTGACCGTGGACCAGTTGGCCCTGTTGTTCGTCCTGTTGCTCGGGGCCGTGGTGAGCGTCCCCGTGGGGGACCGGTTCGGGTTGCCCGCGCCGGTGCTCATGACCCTGCTCGGGATCGTCCTCGCGGTGCTCGAGTTCGTGCCCAACGTGGAGATCCCGCCCGACCTGATCCTGCCCCTGCTGCTGCCTCCGCTGCTGTACGCGGCGGTACGGCGGACCTCGTGGCGGCAGTTCGCGGCGAACGTACGGCCGATCTTCCTGCTGGCCGTGGCGCTGGTGTTCGTCACGACGGTCTGCGTGGCCGCCGTGGCCCACGCGATCGTGCCGGGGCTGCCGGTCGCCGCCGCCGTCGCGCTGGGGGCGCTCGTCGCGCCGCCCGACCCCGTGGCCGCGACGGCCGTGGCCGGACAGCTCGGGCTGCCCCGTCGCCTGGTGTCCATCCTGGAGGGCGAGGGGCTGTTCAACGACGTGACGGCCATCGTGCTGTACCACGTGGCGATCGCCGCGGCCGTGAGCGGGTCGTTCTCGCCGTGGCGGGCCGGCCTCGACCTGGTGCTGTCCGCGGTGGTGGCGGTCGCCGTGGGCGTCGCCCTCGGGTGGGGCGCGAACCGGCTGCTGGACGTCCTCGGGGACACCACGCTGCAGATCGGTCTGACGCTCCTGGTGCCGTACGCCTCGTACGTGCTGGCGGAGGAGTTCCACGGGTCCGGGGTGCTGGCCGTGCTGACCACCGCGCTGTTCCTCGCCGAGTACGCCACCGACCCCGACGACGTGCTGACCCGGCTGGCCGGCCACACCTTCTGGGACATCATCGACACCCTCGTCACGGGCGTCGCGTTCGGGCTGATCGGCCTGGAGCTGCACAACGCGATCCGGACGGCGTCCGGGCGGTGGGGGGAGATGCTCGGGTGGGCGGCGGTGATCGTGGCCGTGGTCGTCGTCGTACGGCTGCTGTGGCTGATGCCGGCGACCTGGCTGACGCAGCGGCTGCACGCCCGACAGGACCACCTCGAGGACATCCCGACGAACTGGCGGGAGACCGTCGTCATGTGGTGGTCGGGGATGCGAGGGGTGGCCTCGGTGGCGTTGGCGCTGGCCGTCCCGCTGAAGACCGACGACGGGGGACCCTTTCCCGACCGTGACGAGATCATCTTCATCGCGTTCGGCGTGATCATGGCGACGCTGGTCCTGCAGGGACTCACCCTGCCCTGGCTGGTGAGGCGGCTCGACGTGCAGTCGGACACCGACCGCGAGAAGGAGTTCGAGAAGGAGCTGGCGGTGCGGGCCGCGAAGGCGGCGAAGCGGCGGCTGCGGGAGATCGAGGCCGAGGAGGACCTGTCGGAGGAGCTGTCCGAGCAGATGCTGCGGCGGGCCCTCGACATCGGGCTGCGGATCAGCCCGGACGTCGGGGAGGACGAACGGCGGGAGGGACACGATCAGCGGGTGCGCAGGCTGAAGCGGGTGCGGCGGATCCAGGGGGAGATGCTCAGCGCGGCTCGGCACGAGGTGGTGGCGGCGCGCAGCGAGCCGGGCGCCGACCCGGAGATCGTGGACCGGGTCCTGCGCCACTTGGACGTGCGCAGCCTGCGGTGAGAGGGGGTGAGACGGGTGAGACGGCCGGTGGGCGGCTCGCGGTCCAGGGGGACCGGGTGCTGTTGTCGGCCCGCCTGACGCCTGACGCCTGACGCCTGACGCGCGCCGTCTGCCGCGGCCGGAGGCCGGCCGCGGCAGACGGGGTATGGGGTGCGGGGTGCGGGGTGCGGGGGTTGCGGGCAGGCTCCGAGGTCGTCCCGCGCGCCTGCGCCTGCGGTCTTTCCGCCACCCCGGCCGGCAGCTGGGCGGCCTTCAGCCCGGGGGCCGGGTCGGCACGTTCCCGCGCCGCCACCCTGCATTGGCTCGCTCCCCGGCCTGCCGGTCGCCCCGACCTGCCGGTCGCCCCGACCGGCAGGCCGTCCCGACCGGCAGGCCGTCCGGGGCGACCGGCGCTCAGCGGCCCGTGCTCAGCGGCCCGTGCGCGGCGGCTCGTGGGCGCGGCGGGCCGCGCCGTCGGGGGACGAGGCCTGGGCGGGCAGGCGGCCCGGGGGCAGGGCCGCGTCCGCCGTGTTGACCCGCGGCAGCGCGTACGGGTGTTCCTTCCACAGCCAGCGGATCATCTGCTCGCGGACCGCGACGCGCACCGTCCAGATGTCGTCGGCGTCCTTCGCCGTGACCAGCGCCCTCACCTGCATGGTGTTGGGCGTGGTGTCCGTGACGTCCAGACCGCAGGCGCGGCCGTCCCAGGCGGGGCACTCGCGCAGGATGTCGCGCAGCTTCTCGCGCATCGCGTCCACCGGCGCCGCGTGGTCGACGTGCCAGTAGACGATGCCGGTCATCTGCGGGGTGCCGCGGGACCAGTTCTCGAAGGGCTTCGAGGTGAAGTACGACACCGGCATCGTGATGCGGCGCTCGTCCCAGGTGCGCACGGTCAGGAACGTCAGGGTGATCTCCTCGACCGTGCCCCACTCGCCGTCCACCACGACCGTGTCGCCGATGCGCACCATGTCGCCGAAGGCGATCTGCAGGCCGGCGAACATGTTGCTCAGCGTCGACTGGGCCGCCACACCGGCGACGATGCCGAGGATTCCGGCCGAGGCCAGCAGGGAGGCGCCCGCCGCGCGCATGGCGGGGAACGTCAGCAGCATCGCCGCCGCGGCGACCACGCCGACGACGGCCGACACCACCCGCATGATCAGCGACACCTGGGTCCGGACCCGGCGCACCCGGGCCGGATCGCGGTGCATGCGCGCGTAGCGCGAGTACGACGTCTCGACGATCGCCCCGGTGATCCGGATCACCAGCCAGGCCGCCGATCCGATCAGCACCAGGGTGAGGGTGCGGCCGATGCCGACCTTGTGGTCGTCCAGCAGCTGCGCCTGGTCGTACGAGCCTCTCAGCAGCGCCGCGCACAGCACGAGCTGGTAGGGGATGCGCCCACGGCGCAGCAGACCCCACAGCGAGGTCTCGGGGTGCCGTTGGTCGGCCTTGCACAGCAGACGGTCGGTGGCCCAGCCGATGAGGACTGTCAGCACAACCGAGCCGCCCACCACGATCACGGGGCGGAGCAGGTTCTCCATGCCTTCGAACGTAACCGGGTCCAAGCGACCTTGAACATGCGAACTCCTGTGAGGAGGCGCACGCCCGGCGTTGTCACGGCGGGCAGGGACCGTCGTCCATGCAGGCCCGGGACCGTCGTCCGTGCCCGCCCGGACCGTTGTCACTGCAGGTCGGCACCGTTGTCGGTGCGGGCTGGCACCATGGGCGCATGAACATCATGCTCTTCCATTCGACCTATGGTCTGCGGCCCGCGGTGCGCGAGGCGGCGGACCGGCTGCGCGCCGCCGGACACGAGGTCTGGACGCCGGACCTCTTCGGGGGGCGCACGTTCGACACGGTCGAGGAGGGCATGGCGCACAACGAGGAGATCGGCAAGGACGAGCTGCTGAGGAGAGCGGTCCTGGCCGCCGCTCCCTACTCGGAGCGCGGGCTGGTGTACTGCGGGTTCTCCCTCGGCGCGTCGGTCGCGCAGACCCTCGCCCTCGGCGACGACAAGGCACGTGGTCTGCTGCTCCTGCACGGCACCTCGGACCTCGCGGCGAACGTCACGGTCGACGAGCTTCCGGTACAGCTGCACGTCGCCGAGCCGGATCCGTTCGAGACCGACGACTGGCTGAGCGCCTGGTACCTGCAGATGGGCAGAGCCGGCGCCGACGTGGAGATCTACCGGTACGCGGGCGCCGGGCACCTCTACACCGACCCCGGCCTGCCCGACTACGACGAGGAGGCCGCCGAGGCCACCTGGCGGGTGGCACTCGGCTTCCTCGAAACCCTGTGACCGGCGCGGCCGGCGGTCAGACCGGGTCGTAGGTGCGTTCCACCTTCTGCGTGCCGCTGCGCGTGCGGTACGAGCGGTACCAGGAGGAGGTCGCGGTGGGACTGATCCTGTCGGACAGGACGTAGTAGTCCATCTGCGCACGCTCGGCGGTGATGTCCAGGACGCCGTAACCGTGCCGGTCGGTGTCCACGAAGTGCACGTGCCGGTTGGCCGCCCGGATGACCGGTGAGGCGATCGCGGTGAGGGTGCCCTCGGGAACCTTCACGATGTCGTCGAGGTTGTCGGAGGTCACCGAGGTCACCACGAACTCCGTGGCGGCGGAGGCCGACAGCGGGTACGTGCCGGCGTCCACCGGCACGTCGTTGGCCCATGCCATGTGGATGTCGCCGGTCAGGAAGACCGTGTTGCGGACGGCGTTGGCGCGCAGGTGGGCGATGAGCTCACGACGGTCGTCGGTGTAGCCGTCCCACTGGTCGGTGTTGAGGGCGATGCCCTCCTGGGGCAGGCCGAGCAGCTTGGCGAGCGGCTTGAGCAGGTCCGCGGAGAGTGAGCCGACCGCGAACGGGGAGATCATCACCGAGTTGCCGACCAGCCGCCAGGTGGTGTCGGAGGCCTTCAGCCCGGCCTTCAGCCAGTCCAGTTGGGCGCGCCCGGTGATCGTACGGTCCGGGTCGTCCACGCTGCCCTTGCCGACGGCGACCTGCTGCGAGCGGAAGGACCTGAGGTCCAGCAGGGACAGGTCGGCCAGCTTGCCGAAGCGCAGCCGGCGGTAGGTGGTGCCGGCGATCGCCGGACGGACCGGCATCCACTCGAAGTAGGCCTGCTTGGCGGCCGCCTGGCGGGCCGCCCAGGCGCCTTCGGCGCCCTCGGTGTGGTTCTCCGCGCCGCCCGACCAGGTGTCGTTGGCGAACTCGTGGTCGTCCCAGATCGCGACGACCGGCGCCTTCGCGTGCAGGGCCTGCAGATCCGGGTCCGTCTTGTACTTGCCGTGCCGGGTGCGGTAGTCGGCGAGCGTGAGGATCTCGTGCGTGGGCGCGGTCTGCCGTACGACGGTGCCGCGCGTGCCGTACTGGCCGGTGCCGTACTCGTAGATGTAGTCGCCGAGATGCAGCCAGGCGTCCAGGTCGCCGCGGGCCGCGAGGTGACGGTACGAGGAGAAGTAGCCCGCCTCCCAGTTGGCGCAGGAGACCACGCCGAACCGCAGACCGCTCACCGCCGCGTCCGCCGCCGGCGCGGTGCGGGTGCGCGCCACCGGGGAGTCGGCGCCGCCGGCCGAGAAGCGGAACCAGTAGTCGGTGGCGGGCGCCAGACCGCGGACGTCGGCCTTGACGGTGTGGTCGCTCGCGGCGGTGGCGGTGACGGAGCCCTTGGCGACGACGTCCGTCAACGCCTTGTCCCTGGCGACGACAAAGCTCACCTCGGTGTCCGGGCCGATTCCGGAGCCGGGTATCGCCTCGGCGACGGGCGTCACCCGGGTCCACAGCAGGACACCGTCGGGCAACGGGTCACCGGAGGCCAGGCCGTGCAGGAAGACCGGGGCCTCGGCGGCGCGGGCGGGCATCGCGGCGGCGAGCGGTCCGGCCAGCACAGCGGTCGCCGCCGCGGCCTTGACGACCGTACGGCGGCGCGGGGAAAGCGAGTTGGGGCGCTCTGACGGAACGTCGGCGCTCGAGGATGATCTGTATCGACTGGTCACGGGCAATCAGATTACTGACCAGTACGACGAAGAGCGGGCGAACCGGAAAGAAGTTCGCCCGCTCTTCGGCTGCGCGTCAGGGAGGGTTCGGTCCTCGAGGCCCGGAGGGACGCGCGGCGCGGTCCGCCTCCCGCCGCGACGCCGGCGACCCTCGCCGTCCCCGCACTCCCTCCCACGCGTCTCCGCACTGCTTCCGGACGGCCCGAGACGGCCCGTCAAGGAACTGACGGGCCGTCACGGAGAATCGGGGTCAGCAGATGTTCACCGTCCCGGACGACAGGGACAGGTTCTCGGAGAAGATCCAGCCCTTGGTCTGGCCGCTTCCCACGCGCCCGTACACCCAGAAGTTCCCGGACGTGTTGTAGACCCCGCACCATGCGTGGAACGCCGTGCCGGGCACCACGGACTGGGTCTGCGTGCACGACGCAAACGGGCCGTTCCGTAAATGCCCCACCACGACTTTGAGCTCGCCATTGGAATTGTTGGTGCCGCTGCTGCCGCATCCAAATGTGGCCGCATTGGCCGACGTCGCCCCACCCACGGTGAGTCCCCCGATTGCCGCCGTTGTGGCGGCAATCGACACGAGGGCTTTCTTGAATTTCATCTTTCCTCCCACAACTTTCTGGCGTCGGTGCGGCGTGAACGTTACCCGGCTCGAGCGGTGGGTGTAAATGGAATATTTTCGGATTTGCAAGTGGCTTGATCGTTGCGTCCGCAAGGTGAATGTGGGGGGAATTTCGCGCTTTGCGCAATTCCCGGGTCGGCTTCCCGGAAAAACGGAATGCCCCGGACCGGTTCCACGGTCCGGGGCATTCCGGTGTCTCAGCCCTTGAGCGCTGCGGCGATCGCGGTTTCGTAGTCCGCCACGGTCTGGGGGACGTTGCCGTTGCTGCCGGTGACGAGCTTGCCGTCCATCACCAGGGACGGAGTTCCCTGGATGCCGTACTTCTCGCTGTCCGTGTCGAACTTCCCGCTCATGACGAGCGCCCACTTGTCGTAGGTGCCGTTCTTCACGGCGGTCTGGAACTTCGTGTTGTTCTTCAGGGCGGAGACCGTGTCCGCCACCTTGATCAGGTAGGAGTCGTCCTTGAACTTGTCCTCGGTCTCCTCGGGGTGGTACTTCGCCGAGTACAGCGCGGTCTTGTACTCGAGAAAGGCCTCGGGGCTGACGTTGAGAGCCGCGCCGAGAGCGCTCAGCGCGTTCCTCGATCCCTCGCCGCCGAGCTTGTTGTCGAGGAAGGTGGCGCCCACGTACTGGATTTTGTACTTGCCGTCCGCGACGTCCTTGTCGAGGGTCGAGCCGACCGTCTGCTCGAACTGGGCGCAGATGGGGCAACGCGGGTCCTCGTACATCGCGAGGGTCTTCTTGGCGCCGGCCTTGCCGATGGTGACGGTCGTCCCGTTCTCGCCGGTGGTGTTGGCCGGCTTGACGAGCTTCTCGCTCTTGACGTTCTCCCAGTATTCGGGCTTGTTGGCCTGGACGACGGCGTAACCTATGCCGCCCGCAGCCGCCAGTACGCCGACGACCGAGCAGGCGACGATGATCTGACGCTTGACCTTGGCGCGCTTGGCCTCGCGCTCGCGCTCGATGCGCAGCCGCTCCCGGGCCGCCGTCTTCGCCGCCGCGCTGTTCCGCTTGCTCATGGTGTTCTCCAAAGGGACGCGCACACGTGGGTACGCGGAAGTTCGTGTGGACGTGGGTGGAACCGAGGTGTGCTCAGGTGGGGCGGTCCGTTCAGACCGCGGCGACCGGGCACGGCGGTCCACGCCGTCCGAGGGAGTGCACGAGGATCCGCTCGCGGACGGCGGCGGCACGGCGCGCGGGGCGCGGCAGGCGGCGGGCCGCCGGGGCGCGTCGTACGGTCACGGCGGCCACGGCCAGCAGCAGCGGCCGGAAGGTGGTCGCGGTCGCCGCCCGCAGCAGCTGGACCAGCGCCCGCTCGCCACGGCGCAGCCAGGCGGCGGCGACGAGGCTCACGCAGACGTGCGCGGCGAGCAGCAGCCACGCGGTGGCCGGGTCGGCGTGGGCGAGGAGGCCGCCGAGCCTGTCGGTGTCGGCGCCGGCGACCTGGGCCAGCGGGGTGCCGACCTGCGTGCCGCCGCCGCACAGCACGTTCCAGCCGACCGAGGCCAGCGGGCCGGCGACCGGGCCGCCCGCCCGGCCGTAGCAGACGTGCTGGCCGGTGGTGAAGACCGTGTCGGCTGCCAGCTCCAGCGGGATCAGCAGGGCGGCGATCCGTCCGTATCCGCACTCGCGGCCGGCCAGGGCGTACGCGAGGGCGAACACGGCGGCCGCGATCACGGCCACCGTGTTGAACGGCAGCGGGGCCCGCGACAGCAGCACGTGCGACGCGGTGCTGAGCGTCACGACGAATGCCGTGAACAGCGCCGCGCGTACGGCTCTGAGGCGGGTCCCGGATATGTCCATAGCGCTGGAGAGTGTGCCACGTGCTCCCGTAAGGGACCGCTAAAGGGTCCCTGTGAGCCGCGGACCGTTAGAGACCTGGAATCCGGCCGTTGCGGAACAGGTCGACGAAGATCTGGTGGTCGGCACGCGCGCGTGCGCCGTAGGTGTGCGCGAAGTCGACCAGCAGCGGTGCGAAGCCCTCCTCGTCGGCCGCGATGGCGGCGTCGATGGCCCGCTCCGTGGAGAACGGGACCAGCGACTCGCCGGACTGGTCGTCCGCGGCCGCGTGCATGGTGGCGGTGGCCCGGCCCAGGTCCGCGACGACGCCCGCGATCTCCTCCGGATCGTCGATGTCGCCCCAGTTCAGGTCGACCGCGTACGGCGAGACCTCGGCGACGAGCTGCCCCGCGCCGTCCAGCTCGGTCCAGCCCAGCCACGGGTCGGCGTGGGCCTGGAGCGCGCGCTGGGAGATCACCGTGCGGTGGCCCTCGTGCTGGAAGTAGCCACGGATCGCCGGGTCGGTGATGTGCCGGGAGACGGCCGGGGTCTGGGCCTGCTTGATGTAGATCACGACGTCGTTCTCCAGGGCGTCGCTGTGGCCCTCGAGGAGGATGTTGTACGACGGCAGACCGGCCGAGCCGATGCCGATGCCGCGGCGGCCGACGACGTCCTTCACCCGGTAGGAGTCCGGACGGGCCAGCGACGTCTCCGGGAGCGTCTCCAGGTAGCCGTCGAAGGCGGCGAGGACCTTGTAGCGGGTCGCCGCGTCCAGCTCGATGGAGCCGCCGCCCGGCGCGAAGCGGCGCTCGAAGTCGCGGATCTCCGTCATCGAGTCCAGCAGCCCGAAGCGGGTCAGCGAGCGGGCGTCGCGCAGCGCGTCCAGCAGCGGGCCCTGGGCGGTGTCCAGGGTGAAGGGCGGCACCTCGTCGCTCTTGGCGCCGGTCGCCAGCGCGTGGATGCGCTCGCGGTACGCGCCCGCGTAGACCTCCACCAGTTCGCTGATCTGCTCGTCGCTGAGCGCCTTGGCGTAGCCGATGAGGGCGAGGGAGGCGGAGAGGCGCTTCAGGTCCCAGGTGAACGGGCCGACGTAGGCCTCGTCGAAGTCGTTGACGTTGAAGATCAGCCGGCCCGTGGCGTCCATGTAGGTGCCGAAGTTCTCCGCGTGCAGGTCGCCGTGGATCCACACGCGCGAGGTGCGCTCGTCCAGGAACGGGCCGCCGCGCTTCTCGGCGTCGAGATCGTGGTAGAAGAGGCCCGCCGTGCCCCGGTAGAACGCGAACGCCGAGGCCGCCATCTTCCGGAACTTGACTCGGAACGCGGCCGGGTCGGCGGCCAGGAGCTCGCCGAACGCGGTGTCGAAGACGGCGAGGATCTCCTCGCCGCGGTGCTCGTCGTTGAGCTGCGGAACCGACATCGCTGGGTGCCTCCTGGTGCATGACATGTACGACAGCGTTTCTGTCGTCTCCAACGGGCGGGGCCGTGCGAAAGTGCCCATGCCCCTCGCTGTGAAGGTACGCGGGCGAGCCCCCGGAGTGTCAGTGGCGAGGCATAGACTTCGACGCTGTCCCCCAGACTGTCCGCGTCCCGTGGGACACCAGTCGTCGTTCGTTTCCCTTGGAGGCCGCAGCCGTGTCAAAGCCGCCGTTCACGCACCTGCACGTCCACACCCAGTACTCGCTGCTGGACGGTGCCGCGCGGCTGAAGGACATGTTCGACGCGTGCAACGAGATGGGCATGACCCACATCGCGATGTCCGACCACGGCAACCTGCACGGGGCCTACGACTTCTTCCACACCGCGAAGAAGGCCGGAGTCACCCCGATCATCGGGATCGAGGCGTACGTCGCCCCCGAGTCGCGGCGCAACAAGCGCAAGATCCAGTGGGGCCAGCCGCACCAGAAGCGCGACGACGTCTCCGGTTCCGGCGGTTACACCCACAAGACGATCTGGGCGGCCGACGCGACGGGCCTGCACAACCTCTTCCGGCTCTCCTCGGACGCCTACGCCGAGGGCTGGCTGCAGAAGTGGCCCCGCATGGACAAGGAGACCATCTCGAAGTGGTCCGAGGGGCTCATCGCCTCCACCGGCTGCCCCTCGGGCGAACTCCAGACGCGGCTGCGCCTCGGCCAGTTCGACGAGGCGCTGAAGTCGGCCGCCGAGTACCAGGACATCTTCGGCAAGGACCGCTACTTCCTGGAGCTGATGGACCACGGCATCGACATCGAGCACCGGGTCCGCGACGGACTGCTGGAGATCGGCAAGAAGCTCGGCATCCCGCCGCTGGTGACGAACGACTCGCACTACACGTACGCGCACGAGGCGACCGCGCACGACGCGCTGCTGTGCATCCAGACCGGCAAGAACCTCTCCGACCCCGACCGCTTCAAGTTCGACGGCACCGGCTACTACCTGAAGTCCACGGACGAGATGTACGCCATCGACTCCTCGGACGCCTGGCAGGAGGGCTGTGCCAACACCCTCCTGGTGGCCGAGCAGATCGACACGACCGGCATGTTCGAGGCCAAGAACCTCATGCCGAAGTTCGACATCCCCGAGGGCTACACCGAGGTCACCTGGTTCAAGGAGGAGGTCCGCCGGGGCATGGACCGCCGTTTCCCCGGCGGCGTCCCCGAGGACCGGCAGCGCCAGGTCGAGTACGAGATGGACGTCATCATCCAGATGGGGTTCCCGGGCTACTTCCTCGTCGTCGCCGACTTCATCATGTGGGCCAAGAACAACGGCATCGCGGTCGGCCCCGGCCGCGGCTCCGCGGCCGGCTCGATCGTCGCGTACGCCATGGGCATCACCGACCTCGACCCGATCCCGCACGGTCTGATCTTCGAGCGGTTCCTGAACCCCGAGCGCGTCTCCATGCCGGATGTCGACATCGACTTCGACGAGCGCAGGCGCGTCGAGGTGATCCGGTACGTGACCGAGAAGTACGGCGCCGACAAGGTCGCCATGATCGGCACCTACGGCAAGATCAAGGCCAAGAACGCGATCAAGGACTCCGCGCGCGTGCTGGGCTACCCGTACGCGATGGGCGACCGCATCACCAAGGCGATGCCCGCCGACGTCCTGGGCAAGGGCATCGACCTCAACGGCATCACCGACCCCTCGCACCCCCGGTACTCGGAGGCGGGCGAGGTCCGCGCGATGTACGAGAACGAGCCGGACGTCAAGAAGGTCATCGACACCGCCAAGGGCGTCGAGGGCCTGGTCCGGCAGATGGGCGTGCACGCCGCCGGCGTGATCATGTCCAGCGAGACCATCACCGAGCACGTCCCGGTCTGGGTCAGGCACACCGACGGCGTGACCATCACGCAGTGGGACTACCCGAGCTGCGAGTCGCTCGGCCTGCTGAAGATGGACTTCCTGGGTCTGCGCAACCTGACGATCATGGACGACGCCGTCAAGATGGTGAAGTCCAACAAGGGCGTCGACATCGATCTGCTGAGCCTGCCGCTCGACGATCCGACGACCTTCGAACTGCTCCAGCGCGGTGACACCCTCGGCGTCTTCCAGTTCGACGGCGGGCCGATGCGCTCACTGCTGCGTCTGATGAAGCCCGACAACTTCGAGGACATCTCCGCCGTCTCCGCGCTCTACCGTCCCGGCCCGATGGGCATGGACTCGCACACCAACTACGCCCTGCGCAAGAACAAGCTCCAGGAGATCACCCCGATCCACAAGGAGCTGGAGGAGCCCCTCGAAGAGGTCCTGGCCGTCACCTACGGCCTGATCGTCTACCAGGAGCAGGTGCAGAAGGCCGCCCAGATCATCGCCGGGTACTCGCTCGGCGAGGCCGACATCCTGCGCCGCGTGATGGGCAAGAAGAAGCCCGACGAGCTGGCGAAGAACTTCACCATCTTCCAGGCCGGCGCGAAGAAGAACGGCTACAGCGACGAGGCGATCCAGGCGCTGTGGGACGTGCTGGTGCCGTTCGCCGGCTACGCGTTCAACAAGGCCCACTCCGCCGCGTACGGACTGGTCTCGTACTGGACGGCCTACCTCAAGGCGAACTACCCCGCCGAGTACATGGCCGCACTGCTCACCTCGGTCAAGGACGACAAGGACAAGTCCGCGATCTACCTCAACGAGTGCCGGCGCATGGGCATCAAGGTGCTGCCGCCGAACGTCAACGAGTCGGTGCACAACTTCGCCGCCCAGGGCGACGACGTGATCCTCTTCGGACTCGAGGCTGTCCGCAACGTCGGCACGAACGTGGTCGACTCGATCATCAGGAGCCGCAAGGCCAAGGGGAAGTACGTGTCCTTCCCCGACTACCTCGACAAGGTCGAGGCGGTCGCCTGCAACAAGCGCACCACGGAATCGCTGATCAAGGCGGGCGCGTTCGACACCATGGGGCACACCCGCAAGGGTCTGACCGCGCAGTTCGAGCCGATGATCGACAACGTGGTGGCGGTCAAGCGCAAGGAGGCCGAGGGGCAGTTCGACCTCTTCGGCGGCATGGGCGACGAGGACACCAGCGAGCCCGGCTTCGGCCTCGACGTCGAGTTCACGACCGACGAGTGGGAGAAGACGTATCTGCTCGCCCAGGAGCGGGAGATGCTCGGCCTGTACGTCTCCGACCACCCGCTCTTCGGCCTGGAGCACGTGCTGTCCGACAAGGCGGACGCGGGCATCGCCCAGCTCACCGGAGGCGAGCACGCGGACGGCGCGGTGGTGACGATCGGCGGCATCATCTCCGGCCTCCAGCGCAAGATGACCAAGCAGGGCAACGCCTGGGCGATCGCCACCGTCGAGGACCTCGCGGGCTCCATCGAGTGCATGTTCTTCCCGGCCACGTACCAGCTCGTCTCGACCCAACTCGTCGAGGACGCCGTCGTCTTCGTCAAGGGCCGCCTCGACAAGCGCGAGGACGTGCCGCGGCTCGTCGCGATGGAGCTCCAGGTCCCCGACCTGTCCAACGCGGGCACCAACGCGCCCGTGATTCTCACCATCCCGGCCACCCGGGTCACCCCGCCGATGATCAACCGCCTCGGCGAGATCCTCACCCACCACAGGGGCGACAGCGAGGTCCGGATCAGGCTCCAGGGCCCGACGAAGACGACCGTCCTGCGCCTGGACCGCCACCGGGTCAAGCCCGACCCCGCGCTGTTCGGCGATCTGAAGGTGCTGCTCGGCCCGTCCTGCCTGGCGGGCTGATCAGGCGAAGACAGGTGCGAGGGGCGCGTCCGGTACCGGACGCGCCCCTCGTCTGTGCCCGGGCTGCAAGAGCCCGTCGCGCCGACGTCAGTTGTGGCCGAAGCGCCTCTGCCGGCCCTTGCGGGCCACATCGGCGGGCGTCACCTGGGCGATGTGCTGCTCGGCCTGCGACTCCATCGTCGACGGCCGTGCCGCCTGCTGACCACGGTCGGACTGCGGCTGCTTACGATCCTGCTTCTTGTTCTTGGCCATGGTGCTCTGCCTCCTGAGGGGATCTAAGGGCCAGGGCCGGGACCAGATTCACATAGGCTGACTTGCGACGCATTTCGGATAATTACCGTCTGTAACAGGGGTTGTCGGCGCACAAGCCCTCGAAACGCCACGCCGAAGATCGAGTTCGGGCCGTTAACCCCCGCGCAGTCGGGCAGACTCGAAGGAAGCCCGAAGCAAACCTCCCGGAAAGAGGGTGAGTCGTGTGGACCGCTGCATCGTCCTGGTGGACGCCGGGTATCTGCTGGGGGCCGCCGCGAGTCTCCTCGCCGGAGAGCCCTCGCGATCCCGCATCACCGTCGACCACTCCGCCCTCGTCCAGGGCCTGCGCGAACAGGCCGAGTCCGAGACCGAGCGCCCGCTGCTGCGCATCTACTGGTTCGACGGCGCCCCCGACCGCGTCCCCCAGCCGGAGCACCGCAGACTGCGCGTGATGCCCCGGGTGACCGTCCGGCTGGGCGCCCTGACCCGCAGCGACGGGCGGTGGGCCCAGAAGGGCGTCGACGCCGCCATGCACGCGGAGCTGACCGAGCTGGCCCGCAACCGCGCCTGCTCCGACGTCGTCCTGGTCACCGGCGACGGCGACCTGCTGCCGGGCATGATGGCCGCCAAGGAGCACGGGGTCGCCGTCCACCTGTGGGCCGTGCAGGCCGCCGACGGCGACTACAACCAGTCCGAGGACCTGGTCGCCGAGGCCGACGAGCGGCGCGTCCTGGACCGCAACTGGATCACCAAGGCCGTACGGGCGAAGGACCTCGGCGGGATCTGCGCGCCGCCGCCGGCGCCCCGGCCCGAGATCGCCGCCATCCTCTCCGCGCCGCTGCCCGACTCCGGTCTCGCCCCCGCCGAGCGCGCCTCGGACGAGCCCGAGCACGCCTCCGCGGCCGCCGGCTCCGACAACGGGACGCAGGAGCGCGTCCCGGCCCCCAAGGGCGTCCCGACCCCCAAGGACCTGGCCGCCCTGCGCGCGCCCGGCGCACACGCCGTCCAGCACCCCGCCACCGCGACCCTGCGCTGGTCCTCCGACAAGGGCTGGGTCGACCGCCCCGGGACCGCCGCCGAACCCGCCGAGGTCGCCTCGATGCCGACGCTCGCGCAGCTCACCACGGCGGAACAGCGCTGGGCCGACCGCGAGGAGGACATCACCACCGTCGGCGGGGACCCCTACGAGGTCGGGCAGGTCTTCGCGCGCCGGTGGATGGAGCGGCTCGGCGACTCCGGCCATCTGCAGAAGCTGTCGGGCATGTACCCGCGGATCCCGCACCGCATCGACGGCGAGCTGCTGAGGTACGCGGCCCGCTTCGGACTTCTCGCGCACAAGGACGACCAGATCGACGAACACGACCGGTACGCCATCCGGGCGGGATTCTGGCGCGAGATCGACGTGCGGACCGCCGCCGAGCACGCCCCGGCGGGGGACTGAACCGGGCGTCCTGGACGCCCCCGACGGCGGGCGGACCTCCTCGACCCCGTAGTCTCGTCCCTTGTGAGTACGCGCGCGGCATCGGCCATCCGGCACGGGGACGAGGTCGTGTGTGCCGTGCGCGGGCTGACGAAGTCCTATCCCGCGGTCCGGGGCCGGCGCGGCACTCCCGCGACACCCGAGGTGCGGGCCACCGACGACGTGCGGCTGGACATCCGGCGCGGTGAGATCTTCGGCCTGCTCGGTCCGAACGGCGCCGGCAAGACCACCCTCGTGCGGCAGATGACCGGGCTGATGCGGCCCGACGCGGGGAGTGTGGAGATCCTCGGCCACGACATCGTGCGCCACCCCGAGCGGGCCGCCCGCATCCTCGCCTACCTCGGGCAGGAGTCCAGCGCCCTCGACGAACTCACCGTCTCCCTCGCCGCCGAGACCACCGGGCGGCTGCGCGGCCTCGACGTACGCGCGGCGCGCCGGGAGCGCGACGCCGTCCTCGACGAGCTCGCCCTCACGCCGCTCGCGGGGCGGCCGCTGCGCAAGCTGTCCGGCGGGCAGCGGCGGCTCGCCTGCTTCGCCGCCGCGCTGGTGGGGGAGCGGCCGCTGCTGGTGCTGGACGAGCCGACCACGGGAATGGACCCGGTGGCGCGGCGGGCCGTGTGGGCCGCCGTGGACCGCCGGCGGGCCGAGCGCGGGACGACCGTCCTGCTCGTCACCCACAACGTCATCGAGGCCGAGACCGTCCTCGACCGCGTCGCCGTCCTCGACCAGGGCCGCGTCATCGCCTGCGACACCCCCGCCGGACTGAAGGAGCAGGTCGCCGGCGAGGTGCGGGTGGAGCTGGTGTGGCGCGAGCGGGCGCCGCTGGACGTCCCCGAGGTCGCCGCGCTGCGTGAGCGGGCCGTGGAGTCCGGGCGCCGCTGGACGCTGCGGCTGGCGCCCGACGAGGCCCGGGCGGTCGTCGCCACCGTCACCGGCGGGGCCGCCTTCGCCGCGCTGGACGACTTCACCCTGGCCACCCCGAGCCTGGAGGACGTCTACCTGGCGCTGGGCGGGGCGGCACGGCAGGGCCTGGTGCGGGCATGAGCGCGCGGGCGGCCGAGGGCGCGAGGGGCGCCGAGGTGAGCGGGCGGACAGCCGGGGCCGTATGGGACGGTATGAGAACCGTAGGGAAGAGGAGCAGCGCCACGTGAGTGTCGTACCCGCCGAGGTTCTGCCGGGCAGTGCCCGGGCCGTTCCGGAGACCCGCCGTGTCGCCCCGGCCGAGCTGGCGCCGCGCGCCCGGCTGTGGCCTTCGCTCGTGGCCGTCTACCGGGCGCAGCTGTCCCGGGCGCGGGTGGCGCGCATCCCGCTGCTGTTCGTGGCGACCTTCCAGTCGGTCGGCATCCTGATCATGATGCGGGGCGTGGTGGACGGAGGCCGCGAGGCGGAGGCCGTGGTGGCCGGGTCCGCGGTGCTGGTCGTCGCCTTCGTCGCGCTCAACCTGCTCGCGCAGTACTTCGGACAGCTGCGGGCGAGCGGCGGCCTGGACCACTACGCGACGCTGCCCGTGCCGCCCGCGGCCGTGGTGCTGGGGGCGGCGGGGGCGTACGCCTCCTTCACGGTGCCGGGCACGCTGGTCACCGCCGTGTTCGGGTGCGTGTTGTTCGGGCTGCCGCTGACGCATCTGTGGGTGCTCGCGGCCGTGATCCCGCTGGCCGGCGCCGCGCTGTCCGGGCTCGGCGCGGCCTTCGGCCTGCTCGCGCCGCGGCCGGAGCTGGCCACCGTGCTGGGCCAGCTCGGCATGTCGGCCGCGCTGCTGCTGGGCGTCCTGCCGCCGGACCGCATGCCGGAGGCGGTGCGCCTCGCCCGCGACCTGCTGCCGTCGACGTACGGGGTCGAGGCGTTCGCCCGGACCTTCGGGGCGGACCCCGACTGGGCGTTCGTGCTCGGCGACCTCGCCGTCTGCGCGGGCGTGGGCGTCGTCTCGCTGGCCGTCGCCACCTGGGCGTACCGCCGAGCCGCCGTCCGGTGACGCGCCGGACGGGCGGGCCTGGCACGATGTCAGGGTGACCGCACCGCTGACTCCGCCTCCGCCGCCGCACGAACCGTCATCGCACGACGCATGGCCGCCGTCGCCCGGCGGGTACGCCGGAGTCGCCGCCGCGCCCCACGACGTCGCGTACGGACAGGACGGCCCCGGGATGAAGACCGAACTGCGGGAAGCCGCCGTGATCACGGTGGCGGTCGCGCTGACCGGCGTCCTGCTCGGGTTGCTGTGGGTGTGGCTGGCGCCGAAGGTGCCGCTCGTCGGCGACCTCGCGGACAAGCAGTGGGTCGTCTACTTCAAGGACACCGAGGGCGAGCAGGCGATCGGGGTGGACGGGACGTTCACCCTGCTGGCCCTGGCCTGCGGCGCCGTGAGCGCGGCGGCGGTCTTCGCCTGGCGGCGGCGCGGGGGAGTGCCGCTGGTGGTCGCTCTCGGCCTCGGGGGGTTCCTCGGATCGCTGCTGGCCTGGCGGCTCGGGGTGTGGCTGGGGCCGGACTCCGACGTCATCGCCCATGCGCAGGCGGTGGGCAAGGGGGTCACGTTCCCGGCTCCGCTGAAGCTGGGGGCCAAGGGGGCGCTGTTGGCCTGGTCGTTCGCCGCGGTGCTGGTGCACCTGGGGCTCACGGCGTTGTTCGGGCCCCGGGACCCCGACGCCTACCCGCCGCACGGGGGCATGCCCAAGGACGGGTACGGGGCGCCCATGGCGTGAAGGCGGTTCCCGCCCCCGCCGCCCCTTCCTCTTCCCGACCCCGGGGGTTCCCGGCCTCGGGAGTGCCCGACCCCGGGGGTGCCCGGCCTCGGGGCTGCGCACGCCCAGACCCCCTTCACGGCCCTGAAGAGGCCTCGCCCTCGCACGCCGGACGGGCCGGAGAAACCCTCAGCCTCAGCCCCGCCCTGGAGCGCCGGACGGGCTGAAGGACCTCAGCCCCGGCCCGAAGCGCCGGACGGGCCGAAGAAACCCTCAGCAGCCTCAGCCCCGGCCGATCTGTGCCAGCACCGCTCCGGTGAGTTCGGCCAGATCCTTGGGCGACAGCTCGACCTCCAGGCCCCGTCTGCCCGCCGAGACGCAGATCGTGGCGTGGGCCGTCGCCGAGTCGTCCAGGACCGTGGGGAGTCTCCTGCGCTGGCCCAAGGGGGAGATGCCGCCCCGGACATAGCCCGTGGTGCGTTCGGCCTGGGCGGGGTCGGCCATCGCCGCCCGCTTGCCGCCCACCGCCGATGCCAGGGCCTTGAGGTCCAGGGAACCGGCGACCGGGACCACCGCCACCGTCAGGGCCCCGTCCACGTCCGCGACCAGGGTCTTGAAGACCCGGTCGGGGGAGACGCCCATCGCCTCGGCCGCCTCCTCGCCGTAGGACGGGTGACCCGGGTCGTGGTCGTAGGCGTGCACGGTGAAGTCCACGCCCGCCGCGGTCAGGGCCACCGTCGCGGGCGTGCCCCCCGGCTGCTGTTGCTTCTTCGACTTCTTCGCCATTCGGGCCTTCTCGGTGACGTCAGTTGAGGCTCGTCGGGCCGCGGGTCAGTTCCGCCGCGGGCAGCGAGGGCAGGTTGCGGATGATCGCGGTCTCCGCGCGCAGCAGGGTCAGCTCGTCCCGCAGGCGGGAGGCCGTGTCCGGGGCCTGCAGGAGCCGCTGCTTGGTGGGGGTGTCCAGCATCATCGCGGCCGCCACCAGGTACGACACCACCGAGGGGTCGTCCGGGAGGTCCGCGCCCGTGGTCAGGGAGCGTTCCCGGGCGCCCGCCAGACGCTTCTGGTACTGGCGGAAGGCCCGCAGCACGCCCTCCGCGAGAGCGCCCGCCTCGTCGCCGGGGTCCTCGGGCAGCTCCTGCAGCTCGGCCGTCAGGAACGGGCCGGAGGCGTCCACCGACAGCAGCTTCACGCGGGTCGTGCCCGTCGCCAGCACCTCGAAGGTGCCGTCGGCGCGCTCGCGGACGGTCGCCGCGTCGGCCACACAGCCGACGCCGTGGAACGCCTTGACCGGGTCGTCGCCGAAGCCGGCGGCGGGGCCGCGCTCGGGCACCGCCGTCTGGTCGGGCATGCCCGGGGAACTGGGCGCCACCTCGTGGCCGTCGCGGATGGCGACGACGGCGAACCGGCGCGATTCGTCCTCGGGGGTCTTCATCAGATCGCGCATCATGGCGCGATAGCGCTCCTCGAAGACGTTGAGCGGGAGGACGAGTCCCGGGAACAACACCGAGTTCAGGGGGAAGAGCGGCAGACGGACGGTGGTCACGACGCAGAAGCCTAATGGTCCAGCGGGCGGGCTCGTCCGCCGTGCCCATTCCCCGGATGCCACGGGGGCCGGCCGGACGGCCCCGAGCGCACTTCCTCGCGTACCGCCAGGAAGTGGCCGAGCGGATCGTCCGACAGCCGGTCCCAGGGGAAGGACGTGGCGTACGGGCCGATCAGGCGCAGTTGCGCGAGGGCCTCGTCGCGGCGGTCCAGGCGGACCAGGACGTACGTCAGCACGTTGCGGATCTCGGCCGGCCACGGGTCGGCGGCCGGGAAGCGGGCGGAGAGCGCGACGGCTCGGTCGGCGGCCGCCTCCAGCCGTTCGCGCGGTACCTCGGGGCCGCAGCCGTCGGTCAGGTAGGCGAAGGCCGCCCGCGCCGGCAGCGCCTGGACGAGGGAGCCGGCGGGCGCGTCCTGCGCGGCCCGGTCGGCGAAGTCGAAGCACTCGCGGTGGGAGCCGTGCCACGACTCGGCCAGATAGCGCTTGGCGGCCACATGGCAGCCGTAGTGGTGCGGGGCGCGGCGGACCGCGGCCGCCCACAGCTCGCCGAAGTACTTGTGGCCGGCCTGCGTGCCGCGGGCGTGGTCCAGGGCGATCCGCCAGGGCACCGGGTCGCGGACGTCGCTCTGGGCGGCCGCCGTGATCAGCGGGCTCACCTCGCGCAGCAGTTCGGCCCGGGCCGGCGACCGCCAGGCCCTGGCCAGGGAGAGCTGGGCGGAGACGAGCAGCACGTCGGGGTCGCGCGGGGCGGCCTCGCGCCACTCCTCGAACCACTCCGGGCGGGCGTGCGCGAAGGACGCCAGGCGGGTCGCGTACCGGTCGTGGTACTCCCACTCGGCGCGTTCGCGGGTGTGGGCCATCAGTTCGGCGGCGGGCGCGTAGGCGCCCAGGCCGGCCGCGACCAGCGCGGGCCCGAGCCGGTCGTCGGGCACGTCGAGGAGCACCTCGTCGTCGGCGGGGAGCCCGGCGGCGCTGTGGGGGGCGACGACCCGTGCCGTCCGGGATATCCGGGAGGCGCGGATGAAGGGGGGCAGCAGAGCCATGGTGCCGACCATTGAAAAGCCGCAGGTTCAGATTGCGCCAGAGGGTGCGGGCAACCGGCGGAAAGTTGTACGGCGCGAGGTCAAGGGAGGGTAAAGGCGAGAGTGGGGAGTGAACGGCCGGGAGCCGCGTGCTCAGCTGCGGCGCAGCAGACGCGTCGCTCCCGCCGCCACCGCCGTCGCCAGGACCCAGCCCAGCAGGATCAGCGCCGTCGACAGCCACTGCCAGCCGCCGTGCAGCTGCCACTGGCCGACCTGCCCCAGGTCGATGACCGGCAGCAGCAGGTCCAGGGTGAACAGGGCGGGGTTCCAGGGCGGGTGCCCGTCGCGGTCCACGGGCGGATGGGCGGCGTGCGCGAAGGCCAGGGAGCTTGCGGCCCACAGCACCGCCATCCACACCGCCGCACGCCCCGGCCGGTACCCGTACGCGACCGCCCAGTCCTGGGCGTACCCCCACACCTTCGCGGCCGGCGGGAGGGTCTCGCGCCGGCGGCGCTGCTTGGCCAGCAGCACCTCGCGGGCGTCCTCGTCCTCCCCGCCGGCCCGCAGCACCGCCGCCAGCCGCTCGTACGGCTCCGGGGCGTACTCGGCGGTGGCGGCGGCCACCCAGCGCAACCGCTCGGCCAGCGAGAACGGACCCTGCGGCACCAGGTTCTCGTACGTGAAGCCGCCCATGTGCAGACTGCCGGGCCCCGGCCAGGCGCTCGCCCGGTCCACGAGGTTGATCACCCGGGCGCCGGACAGGACGACCCGGCCGCGTTTGGGCCGCTCCCCGAGGAAGCGCAGCTCGGGCGTCTGGACCCGGCGCAGCGACAGCTCCTGGTCGTCGGTGAACGTGAACCGGGCCTGCTCCAGGTCCACGGCGTCCCCGAACCGGCCGTCGTCCAGGCGCACCCCGCCGCGGCAGTCGAAGCGCTGGATGCGTGTCCCGCGCGCGGGGGTGGTGCCGCTCAGCGCCTGCCCGCCCACGCCGGCCGGGGTCAGATACAGCGTGCGCCCCACGGTGAGCTGGGGCGCGTTCAGCGCGAGCCGCGTGTAGGGGTTGGCCAGCCGGGCCCCGCGCAGGCTCAGGGACACGCCGATCTTGGCGCTGCGCAGACTCAGCTCGCCGTGTGACTCAAGCAGCTCGGCCTGCAGGTCCTGGCCGACCGTCATGCCGTCGGCGGCGATCGAGCGGCCGGTGCGGTCCCGGTAGACGATCGCCTGGTTGAGCAGCAGGTCCGTGCCGATCTGCGCGTCGGTGAGCCGTACGCCGTTGTGGAAGCGGCAGCGGGGCAGGTGCAGATCGCCCTCGGTGTGCAGCCGGGCCGCCTCCAGCCGCGGCACCGAGCAGTCCACCATCCGCATGGTGGTGAACCGCGCCTCCGGCATCCGCACCTCGCGCTCGAAGCGGCAGCGCTTCATCTCCACGTACGGCACCACCGTGCCGCCCGCGAGGTCCAGGGAGCCGCTGATCTGCACGCCGGCCAGCTTCAGCGAGGACACGCGGCCGGCCAGCGCGGGCGGCCCGTCCAGCAGCAGCCAGGCCACGATCCGGGCCCGCACGGTCCGGTTCCCGCCCCACGGATGCCCGCCGTGCGGATCGTCGACCACCGTGTCCCCGCTGCTCAGGTCGTACACGCTGCCGTTGCGGAAGGCCTGCCACATGCCCGCCTCGGCGGGAGTCAGGTCCTCCGGCAGATCGCCCGCGTGGACGCCGGCCCCTTCGGTCACTCTTGTCGCCCCCATCGTTACTCACGGGTTCCGCACAGCCGTTCATGCCCGCTGGGTGAGCCCGCCAACGCTAGACGTGAAGGTGATCTTCCGGGTTCCGGCCACGTTCTGTATCAGCCATTGATACGCGCGGACGACGTCCGATCCCGGTCTGAGAGAATTGACCACGTGATCTCCCGAATCGATCTGCGCGGCGACGCCCTTCCCGAGGGCCCCGCCCTGCGCGACCTGCTGCCCCGAGCCGACTTCGACGTCTCGGCCGCCCTGGAGAAGGTGCGTCCGATCTGCGAGGCCGTGCATCATCGGGGCGACGCGGCGCTGATCGACTTCGCCGAGAAGTTCGACGGTGTTCGACTGGAATCCGTCCGGGTCCCGGCCGAGGCGATCGCCGACGCGCTGGAGCGGCTCGACCCGGCGGTGCGCGCGGCGCTGGAGGAGTCCGTCCGCCGTGCCCGTCTCGTCCACCGCGAGCAGCGCCGTACGACCCACACGACCCAGGTCGTGCCCGGCGGCTCGGTGACCGAGAAGTGGGTTCCGGTCGAGCGGGTCGGGCTGTACGCGCCCGGCGGCCGCTCGGTCTACCCGTCCTCGGTCGTCATGAACGTCGTGCCCGCGCAGGAGGCCGGTGTCGGGTCCGTCGCGCTCGCCTCGCCCGCCCAGGCCGAGTTCGGCGGTCTGCCGCACCCCACCATCCTCGCCGCGTGCGCCCTGCTGGGCGTCGACGAGGTGTACGCGGCCGGCGGCGCCACCGCCGTCGCCATGTTCGCGTACGGCACCGAGTCCTGCGCGCCCGTGAACATGGTCACCGGCCCCGGCAACATCTGGGTCGCCGCCGCCAAGCGCTACTTCACCGGCAAGATCGGCATCGACGCCGAGGCCGGCCCCACCGAGATCGCGGTCCTCGCGGACTCCACCGCCGACCCGGTGCACGTCGCGTCCGACCTGATCAGCCAGGCCGAGCACGACCCGCTGGCCGCCGCGGTCCTGGTCACCGACTCCGTCGAGCTGGCGGACGCCGTCGAGAAGGAACTGGAGCCGCAGGTCGCGGCCACCAGGCACATCGAGGACCGGATCGTGCCCGCCCTCAAGGGCAGGCAGTCCGCGATCGTGCTCGTCGACGGCGTCGACGAGGGCCTGCGGGTCGTCGACGCCTACGGAGCCGAGCACCTGGAGATCCACACCGCCGACGCCGCCGCCGTGGCCGACCGCGTCAAGAACGCGGGCGCGATCTTCGTCGGCCCCTGGTCGCCGGTGTCCCTGGGCGACTACGCGGCCGGGTCCAACCACGTGCTCCCCACGGGCGGCTGCGCCTGCCACTCCTCCGGGCTGTCCGTGCAGTCCTTCCTGCGCGGCATCCACATCGTCGACTACACGCGGGACGCGCTGGCCGAGGTCGCGCACCACGTGGTGACGCTGGCGGAGGCGGAGGACCTGCCGGCGCACGGCGCGGCGATCAAGGCAAGGTTCGGGTGGAAGGTGCCGGCGACCAAGTGAACTTCGGAATCGACGATCTCCCCGTACGGGACGAGCTGCGCGGCAAGTCCCCCTACGGCGCGCCCCAGTTGGACGTCCCCGTACGGCTGAACACCAACGAGAACCCCTACCCGCTGCCCGAGCCGCTGGTCGAGCGGATCACCGAGCGGGTGCGCGAGGCGGCCCGCCACCTCAACCGCTACCCCGACCGGGACGCGGTCGAGCTGCGCACCCGGCTCGCGGAGTACCTGACGGACACCTCCGGGTACGAGGTCGGCCTCGCGAACGTCTGGGCCGCCAACGGCTCCAACGAGGTCATCCAGCAGCTGCTGCAGACGTTCGGCGGGCCCGGCCGCACGGCCATCGGCTTCGAGCCGTCGTACTCGATGCACGGGCTCATCGCGCGCGGCACGGGGACGGGCTGGATCTCGGGCCCGCGCGGCGAGGACTTCACCATCGACCTCGCGGCCGCCGAGAAGGCCATCGCCGAGCACCGCCCGGACGTCGTCTTCGTCACCACCCCCAACAACCCCACCGGCACCGCCGTCCCCGCCGGGACGGTCCTCGCGCTGTACGAGGCCGCCCAGGCCGCCAAGCCGTCGATGGTGGTCGTCGACGAGGCGTACATCGAGTTCAGCCACGGAGCGTCGCTGCTGCCGCTGCTCGAAGGCCGGCCGAATCTCGTCGTCTCGCGGACGATGTCGAAGGCCTTCGGCGCGGCTGGACTGCGCCTCGGGTACCTCGCCGCGCACCCGGCCGTGGTGGACGCCGTCCAGCTCGTCCGGCTGCCGTACCACCTGTCGGCCGTCACCCAGGCGACCGCCCTGGCCGCCCTGGAGCACACCGACACCCTGCTGAAGTACGTCGAGCAGCTGAAGTCGGAGCGCGACCGCCTGGTGAGCGAACTGCTCGCCGCCGGTTACGAGGTCACCGCGTCCGACGCCAACTTCGTGCAGTTCGGGCGGTTCGAGGACGCCCACGAGGTCTGGCGGAAGATCCTCGACCGGGGCGTTCTGGTCCGTGACAACGGCGTGCCCGGCTGGCTGCGGGTCACCGCCGGAACCCCCGAAGAGAACGACGCGTTCCTCGACGCGGTCCGTGAAGTGAAGAAGGAGCAGAGCGCATGACTCGCCAAGGCCGTGTCGGAAGAATCGAGCGCACGACGAAGGAGACCTCGGTCCTCGTCGAGATCGACCTCGACGGCACCGGCAAGGTCGACGTGTCGACCGGCGTCGGTTTCTACGACCACATGCTCGACCAACTCGGCCGGCACGGTCTGTTCGACCTGACCGTGAAGACCGACGGCGACCTGCACATCGACTCGCACCACACGATCGAGGACACCGCCCTCGCGCTGGGCGCCGCATTCAAGCAGGCCCTCGGCGACAAGGTCGGCATCTACCGCTTCGGCAACTGCACGGTCCCGTTGGACGAGTCCCTGGCCCAGGTGACCGTCGACCTCTCGGGCCGCCCCTACCTCGTGCACACCGAGCCCGAGAAGATGGCGCCCATGATCGGCGAGTACGACACCACGATGACCCGGCACATCCTGGAGTCCTTCGTCGCACAGGCGCAGATCGCACTGCACGTGCACGTGCCCTACGGGCGCAACGCGCACCACATCGTGGAGTGCCAGTTCAAGGCGCTGGCCCGGGCCCTGCGCTACGCCTCCGAGCGTGACCCGCGCGCGGCCGGCATCCTCCCCTCCACGAAGGGCGCGCTGTAAAACCATGAGCGGACTGTCCACCGTCCTGATCGTCGTCGGGCTCTTCCTGGCCGGCGGCGTCTACTCCTTCGTCAAGCAGCGGATGCCCAAGAACCTGATCGTGCTGCTGTCGATCGGCGCCGCGATGTGCCTGGTCGCGGGTGTCGTGAGGCTGGAGGTGTGGAATTGAGCGGCGCCCCGACGCGTACGAAGAAGGTCGTCGTCTTCGACTACGGCTTCGGCAACGTCCGCTCCGCCGAGCGCGCCCTCGCGCGCACCGGGGCCGACGTGGAGATCACACGTGACTTCGACACGGCGATGAACGCCGACGGGCTGCTGGTGCCCGGCGTCGGCGCCTTCGCCGCCTGCATGCGGGGCCTGAAGGAGGCCCGCGGCGACTGGATCATCGACCGGCGGCTGTCCGGCGGGCGCCCGGTCATGGGCATCTGCGTCGGCATGCAGATCCTGTTCGCGCGCGGCATCGAGCACGGCGTGGAGACCGAGGGCCTCGACGAGTGGCCCGGCGCGGTCGAGCCGCTGCAGGCCGAGATCGTGCCCCACATGGGCTGGAACACCGTGGACGCCCCGGCTGACTCCGAGCTGTTCGCCGGCCTGGACGCGGACGCGCGCTTCTACTTCGTGCACTCCTACGCCGTCCACGACTGGTCCCTGGACGTGCACAACCCGGTGATGCACGCCCCGAAGGTGACCTGGTCGACGCACGGCAAGCCGTTCGTGGCCGCCGTGGAGAACGGCGCCCTGTGGGCCACCCAGTTCCACCCCGAGAAGTCCGGCGACGCCGGAGCCCAGCTCCTCACCAACTGGATCGGAACACTGTGAGCAAGCTCGAACTCCTCCCCGCCGTCGACGTCCGCGACGGTCAGGCCGTCCGTCTCGTGCACGGCGAGTCCGGGACCGAGACCTCCTACGGCTCCCCGCTGGAGGCCGCCCTCGCCTGGCAGCGCTCGGGCGCCGAGTGGCTGCACCTGGTCGACCTGGACGCCGCGTTCGGCACCGGCGACAACCGGGCGCTGATCGCCGAGGTCACGAAGGCGATGGACATCAAGGTGGAGCTCTCCGGCGGCATCCGCGACGACGACACCCTGGCCGCCGCCCTCGCCACCGGCTGCACGCGCGTGAACCTGGGCACGGCCGCCCTGGAGACGCCCGACTGGGTCGCCAAGGTCATCGCCGAGCACGGCGACAAGATCGCGGTGGGCCTGGACGTCCGCGGCACGACCCTGCGCGGCCGCGGCTGGACCCGCGACGGCGGCGACCTCTACGAGACGCTGGAGCGCCTCAACAAGGAGGGCTGCGCGCGCTACGTCGTCACCGACATCGCCAAGGACGGCACCCTGCAGGGCCCGAACCTGGAGCTGCTGCGCAACGTGTGCGCGGCGACGGACCGGCCGGTCGTGGCCTCGGGCGGTGTGTCGTCGCTCGACGACCTGCGCGCCATCGCCGAGCTGGTGCCGCTCGGTGTCGAGGGCTCCATCGTCGGCAAGGCGCTCTACGCCAAGGCGTTCACCCTGGAAGAGGCCCTGCAGGCGGTGGCCCGGTGAGCGACGTACGACGGGTGAGCACCGGCGCGCCCTGGGAGGAGACCTTCGGCTACTCCCGCGCGGTGGAGCTGCCGAACGGTCTGGTGCTGGTCTCCGGCTGCACGTCGATAGTGGACGGCGAGATCGCCGGGGGCGGACCCTACGAGCAGACGGTCAACGCCTTCAACGTCGCGTTCGCGGCGCTGGAGCAGCTCGGTCTGGGGCGCGACGACGTCGTGCGGACGCGCATGTACCTCACCCACGCGCGGGACGTGGACGACGTCGGACGCGCTCACAAGGAGTTGTTCGACGCCGTCCGCCCCGCCGCGTCCATGCTCATCGTCTCCGGCTTCGTGGACCCCAGCCTGGTCGTCGAGGTCGAGGTGGAGGCCTTCCGAGGAGTGTCGTCAGCATGACCCTCGCCGTACGAGTCATCCCCTGTCTGGACGTCGACGCCGGCCGGGTCGTCAAGGGCGTCAACTTCCAGAACCTGCGCGACGCGGGCGACCCCGTCGAGATGGCCAAGGTCTACGACGCCGAAGGCGCCGACGAGCTGACGTTCCTGGACATCACGGCCTCCTCGGGCAACCGCGAGACCACCTACGACGTGGTGCGCCGCACCGCCGAACAGGTGTTCATCCCGCTGACCGTCGGGGGCGGCGTGCGCACCCCGGAGGACGTCGACAAGCTGCTGCGGGCCGGTGCCGACAAGGTGGGCGTGAACACCGCCGCGATCGCCCGGCCCGAGCTGATCCAGGAGATCGCCGAGCGGTTCGGCCGCCAGGTGCTGGTCCTGTCGGTCGACGCGCGGCGGACGGCGTCGGGGTCCTTCGAGGTGACGACCCACGGCGGCCGCCGGGGCACCGGCATCGACGCCGTCGAGTGGGCGCACCGCGCGGCCGAGCTCGGCGCGGGCGAGATCCTGCTCAACTCGATGGACGCGGACGGCACGAAGGACGGCTACGACCTGGAGATGCTCGCCGCCGTCCGCAAGCACGTGACGGTCCCGCTGATCGCCTCCGGCGGCGCCGGCCGGCTCGCCGACTTCCCGCCGGCCGTCGAGGCGGGCGCGGACGCGGTGCTGGCCGCGTCGGTGTTCCACTTCGGCGACCTGAGGATCGGGGAAGTGAAGGACACGCTGCGGGGGGCGGGTCACCCCGTGCGGTGACGCCCGCGCGGGCGCGGTGAGAGAGGGTGAGCCCCGGCCGCCGGCGGCCGGGGCTCACTCATGGGGAGATGCGAAAGGAAAGTTGCGCAAAATTTATTGCGCAAGTTTTCCTTCCTGCCTACGGTGAGGGCATGACAGGCAAGGAGAGGAACCGCCGGATCACGGACCTGGGCACGCTCAAGGCCCTCGCCCACCCCCTGCGGATGAAGCTGTACCGGGGGCTGACCGTCGCCGGGGTCGCCACGGCCTCCCATCTGGCCGAGCAGGTCGACGAGGCCGTCTCACTGGTCAGCTACCACCTGCGCAAGCTCGCCGAGCACGGTCTGATCGAGGAGGCCGAGCCGCAGAGCGGGGACGGCCGGGAGCGCTGGTGGCAGCCCGCCTCGGACGGCGTGAGCATCCGCGACGAGGACTTCCGCGACGCCCCCGAGAAGGCGGCCGCGCACACGGCGGCCAGCAGGTTCTTCGCCGAGCAGCGCATGGACATGTACCGGCGCTGGCTCGACGAGCGGGCCCACTGGGGACCCGAGTGGAACCGCGGCGCCGAGTCCTCCGAGGCCACCCTGCGCCTCACCGCCGACGAACTGGCGGAGCTCACCAGGGAGATGCTCGCGCTCGTGCGCAGGTACGACGAGCAGGGCCGGGCCGCCCACGCCGCCGGTGAGACCGAAGGCCGCGAGAACGTCGCGGTGCACACGTACGCGTTCCCGTTCCGCATCTGAGAGAGGACGCCCGTGACCGTCATCGCGCCCGAGACCGCCCGGCGGACCGCGCCCGGGCCTCCCGCCCACCGCGACCCCAACGTCCTGCGCTGGCTCGCCGCCTACACCTCCTCGATGGTCGGCGACAGCGTGTACTACATAGCCCTGTCGTGGGCCGCCGTCCAGGCCGGCACCCCCTCACAGGCCGGGCTGGTGATGACGGCGAGCGCCGTGCCGCGGGCCCTGCTGATGCTGGGCGGGGGAGTGATCGCCGACCGGCTCGGGCCGCGCCGGGTCGTCATCGCCGCCGACGCCGTGCGCTGCGCGGCCGTCCTCGCGGTGGCCGCGCTGCTGTACACGACCGCCCCCGGCCTGTGGGCGCTGGCCCTGCTGGCGCTGGTCTTCGGCGCCGTCGACGCGGTGTTCGTGCCGGCCGTGGGCGCGCTGCCCGCGCGCGTGACGCGCCGCGACCAACTCGCGCGCGTACAGGGCATGCGGGGGCTGGCGATCCGGTTCGCGAGCGTCGTCGGCGCCCCGCTCGGCGGCTTCGGCGTGGCGGCCGGCGGGGCGGCGGCCGCGTTCGGCCTCGCCGGGTTGCTCATCGCGGTGTCGGTGCCCCTGCTGGTCTGCGTCCGGATGCGCGACCTCGCACCGGACGACACGGATGCCACCGGCGGTAACGCCGACACGGATGCCACAGCCGGCACCGGTGCCACCGGCGGCCACGCCGACACCGGTGTCACCGCCGCGACCGACGCGCCCCGCGTGCCGGGCGTGACCGACTCGACCCGCGCGACCGCCACGGCCGGCATAACCGCCACGACCGACGCGACCCGCGTGACCGAGGCGACCGACGCGACCGCCGCGCGGGCCGTGAGTGCTCGGGCCGATCTCGTGGGCGGTCTGCGTCATATTCGCCGTCACCCTGTCCTCGCCCCGCTGATGGCGGCCATCGCGCTCGGCGACCTCGGCTTCGTCGGGCCGCTCAACGTGGGCCTGACCCTGCTCGCCGACGAACGCGGCTGGGGCGCCTCCGGCATGGGCTGGGTGCTCTCGGGGTTCGGCGTCGGCGCGGGCGCCGCCTCGCTGCTGCTGGCCCTGCGGGGGCGGCTCCCGCACGCCGGACAGGTGGCCGGATGGTCGATCCTGGCGGGCTCGGTGGCCATCGGCGCCCTGGCGTACGCGCCGACCGTCGCCGCCGCCGTCGGCACTGCCCTGCTGATCGGGCTCCTCGCCGGCCTCAGCGGCGCCATGTGCGGCGCCCTGCTGCAGACTCAGACCGACCCCGCCTACCTGGGCCGAGTCACCGCCGTCGCCAGCCTCGTCAGCCTCGGCCTCACCCCACTCAGCATGCCGCTGTCCGCCGCCGCCATCGGCGTCTGGGGCACCGGCCCGGTGTTCGTCGTCAGCGCCGGGTTCTGCGGACTCGGCGGAGTCGTGGCCCTGGGCGTCCCCGCCCTGCGCCGCGCCGAACTCCCGCGCTGACCCCACCCCTCGGACGGGCCCGGCGGCGCACCTCGGCCGACGCGGCTCAGAACCCGAGCTGCTTGCCGCCGTGCAGTCGGTCGATCGCCTCCTTCTCGCCCTCCAGGTCCACCCTGGCCTCGTTCTGCCGCCCGTACAGGAGCAGCAGGAGCTCCGACGGCTCACCGGTCGCGGTCACCACCGGGGTGCCCCGGTTGGCGACCGCCGTACGGCCGTCCGGGCGGCGCAGCACCAGACCCGTCGGCGCGCTGCGGCCCATCAGACGGGAGGTGCGCTCCAGCCGGGACCACAGGGCGTCCTGGAAGACCGGGTCGAGCTCGCGCGGCGACCAGTCGGGCTGGGCGCGGCGCACGTCCTCGGTGTGGACGTAGAACTCGATCGTGTTCGACGCCTCGTCGAGCTGCTTGAGCTGGAACGGCGAGAAGCGCGGCGGGCCCGTGCGGATCAGCTGGACGAGCTCCTCGTACGGCTTGGCGGCGAACTCCTCCATCGCCCGGTCGAGGCGGGACGCGAGCTGTTTGATCAACAGGCCCCCGGCGGCGTCCGGCCGACGCTCGCGCACCACCACGTGCGCCGCCAGGTCCCGGGTCAGCCACCCCTCGCAGAGGGTCGGCGCGTCAGGACCCGCGGTTTCCAAGAGGTCGGCGAGCAGGAGCCGTTCACGCTTGGCGAAAGTCGACATGCAGTCAGCCTACGGCGGCGCCGCCGGTCCGCCCACCCGTCGCGATCGCGCCACCGCTTCCCACTCAGTGGACATCGCGCCGTCACTGTCAGTGGCGCACGGCACAATGGCACCCATGACCAGCACGCCCCCGCCCGCCCGTCGGCCGGCCGCCGCCCCGCACCGAGGCGCCTCGCACCACGGTTCCCCCTCCGGCGGCCTGGACCCCGAGATCGCCGCCCGCCTCAAGCGCAGCGCGGACGGCCTCCTCCCCGCCATCGCCCAGCAGTACGACACCGGTGAGGTGCTCATGCTCGGCTGGATGGACGACGAGGCGCTGCACCGCACGCTCACCACGGGCCGCTGCACCTACTGGTCGCGCAGCCGCCGCGAGTACTGGGTCAAGGGCGACACCTCCGGCCACTTCCAGTGGGTCAAGTCCGTCGCCCTGGACTGCGACGCGGACACCGTGCTCGTCAAGGTCGACCAGGTCGGCGCCGCCTGCCACACGGGCGCCCGCACCTGCTTCGACGCCGACGTGCTCGTCAAGGACGCGGGGGCGGCCGATTCCGGCGTCCCGGCCTCGGATCAGTAAGGTCAGCCGCCATGGACCTCGAGACGTTCCGCAAGCTGGCCACCGACCGCCGCGTCATTCCGGTCACCCGCAAGCTGCTCGCCGACGGCGACACCCCGGTCGCGCTCTACCGCAAGCTCGCCGCCGAGCGCACCGGCACCTTCCTGCTGGAGTCCGCGGAGAACGGCCGCTCCTGGTCCCGGTACTCCTTCGTGGGGGTCCGCAGCGCCGCCACCCTCACCGCGCGCGAGGGCCGGACGCACTGGCTCGGCACCCCGCCCGTCGGCGTCCCCGTCGACGGGGACCCGCTCGCCGCGCTGCGCGCCACCATCGAGGCCCTCCACACCCCCCACCAGGAGGGCATGCCGCCGTTCACCGGCGGCATGGTCGGCTACCTCGGCTACGACATCGTGCGCCGCCTGGAGAAGATCGGCCCCGGCGAACGCGACGACCTCAAACTCCCCGAGCTGACCATGCTCCTGACCAGCGACCTCGCCGTCATGGACCACTGGGAGGGCTCCGTCCTGCTGATCGCCAACGCGATCAACCACAACGACCTCGACACGGGCGTCGACGAGGCCTACGCCGACGCGACGGCCCGCCTCGACGCCATGGAGGCGGACCTCTCCCGCGCGGTCGCCCAGCCCCCGGCCGTCCTGCCGCCCTCCGAGCTCCCCGAGTACACCGCCCGGTGGGGCGGCCCCGACTTCCGCGAGGCCGTCGAGGACATCAAGGAGCGCATCCGCGCGGGCGAGGCCTTCCAGGTCGTCCCCTCCCAGCGCTTCGAGACGGCCTGCACCGCGAGCGCGCTGGACGTCTACCGGGTGCTGCGGGCGACGAACCCCTCCCCGTACATGTACCTGTTCCGCTTCGACGGCTTCGACGTCGTGGGCTCATCCCCCGAGGCCCTGGTCAAGGTCGAGGACGGGCGGGCCATGGTCCACCCCATCGCCGGCACCCGCCACCGCGGGGCCACCCCGCAGGAGGACCAGGCCCTCGCCGACGAACTGCTCGCCGACCCCAAGGAGCGCGCCGAGCACCTCATGCTCGTCGACCTGGGCCGCAACGACCTGGGCCGGGTCTGCGAGCCGGGCTCGGTCGAGGTCGTCGACTTCATGTCCGTCGAGCGGTACTCGCACGTGATGCACATCGTCTCCACGGTCACCGGCAAGGTCGCCGCGGGCCGCACCGCCTTCGACGTCCTCACCGCCTGCTTCCCCGCCGGCACCCTCTCCGGCGCCCCCAAGCCGCGCGCCCTGCAGATCATCGACGAACTCGAGCCCTCCCGGCGCGGCCTGTACGGCGGCTGCGTCGGCTACCTGGACTTCGCCGGCGACTCGGACACCGCCATCGCCATCCGCACCGCCCTGCTGCGCGACGGCACCGCCTACGTCCAGGCCGGCGCGGGCATCGTCGCCGACTCCGACCCCGTCTCCGAGGACCAGGAGTGCCGCAACAAGGCGGCGGCCGTGCTGCGCGCGGTCCACACCGCCAACCGACTGGGTGAGCAGGCCGCTCTCGGACACGGCGCGCGGAACTAGGACGCGTCTCACGTGAACCCCGGGTGCCGGTTCGCCCGGGGTTCAGGCGATAGTGGGGTACGTGACTGCTGCTGTTCCTCCCCCCCGACCCGAATCCGCCTCCGCCCGGGCAGGCCGCCGGAGCCTCGCCCTCGCCCTGCTGTGCGGTGCGCTGGGCTCGGCCGTGGCCCTGCTGTCCACCCGGCAGCGCTGGTCGGAGGGCACGGCGACGGTCGCCGGCGGCCCCTTCCCCCTGACCGCCAGGGGCAGCGACGTCACGGGCGTGCCCGCGGCGCTCGCCATAGTGGGCCTCGCCGCGCTCGTCGCCGTCTTCGCCGTCCGGCGGGCCGGCCGCCTCGCGGTCTCCGCCCTGCTCGCGCTCTCCGGCGCCGGGATCATGGTCGCCGCCCTGCTCGGCGCCACCGACACCGCCGCACTCGACGAGCAGGCCGCGAAGGCCTCCGGCGACACGTCGGCCACCGTCGCCTCGTTCAGCCACACCGCGTGGCCCTACGCGGCGGTCGTCGGCGGCGCCCTGATCCTCCTCGCCGGCCTGCTGGCCCTGCGCTTCGGCCGCCGGTGGCCCGCCATGTCCGGCCGCTACGAACGCGACGGCGCCCCGCGTCCCCGGCGCACCGCCCGGCCCGTGGACCCCGAACGGCCCGAGGAGATGTGGAAGGCCCTGGACCGGGGCGAGGACCCGACGCGCATGGACCCGGCCTGACCAGGTCGCGGTCCCGGTTCCCGATGTGGTGAATCAGACTCGACCGGATCCCACCCCCGCGTCCGGCACGCCTGCGCGTACGGGACAATGGACGGCGAGCGTCCGGCTCGGACGGACACAGAGACAGCAATGAGGAGCAAGTCATGGCGGGCAGCAGCCACGGACACACCCCGGCCGCCTGGACCGGTGTCATCATCGCCATCATCGGTTTCACCGTCGCGGGCGCGTTCATGGTCATGGCCGAGCCGCTCGGGTTCTGGGCCGGCATGGCGATCGTGGCGCTCGCCGGCGTGGTCGGCGGTGCGATGCGCGCGGCCGGCCTGGGCCAGCCGAGGGACGCGCACCCGGTGCACCAGGTGACGGCGACCGCCACGCCGGCGACCGCCAAGCCGGCGAGCGTCGAGGGCTGAGTCCCCGCAGGACTTCGTGAGGGGCGGCCGGTGCGCGACCGGCCGCCCCTCACGCGCGCGTGAGGGGCGGCCGGGGCACAATGCGAGGCGTGAACGCAGCAGACCGGAGGGTGACGTCGAGCGCCGTGGGGCGACTGGCCGTGCCCGCCGGGGTCCTCGCGGCCGTCGCCGGGGCCTTCGCATACGTCGGGGCCGTCGACCCCAACGAACCCGGTCACTACCCGGTCTGCCCCCTTCTGCGCCTCACGGGTCTGTACTGCCCCGGCTGCGGCGGTCTGCGCAGCGCCCACGCGTTCGTGCACGGCGACTTCCAGGCCGCCCTCCAGGACAACGCGATGGCCGTCGTCGCGTATCTGGGCTTCGCGGTCGTGTGGACCGTCTGGGTGGTCCGCGTGGCGCGCGGGCGGCCCGTCGGCATCGACCTCGCACCGGTGCTGCTGTGGACGACGGGTGCGTTGCTGCTGGTCTTCACGGTTGTCCGGAACCTGCCCTTCGGTGGCTGGCTCCACCCTTGATCAACGGGTGAACGCCCAGTAAGGGGCACCTTCCGCCCGAGCCGTGCGAAGCTGGTCCGAGGGCGGGGGCGGGACCGCCGTCAACCGGATGTGAGGCCTTCGCCTTCCTCCGGATACCATCGCAGTGACCACCTTTTTCCACTGGTCGCTGGAACTGTCAACCGACTCTCAGGCATCCGGAAGGGGGCCGCTCGCGTGAGTGTGCTCGACGAGATCATCGACGGAGTCCGTGCCGACCTCGCGGAGCGGCAGGCGCGCGTCAGCCTCGACGAGCTCAAGGAGCGCGCGGCGAAGGCCCCCGCCGCCAAGGACGGCGTGGCCGCGCTCCGGGGCGACGGCGTCAAGGTGATCTGCGAGGTCAAGCGCTCCAGCCCGTCCAAGGGCGCGCTGGCCGCGATCGCCGACCCGGCGGGTCTGGCCGCGGACTACGAGGCGGGCGGCGCTGCCGTCATCTCCGTCCTCACCGAGGAGCGCCGCTTCGGCGGCTCGCTCGCCGACCTCGAAGCGGTGCGCGCACGCGTGGACATCCCCGTGCTGCGCAAGGACTTCATCGTCACGTCCTACCAGCTCTGGGAGGCCCGTGCGTACGGCGCCGACCTCGCGCTGCTGATCGTGGCCGCCCTGGAGCAGTCCGCCCTGGAGTCGCTGATCGAGCGTGCCGTCTCCATCGGGCTGACCCCGCTCGTCGAGGTGCACGACGAGGACGAGGTGGAGCGCGCGGTCGACGCGGGCGCCAAGGTGATCGGCGTCAACGCGCGCAACCTGAAGACCCTCGAGGTCGACCGGGGCACCTTCGAACGCGTCGCCCCCGAGATCCCGGCCCACATCGTCAAGATCGCCGAGTCCGGCGTCCGCGGCCCGCACGACCTCATCGCGTACGCCAACGCCGGCGCCGACGCGGTCCTGGTCGGCGAGTCCCTGGTGACGGGACGCGACCCCAAGACCGCGGTGGCCGACCTGGTGGCGGCGGGCGAGCACCCCGCACTGCGGCACGGCCGGGGCTGATCTCCCGCTAGGCTTGCCCCGATGACTCCGACGACGCCCGCGACCGCCGCGGACCGCTACGCCCGCCTCGCGCGCGGCTGCCGTCCGCGCGGTTGCCGCGCGCCCGCACGCAGGGTGCACGGCCGCCGGGTCCGGTACGTCATCGGGGACGAGCCCGGTCAAGTGAACGGCATGCGATGGCAGCGGCCGACCTGTCAGGGGCGCGGGGAACTGCGCGACCGGTCACAGTCGGCCTGAGGCCGTCCGCACAGCCCCGCCCCCACGGCGATCAGTGTCTTTTCCGCACTCACCGTGAGGTTTCCGCATGCCCAGCGAGTTCTTCATTCCCGACCCCGACGGTCAAGTCCCCAGCGCGGACGGCTACTTCGGCGCGTTCGGCGGCAAGTTCATCCCGGAGGCCCTCGTCGCCGCCGTGGACGAGGTCGCCGTCGAGTACGACAAGGCCAAGCACGACCCCGAGTTCGCCCGCGAGCTCGACGACCTGCTCGTCCACTACACCGGCCGCCCCAGCTCCCTCACCGAGGTGCCGAGGTTCGCCGAACACGCCGGCGGCGCCCGGGTGTTCCTCAAGCGCGAGGACCTCAACCACACCGGCTCCCACAAGATCAACAACGTGCTCGGCCAGGCGCTGCTCACCAAGCGCATGGGCAAGACGCGCGTCATCGCCGAGACCGGAGCGGGCCAGCACGGCGTGGCCACGGCCACCGCCTGCGCCCTGTTCGGCCTCGAGTGCACGATCTACATGGGCGAGATCGACACCCGGCGCCAAGCCCTCAACGTGGCGCGGATGCGCATGCTGGGCGCCGAGGTCGTGGCCGTGAAGTCCGGCAGCCGCACCCTGAAGGACGCCATCAACGAGGCCTTCCGGGACTGGGTCGCCAACGTCGACCACACCCACTATCTGTTCGGCACCGTCGCCGGGCCGCACCCCTTCCCGGCGATGGTCCGCGACTTCCACCGGGTCATCGGCGTCGAGGCCCGCCGCCAGATCCTGGAGCGCGCCGGCCGCCTCCCCGACGCGGCCGTCGCCTGCGTCGGCGGCGGCTCCAACGCCATCGGCCTGTTCCACGCCTTCATCCCGGACGCCGACGTGCGCCTGATCGGCTGCGAGCCGGCCGGACACGGCGTCGAGACCGGCGAGCACGCGGCGACTCTCACCGCGGGCGAGCCCGGCATCCTGCACGGCTCGCGCTCCTACGTCCTGCAGGACGACGAGGGCCAGATCACCGAGCCCTACTCCATCTCGGCGGGCCTGGACTACCCCGGCATCGGCCCCGAGCACTCGTACCTCAAGGACAGCGGCCGCGGCGAGTACCGCGCGGTTACCGACGACGCGGCCATGCAGGCGCTGCGTCTGCTGTCGCGCACCGAGGGCATCATCCCCGCCATCGAGAGCGCCCACGCGCTGGCCGGCGCCCTCGAGGTCGGCAGGGAGCTCGGCAAGGACGGGCTGATCGTCGTCAACCTGTCCGGCCGCGGTGACAAGGACATGGACACGGCCGCACGGTACTTCGGCCTGTACGACACCGACGCCGAGGTCGCCGCCGACGCGGCCGACACCGCCGAGATCGAGGGGGACGCCAAGTGAGCGGGAACATCCAACTGCTGTCGGACACCCTCGCCGCCGCCAGGGCCGAGGACCGGGCCGCGCTCATCGCCTACCTCCCCGCCGGATTCCCGACCGTGGACGGCGGCATCGAGGCGATCAAGTCCGTCCTCGACGGCGGCGCCGACGTGGTCGAGGTCGGCCTGCCGCACAGCGACCCCGTCCTCGACGGCCCGGTCATCCAGACCGCCGACGACATCGCCCTGCGCGGCGGGGTACGCATCGCGGACGTCATGCGCACGGTCCGCGAGGCGTTCGAGGCCACCGGCAAGCCGATCCTGGTCATGACGTACTGGAACCCCATCGACCGCTACGGCGTCGAGCGCTTCACCGCCGAGCTGGCCGAAGCGGGCGGCGCGGGCTGCATCCTGCCCGACCTGCCGGTGCAGGAGTCCGCGCTGTGGAGGGAGCACGCCGACAAGCACGGTCTCGCGACGGTCTTCGTCGTCGCGCCGAGCAGCAAGGACGCGCGCCTCGTCCAGATCACCGAGGCGGGCAGCGGCTTCGTCTACGCGGCCTCGCTGATGGGCGTCACCGGCACCCGTGAGTCGGTCGGCGCACAGGCCCAGGACCTGGTCGAGCGGACCCGCGCCACGGGCACCGGCCTGCCGGTCTGCGTCGGCCTAGGCGTCTCCGACGCCAGGCAGGCCGCCGAGGTGGCCGGCTTCGCCGACGGTGTGATCGTCGGCTCGGCCTTCGTCAAGCGGATGCTGGACGCGCCGGACGACGCGGCCGGGGTCGAGGCGGTCCGTGCGCTCGCGGGCGAGCTGGCGAAGGGCGTGCGCCGCCAGGTCTGACGAGAGGTTCGGTCACCCGAACGGGTGGACCTGGGACCGGGGAGGCGCAATGCGCCTCCCCGGTTCGTTCTGGGGGTGTGAGCGAGAAGAATCGTGACGGAAAGCGCAATGCCCGGGAACGGCTGGCGGCGGAGCGCGAGAAGCAGAAGGCCGCCGAGCGGCGGCGGCGCACACTGATCGTCGGCGCGAGCGTGGTCTGTGTGCTGGGTCTGGCCGCGGTGATCGGCGTCGTCGCCGCGAACTCCGGCAAGGACGACAGCAGCGACAAGGCGGGCCCGGTCGTGGCGCCCTCGGGGGCCCAGGGCGAGGACGCGCTGGCGATCCCCGTCGGCAAGGACGGCGCCAAGTCCACGCTCACGGTGTGGGAGGACTTCCGCTGCCCGGCCTGCAAGGCGTTCGAGACGGCGTACCGCCCCACGGTCCACGAGCTGACGGAAGCCGGAAAGCTCAAGGTCGAGTACCACCTGGCCACCCTCATCGACGGCAACATGGGCGGCAGCGGCTCCCGCACCGCGGCCAACGCGGCGGCCTGCGCCCAGGACGCCGGGAAGTTCCCCGCGTACCACGACGTGCTGTTCGAGAACCAGCCGGAGGAAACGAAGGACTCCTACGCCGAGGACGCCAGGCTGATCGAGCTGGCGGGCAAGGTCGACGGCCTCGACACGCCCGCGTTCCGCACCTGTGTCGAGGACGGCACGCACGAGAGCTGGGTCGTCAAGTCCAACCAGGCCTTCCAGAACGGCCACTTCGGCGGCACTCCGACCGTGTTGTTCAACGGCAAGAACATCTACCAGGACCAGTCGATGACGCCGGCCAAGCTGAAGCAGATGGTGGAGGAGGCCGACAAGGGGTGACGAGGGGTAAGGCCCTTTCACACCTGCCCGTTATGGAGCCGTAGCCGGGCTGCCCGCCGTCGGCCCGGTCCGGCACGGTAGCGTCGACCCTGCCATGGAACTTGCCTACATTCCCAGCCCGTCGCACGGGGTGCTGTACCTCGGCCCCGTTCCGCTGCGCGGCTACGCGTTCTGCATCATCATCGGCGTCTTCGTCGCGGTCTGGCTCGGCAACAGGCGCTGGGTCGCCCGGGGCGGGCGGGTCGGGACGGTGGCCGACATCGCCGTCTGGGCGGTGCCCTTCGGGCTGGTCGGCGGCCGGCTCTATCACGTGATCACGGACTACGAGCTGTATTTCAGCGAGGGCCGTGACTGGGTGGACGCCTTCAAGGTGTGGCAGGGCGGCCTCGGCATCTGGGGCGCGATCGCGCTCGGCGCGGTGGGCGCGTGGATCGGCTGTCGTCGCCGGGGCATCGCACTGCCCGCGTACGCCGACGCCATCGCTCCCGGTATCGCCCTCGCCCAGGCGATCGGCCGCTGGGGCAACTGGTTCAACCAGGAGCTGTACGGCAAGGAGACCGACCTCCCCTGGGCCCTGCACATCACGTCCTCGGCGGACGGCCGGGTGCCGGGCTACTACCACCCGACGTTCCTGTACGAGTCGCTGTGGTGCATCGGCGTCGCCCTCCTCGTCATCTGGGCCGACCGCCGCTTCAAGCTGGGCCACGGCCGGGCGTTCGCGCTCTACGTCGCCGGGTACTGCGCGGGCCGCGTGTGGATCGAGAACATGCGTGTCGACGACGCCCACCACATCCTGGGGCTGCGGCTCAACGTCTGGACCGCGCTGATCGTGTTCGTCCTGGCGGTCGTGTACATCGTGATCTCGGCGAAGAAGCGTCCCGGGCGCGAGGCGGTCGTCGAACCGGCCGCGCACACCCCCGACGGTGAGGCCGGGACGGAAGGCGAGGGCACGTCCGAGGCCGACGCCGACGCGAAGGCCGAGCCCGAGGCCGACGCGAAGGCCGATGCGAAGGACGCGACCGCGGCTGAGGCGGAGACCTCGGGCGCGAAGGACGAAGCCGAGGCCGACGCCGGGGCCGGCGCGAAGAGCGGCGTCGGAGCCGACGCGAAGTCCGGTGCCGAGGGCGACGCGGCGAAGGCCGGGGGCGACGTGAAGAAGGACGAAGCCGAGTCGGCGGGCAAGAAGGGCTGACGGCCGGCAGTACGACGACGAGGGCGCCCGGGGTCTGCCGGGCGCCCTCGTCGTGTGCGCGGCGGGCTCAGCCGCCGCGGGCCGCCAGCGACAGGGTTCGCTGGGCCGCCGCCACCACGGCCGCGTCGATGAAACGGCCGTCCGGGAGCGCCTGGGCGCCCCGGTCGGTGGCGGCCGCCTTCACGATCGTCTCGGCGTCCTCCAGCTCCTGCTGGGTGGGCAGGTAGGCCCGTTCGATGATCGGGAGCTGGCGGGGGTGGATGGCCGCGCGGCCCAGGAAGCCGAGGGTGCGGCCGCGGGCGCAGGTGACGGCGAGGCCGTCCAGGTCGCGGATGTCGGGGTGGACCGACTGGGGCGGGGGCGCCAGGCCCGCGGCCCGGGCGGCGACGACCACCCGGGAGCGGGACCAGTCGAGGCCGGCGTCCTCGCGGACCCCCAGGTCGGCGCGGAGGTCCGCCTCGCCGAGGGCGATGCCGCGCAGGGAGGGGTGGGCCGAGGCGATGGCGTAGGCGTGTTCGACGCCGAGGGCCGTTTCCAGGAGGGCGTGCAGCGGGGTGGCTCCGCCCTCGGACCGGGTCGCGCTCTCGGCCACGCGGGTGATCTGGTGCGGGGACGTCACCTTCGGCAGGCGCAGGCCGCAGACGCCGGGGAGGGCGGCCATCGCCCGCAGGTCGGCCGAGGCGAAGGGGGTGTCCAGGGCGTTCACCCGGACGTGGACCGGCACCGGCTGGGGTTCGCTGAGGCGCTCGGCGGTGGCCGCGCGGGCGTACGCCTTGCGGTCCGGGGCGACCGCGTCCTCCAGGTCGACGATGACGACGTCGGCGCCCGAGGCGAGGGCCTTGGTGACGGTCTGAGGGCGGTCCCCAGGGACGTAGAGCCAGGTCAGAGGGGGGCTCGTCACAGGGCCCCCTCCGTGCGCAGGGCGGTCAGCTCGGCCGGTGTCAGGCCGAGTTCGGTCAGGACCGCCTCCGTGTCGGCGCCGTGCGGGCGGCCGGTCCAGCGGATCGCACCGGGGGTGGCGGAGAGCCGGAAGAGGACGTTCTGCATGCGGATGCGGCCCAGCTCCGGGTCGTCGACGGCGGTGATCGTGTCGAGGGCCTGGTACTGGGGGTCGGTCATCACGTCGCGTACGTCCTGGACCGGGGCGATGGCCGCCTCCGCCTTCTCGAAGGCGGCGAGGACGTCGACACGGGTGCGGGCGGCGATCCAGGCGCCGACCGCCTCGTCGAGGACGTCGGCGTGCGCGGCCCGGTCGGCGCCGGTCGCGAACCACGGTTCGTCGATCAGGTCGGGGCGGCCGACGAGCCGCATCACCCGTTCCGCGACGGACTGGGCCGAGGTCGAGACGGCGACCCAGCCTCCGTCGGCCGTGCGGTAGGTGTTGCGCGGGGCGTTGTTGGCGGACCGGTTGCCGGTGCGGGCCTGGACGTAGCCCAGCTGGTCGTACCAGAGGGGCTGGGGGCCGAGGACGGTGAGGATGGGCTCGATGATCGCCATGTCGACGACCTGGCCCTCGCCGGTGCGGTCCCGGGCGGCGAGGGCCGTCATCACGGCGTAGGCGGTGGCCAGGCCGGCGATCGAGTCGGCCAGGCCGAAGGGCGGCAGGGTCGGGGACGCGTCCGGCTCGCCGGTGATCGCCGCGAAGCCGCTCATCGCCTCGGCGAGGGTGCCGAAGCCGGGGCGGTGGGCGTAGGGGCCGAACTGGCCGAAGGCGGTGACCCGGGCGAGGACCAGCCGGGGGTTGGCCGCCGACAGCTCCTCCCAGCCGAGGTCCCACTTCTCCAGGGTGCCGGGACGGAAGTTCTCGATGATCACGTCGGCGGTGGCGGCCAGGCGCAGCAAGGTCGCGCGGCCGCCCGGCTTGGAGAGGTTCAGGGTGATCGTGCGCTTGTTGCGGCCGAGGAGCTTCCACCACAGGCCCACGCCGTCCTTGGAGGGGCCGTGGCCTCGGGAGGGGTCGGGCTGGGCAGGGTGCTCGACCTTGACGACCTCCGCGCCGAAGTCGCCCAGCATGGTGGCGGCGAGGGGGCCGGCGAAGAGGGTGGCCAGGTCGAGGACGCGCACCCCGTGCAGAGGAGGGGTCGTCCCGGTCATGAGGCGTACTGCGTCTCGATCTCGGAGCGGTACGGCATCGAGGCGGACGCGCCGGGACGCTGGACCGACAGCGCGGCCGCGGCGGCCGCCCAGGCGAGCGCCTCCCGCACGGGGCGCTCCTCGCCGAGCGCCACCGCGAGGGCGCCGACGAAGGTGTCGCCCGCCCCGGTGGAGTCGACGGCGGTGACGCGCGGGGCGGGGACGGTGAGGGGCTCGGCGCCGCGGGCCGCGTACAGACTGCCGGCCGAGCCCAGCGTGATGACCACCTCCGGCACGCGGTCCAGCAGGGCGGACGCCGCCTCGCGCGGGTCGGTGCGGCCGGTGAGGGCGGCCGCCTCGTGCTCGTTGGGGACCAGCAGGTCGGTGGCGCCGAGGAGGTCGGGCGGGAGCGGCTGGGCGGGGGCCGGGCTGAGGATCGTCCGTACGCCGTGGGCGCGGGCCGCCCTGGCGCCCGCGACGACGGCGGCCAGGGGGATTTCGAGTTGCAGCAGGAGTGCGTCGGCGGAGGCGATGAGGCCCTCGTCGCCGGGGGCGAGGTGGTCGACGGTGCCGTTGGCGCCGGGGACCACGACGATCGCGTTGCCGCCCTCGTCGTCCACGACGATGTGCGCGGTGCCGGAGGGCGCCTCGACGGTGCGCAGGTGGTCGGTGTTGACCCCCGCGAGTTCGAGCGTGGAGCGCAGCCGGGCGCCGAAGGCGTCGTTGCCGACCGCGCCGATCATCGAGACGGTGGCGCCCGCGTGGGCCGCGGCGATCGCCTGGTTGGCGCCCTTGCCGCCGGGGATGGTGCGGAACTCCCGTCCCGTCACGGTCTCCCCGCGCTGTGGGGGCTTCTCGACGTAGGCGACGAGATCCATGTTCGTGCTGCCGAGCACGACGATGTCGGTCATGGGCGGGAAGCCTCCCGGTGGGTGAGGGACCAGGTGAGCTGGGCCAGGGTGTCGAAGCCGACGCCGTCGAAGTCGGCGACGGAGGTGGCCAGCCGGTTCTTGAGGGGGGCCGTCCAGTGGTCGGGGAGGGCGGCCGGGTCGCCGGTGAGGAGGGCGGCGATGCCGCCGGCCGTCGCGCCGTTGGAGTCGGTGTCCAGGCCGCCGGACACGGCACGGCGGACGGAGCCCGTGAAGTCCCCGTCGGCGTGGGTGAGGGCGGCGGCGATCAGAGCGGTGTTGGGGACGGCGTGGACCCAGTGGTACCCCGCGTGGTGGGCGTGGAGTTCGTCCACGACCGTGTCGAACTCGTCCGGGCCGGGGTGTGCCTCGGCGACCCGCACGGCGTGCGTCACGGCCCGGGCGAGGCGGGAGCGCGGCGGGACGACGGTCAGGCCGGTGCGCAGACAGGCGTGCACGTCGTGGGCGCCGGTCGCGGCGGTGGCGATGACGGCCGCGGTGAACATCGCCGCGTAGACGCCGTTGGCGGTGTGGGTGAGGCAGGCGTCGCGGTGGGCCTGCTCCGCGGCGGCGGCCGGGTCGCCGGGATTGCTCCAGCCGTGGACGTCGGCGCGGATCAGGGCGCCGATCCATTCGCGGAAGGGGTTGCGGTGGCGGGCGGTGTGCGGGGGCTCGATGCCGCAGAGCAGGTTGCGCAGGGCGACGCGTTCGGCGGTGAAGGCGCGGCCGGCCGGAAGTTCGTCCAGCCAGAGCCGGGCCACGTCCCCGGTGGTGAAGTCCCGGCCGTGGCGTTGGAGCAGGAGGAGGTTGAGCAGCGGGTAGTTGAGGTCGTCGTCCTCGGGCATGCCGTCGATGTTCTCGGCGAGCGAGGTGTCCGCCGAGCGGCGGTTCCAGGGGTGGGCGTCCAGGAGGGTCCGGGGGACTCCTGTCGCGGTGAAGTACCCGGTGAGGGGCCAGTTGCCGGCGGCGCGGGCGAGGGCGCGGATGGCGTCCAGGGGGAGCTTCTCGACGGGCTTGCCGAGGAGACAGCCGACGGCCCGGCCCAGCCAGGCCGCTTCCAGCGAGGCCGGGGTCGGGGCGGAGGCCGGGGTCTGGGCCAGGGGCCGGGGCGCGACGGGGGCCGGGGCGGGGGTGCCGCCCGGCGGGGCCGCGACGGGGGCCGGGGCGGGGGTGCCGCTCGGCGGGGCCGGCCACTGCGGGCACAGGGCCCTGATCCTCTCCTGCTCCGTCGGCTCGTCCTCCGCCGTCCTGCTGGGCAGGTCGGCCAGTTCGTCCAGGAGGTCCTCCGCGAGGAGGCGCAGATAGCGGGAGGCGCGTTGCGGTGAGGCGCCCGCCCGGGGCGGCGCCTCGCAGCCGCCCGCGGCCTTCCAGCGGGCGGCGACCACCCCCGCCTCGCGACCGTCCTGGGCGGCCTGGCGCAGTTCGTGACCGAGGAGGTCCTCCGGCTGGACCCAGGTCAGTCGGAGCATCGCGGGCCTCCCAGGGCGCGGAACGCCTGCTCGTGGGCGCGGCGGCGGCGCAGGTCACGGTCGAAGATCTCCCGGGCGACGTCGGTGAGAGCCGCCGCGGGCTGCCACAGGTCGAGGCGGCTGGCCTCGGCGACCTGCTTCGCCCAGTCGTCCGGGACCGGCGAGCCCAGCGCGCCGGCCATCGCTCCCGCCATCGTGGCGATGGAGTCGCAGTCGCGGCCGTAGTTCACCGAGCCGAGGACGGCCTGCCGGTAGTCGCCGCCGGCCACCACCAACATCCCCAGGGCGACGGGGAGTTCCTCGATGGCGTGCACCCGCGAGGGGCGGCGGGCGGCGAGCGAGGGCCGGCGGTAGTCGGGGCCGACCGTGTCGAACGGCGCCACCGCCTCCCGGAGCGGGGCCAGCGCGGACTCGAAGTCGCTGTGGAGGGCCGCCGTTTCGCAGACCTTCTCGATCGCCGCGCGCGTTCCGTCCTTCGCCAGGGACAGACAGGCCGAGACGACCGAGTCCGCCGTCGCCTCCGGTGCGCAGGCCGCCGCCACCGCCGCCGCGAAGACTCCTGCCGCCTCACGGCCGTACGACGACTGGTGGGCGCCCGCGACGTCCAGCGCCTCGGCGTACGCGCCCGCCGGGTCGGCGGCGTTGACCAGTCCCACCGGGGCCATGTACATCGCCGCGCCGCAGTTGACGATGTTGCCGACGCCGGCCTCGCGTGGGTCGGCGTGGCCGTAGTGGAGTTTCGTCACCAGCCATTTCTCCGCCAGGAAGATCCGGTGCAGGGGGAGCGCCTCCGCCTCCAGTTCCGGGATCCAACGGGGTGTCGTCATCAGGTCGGCGACCAGGTGGTCGGCGATCGCGTAGGCGTCCAGGTGATCGCGGACGGCGGCGTAGACCCTGATCAGCGCGTGGGTCATCAAGGTGTCGTCGGTGACGTGGCCGTCGCCCTTGTGGTAGGGCGCGATGGGGCGGGCGGTGCGCCAGTCGTCGCCGTTCCAGGGGCCGACGATGCCGTGGACCCGGCCGCCGTGCCGCTGGAGGATCTGCTCGGGGGAGTAGCCCTCGACGGGGCCGCCGAGGGCGTCGCCGACGGCGGCCCCCACCAGGGCGCCGGTGATGCGTTCTTCCAGGGTTCCGCCGTTGCTTTCTGTTGCTTTGGGCGTCATGCCCCGAATCATCCTCCTGGTGGGGCCGGTTGTGTGGCTTCCAGGAGTCCGGCGAGTTCCACCAGGTCGGTGCCGGTGAGACGGGGCAGGGCGCAGCCGGAGAGGGTGCGGCAGCTGTCGCGCCATGCGTCGGGGATCGCGTCGCCGCCGCCCAGCGCGCCCGTCAGCGCGCCCGCCAGGGCCGGGGCCGAGTCCGCGACCCGGGACAGACAGGCCGCCGCGGGCACCGCCTCGCAGATGCGGCCGCCGGCTGCCGTGACCAGGGCGAGGGCCACCGGGACGGTCTCCGCCGCCGCGATGCCGTAGCTGTAGACGTGGTCGACGATCTGGTGTTCCAGCAGGGGGATCAGCGCGAAGGCGCTGTCGGCGTCGAGGGCCAGCTTCAGCGCGTGCCGGGCGTTGCGGCCGATCTCGGTGTGGTCGGGGAGTTCGGCGAGGGCCGCGGCGACACAGGCTTCGGCGTCCGCGCCGACCAGCGCCAGTGCGAGGGCCGCCGCCATCGCGCGCGCGCCGTGCACGCCGTCGCCGTCCTGGGTGTAGCGGGCGTCGAACTCGGCGAGTTCGGCGGCGAGTCGGGGGTCGCCGGGGTGGGCCACCGCGAGGACGCAGGCGCGTACGCAGGCCGCGTCGTCGAAGTAGTGGGGGTTGTCGTGACCGGTCGCCGGGGGGCGCAGGCCGGCGGCGAGGTTGCCGAGGCCGGCCCGGACGGAGATGCGGGCGCGCAGGGGGAGGACGGCGGACTCGATCTCGGGGGCGCGGTCGGCCGCGGCCGCCACCTCGCAGGCGAGCGCGTTCCAGGTGAGGTCGATCGCGGCGCGCGTCCGGCGTTCGCGGCTCAGGTCGCCGAGGGCGGCGTCGTCGCCGGCCCGCAGGACCGCCTCGGCCGCGAACGCCGCCCACTCGGCGTCGTCGGAGGGGCCGAGGCGCAGGGGTTCGGGGGGCTGGTTCAGGGCGATGGGCACGGGGAGGGTCGTCGTCGCGTTGTGTTCGGCGAAGGTGTCGAGCTCACGGGTCAGACGGCGGGTCCACTCGGGCATCCGGGCGGCGCGGTGGCGGGCGGCGGGCCAGCCGGCGGCGTCGCCCGCGGCGAGACCGAGCAGCAGGCCCTCGATCCGGGTTCCCTGCGGGACCCGGTCGGCGTCGGCGGCCCGGGCTGCGCCTTCCGCGGCGCCGTACCCGCGTTCCGTGCCGTCGTGCCCACCCGCACGGCCCGTGCTGCTTTCGTGGTCAGGCGCGGGCGGCCCCTGGGGGGCGCGGGGCTTCGCCGCGCCCGGCGCGCCGGCCGTCGGGGCCCCGCCGCACTCCGCCCCGGCCGCTTGCTCGTCCCACGGCGCGGGCGGTCTCATGAGCCCGCCTCCGCACCGTCGGTCGCCGCCAGGGTGAAGGCGGCCGGGTCCGGCGCCGTGAACCGGCCGAGGCCCATCAGGTGCGTCACCAGTTCCTCCAAGACCATTCCCTCGCCCCATTTCCCGCCCTCGCCCGGCACCAGCAACTCCGCGACGTCCAGGACGTGGTGGCCCGCCATCGAGGGCAGGCAGCTGCCCCGGGCCGGGCCGATCGCCGCCGCCCACTGCGCCGGGATCGCCGCGACGCCCCTGGTCGCGCCGGCCAGGGCGCCCGCCACCGCCGCCGTCGTGTCCGCGTCGCGGCCCATGTTCACCGCCGTGAGGACGGCCTCGCGGAAGTCGCCGTCGGCGGCCGCGTACGCCCCGAAGGCGAGGGCGACGGCCTCGGGGGCGAGGTCGGTCCAGGGGTAACCGCCGATGACGACGGCCGAGCGGACGGCCCGTTCGCCCCGGTGGGCCACCGCCACCGCCCGGCGCAGGGAACGGGCCGTCCAGGAGTCCTCGGGGACCACCGCCAGGGCCGACGCCACCACAGCGGTCGCCGGCGCTCCCGCCATCGCCGCCGCCACTCCCGCCGCCACCGCCTGGCCGCCGTAGATGCCCTCGCCGTCGTGGCTCACCGCGCCGTCGATCGCGACCAGCCGGGCCGCCTCCGCGGGGCGGCCGGCGGCGAAGACGCCGAAGGGCGCCGCGCGCATGGCCAGGCCGTCGCTCCAGGCGTGCCGGTGCTGCGCCGAGATCGGGGCCGCCAGGCCTCTGCGCAGGTTCTCCAGGGTGCCGCGTTCGCTGAAGCCGGCGCCGCGGAAGGGGCCCTCGTCGCGGTCGGCGATCCACTGGTGCCAGGCGGACTCCACGTGGGCCGCGGTGAGCGCGGAGCCGTGGCGGGCCAGCAGCAGGCCGGAGAAGATCGCGTACTCGGTGTCGTCGGTGCCGGCCGGTCTGTCGGCGACGTAGCCCGTGATGCGGCCCCATCGGGCGCGGATCTCGGAGGGTTTCAGGTTCTCGGCGGGGGCGCCCAGGGCGTCTCCCACGGCCAGGCCGAGCAGAGCGCCGCGGGCTCGTTCACGGATCGTCGCCATAGGCGGCCTCTCCTCCGGGGGATCCGCACGGGCGCGGAACCGTCAGCGGATGTGTCCCACCATCGGCGGTTGACCTCAGCCCGATGTCCGCTCATGTCACCCGGTCGACATCTGGGCGCACTGTTTCTCGAATGAGCGCTCGAAGGTAAAGCTGCAGGTTAGCGGAGCCTTTCCTTGGTGGCGGCGCGGAATGCCCCGGCGTATTTTGGTGTTGTCAGAACTTAGAACTTGTCCAAAGTTAGCTTTGCCTCAGCTATCTTTTCCTGTCCCTGGGGGATCTTCATGGCCATCATCGACACCGAGGCGCCGCTGCACGAGGCGCACCGCGACAACCACACCCACCGCGACGTCAACGGCGGCTGGCTGCGGCCCGCCGTGTTCGGCGCGATGGACGGCCTGGTCTCCAACCTCGCCCTGATGACGGGTGTCGCCGGCGGGTCGGTCGGTCAGCAGGTCATCGTCATCACCGGCCTCGCCGGGCTGGCCGCCGGCGCCTTCTCCATGGCCGCCGGCGAGTACACCTCCGTCGCGTCGCAGCGCGAGCTCGTCGAGGCCGAGCTGGACGTCGAGCGGCGGGAGCTCAGAAAGCACCCGCAGGACGAGGAGGCCGAGCTCGCCGCGCTGTACGAGTCGCGGGGCGTCGAGCCCGCGCTGGCCCGGCAGGTCGCGCAGCAGCTCTCGCGCGACCCGGAGCAGGCGCTGGAGATCCACGCCCGCGAGGAGCTCGGCATCGATCCCTCGGACCTGCCCTCGCCGCTGGTCGCCGCGGTGTCCAGCTTCGGGGCCTTCGCGCTGGGCGCGCTGCTGCCCGTGCTGCCGTATCTGCTGGGCGCGGTCTCGCTGTGGCCGGCCGTGCTGGTCGCGCTGCTCGGACTGTTCGGCTGCGGCGCCGTGGTGGCCCGGGTGACCGCCCGGACCTGGTGGTTCAGCGGGCTGCGGCAACTCGCCCTGGGCGGTGCCGCCGCCGGTGTGACGTACGCCCTGGGCAGCTTGTTCGGAACGGCCGTAGGATAGATCGGATGCTACTTATGCGTTGGGCCGCATAAGTAGTCGTTACTGACTGGTTTCGGCTGCTTAACCAGCGGGCATGAGCCGTAAGCGCTGTGGGCAATGACGCCTGCGGCGCACTTGCGGGGTGGGTGAAGCCGCTCCCCCCGCCTTCCGGGCCGACGGACGCCGATCTGATCGATCTCGTCCCGTCCGGCCCCCACATACTTCCAGCCACATCTGCGGTACCCCGCCGACAGCCTGTGGCGTCCGCATGTTGGAACGGAGTATCCGGTTCCCGAGAACCGCTCCATCATGTAACCTGCACGAAATTTTGCACTCCACGCAGAGGGCCAACGTCGTCCCTTCGCCAGCAGATATGCCACTTGAGACGACGACGGGAGAGCCGATGCGTACGCCGCGCCAGCCGTCCCAGCATTCCGCGAATGGCCAGAACTGGTCTTTCATGGATGCTCGCCCTGCTGCGCAGGGTATGTACGACCCCCGCAACGAGCACGACGCCTGCGGCGTCGGCTTCGTGGCCACCCTCACCGGCGAGGCGAGCCACGCGCTGGTCGAGCAGGCGCTCACCGTTCTGCGCAACCTCGAACACCGTGGCGCCACCGGCTCCGAGCCGGACTCCGGCGACGGCGCGGGCATCCTGACCCAGGTTCCGGACGCCTTCTTCCGCGAGGTGGCCGGATTCGAGCTGCCCGAGGCCGGCCACTACGCCGTGGGCATCGCCTTCCTCCCCGAGGACGGCATGGCGGACACCGTCTCGCAGATCGAGACGATCGCCGGCGAAGAGGGCCTCACCGTCCTCGGCTGGCGCGAGGTTCCGGTCGCCCCGGAGCTGCTGGGCGCCACCGCCCGCTCGACCATGCCCGCCTTCCGCCAGGTCTTCGTCACCGACGGCCGGTCGCAGGGCATCGACCTCGACCGCAGGGCGTTCGTGCTGCGCAAGCGCGCCGAGCGCGAGGCCGGCGTGTACTTCCCGTCGCTGTCCGCGCGGACGATCGTCTACAAGGGCATGCTGACCACCGGCCAGCTCGAGCCCTTCTTCCCGGACCTGTCCGACCGCCGCTTCGCCTCGGCCGTGTCGCTCGTCCACTCGCGCTTCTCCACGAACACCTTCCCGTCGTGGCCGCTCGCGCACCCGTACCGCTTCGTCGCGCACAACGGTGAGATCAACACCGTCAAGGGCAACCGCAACTGGATGCGCGCCCGCGAGTCCCAGCTCGTCTCGGACCTGTTCGGCCAGGACGAGAAGGCCCTCGAGCGGATCTTCCCGGTGTGCACGCCGGACGCCTCCGACTCGGCGTCCTTCGACGAGGTGCTCGAGCTGCTCCACCTCGGTGGCCGCTCGCTGCCGCACTCCGTGCTGATGATGATCCCGGAGGCGTGGGAGAACCACGACTCCATGGACCCGGCCCGGCGCGCCTTCTACCAGTTCCACGCCACGATGATGGAGCCCTGGGACGGCCCGGCCTGCGTCACCTTCACCGACGGCGTCCAGGTCGGCGCCGTGCTCGACCGCAACGGTCTGCGCCCCGGCCGCTACTGGGTCACCGACGACGGCCTCGTCGTCCTCGGCTCCGAGGTCGGCGTCCTCGACATCGACCCCGCCAAGGTCGTCCGCAAGGGCCGCCTGCAGCCCGGCCGCATGTTCCTCGTCGACACCGCAGAGCACCGCATCATCGAGGACGACGAGATCAAGGCGCAGCTCGCCGCCGAGAACCCCTACGCCGAGTGGCTGGAAGCCGGCGAGATCGAGCTGATCGACCTCCCCGAGCGCGAGCACATCGTGCACACCCACGCCTCGGTCACCCGCCGGCAGCAGACCTTCGGCTACACCGAGGAAGAGCTGCGCATCATCCTCGCCCCGATGGCCAAGACCGCCGGCGAGCCCCTCGGCTCCATGGGCACCGACTCGCCGATCGCCGCGCTCTCCTCGCGCCCGCGGCTGCTCTTCGACTACTTCACGCAGCTGTTCGCGCAGGTCACCAACCCGCCGCTGGACGCCATCCGCGAGGAGCTCGTCACCTCGCTGCGCTCCTCCCTCGGCCCCGAGGGCAACCTGCTGGAGCCCACGGCCGCGTCCTGCCGTACGGTCACCCTGCCGTTCCCCGTGATCGACAACGACGAGCTGGCCAAGCTCATCCACATCAACGCCGACGGCGACATGCCCGGCTTCAAGGCCGCGACGCTCTCCGGTCTGTACCGGGTGCACGGCGGCGGCGACGCGCTGGCCGCGCGGATCGATGAGATCTGCGCCGAGGCCGACGCCGCCATCGACAACGGCGCCCGGCTCATCGTCCTGTCGGACCGCCACTCGGACGCCGAGCACGCCCCCATCCCGTCGCTGCTGCTCACCGCGGCCGTCCACCACCACCTCATCCGCACCAAGCAGCGCACCCAGGTGGGCCTGCTGGTCGAGGCCGGCGACGTCCGCGAGGTCCACCACGTCGCCCTGCTCATCGGGTTCGGCGCCGCCGCCGTCAACCCGTACCTGGCGATGGAGTCGGTCGAGGACCTGCTGCGCGCGGGCACCTTCCTCGACGGCATGGAGCCCGAGCAGGCGATCCGCAACCTGATCTACGCGCTCGGCAAGGGCGTCCTGAAGGTCATGTCCAAGATGGGCATCTCGACCGTCGCCTCCTACCGCGGCGCCCAGGTCTTCGAGGCCGTCGGCCTCGACGACGCCTTCGTCGAGAAGTACTTCAACGGCACCGCCACCAAGATCGGCGGCGTCGGCATCGACGTCATCGCCAAGGAGGTCGCCGCCCGCCACGCCAAGGCCTACCCCTCCTCCGGCATCGCGCCGGCGCACCGCGCCCTGGAGATAGGCGGCGAGTACCAGTGGCGCCGCGAGGGCGAGCCGCACCTGTTCGACCCGGAGACGGTCTTCCGCCTCCAGCACTCCACGCGCACGGCCCGCTACGACATCTTCAAGAAGTACACGGACCGCGTGAACGAGCAGTCCGAGCGCCTCATGACGCTGCGCGGACTGTTCGGCTTCAAGTCGGGCCGTCAGCCGATCTCCGTCGACGAGGTCGAGCCCGTCTCCGAGATCGTCAAGCGCTTCTCCACCGGCGCCATGTCGTACGGCTCCATCTCCCAGGAGGCGCACGAGACCCTCGCCATCGCCATGAACCAGCTGGGCGGCAAGTCCAACACCGGTGAGGGCGGCGAGGACCCGGAGCGCCTGTACGACCCGGCGCGCCGCTCCAGCATCAAGCAGGTCGCCTCCGGCCGCTTCGGCGTGACCTCGGAGTACCTGGTCAACGCGGACGACATCCAGATCAAGATGGCCCAGGGCGCCAAGCCCGGCGAGGGCGGCCAGCTGCCCGGCCACAAGGTCTACCCGTGGGTGGCCAAGACCCGGCACTCGACCCCGGGCGTCGGTCTGATCTCCCCGCCTCCGCACCACGACATCTACTCCATCGAGGACCTGGCGCAGCTCATCCACGACCTGAAGAACGCGAACCCGCAGGCGCGGATTCACGTGAAGCTGGTCTCGGAGGTCGGCGTCGGCACGGTCGCCGCGGGTGTGTCCAAGGCACACGCGGACGTCGTCCTGATCTCCGGCCACGACGGCGGTACCGGCGCCTCGCCGCTCACCTCGCTCAAGCACGCGGGCGGCCCCTGGGAGCTCGGTCTCGCCGAGACCCAGCAGACCCTGCTGCTCAACGGGCTGCGCGACCGGATCGTGGTCCAGACCGACGGCCAGCTCAAGACCGGCCGCGACGTGATCATCGCCGCGCTGCTGGGCGCCGAGGAGTTCGGTTTCGCGACCGCGCCGCTCGTCGTCTCCGGCTGCGTCATGATGCGCGTCTGCCACCTCGACACCTGCCCCGTCGGCATCGCCACCCAGAACCCGGTGCTGCGCGACCGCTTCGCCGGCAAGGCCGAGTACGTCGTGAACTTCTTCAAGTTCATCGCCGAAGAGGTCCGCGAGCTGCTGGCCGAGCTGGGCTTCCGCTCGATCGAGGAGGCCGTCGGCCACGCCGAGGTCCTCGACGTCGAGCGCGCCGTCGACCACTGGAAGGCGCAGGGCCTGAACCTGGCCCCGCTGTTCCACGTCCCCGCGCTGCCCGAGGGCGCCGCCCTGCACCAGGTCATCGAGCAGGACCACGGCCTGGAGAAGGCGCTCGACAACGAGCTGATCAAGCTCGCCGCCGACGCGCTGGCCGCGGACTCCGCGACCGACGCCCAGCCGGTGCGCGCCCAGGTCGCGATCCGCAACATCAACCGCACGGTCGGCACCATGCTCGGCCACGAGGTGACGAAGAAGTTCGGTGGCGCCGGCCTGCCCGAGGACACCATCGACATCACCTTCACCGGCTCCGCCGGCCAGTCCTTCGGCGCCTTCCTCCCGCGCGGTGTCACGCTGCGCCTGGAGGGCGACGCCAACGACTACGTCGGCAAGGGCCTCTCCGGCGGCCGGGTGATCGTCCGTCCCGACCGGGGCGCCGACCACCTCGCCGAGTTCTCGACGATCGCGGGCAACACCATCGCCTACGGCGCGACCGGCGGCGAGCTGTTCCTGCGCGGCCGCACCGGCGAGCGGTTCTGCGTCCGCAACTCCGGCGCGACGGTCGTCTCCGAGGGCGTGGGCGACCACGGCTGCGAGTACATGACCGGCGGCCACGCGGTGATCCTCGGCGAGACGGGCCGCAACTTCGCGGCCGGCATGTCCGGCGGCATCGCCTACGTGATCGACCTGAACCGCGACAACGTCAACGCCGGCAACCTCGCCGCCGTCGAGGAACTGGACGACAGCGACAAGCAGTGGCTGCACGACGTGGTGCGCCGGCACGCCGAGGAGACCGCCTCGACGGTCGCCGAGAAGCTGCTCGCCGACTGGGACGTGGCCGTGGAGCGCTTCAGCAAGATCATCCCCAGCACGTACAAGGCAGTGCTCGCCGCCAAGGACGCCGCCGAGCAGGCGGGACTCTCCGAGTCCGAGATCACCGAGAAGATGATGGAGGCGGCGACCAATGGCTGACCCGAAGGGCTTTCTGAACCACGGCCGCGAGGTCGCCAAGTCCCGTCCCGTCGACGTGCGTCTGAAGGACTGGAACGAGGTCTACGTCCCCGGTTCGCTGCTGCCGATCATCGGCAAGCAGGCCAGCCGGTGCATGGACTGCGGCATCCCGTTCTGCCACAACGGCTGTCCGCTGGGGAACCTGATCCCCGAGTGGAACGACTACGCCTACCGTGAGGACTGGTCGGCGGCGTCCGAGCGGCTGCACGCCACGAACAACTTCCCGGAGTTCACCGGGCGGCTGTGCCCTGCTCCCTGCGAGTCGGCGTGCGTGCTCGGCATCAACCAGCCGCCGGTCACCATCAAGAACGTCGAGGTCTCGATCATCGACAAGGCGTGGGAGACCGGGGACGTCGCCCCGCAGATCCCGGAGCGCCTGTCCGGCAAGACGGTCGCCGTCATCGGCTCCGGCCCGGCCGGTCTGGCCGCCGCCCAGCAGCTCACCCGGGCCGGCCACACCGTCGCCGTCTACGAGCGCGCGGACCGCATCGGAGGCCTCCTGCGGTACGGCATCCCCGAGTTCAAGATGGAGAAGCGGCACATCAACCGCCGCATCGAGCAGATGCGCGCGGAGGGCACCCGCTTCCGCACCGGCATCGAGATCGGCCGCGACCTCAAGGCGACCGACCTGAAGAAGCGCTACGACGCCGTCGTCATCGCCGCCGGCGCCACGACCGCACGCGATCTGCCGGTCCCCGGCCGTGAGCTCAAGGGCGTGTACCAGGCGATGGAGTACCTGCCGCTCGCCAACAAGGTCCAGGAGGGCGACTTCGTGGCGCCCCCCATCTCGGCCGAGGGCAAGCACGTCGTGGTCATCGGCGGCGGCGACACCGGTGCGGACTGCGTGGGCACCGCCCACCGGCAGGGCGCGGCCTCGGTCACCCAGCTGGAGATCATGCCCCGCCCGGGCGAGGAGCGGAACGCGGTCTCCCAGCCGTGGCCGACCTTCCCGATGCTCTACAAGGTCACCAGCGCGCACGAGGAGGGCGGCGAGCGGGTCTACTCCGTCTCCACCACCCACTTCGAGGGCGACGAGGACGGCAACGTCCAGTGGCTGCACCTCACCGAGGTCGAGTTCGTCGACGGCAAGCTGACCCCGAAGCCGGGCACGGAGCGCAAGATCCCCGCCCAGCTGGTGACGCTGGCGATGGGCTTCACCGGCACGGACCGTGAGAACGGTCTCGTCGAGCAGTTCGGCCTGGAGCTCGACGAGCGCGGCAACGTCGCCCGCGACGCCGACTTCCGGACCAACGTGCCGGGCGTGTACGTCGCCGGTGACGCGGGCCGCGGCCAGTCGCTCATCGTGTGGGCGATCGCGGAGGGCCGCTCGGCCGCCCGCGGCGTCGACCGGTTCCTGACCGGCGCGAGCGAACTGCCCGCCCCGATCCGCCCGACGGACCGCTCGCTGATGGTCTGACGCCCCTTCACCAGGGCACTTGGAACGTCCCGTACAAAGGCGTGCGGAACACAACGCGGCGCCTGCCATGTCCCCGACCGGACCGGCAGGCGCCGCGGCATGTCCGGCGCACGCGGCGAACGAGGCGCCGTCGCACGTCCCGGCTCGCCCGCTACTGCACCCCGAACGTCTCCCCGTACACCTGCCAGCGCAGCGGCGGGTTCAGTTGGAGGTTGCCCTCGCGCAGGAAACGGCGTTGCGTGGTGTCGACGCGCGAGGTGTCGATCCCGGGGTGCCGGGTCAGCATGGCGCGGCGGCGCGCGTCGAGGAAGGCGTCGAGGTAGGCGGTCTCGCCGCCGCCCCGGGCGGGGGTGCGCGCCGCGCTCATCGCCCGTGCCCGGATGCCGTCGAAGCTGGTCGGGCCCGAGCCGGGGCCGTGGAAGACCAGGGCGTCGTAGTAGATGAACTGGCCCAGCGCGCCCAGGCCGTCGGCCCGGCCCCGACGGACCGCCGGGTCGAAGTAGACGCGGTCGCGCTCGGCGTCCTGCGCGGCCCGGAAGGCGGAGACCCGGGACTCCCTGCGCCAGGCGGCCGGGAAGCCGGGGTCGAGCCCGGCGTGCGAGTCGGTGCCGTCGACGCGGCGCAGGGCGGGCAGGTAGCGGGCGAGGGCGTTGCCCGGGTGGTCGCGCGTGTAGCCCTCGACGAGGGTGAGCAGATCGTGGGTGCCGGTGCAGAAGCCGATCAGGCCCGCCGTGTAGCCCTGGCCGTCGCCGATGTCCTCGACATAGCCGTACGCGGTGCGCCAGTCGAGGGTTCCGTTCTCCGCGCTGGCCACGATCTGCTGGGCCAGTTCCTTCTGCGCCGGGGCGGCGAGACCGGGCGGGGGCGCTTGTGCGTCGGTCGTCGGCTGGGCCGGTCGTGCGAACTGTGCGGGATGGAGCAGGTACACCGTCGACGCCACTGCGGCGCAGACCAGGGCGGCGGCACGTTTCATGCCGCACACCCTAAAACGGGAATGTCTTGTTCCTTGTCATTTCATCCTCATTGGACGGCGAACGGCCCCCGATGGGGCGGCGAACGAACAAGGTGGCGAGTTCCGGCGCGTGTGGGAGGCTGTCCGCCATGGTCGCGATCAGTCTCACCAAGGTCCAGCAGACCGCGCCCGCGCTGGTCGATCTGTACAAGAGCGCCGGGGTGTCCCTCGTCAAGCACGGACTGGACGGGCAGCGGGCCGCCGTCTATCTCGTCGTCGACTACTCGGGTTCGATGAAGCCGTACTACCAGGACGGCAGCGTGCAGGCGCTCGCCGACCGGGTGTTGGGGCTGTCCGCGCACCTCGACGACGACGGCCGGGTGCCGGTCGTCTTCTTCTCGACCGACGTCGACGCCGTCACCGACATCGCCCTCGCCGACCACCGGGGGCGGGTGGACCGCATCGTGGCCGGACTCGGACACATGGGCAAGACCAGCTACCACCTGGCCATGGACGCCGTCATCGACCACTACCTCGACAGCGGCTCCCAGGACCCCGCGCTGGTGGTGTTCCAGACCGACGGCGGCCCGATCAACAAGCTCGCCGCGGAACGCTATCTCTGCAAGGCGTCCAGGCTGCCGCTGTTCTGGCAGTTCATCGGCTTCGGCGACCGCGGCAGCAGGCAGTTCGACTTTCTGCGCAAGCTCGACGAACTGCCCGTGCCGGACAAGCGGGCGGTCGACAACGCAGGCTTCTTCCACGCCGGTCCGGATCCGCGGAAGGTGTCGGACGCCGAGCTCTACGACCGGATCGTGAGCGAGTTCCCCCGGTGGCTGACGGCCGCACGGGCGCGGGGAATCGTACGGCCGTAGCCGAGCGGGTCCGCGCTGCCGCACGCACCGTTGGCTCGACGGGCCCCTCGTGCCACTCTGGGATCGGTCCAACGGGGAGGCGGGGGCACATGGGCGACGGCGTGCGATCGGTGAACGAGGCGGCGGCCGGGGGGAGTTCGGGACCGAGGAGCGAGCTCGGCAGGGGGGAGAGGGTCGCCGACTGGGCCGACGGACGGCTCGGGCTGTACACGCTGGCCAGGGCCAACCTGCGCAAGGTGTTCCCGGACCACTGGTCGTTCATGCTGGGCGAGGTCTGCCTGTACAGCTTCCTCGTCCTGCTCCTCACCGGCGTGTACCTCACCCTGTTCTTCGAGCCGAGCAGCGCGGAGGTCGTCTACGACGGCGCCTACGTCCCGCTCAACGGCATCACCATGACGAAGGCGTACGCCTCGACGCTCGACATCAGCTTCGACGTGCGCGGCGGGCTGCTGATCCGGCAGATCCACCACTGGGCCGCGCTGGTCTTCGTCACCGGCATGCTCGTGCACATGATGCGGGTGTTCTTCACCGGCGCGTTCCGCAAGCCGCGCGAGGTCAACTGGCTTTTCGGCTGGACCCTGTTGTTCCTCGGCATCATCACCGGCCTGACCGGCTACTCGCTCCCCGACGACCTGCTCTCCGGGACCGGGGTGCGGTTCGCCGACGGCGCGATCCTGTCCATCCCGATCGTCGGGACGTACCTGTCGTTCTTCCTGTTCGGCGGGGAGTTCCCGGGGCACGACATCATCTCGCGGTTCTTCCCGATCCATGTGCTGCTGCTGCCCGGGATCATGCTCGGGCTCGTCGTCGCCCATCTCATCCTGGTGTTCTTCCACAAGCACACCCAGTACCCGGGGCCCGGACGCGACCAGAAGAGCGTGGTCGGCATGCCGTTCATGCCGGTCTACATGGCGAAGGCGGGCGGCTTCTTCTTCCTGGTCTTCGGCGTGCTGGCGGTGATGGGCGGGATCGCGAGCGTCAACCCGGTGTGGGCGTTCGGCCCCTACCGCCCGGACCTGGTCACGACCGGCGCCCAGCCGGACTGGTACCTCGGCTTCTCCGAGGGGCTGATCCGGGTGATGCCGGGCTGGGAGATCAACGCCTGGGGCCACACCCTGGAGCTGGGCGTGCTGATCCCGTTCTCGCTCTTCCCGCTGATCCTGCTGGCCATCGGCGTCTATCCGTTCGTCGAGGCGTGGATCACCGGCGACCGGCGCGAGCACCACATCCTGGACCGACCGCGCAACGCGCCCGTGCGCACCGGCCTCGGCGCGGCCTGGCTGACGCTGTACGCGGTGCTGCTGATCGGCGGCGGCAACGACATCGTGGCCACGCATCTGCATCTGTCCATCAACGCGATCACCTGGTTCGTGCGGATCTCCGTGTTCGTCGCCCCGGTCGTCGCCTTCACGGTGACCAAGCGGATCTGCCTGGGGCTGCAGCGCCAGGACCGGGACAAGGTGCTGCACGGCCGGGAGACGGGCACCATCAGGCGCCTGCCGCACGGCGAGTACGTGGAGGTCCATGAACCGCTGGACCGGGCACGGCTGTTCACCCTCACCCAGCACGAGCAGGACCCGCCGTACGCGATCGGGCCGCTCGTCGACCACAACGGAGTGCGCCGGCCGGTCACCGTCTCGCAGCGGGTGCGGGCGAGGCTGGCGCGGGCCATGTTCGGCGCCGGCAGTCACGTCCCGAAGCCGACAGCGGAGGAGTACCGCCGCGAACTGGGCGGCGGGCACGGGCACTGACGCCGGGGGCGCGGGCAGTGCCCCGCGGCGGGACCCGCCCGGCCCGTCACTCCTTGGGCGGCCAGTTGCGCAGCAGGGCGTCGAGGGCGTCCAGGATCCGGGTCCAGGTCTCCTGGGTGTCGGGGGCGCTGTGGCTGAAGCCGCCGCCCAGCTCCAGGCTGACGTAGCCGTGGAAGACGCTGCCCAGCAGGCGGACGGCGTGCGTCTGGTCCGGTTCCGTGAGGTCGTAGCCGCGCAGGATCGCGCGCGTCATGCGGGCATGACGGCCGCCGGCGCTCGCCGCGGCCGCCTCCGGGTCGAGTCTCAGCTGGGCTGCGGCGTAGCGGCCGGGGTGCTCGCGCGCGTAGTCGCGGTAGACGTCGGCCAGCGCGGTCAGGGCGTCCTTGCCAGCCCGCCCGGCGAGCGCGAGGTCGCCCCGGTCGGCGAGCTCGGCCAGGGCGAGCAGGGCGATCCGGGTCCGCAGGTCGTCGGAGTTCCTCACATGCGAGTACAGGCTCGCGACCTTGACGTCGAAGCGCCTGGCCAGCGCCGAGACGGTCACCTGGTCAAAGCCCACCTCGTCGGCCATTTCCGCGCCCGCCCGGACCAGGCGCTCCGTGCTCAGCCCCACACGCCCCATGGTCGTCTCCCGCCCGATGTCTCTTCCCCGACTGGGCGAGCCCGCCCCGCCGCAGGCCATTATGCGTCACGCGCTAGGCCTTGACCGTGACCGCTTAAGCGTTTGCCTAAAGGTTGTAGGCAAATTAGCCTGCACCATATGAAGCCGCTGACCGAGCAAGAGATCCGCGCCGCGTTCGTGAACTGCACCAAGGGCGAGGCGAAGCGCCTGTCCGTGCCGCGCGACCTGGCCGACCGCCCCTGGGGCGACCTGGACTACCTCGGCTGGCGGGACCCCCAGGCCCCCGACCGCGCCTACCTCGCCCTGGAGCTCGACGGCCGGCTGCAGGCCCTCGCACTGCGCTCCTCCGCCTCCGGCTCCTGGCAGGCCCGGCGCAGTATGTGCACGATGTGCCTGACCACCCACTCCGGCGGCGTCTCGCTGATGGTCGCGCCCAAGGCGGGCAGGGCCGGCCAGCAGGGCAACTCCGTGGGCGCCTACATCTGCAGCGACCTCGCCTGCTCGCTGTACGTGCGGGGCAAGCGGGACGTGGGCGTCGGGGCCCGGCTGCACGAGACGATCACGCTGGAGGAGAAGATCGAGCGGACCGTCGCCCACCTCGCCGCGTTCATCGCCAAGGTCACCGGCTGAGGCCCTGCGTGCGGGCGCGCAGCACCTGCGCCCGGCAGTCGTCCGGTGTGCCCCACGCCGTGCGCAGGGCGCGGGCCTTGGTGAGCCACAGGGACAGGTCGTACTCCGCCGTGTAGCCGAGCGCGCCGTGCAGTTGGAGCGCGGTGCGCGCGCTCGCGTACGCCGCCTCGCAGGCGCTCGCCTTCGCCGCGGCGACGTCCGCCGGAGTCATCGTCACAGCGGCCCCCAGGACCAGGGGGCGGGCGAACTCCAGGGCGATCTTCGCGTCCGCCAAACGGTGCTTGACCGCCTGGAACGAGCCGACGGGGACGCCGAACTGGACCCGCCGGCCGACGTGGGCCACGGTGCGGTCCAGCAGCGCCAGGCCGACGCCGAGGGCCTGGGCGGCGGTGGCGAGACGGGCCCACAGCAGCGCGCGGTCCGCGGCCGGGGCCGGGGTGAGGAGTTCGCCGCCGGGCAGCAGCCGGGTGAGGCGGCGCGCGGGGTCGAGGGAGGCCCGGACCGGGCCGTGACCGGGGGCGAGCCGCAGGCCGTCGCCGTCCAGGGCCAGACGCAGCGTCGCCGCGTCGCCGTCCAGGGCGTAGGAGCCCTCGCGGGCCACCGTCGCCATCGACTCGCCCGAGGCCAGCCCGGCGAGGAACCGTTCGGCCGGACCCGGGTCGAGCAGCAGGGCCGCCGCGGCGACCGTCTCCACCAGCGGGCCCGGCACCGCGTGCCGCCCCAGCTCCACGAAGGCCACGGCCAGGTCGACCGGCCGCGGCCCCAGCCCCTCGTACTTCTCGGGCACCGCCAGGGCGAAGACGCCCGCCTCGGCGATCCGGGACCACAGCGCCCGGCCGCGCGCCCGGTCGCCGCGGCTCCAGTCGCGGACCGCCTGCGCGGTGCCGGCCGCGCCCAGCATGGCGTCCAACGACCGGGCGAACGCCCGCTGTTCGGCGTCGAGCAGGAATCGCAGCTGCGCCTGCGGCGAGGTCATGGGCGGCGTCCCCTCGGCAGGCCGAGCAGGCGCTCGGCGACGATGTCGCGCTGGATCTCGTTCGTGCCCGCGTAGATCGGCCCGGCGAGGGAGAAGACGTAGCGCTCCGCCCAGTCCGTGTCGCCCAGTTCGCCGTCCTCGCCGAGCAGATCCAGTGCCGTCTCGTGCAGGGCGATGTCGTACTCGGACCAGAACACCTTGTTCAGGCTCGACTCCGGGCCGGACCGCTCCCCGGCCAGGAAACGCGCGGCGGCCGCGTAGGTGAACAGCTGGTACGCGCGGGCGCCGATCAGCGCGTCGGCGACCCGGCCCGCGGCGCTCGGCGGGCTGCCCTGGGCCTGCCACAGGGCGTGCAGCCGGTCGGCCGACGCAAGGAAGCGGCCGGGGGAGCGCAGGGTGAGCCCGCGTTCGCCGGCCGCCGCCGACATCGCGATCCGCCAGCCCTCGCCCGGCCGGCCGATCACGTCCTCGTCCGGCACGAACACCCCGTCCAGGGACAGCTCCGCGAACGCCGGCTTCCCGTCGAGACGGCCGATGGGGCGGACGGTGACGCCGGGGGCCCGCAGGTCGAACATGACGTAGCTGAGCCCCTGGTGCGGCGCCGGAGCGTCGGCGTCGGTGCGGAACAGGCCGAAGGCGCGGTCGGCGAAGGCCGCGCGGGAGGACCACGTCTTCAGGCCGGTCAACCGCCAGCCGCCCGGGACGCGGACCGCCCTCGCGCGCAGCGCCGCCAGGTCCGAGCCGGCCTCGGGCTCCGACCAGGCCTGCGCCCAGACGACCTCCCCGGCGGCCATGGCCGGCAGCACGCGGTCCCGCTGCTCCTGGGTGCCGTGGTCGAACAGGGTGGGTGCGAGGAGGCTGACGCCGTTCTGGCCGACGCGGCCCGGAGCGCCCGCCGCGTAGTACTCCTCCTCGAAGATCAGCCAGCGCAGCAGCCCGCAGTCCCGCCCGCCGTAGCGCGTCGGCCAGTTCACCGCCGACCAGCGGTCGGCCGCCAGTTCCGCCTCCCACGCGCGGTGCGCGGCGAAGCCCTCGGCGGTCTCCAGAGAGGGCAGCGGCTCGGGCGGCACGTGCGCGTGAAGCCAGGCCCGGGCCTCGGCGCGGAACGCCTCGTCGGCGGGGGAGTGTGCGAGATCCACGGCCACCCTCATTCCCGAACGGCCCCGGGCACGCCCCGGAGGTCCCCGGACGTCCCCGGAGGCCCGCGGACGTCCCCGCAGGTCCCGGGAGGTCCCCGAAGGTCCCCGGGCGTTCTTCCCTGGTCGTTCTTCCCTAACAAGTGTTTGGTAGGTTAGCGTGCTGTCATGACGAACGTCGAGGGTCCGCCGTACGTTCCCGGGCACGCGCTGCTCGACGGGCGCCACGCGGTGATCACCGCGGCGGCCGGCGCGGGCATCGGCGGAGCGACCGCCCGCCGCTTCCTGGAGGAGGGCGCGCGCGTACTGATCAGCGACGCCCACCCGCGCCGACTGAAGGCCTACGAGGCCGAACTGGCCGAGGAGTTCGGCGCCGCAGCGGTGTCGGCGATGCCCTGCGACGTCACCGACGAACGTCAGGTGCGAGCCCTGTTCGACGCGGCCGCCGAGACGCACGGCCGACTGGACGTCGTCGTCAACAACGCGGGACTGGGTGGGACTTCACAGCTCGCGGACATGACCGACGAGCAGTGGACGCGGGTCCTGGACGTCACCCTGAACGGGACCTTCAGATGCACCCGCGCCGCCCTGCGGCTGATGCGCGCGACCGGCGCGGGCGTCATCGTCAACAACGCCTCCGTCGTCGGCTGGCGCGCCCAGGCCGGACAGGCGCACTACGCCGCCGCGAAAGCGGGCGTGATGGCGCTGACGCGCTGCGCGGCGATCGAGGCCGCCGCGTACGGGGTGCGGGTCAACGCCGTCTCACCGAGCCTGGCCATGCACCCCCACCTGGCGAAGGTGACCACGCCCGAACTGCTGGCGGAACTCACCGCACGCGAGGCCTTCGGACGGTACGCGCAGCCCTGGGAGGTGGCCAACGTGATCGTCTTCCTCGCGTCGGGCTACTCCTCTTACATGACGGGCGAGGTCGTCGCCGTCAGCAGCCAGCACGCCTGACGACCGGAGCAGCCCACAATGGACCCGTGCCGACCAAGAAGAAGCCCCAGGTGACCGCCGCGCCCGCGCGCCGCGGCGAACTGCTCAACACCGCCGCCGAGGTCTTCGCCGAGCAGGGCTACAACGCCACCACCGTGCGCAAGATCGCCGACCACGCCGGCATGCTCGCGGGCAGCCTCTACTACCACTTCGACTCCAAGGAGTCGATGCTCGAAGAGATCCTGCGCACCTTCCTCGACGAGCTGTGGGACGGCTACGACACCGTCCTCGCCGCCAAAACGGGCCCCCGGGAGACGCTCGAAGCGCTGGTCACCGAGTCGTTCCGGGAGATCGACCGGCACCGCGCCGCCGTCGCGATCTACCAGAAGGAGAGCAGACAGCTCGTGGCGCAGGAACGGTTCGCGTTCCTCGCCGAGTCGCAGCGCAGGTTCGAGAAGGCGTGGCTGTCCACGCTGGAACGCGGCGTCGCGGAACGGGTCTTCCGCGCCGACCTCGACGTCCGCCTCACCTACCGGTTCGTCCGCGACACCGTGTGGGTCGCCGCCTCCTGGTACCGGCCCGGCGGACAGCACAGCCCGGAGGAGATCGCCCGCCAGTACCTGTCGATGGTGCTGGACGGGATCGCCGTACGTGAGTAGCCCGCACCCGAACAGTCCCAGCAAGTGCCCCTTTGTGTGAGGGAGTTGCCATGGCCGAGGCCTACATCGTCGAAGCGGTCCGTACGCCCGTTGGGCGGCGCGGAGGGGGTCTGTCCGGGGTGCACCCGGCCGATCTCGGGGCGCATGTGCTCAAGGAGCTCGTCTCGCGCTCGGGCGTCGACCCGGCCGCCGTCGAGGACGTCGTCTTCGGCTGCCTGGACACCGTCGGACCCCAGGCCGGTGACATCGCGCGGACCTGCTGGCTGGCGGCCGGACTGCCCGAGGAGGTGCCGGGCGTGACCGTGGACCGCCAGTGCGGCTCCTCGCAGCAGGCCGTGCACTTCGCCGCCCAGGGCGTGCTGTCCGGCACGCAGGACCTGGTGGTCGCGGGCGGCGTGCAGAACATGTCGCAGATCCCGATCGCCTACGCCACCCGCCAGGCCGCCGCACCGCTCGGCTTCACCCAGGGCCCCTTCGCGGGCAGCGAGGGCTGGCGCGCGCGGTACGGGGACCGGCCCGTCAACCAGTTCGCGGGCGCCGAGGTGATCGCCGCCAAATGGGGCATCACCCGGCAGGACCAGGAGGAGTTCGCGCTGCGCTCGCACCGGCGGGCCGTCCGCGCCCTCGACGAGGGCCGCTTCACGCGCGAGACCGTCGCCTACGGGGACGTCACCGCCGACGAGGGGCCGCGCCGGGACACCTCCCTGGAGAAGATGGCCGCGCTCAGGCCCGTCATCGACGGCGGCACCGTCACCGCCGCCTGCTCCTCGCAGGTCTCCGACGGCGCGGCCGCCCTGCTGCTGGCCTCCGAGGACGCCGTCCGCGAACACGGGCTGCGGCCCCGCGCCCGCGTGCACCACCTCTCCGTCCGCGGCGAGGACCCCATCCGCATGCTGACCGCCCCGATCCCGGCCACCGCGCACGCCCTGAAGAAGACCGGGCTCACCATCGACGACCTCGACCTCGTCGAGATCAACGAGGCCTTCGCGCCCGTCGTCCTGGCCTGGCTGAAGGAGACCGGCGCGGACCCCCGGAAGGTCAACGTCAACGGCGGCGCGATCGCCCTCGGACACCCCCTCGGCGCGACCGGCGCGAAGCTGATGACGACCCTCCTGCACGAACTCGAACGCACCGGCGGCCGCTACGGCCTGCAGACCATGTGCGAGGGCGGCGGGCAGGCGAACGTGACGATCATCGAGCGGCTCTGAGCACGTTCAGGGACGCCAGCACCCGCTCCGCCTCCTCCATGAGGCGCTCCACCAGCTCCGCGCACGACGGCAGGTCGTCGATCACTCCGGCGACCTGCCCGGAGGCCATCACGCCCACATCCGTGCGGCCCTCCACCATCGCCGACCTCAGCAGCATCGGCGTGTTCGCGGCGAGCAGCACCTGACTGAACGAGAGGTCCTTGCCGTGCCGCAGCGCCAGACCGTCGCGGACCATCTCCCGCCAGGTGAGACCGGACAGCCTGCGGAAGCCGGCCGCGTGCCGCACCGCCCGGAGCAGGGCCCTGGCGCGGCCGGCGTCCCCCAGGGCGTCGACCAGCTCCGTACGCAGCATGCGGTGCGGCAGACCGTCCACCGCGCGGGTGACGACGACGTCGCGCACCGTCGCCGCCAGGTACCGCGCCTTCACCGCGTCCGGGACCGGCGAGTCCGAGGTGAGCAGGAACCGCGTGCCCATCGCCACGCCCGCCGCCCCGTACGCCAGCGCCGCCACCAGCCCCCGGCCGTCGAAGAAGCCGCCCGCCGCCACGACCGGGATGTCCACGGCGTCCACCACCTGCGGCAGCAGAACCGTCGTCGCCACGTCGCCGGTGTGGCCGCCGCCCTCGCCGCCCTGCACGATCACCGCGTCCGCACCCCACGCGGCGACCTTCTCGGCGTGCCGGCGGGCCCCGATCGAGGGAACGACGACGACGCCGGCCGCCTTGAGCTCGGCGATCAGCCCGGGGGACGGCGCGAGCGCGAAGGACGCGACCCGCACCCCCTCGTCGAGGATGATCCGCACCCGCTCGCCGGCGTCCGCCGCATCGGCCCGCAGGTTGACCCCGAACGGCGCGTCCGTCCGGGACCTCACCTCCCGCACCGCCGCCCGCAGCTGGTCGAGGGTCATCGTCGCGGAGGCCAGCACGCCCAGCGCCCCCGCGTTCGCCGCCGCCGACACCAGGCGGGGGCCCGCCACCCATCCCATCCCGGTCTGCACGATCGGGTGGCGCACCCCGACCAGCCGGGTGAAGGCCGTCTCCATCAGCCGGCGACCTCCCGCGCCCGGGCGCCGTCCGGGTCGATCACCTCGCGGATCAACCGCAGCTCCACGGCCGTCGGCTCACGGGTGTACGGCACATCGGGCGGGATCACCAGGTCGAAGCCGGTCGCCTCGCGGACCTGCCCGACGCTCACCCCGGGATGCAGCGACGCCAGCCGCATCGACCGGTCGGGTGTGGCGAAGTCGAACACGCCGAGGTCGGAGACGACCCGTGGGATGCGGTGGTGGCGCGCGCCGCCCGCACGGTCGTACCCCACCCCGCACACCATGTCGACCTTCTCGACGAACACCCGCCGCGAATGCCGGGACACCCAGTAACTCGTCGGGTTGTTGAGGGTGTTGACCGGCGCGCCCCGCACCCCGAGCAGCTGCCGCACGGGCTTCGCCCAGTCGCCGATGCAGGAGATGTTCTGGTTGCCGTACCGGTCGATCTGGCTCGCGCCCATCATCACGTGCCGCCTGCCCCCGGTCACCAGGGCCAGGTGCTGCCGGTAGGGCAGCCAGCCCTCGACCGTGCCGTCGAGGCCGACGAGCAGCGCCTCGCCGTCGGTCAGCAGCAGCTCCGGCGCGAAGGTGCGCCGGGCGAGCCGCGCGCCCACGGAGGGGATCACGCCCATCGGGCTCGCCAGGATCTCGCCCGCCCCGCGCCACGCCTCGGCGCAGGCGACGACGCAGTACTCGGCCCGCGTCACCCCGCTCATGTCTCCTCCTCGACGGCCGCCCGGTACGCCTGTTCGTCCCCGGCGAGGAACCGCGCGGCGAACTGCGCCCAGGGCGTGGTCGCGTACCGCTTCTGAAACGCCTCGTCCCGGCCGTAGTCGGGGGCGCACGACGTGAAGTGCGCCCCGTTCGGAGCCTCCACGACACCCGTCACCGTGTGCCGTTTGACCAGCAGGGACTGCGGCGGCGCCGCCTTCGTCAGCTCGGCGGTGTCGACGATGCGTTCACAACTGACGTACGCCGCGTCCGCCGCCTCGCAGAAGAGGTCGTCGAAGTACGGGTCCGGGCCCAGGTACTGCCCGTTGCCCAGCCGGTCGGCCCGGTTGACGTGCACCAGGGCTGCGTCCAGCCGCAGGGCCGGCATGGCCACGAACGTCTCCCGGTCCTCGTACGGCGAGGTCACCGTGCGCAGCCGCGGGTTGACCCGCATCACGTCCGAACCGAGGCCCGCCCGCACGGGCAGGAAGGGCAGCCGGTTCGCGGCCGCGCGCAACCCCCACATGAACATCGCCTCGTCGACCTCCGTCAGTTCGAAGGCGCCATGTTCGCGGGCCGCCCGGTAGTGCGGTTCGAGGGGGATCGAGTCGAGGGTGACGAAGGCCGTGACCAGTCTGCGGATCCGCCCGGCCGCCGCGAGCATGCCGACGTCCGGGCCGCCGTACGAGACGACCGTCAGATCGGTGACCGGCGACCGCAGCAGCGCCCGCACCAGGGCCATCGGCTTGCGGCGCGAGCCCCAGCCCCCGATGCCGAGGGTCATGCCGCTCTCCAGCCGGGAGACCGCCTCGTCGGCGCTCATCGTCTTGTCACTCACCCGTGCCCCCCTGGCCGGCGTCCCTGCCGAAGGTGTCGCGGACCCGGTCGGCGACCCCGCCGACGCTCGCCTCGTAGGTGAAGCCCTGCTCGAAGCGGTAGCTGCGGCGCACGTCGACCGGGTCGATGCCGTTGAGAGCCGCCTTCGCCAGCCGCAGCAGCTCGCCGTCCTTCGCGGCGATCTCACCGGCCAGCTCCAGCGCCGCCGCCCGGAGCCCGTCCGGGGGGACCACCCGCCACACCGACCCGTGTCCGTGCAGCTCGGCCGCCGTGACCGTGCGCGAGGTGTAGTACAGGGCGCGCAGCAGATGCTGGGGGACCAGCCGGGCCAGATGCGTGGCGGCGCCCAGCGCGCCCCGGTCCAGCTCGGGCAGCCCGAACACGGCGTCCTCGCTCGCCACGATCACGTCCGCGTTGCCCACCAGGCCGATGCCGCCGCCCAGACAGAACCCCCGCACCGCGGCCACCACCGGGACCTCGCACTCGTACACCGCCGCGAAGGCCTCGAAGCAGCCGCGGTTGGCGCCGATGAGGGCGCCGCGGCCCTGCGCCTGGATCTCCTTGATGTCCACGCCCGCGTTGAACCCCCGCCCCTCGGCGGTCAGCACCACACAGCGGGTCGCCGGATCGCGGCCGGCCGCCCGCACGGCTTCGGCCAGCGCGAACCAGCCGCTCACCGGCAGCGCGTTCACCGGCGGGAAGTCGACGGCGACGAGCGAAATCCCCTTTTCCGGGGACGAGGTGGAGACACCCATGGAAGCATCAGCTACCTTTCCACCAAACGTTTGTTAGGTGGAAGGTAGCAGCGAATGGAGCTGGACGGGAAGGTCGCCGTCGTCACCGGAGGCACCCGGGGCGTGGGCGCCGGCATCGCACGCTCCCTCGAGCGCGCGGGCGCCGACGTCGTCGTCTGCGCCCGACGCCCCCCCGAAGTCCCCCTGCCCAAAGCCCGGTTCGTCCCCCTGGACGTGCGCGACCCCGACGCCGTGCACGCCTTCTTCGCCGAACTGCCCCGGCTCGACGTCCTCGTCAACAACGCGGGCGGCGCCCCCCACCGCCCGCTCGCGCACGCCGACGCCCGACGCCACGCGCGCGTGATCGAACTCAACCTCCTCGCACCCCTGACCGTGTCCCTCGCCGCCCACGACCACCTCATGCGCACCGAGGGCTCGATCCTCATGATCGGCAGCGTCAGCGGCAGCCGCCCCTCGCCCGGCACCGCGGCGTACGGGGCGGCCAAGGCGGGTCTGGAGAGCCTCGCACGGTCCATGGCCGTCGAGTGGGCCCCCCAGGTGCGGGTGAACACCCTGGTCGTCGGCATGGTCCGCACCGAACTGACCCACCTCCACTACGGCGGCGAGGACGGCGTGCGGGCCGTCGCCCGCACCGTCCCGCTCGGCCGGCTCGCCACCCCCGCCGACGTGGGCGAGGCCGCCGTCTTCCTCTCCTCCGACGCGGCCCGCTACATCAGCGGGGCGAGCCTGCTCCTCCACGGAGGCGGGGAACGGCCCGCCTTCCTCGACGCCGCGACCGCCAACAAGGGAGACATGACATGAGCGCACTGTGCGAGGGGCGGGTCGTCGTCGTCACCGGAGCCGGCCGCGGCCTCGGACGCGCGCACGCCCTCGCCTTCGCGGCGGAGGGCGCCCGGGTCGTCGTCAACGACCTCGACGTCGGCCTGGACGGAGCACCCGCCACATCCGGCGCGCCCGCTACATCCGGCGCGCCCAACCCCGCCGTCCCGGCCGGGCCCGGCAGTCCGGCCGCCCGCGTGGTGGCCGAGATCCGCGCCGCCGGCGGCGAAGCCCTCGCACACGGCGGCGACATCGCCACACCCGAGGGCGCGGCGTCCCTCGTGGCGACTGCCCTGGACGCCTACGGCCGGCTCGACACCCTCGTCAACAACGCCGGCTTCCTGCGCGACCGCATGCTCGTCAACCTCGACGAGGGCGACTGGGACGCCGTCCTGCGCGTCCACCTCAAAGGCCACTTCCTCACCCTGAAACACGCCGCCGCGCACTGGCGCGCCGAAGCCAAGGCGGGCCGCACGCCCGACGCCCGGATCGTCAGCACCGGCAGCGGCGCCGGACTCCTCGGCTCCGTCGGACAGGGCAACTACAGCGCCGCGAAGGCCGGGATCGTCGCCCTCACCCTCGTCGCCGCCGCCGAACTCGCCCGCTACGGCGTCCAGGCCAACGTCATCGCCCCCGCCGCCCGCACCCGCATGACCGAACGGACCTTCGCCGAGACCATGGCCGCCCCCGCCACCGGCTTCGACGCCATGGCCCCCGAGAACGTCTCCCCCCTCGTCGTCTGGCTCGGCTCCGCCGCCAGCCACGGCGTCACCGGACGCGTCTTCGAGGCCGAAGGCGGCCGCATCACCGTCATGGAAGGCTGGCGGCCGGGCCCCAGCCTCGACAAAGGGGCACGGTGGAGCGCCGACGAAGCCGGGGAAGCCGTACGGAAACTCCTCGCCCAGAGCACGCAGCCGGGCGCCGTGTACGGGACGTAGCAGCCATCCCCGTACGGGACGTAGCAGCCCCGGACACCGCCCAAACGCCTACGTGTCGCACTCCAGCACCGTCCGGCACAAGCCGCACCGCGCCCGCACCCGGCCCCGCACCGGCACCCGGATCCGCTGATGACACGTGGGACACGGAAACGTCACCCGCAACGGCCCCGCCGGATCCGGAGCGAACGCGTACGGCACGTCCCCCGCGTGCGCGGCCACCGCCGACCCATGGCCCTGGGCATGACGACGGTCACGGGCGTACCGCCGCCGCCCCGCCCAGCCCGCCGCCGTCAGCGGCGGCTGCCGCTCGTCATGACGAGCCCGCTCCAAGCCCCGCTCGTACGCCGTGTACGCCTGCGCGCTGGTGAACCACACCGACGGATCCTCACCGAACACCAGCGACCGCTTCGCCAGCACGTACCCGAACTCCTCCGGCGTGAGATACCCCAGCTTCTGCGACGACGCCGCGTCCTCCCGGTAGGCGTCCAGCAGCAGCCAGCCCGCCCCCAGGTACGTCGTCGCCGTGTCCGTCAGGATCTCGTTGTCCCGCGTCCCCGGGAACGACAGATCCACCCGGTGCAGATACACATGCATGATCTCGTGCGCCAGAGCCGCGCCGATGTCCCGCCGATGCCCGCGGAAACGGTCGTTCAGCTCCACGAAGTACTCCGGCCCCGCCGCCAGCTCCACGTTCGCCGCGTGCTGCATCTCCCGGAACGCCACGATCATCCGGGCGTCCGGCAGCCGGAAATGCCGCACCAGTTCACGCGCCACCCGCTGCGTCCCCAGATGCAGATCATCGGTGTCGCAGAACGCCACGTCGGCCGGCGGGACACTGGCCGCGAACTGGTGGACGGTGTCGTACGACAACCGCCGGTACAACGCCGTGACGGCCGCCCGCACCGTCTCCAGATGCGGAAAACCGTGCTGGACCGGTCCGCCGTCGGCCACGCCCGCACCCCCAAGACGCCGTAGACCCCATTCCACTGTACGGGCAGCTCGAACGCCCCCGCAGGCATGCCCTAGGGTGATCGCCCATGACCACCAGCAACACCCCCGGACCCGGCGTCGCCGAGGTCGACCCCGCCGTCCGCGAGGAGCTCGCCCGGCTGCGCGACAGCATCGACAACATCGACGCCGCCGTCGTCCACATGCTCGCCGAACGCTTCAAGGCCACCCAGCAGGTCGGCCACCTCAAGGCCCGCCACCAACTGCCCGCCGCCGACCCCGCCCGCGAGGCCCGCCAGATCGACCGCCTGCGCACCCTCGCCGAGAACGCCAAGCTCGACCCCGCCTTCGCCGAGAAGTTCCTCAACTTCATCATCGCCGAGGTCATCCGCCACCACGAGCGCATCGCCGAGGACACCGCACCCCCCACAAGGCGCTGACGACAGGTCCGGCGCTCCGGCGCGAGAAGGGACATAGGGCGCGTACCGATCCGCCCCTGTGCCCGACCGGCGCCATCAGGCAGCATGTCGTGCATGTCCGTACTGACGCGCGACGAAGCGCAAAGCCGTGCCAAGCTCCTCGACGTCCACCGCTACACCATCGAGCTCGACCTGACGACCGGCGACGAGACCTTCGAGTCCGTCACCGTCATCCGGTTCGCCGCGCGCGCCCACGGGAACACCTTCGTCGAGGTCAGGCCCGCCGAGCTGCACTCCGTCACCCTCGACGGCGAGCCCCTCGACCCCGAGACGCTCGACGGCAACCGGCTGCCCCTGAACAACCTCACGGCCGGCGACCACGAACTGCGCGTCCGGGCCGGCATGCACTACTCCCGCACCGGTGAGGGCATGCACCGCTTCACCGACCCCACCGACGGCGAGACATACCTCTACACCCAGCTGTTCATGAACGACGTCCAAAGCGTCTTCGCCGCCTTCGACCAGCCCGACCTCAAGGCGGTCTTCGACCTCACCGTCACGGCGCCCCAGGGCTGGACCGTCCTCGCCAACGGCATCGCCGAACACCTCGGCGAAGGCCGCTGGCAGGCCGCCCCCACCCCCCTCATCCCCACCTACCTCGTCGCCGTCGCCGCCGGCCCCTGGCACTCCGTGCGCACCGAACACCGCGGACTGCCCTTCGGCCTGCACTGCCGCCGCTCCCTCGCCCCCCACCTCGACGCCGACGCCGAAGAACTCCTCGACATCACCCGCGCCTGCTACGACCGCTACCACGAGAAGTTCGAGGAGCCCTACCCCTTCGACTCCTACGACCAGGCCTTCGTCCCCGAGTTCAACGCCGGCGCCATGGAGAACCCCGGCCTCGTCACCTTCCGCGACGAGTTCGTCTACCGCTCCGCCGTCACCGACACCGAACGCCAGACCCGCGCCATGGTCATCGCCCACGAGATGGCCCACATGTGGTTCGGCGACCTCGTCACCCTCCAGTGGTGGGACGACATCTGGCTCAACGAGTCCTTCGCCGAGTACATGGGCTACCAGACCCTCACCGAAGCCACCCGCTTCACCGACACCTGGACCGACTTCGGCGTCGTCCGCAAAGCCTCCGGCTACGACGCCGACCAGCGCCCCTCCACCCACCCCGTCGCCCCGGAGAACGTCGACGACACCGCCTCCGCCCTGCTCAACTTCGACGGCATCTCCTACGCCAAGGGCGCCTCCGCACTCCGCCAACTCGTCACCTGGCTCGGCGAAAAGGACTTCCTCGCCGGCATCAACACCCACTTCGCCCGCCACCGGTTCGCCAACGCCACCCTCGCCGACTTCGTCGACTCCCTCGCCGCCCACACCGACCGCGACGTCCACGCCTGGGCCGACGCCTGGCTGCGCACCACCGGCGTCGACACCCTCACCCCCACTATCAGCGGCACCAACGGCGACCGCACCCTGACCGTCGAACACCACGGCAGCCGCCCCCACCGCGTCGCCGTCGGCCTCTACGACCTCGACCTCGCCGACGAGGGCCGCCACCTCACCCTGCGCCAACGCCTCGAGATCGACATCCCGCAGAGCGCACCCCAGCCCATCGGCAAACGCCCCGCCCTGCTCATGCTCAACGACGGCGACCTCACCTACGCCAAGGTCCGCTTCGACCCCGAGTCCTTCGAAACCGTCCGCAACAGCCTCTCCGGCCTGCCCGCCCCCCTCACCCGGGCCGTCGTCTGGAACGCCCTGCGCGACGCCGTCCGCGACGGCGAACTCGCCCCCACCGCCTACCTCGACGCCGCCCGCGCCCACCTCCCGCAGGAAACCGACCTCGCCCTCGTCCAAGGCGTCCTCGCCTTCGCGGGCCAGGCCGCCGACCGCTACGTCACCCCCGAGCAGCGCCCCGCCGCCCTCGCCACCCTCACCGCCGTCTGCCGCGACCTCATCCGCCGCACCGAGGACGGCGACCACCCCGGCCTGCGCCTCGTCGCCGTACGCCGCTTCATCGACGTCGCCGCCCACCCCGACACCATCGCCGCCTGGCTCGCCGACGGCACCGTCCCCGGCGGACCCGAACTCGACCCCGAGCTGCGCTGGCGCGTCCTCGCCCGCCTCGCCGTCCTCGGCGCCACCGACGCGGACGCCATCGCCGCCGAACTCGACCGCGACCCCTCCGCCACCGGCCGGGAAGGCGCCGCCCGCTGCCGCGCCGCCCTCCCCGACGAAGACGCCAAGCGCACCGCCTGGGCCGCCATGTTCGACGACGACAGCCTCTCCAACTACCTCTTCACCGCCACCGCCAAGGGCTTCTGGCAGCCCGAACAGGCCGACCTCGTCAGCCCGTACGTCCCCCGCTTCTTCCAGGACGCCGTCGCCCTCGCCGGCCGCCGCGGCCCCGCCATCGCCGAGGCCGCGGGACGCTGGGCCTTCCCCGCCCACGCCGTCGACGCCGACACCCTGCGCCTGGGCGAGGAATGCCTCGCGACCGCGGAACTCACCCCCGCCCTGCGCCGCAAACTCGTCGACCAACTCGACGACCTCACCAGGGCCCTGCGCGTCCGCGAGTCCACCCACACCTGACCCCGGAGCTGGCCCGTCCCCTCGTGACGGGCCCACCTCGTCGCACCCGCGGCCCCGGCCTCGCCCTCCCGCGGCGGGGCCGCTCCCGGCTTCGGACGGGGGAGGACCCCTGGCATTCGCAGCCGCGGGTCCCCAGTGCCCCTACAGCGGGTCCAGGGCACGACTCCGCCCAGAGGACGCCCCTTTCGCGCGCTCCCGTCCGCCGCTCGCCCACCCCGGAGTCCTCGCACTCCCCGAGCAGCGCGAGCAGCGCGAGCAGCGCCGCCTCGTGGCCGGGACCCGGCCCGCGCCGCACCACCGGCCCGCCCGCCACCACCGGCCCCGGCTCCACCCTCAGCCCCGGCTCCACCCTCAGCCCCGGTTCGAGCACCAGCCCCGGCTCCTCCACGGTCCACGCCGCGCCCAACCGTCGACGTCCGGCAAGGGCACACCCCCACCCGCGTTCCACGCACGGGAGTACCCCCTGCCCAACCGTCGACGTCCGGCAAGGGCACACCCCCACCCGCGTTCCGCGCACGGGAGTACCCCCTTTCGAGTACCGATCGCCGGGCTTCCGGGCGCGCCCGGGCAACCGCGTACAAGCTGGAACTCCCGCTGCCCCCGCCCCGCCCGGAGGAGCCCCATGAGCACGCCACCCCTCGCCTCAGGCCCCCAAGGACCCGACGCCCTCCGGCCGTTGCTCGCCACCGTCCTCGACGCGCTGGACGCAGGCGCCCGCGCACGCGGCGGACCGCTGCCCGCGGGCGGACCCGACACGGTGACCGCCCGCCTCGCACACGCCGTCGGCGACCCACTGCCGGCCGACGGCGACCCCGACGCCCTCCCCGCCCTCGTACGCGCACTCGCCGAAGGCTCCGCCGACCCCGCCCACCCCCACTGCGCCGCCCACCTGCACTGCCCGCCCCTCGCCGTCGCCACAGCCGCCGACCTCGCCGCCTCCGCCCTCAACCCCTCCCTCGACTCCTGGGACCAGGCGCCCGCCGCCTCCGCCCTCGAAGCGCTCGTCACCCGCGCCCTCGCCGCACACGCCGGACTCGCCGACGCCCTCGTCACCACCGGCGGAACCGAAGCCAACCAACTCGCCCTCCTCCTCGCCCGCGAAACCCACGGCCCCACTCTCCGCCTCGTCTGCGGAGCCAACGCCCACCACTCCCTGCCCCGCGCCGCCTGGCTCCTCGGCCTCCCCACACCCCTGATCCTCCCCACCCCCACCGGCACCCTCGACCCCACCGCCCTCCACAAGGCCCTCACCACCCGGCCCGGCCCCCACCTCGTCGCCGCCACCGCAGGCACCACCGACGCCGGCCTCATCGACCCCCTCCCCGCCATCAGCGACCTGTGCCGCACCCACGGCGCCCGCCTCCACATCGACGCCGCCTACGGAGGCGGCCTCCTCTTCAGCGACCGCCACCGCCCCAAACTCACCGGCCTCGACACCGCCCACACCGTCACCCTCGACCTGCACAAACTCGGCTGGCAACCCGCCGCCGCCGGACTCCTCGCCGTCCGCGACCCCCACGACCTCACCGCCCTCCACCACCACGCCGACTACCTCAACGCCGGCGACGACACCGAAGCCGGCCTCCCCGACCTCCTCGGCCGCTCCCTGCGCACCACCCGACGCCCCGACGCCCTCAAGATCGCCGTCACCCTCAAGACCCTCGGCCGCACCGGCCTCGGCGCCCTCGTCGACCACGTCTGCGACCAGGCCCAGCAGTTCGCCGACCTCGTCACCGCACACCCCCGCCTCCAACTCCACGCCCCACCCACCATCAGCACCGTCCTCTTCCGCCCCACCGACGCCACCGACACCGCCGTCGCCGAAACCCGCCGCCGCCTCCTCACCGACGGCCACGCCGTCCTCGGCCGCGCCCGCGCCGACGGCCGCCTCTGGCTCAAGACCACCCTCCTCAACCCCCACACCCGCCCCGACGACCTCACCGCCCTCCTGCACCTGGTGGAAGGAAACACCCCCACATGACCACGCCCCCACCCCACGACACCCCCCGCGACCTCGTCGGCATCGGCATCGGCCCCAGCAACCTCTCCCTCGCCGCCCTCGCCCACCCCCTCGCCGAACTCGACGCCGTCTTCTACGAACAACGCCCCCGCTTCGACTGGCACCCCGGCCTCCTCATCGACGGCGCCCGCGTCCAGGTCCCCTTCCTCGCCGACCTCGTCACCCTCGCCGACCCCACCAGCCCCTGGACCTTCCTCAACTACCTCAAAACCCACCACCGCCTCTACCCCTTCTACTTCGCCGAGCGCTTCCACACCCACCGCGCCGAATACGACACCTACTGCCGCTGGGTCGCCGACAACCTCCCCGGACTCCACTTCCGCCACCAGGTCGACGCCGTCCGCTGGAACCCCGAACGCGACATCTTCGAAGTCGACTTCACCCACCTCGACCCCGACGGCGAAGCCGAAGCCCTCGGCCGCACCCACACCCGCAACGTCGTCCTCGGCATCGGCACCCAACCCCACATCCCCGACCCCCTCCGCCCCCTCGCCGAAGCCCCCGGCGTCCCCGTCATCCACGCCACCGACTACCTCACCCACCGCGACACCCTCCTCACCGCCGGCCACATCACCGTCGTCGGCTCAGGACAGTCCGGCGCCGAGATCTTCCTCGACCTCCTCCGCCACCGCCCCACCGGCCACGAACAACTCCACTGGATCGGCCGCACCGACGCGTTCGCCCCCATGGAGTACTCCAAACTCGGCCTCGAACACTTCACCCCCGACTACACCCGCTACTTCCACGCCCTCCCCGAAAACGTCCGCGACCGCCTCACCGCCGCCCAATGGCAACTCCACAAAGGCGTCGACGCCGACACCCTCGCCGCCATCCACGAAGAGCTCTACCGCCGCACCCTCCACGGCGACTGGCCCGACGCCGTCCTCACCCCCGGCGTCCGCGTCCGCACCGCAGGACGCATCGCCACCACCAGAATCGAACTCCACCTCGAACACATCCAGCAGAACACCCGCACCCGCCTCACCACGGACGCCGTCGTCCTCGCCACCGGCCACCGCGAACGCCCCCTCGACCGCATCCTCGCCGGCCTCGACCCCTACATCCGCCGCGACAACAGCGAACGCCCCCGCATCGACGAACACTTCCGCCTCGTCCTCGACCCCTCCATCACCGCCACCGGCTGCAACGTCTACGTCCAGAACGCCGAACGCCACACCCACGGCGTAGGCGCCCCCGACCTCGGCCTCGCCGCCTGGCGCAGCGCCACCATCCTCAACACCCTCACCACCAAGGAGACCTACCCCCTCCCCACCCGAACCGCCTTCACCACCTTCGGCCTCCAAACCACCGCAACCACCCGACCCACCACCCCCACCATCGGCACCCAACGCCGCGGCACCTACGTACCCCTCAAAGACTGACCCCACCATGACCTGCCCACCCGACCGCGCCGCCCCACACCACCGGCCGGCCGCCAACGACGGAGGCGGGAACCGTGGACACCCCACGACTCCCGCCCCACACCACAACCGCTCACCGCCCCCGGGGCCGCCCACCCGACCACGGCCCCCCGGCAGCGAACAGCCCTCGACCACAGCACCCCAGGCGCCGCACTAGAACACCGGCGTACCGTTCCGCGTCAGCTTCCAGTCCACCGACGCGAAGTCCTTCGGATCCAGCACACCCTTCGCCGTCACCCACTCCGAGATCCGCGTACGGATCTCCGTCGACTCCGACCACAGCTCCTGCGCCGACGCCACATGCGGGAACGCGCCACCACCATTGGCCCGGTAGTTGTTCACCGCCAGCACGAACTGCTGCGCATCGTCCAACGCCGCCCCGCCGAACGTCAGATTCTTGATCCGCGAACCCGCCGGCTGCGCGATGTCGATCTCGTACGCCAGACCCGACACATAGTCGTAGTTGTAGTCCGGACGCCCCGCCGCGTTCGTCAGCTTCTCCGTGTCGACGACCGCGCCCGCCGCCGTCTGCACGAAGTACTGCGCCGAGTACTCCAGGTACGCCCGCACCTGCGCACCCGTCAGCAACTTCGCCACCAGCGTGTTGTCGTACACATACAGGCTCGACAGATCCCGGATCGTCACCTCGCCCGCCGGGATCTCCGACGTACGCGAGAACGGCGACGCCTGCGCGATCACCGGCAGCGACGCATACGACGTACCCGCCAGCGCCGCCTTGACGACGTCCTCCTGCACCTTCGTGATCAGGTCGATGATCGGAGCGTCCTTGTACCGCGCCTCCGCCGTCGTCAACGTCTCCGTCGCCGTACCGACCACCTGGTTGACGTACGCCACGACCTTCGCGTGCTCGTCGCCCAGCAGCTTCGTGATCTTCGGGTCGTCCGCGACCGTGTTGGAATTCAGCACCTTCGAGGAAACGGACTCGACGACCCACTTCCCCTTCTGGAACACCAGCTCGACGTCGAACACCGACAACCGCTCCGCGTAGGCCAGCGGCTCCGAAAGCACCACCGTCCTGCCCGTCTTCGCGTTCGTCACCCGCAGCTCGGGAATCTCCACATGCGCGTGCCCGACCAGAATCGCGTCGATGTCCGGCACCTGCTGCGCCACCAGAGCCGCCGAATTCTCCACATACGGCAACTGATCACCGTACGACGACGTCCCCGACGAACCCGAGTGCGCCGACACCACGACGACATCCGCACCCATCGACTTCAGCTTCGGCACCCACTTCGCCGCCTGCTCCTCCAGACCCGGGAACGCCAGCCTGCCCTGCACATACGCCTTGTCCCAGATCGCGATACCGGGATTCGTCAGACCCAGAACCGCCACCTTGACCGGCGGCGCACCCTTCACACAGAACGTCTTCATCACATAAGGAGGGAAGGCCGGCTGCAGCGTCTTCGCGTCCACCGCGTTCGCACCCAGCAGCGGGAAACGCAACTGCGACTCGAACTTCCGCAGCGTCTCGATCCCGTAGTTGAACTCGTGGTTGCCCAGCGCCGCCGCGTCATAGCCGATCGCGTTCATCGCCTGCGCCATCGGATGCACCGGACCACCCTTGGCGGTGATCGGGTCCACCTTCGCGTAGTAGTACGTCAGCGGCGTGCCCTGGATCGTGTCACCCGCGTCCAGCAGCAGCGTGTTCTCGCGCCCCTTCTCCTTGCGGATCTGGTTCACCAGCGTCGAGATACGCGCCAGCCCCTGCGCATTCCCGGCCGCGTCCTTGTACTCCGCGTCCTTGAAGTAGTCCCAGTTGAAGACATGACCATGCAGGTCCGTCGTCCCCAGCACCGTCAGCGCATACCGCTTCGGCTGTCCGCCCGACTGCGCCGGCATCCCGGCCTCCACGGCCTGCGCCGACGGAGCCGCAGCCGCGCCCGCGATCGCCACCCCCGCCCCGGTCACAGCGGACTTCTTCAGGAACTTCCGGCGGTTCAACGGCATGTCTCGTACTCCTCGGGGGAAGGTCAACGACGCGCGTAGATTCTGACCCGGCCACGACCGACGGCAACAGATCCAGGAGGTTTCGATCTGATGACCACCACGGTCAACTCCAGCCAGGGCACCGGGAAAACCATGACAAGGTAGGACGCATGACCTCCCCGCAGAATCCCCCGTACGGCACCCCCGACGCCCCCCTCCTCACCGTCCGCGGCGAAGCCGAACTAGAAGTCGACCCCGAGATCGCCCGCCTCGGCATCACCGTCACCGCCCGCGGCCGTGACCGCCGCACCACCCTCGACGACCTCACCCACCGCAACAACACCGTCCTGGACCTCGTCAAGTCCTACGGACCAGCCGTGCAGAACATCTCCACCGGCACCGTGTCCATCACCCCCGAACTGGAACAACACGGCCGAGGCGAACGCATCCGCACCCACCACGGCACCCTCCACCTCGCCGCCGAACTCACCGACTTCACCGCCCTCGGCGAACTCGCCACCCGCCTCGCCGACCTCGACCTCACCAGCGTCGACGGCCCCTGGTGGGCCCTGCGCACCGACTCACCCGCACACCGCCGAGCCCGGCAACAGGCCGTACACGACGCCGTCCGGCGAGCCCGCGAATACGCACAGGCCCTGGACACCACCGTGGCCGCCCTGATCGAACTGGCCGACACCGGCACAGCAGCCCCCGGCCCGCACCCACAAGCCGCCCGCAGCCCACGAATGACCCGATCGGCCGCCATGGCCAAAGGGGAAACGGCACCCGAACCCCTCGACCTCGAACCCCGACGCATGCACGTCCACGCAGAGGTCACCGCACAGTTCACGATGCATCCGCCCACCCTCTGAATTCACGCATTCGCAAAAATGCTCATCAGAGCGGCAGCCCGCACAATTTAATAGTTGTCAACAACCCTTCACCCAAGCGTTGTTGAGCAGCCATGTGCGACCAATTCACTACCCGCCGGTAAGACATAAGCTCGAAACATGCGCCGAGCAAAAATCGTCTGCACCCTGGGCCCCGCCACCGACACATACGACCAGCTCAAAGCCCTGGTCGACGCCGGAATGGACGTAGCCCGCTTCAACCTCAGCCACGGCACCCACGCCGAACACGAGGAGCGCTACCACCACGTACGCAAGGCCTCCGACGAGACCGGCCACAGCGTCGGCATCCTCGCCGACCTTCAAGGCCCGAAGATCCGCCTCGGCCACTTCACCGAAGGCCCCGTACTCCTCGAACGCGGAGACATCTTCACCATCACCGTCGAAGAAGGCACCGCAGGCGACGGCACACACTGCGGCACCACCCACGCCGGCCTCGCAAACGACGTGACACCCGGCGAACGCATCCTCGTCGACGACGGCAAAGTCAGCCTCGAGGTCACCCACGTCGACGGACCACGCGTCCACACCCGCGTGATCGAAGGCGGCATCATCTCCGACCACAAAGGCCTCAACCTGCCCGGCGTGGCCGTCTCCGTCCCCGCCCTCTCCAAAAAAGACGAAGAAGACCTGCGCTGGGCGCTGCGCACCGGCTTCGACGTCATCGCCCTCTCCTTCGTCCGCAACGGCCGCGACATCATCGACGTCCACCGCATCATGGACGAAGAAGGCCGCCGCCTCCCCGTCATCGCCAAGATCGAAAAACCGCAGGCAGTCGAGAACATCGACGAGATCGTCGCCGCCTTCGACGGAATCATGGTCGCCCGCGGAGACCTCGGCGTCGAAATGCCCCTCGAACAGGTCCCCATCGTCCAAAAACGTGCGATCAAACTCGCCAAGCGCAACGCCAAACCGGTCATCGTCGCCACCCAGATGCTCGACTCCATGATCGAACACTCCCGCCCCACACGAGCCGAGGCCAGCGACGTCGCCAACGCCGTCATCGACGGCACCGACGCCGTCATGCTCTCCGGCGAGACAAGCGTCGGCAAACACGCGGCCCAGACCGTCCGCACCATGGCGAAGATCGTCGAAGCAGCAGAAGAAGACATCCTCGCCAAAGGCCTGCCACCCCTGACCGAAAGCAACAAGCCCCGCACCCAGGGCGGCGCCGTCGCCCGGGCAGCCGCCGAAATCGGCGACTTCCTCGGCGCCAAATTCCTCGTCGCCTTCACCCAGAGCGGCGACACCGTCCGCCGCCTCTCCCGCTACCGCTCCCCGATCCCGCTCCTGGCCTTCACCCCGGAACCGGCGACCCGCTCCCAGCTGAACCTGACGTGGGGCGTCGAGACGTTCCTCGGGCCGCAGGCGGACTCCACGGACGCGATGGTCGACCAGGTGGACGAACTGCTGCTGACGTACGGCCGCTGCCAGAAGGGCGACGTCGTCGTGATCACGGCGGGCTCACCCCCCGGCGTCTCCGGCTCGACGAACCTGGTCCGGGTCCACCACATCGGCGAGGACGACAGCCCGAAGTAGGGAGCCGGCCGGGTCAGTGCTTGGGGCCTATGTGGGTCTCCATGAGGGCTACGGACGCTTTGCGGGCGACGGAGACGTTGAACGGGTCGCTGCCACGAGCGAGCGTCGTCCACTCGACGCCGACCTTGTCGAGGGTGTCGGTGAAGAGCCGCCGGATGTCGTCCGACTTGTTGGCGAAGAAGTAGCGGGGGTATTCGTAGCGCTTGAGCTCACCGGCGACGATGCGGGTCGTCCAGTTGGTGATGCGGCATCCGTCGGAGTGGATGAGGCCGCGGACGAACTCCCAGGGGTGCTCGTCGGCGATGGCTTGCTGCCAAGGCTCGAGGACGATGGGCCGCTCGTGCTTCTTGCCGGGGCCGTGCTGGGGGAAGAGGCAGTGCAGATGCTTCGAGTAGACCTTCACGTTGCGGCAGCCTGTCCTGCGGACCCGGCAGACTGAGTTGTCGGGGAAGACTGTGCGCATGGCCTGCTCGCACTCATCCATGAGCCCGGGCCATGATTCAGCGCAGGTGATCATGAGGTTGGGCACACGGTGCTCTGAGTAGTGACTGATGTGGCCGTCGCCGAGGTAGAGCGCCAAGAGATAGCTGTATGCCGAGTCGTCGAGCTCTCGTCCGTCACACCGGGGGCACTTTGGATCATGCGAGCCAGGACACTCGCCGCGTTTCGCGCGGTCCATGTGCTTCCAGTAGCCGACTGTTCCGAGTGGAATGTCGAGGCCCCGGGCCACGGCGGCGTTGCTCATGCCGTCGCGTAGAAGGCTCAGGGCCTTCTGTCGCACTTCAGTGCCATGGAAGTTCATGCGGATACTGTGTGTCACTGACAGTGACCTTGCGCAGCAAAAAGCGGAAGATCACGCGAACGTGATCCTCCGCTTATCGGTGCCGGGTGCGGGACTCGAACCCGCAAGCCCTCTCGGGCAGATGTGTTTGAGACATCCGTGTATGCCATTCCACCAACCCGGCAGGCTGGGCTGCTCGGAAGCATACCCGGTCACCGTACTTGCCCGCCTCTAGGTAGGCTGCATAGGCAGCAGCACCTGCCCGGCCCGTAACAAGGAGCCCCCGTGACCGCCCCCGAGTCGCCCCAGCCCGTAGACGCGCCCGACGACGACAAGTCGCACGTGCCTCCGCTGACGACCCGTGTCGTCATCGCCGAGGACGAGGCGCTGATCCGCCTCGACCTCAAGGAGATGCTGGAGGAGGAGGGCTACAGCGTCGTCGGCGAGGCCGGTGACGGTGAGCAGGCCGTCGAGCTCGCCCGTGAGCACAAGCCGGACCTGGTCATCCTGGACGTGAAGATGCCCAAGCTGGACGGCATCTCCGCGGCGGAGAAGATCGCCGAGGAGCGGATCGCGCCGGTGCTGATGCTCACGGCGTTCTCGCAGCGTGACCTGGTGGAGCGGGCGCGGGACGCGGGTGCGATGGCGTACCTGGTGAAGCCGTTCAGCAAGAGTGACGTGGTTCCGGCGATCGAGATGGCCGTGTCCCGTTTCACGGAGCTGAAGGAGCTGGAGAACGAGGTCGCGGATCTGACGCTGCGGCTGGAGACGCGCAAGCTGGTGGACCGGGCGAAGTCGATTCTTCAGACGGAGTACGGGTTGACGGAGCCGGCGGCGTTCCGGTGGATCCAGAAGACGTCGATGGACCGGCGGATGTCGATGCAGCAGGTGGCCGAGGCGGTCATTCAGGACGCCGATGAGAAGAAGGCGAACAAGGGGTAGTTCCCGCAGCGCCCGTTCGCACGACGAGGCCCGCGCCCGGAGAAGGGGCGCGGGCCTCGTCGTGTTCGAGGGTTGGGCTCTAGTCCTCGCCGAGGTACGCCTTGCGGACGGACTCGTCGTGGAGGAGGTCCTGTCCGGTGCCGGAGAGGACGATCTTGCCGATCTCCATGACGTGGCCGTGGTCGGCGAGCGAGAGGGCGGCCTGGGCGTTCTGCTCGATGAGCAGGATGGTCATGCCCTGGGACTTCAGCTCGGCGATGGTGGCCATGATCTTCTGCATCATGATGGGGGAGAGGCCCATGGAGGGCTCGTCCAGCATGAGCAGTTTGGGCTGGGACATGAGGGCGCGGCCCATGGCGAGCATCTGCTGTTCGCCGCCGGAGAGGGTGCCGGCGGCCTGCTTGCGGCGCTCTCCCAGGATGGGGAAGAGGTCGTAGGCGCGCTGGATGTCCTTCTCGATGCCGGCCTTGTCGTTGCGGAGGAAGGCGCCGAGGCGGAGGTTGTCCTCGATCGTCATGCGCGGGAAGATGTGCCGGCCCTCGGGGGAGTGGGCGAGTCCGAGCGAGACGATGTCGTGGGCGGGGATCTTCTTCAGCGATTTGCCGTTGAACTTGACCTGGCCGCCGACGGGCTTGAGGAGTCCGGAGAGGGTGCGCAGGGTGGTGGTCTTGCCGGCGCCGTTGGTGCCGATCAGGGTGACGACCTCGCCGGCCTCGACCTTGAACGAGATGCCTTTGACGGCCTCGATCTTGCCGTAGGCGACCCGGAGGTCCTCGACTTCGAGCAGTGCGGTCATCGGTCGTTCTCCTTGGCGGGCGCGGCGTCCGTCGTGGTGTCGGCGTTCGCCTCGGCGGCCTCGACTTCGGCTATTTCTTCGTCGCCGGGGGCGTTTTCGAAGGGTTCGCCGAGGTAGGCGGCGACGACGCGTTCGTCGCCCTGGACGGTGGCGCTGTCGCCTTCGACGAGTTTTTCGCCTTGGACGAGGACGGCGACTCGGTCGCAGAGGTTGAAGATGAAGCGCATGTCGTGCTCGATGACGAGGACGGCGATGCCCTTGTCGCGGATGGCGAAGACGAGTTCTTCGGTGGCGCGGGTTTCCTGGGGGTTCATGCCGGCGGTGGGCTCGTCGAGGAGGAGCAGGCCGGGGTCGCTGGCGAGTGCCCGGGCGATTTCGAGCTTGCGCTGTTCGCCGTAGGGGAGGTTGCGTGCGAGGTGGTCGGCCTTCTTTTCGAGGCCGATGAACTCCAGGAGTTCCATGGCGCGTTCGCGGGAGGCGGCTTCGGCCCTGTGGAAGGAGGGGAGGCGCAGGACGGCCGACCAGAAGCCTTCCTTGGTCCGCGTGTGGCGGCCGACGAGGACGTTTTCCAGGACGGTCATGTTGCCGAAGAGGCGGATGTTCTGGAAGGTGCGGGCGATGCCTGCGGCTGTGACCTTGAAGGACTTGGGCGGCAGGACCTTGTCCTTGTAGCGGACTTCGCCTTCGGTGGGGATGTAGAGGCCGGTGAGGCAGTTGAAGAAGGTGGTCTTGCCGGCGCCGTTGGGGCCGATGAGGCCGACGATTTCTCCGGCGTTGACGTGGAGGTCGACGTCGCGGACGGCGGTGAGGCCGCCGAAGCGCATGGTGACGCCGCGTGCGTCGAGGACCCTTTCGCCGGTGGGGGCGACCGTGGTGGTGGTGTCGGTGGTCATGGTGGTCAGGCCCCTGCCTTCGTCAGGACGGTGGGTGCTTCCGCGTCCTCGTGGAACTCGAGCTGGCGGCGCCGGTTGGGGATGAGTCCCTCGGGGCGGAAGCGCATCAGCAGGATGAGGGCGAGACCGAAGGCGAAGAGCTGGTAGTCGCCGAGGAACTGGAGCTTGTTGGGGATGAGGAAGAGCAGTGCCGCGCCGATGAGGGGGCCGCTGATGGTGCCCATGCCGCCGAGGACGACTGCGGCGAGCAGGAAGGCGGAGTTGGGCGGGATGGGGCCGGCGAAGAGGTACTGCTCGGGTGTCACGGTGTAGGTGACGTGTGCTTGGACGGTGCCGGCGAGGCCGGCGAGTGAGGCGCCGACGGCGAAGGCGATGAGCTTGACGCGGAAGCCGTTGATGCCCATGGCGAGGGCGGCGGTCTCGTCTTCGCGGATGGCGACCCAGGCGCGGCCGATGCGGGAGTCTCCGCTGCGTCGGAACACCAGGACGACGATCGCCGTGATGATGAGCATGAGGAAGAAGTAGTTGGCGAAGCGGCCGATGGTGAATCCGGCGATGGCGTGCTCGGTCCCGAAGTCGAATCCGAGGATGTTGAGGTTCGGGATGGAGGAGATGCCGTTGGAGCCGTTGGTGAGGTCGGGGCCGGAGGTGCCGTCGAGGTTGTTGGCGGTGATGCGGAAGATCTCGCCGAAGCCGAGGGTGACGATGGCGAGGTAGTCGCCGCGCAGTCGCAGGGTCGGGGCGCCGATGAGGACGCCGAAGACGAGGGATGCGGCGGCGCCTACGAGGACGGCGGCCCAGAACGGGAAGTGCACGTCGAAGGGTGAGCTGGGGGAGCCGGAGACGAGGGCCGCGGCGTAGGCGCCGACGCCGAGGAAGGCGACGTAGCCGAGGTCGAGGAGGCCGGCGAGGCCGACGACGATGTTGAGGCCGAGGGCGACGGTGCCGAAGATCAGGATGTAGACGCCGACGGTGGCGTACTGGTCGTCGGTCTGGGTGAAGGGGAACATCGCGGCTGCGACGAAGGCGCCGCAGATGGTGATGTTCTGGTGTCGGGCGGTGATCTGGCTGGCCTGGGCGACGAGGCCGGACTTGTTGAGTGCGGCGAAGCCGAAGGCGGCGGTGATCAGGAAGCCGATGAAGAGTTCGTCGTACTCGGTGCCGATGCCGTAGGTGAAGACGGTGAGGCCGAGGCCGAGGACGGCGACGATGATGAGGATCTCGGCGTAGGAGGGGAGCTTGCCGAGGGGGCGGGCGGTGCCGCCGGCGAATGCTGCCTTGGTGATGTCGCGGCCGGTGCGCAGGCGGTGGCGGAAGAGGTCCCAGCCGGTGTCGTCGGGGTCGTGGAGCTCGGGTTCGGGCCGCTCGAAGGGGAGGGCGAGGGCGCCGAGCAGGGCGGCCAGCGAGGCGAGGGCGGCGATGTAGCCGCCGGGCTCGAGGTTGACGACGCCGCCGAGGTCGACCGCGATGGCGATGACCGTGTACCAGACGGTGGCGAAGGCGGCGAGGGCGGCGAATTTGATGGCGCCGTCGGCGCCGGCCGGGGTGAGCCAGCGCAGGCCCTTGATGCCGTAGGAGGACAGGCCGAAGAGGGTGGTGAGGGCGCCGCCGATGAGGGCGAGGACCTGGAGGCCACCGGGGTAGCCGTAGACGGTGAGGTCGCCGGGGAAGCTGGCTGTCCAGGTCCAGGCGAGGAAGGTGGAGACGATGGTGAGGGCGCCGCCGCCGGTGGCGAGGGCGCGGCCGGCCTGGGCGGGGATGCCGATGAGGCCGGTGGTCGCCCCGGTGGTGGGGGTGCTGGGGGTTTCGGGTGCGGTGGTCTGTGTGGTCATCGGTGTCACGCCCTGTCCGCGACGCGCTCGCCGAGCAGGCCCTGTGGCCTGAACAGCAGTACGAGGATGAGAAGTACGAAGGCCCAGACGTCGGCCCAGGACTGGCTGCCGAACTTGTCCATGCCGGGGATGTCGGCGATGTAGGCCGTGGCCAGGGTCTCGGCGATGCCGAGGACGACGCCGCCGATCATGGCGCCGTAGATGTTGCCGATGCCGCCGAGGACGGCTGCGGTGAAGGCCTTGAGTCCGAGGATGAAGCCCATGCGGTAGTCGATCTGACCGTACTTCAGGCCGTAGGCGACGCCGCCGATGGCGGCGAAGACGGCGCCGAGGGCGAAGGCGATCACGATGATGCGGTCGGTGTTGACGCCCATGAGCTTGGCGGTGTCGGGGTCCTGTGCGGTGGCCTGCATGCCGCGTCCGGTGCGGGTCTTCATGACGAAGTAGGCGAGGACGGCCATGCTGATGGGGGCGGCGGCGAGGAGGAAGATGTCACCGGTCTGGATGGTGACGTCGCCGATGTGGAAGGGGCCGCCTTCGATCTGGGGGAAGGTGCGGGCCGACTTCGCTTCCGGGTACCAGGCCCAGACCGCCTGCTGGAGGGCCAGGGAGAGGCCGATGGCGGTGATGAGGGGGGCGAGGCGGGGTGCGCCGCGCAGGGGGCGGTAGGCGAACCGTTCCGCTCCGATGGCGACGAGGGCGGCGACCAGCATGGCGCCGATGAGCATGAGCGGCAGGGCTATCCACATGGTTGTGCCGTTGGGCACTACCCAGAGGTAGACGGAGAGAGCCCCGAATGCGCCCGTCATGAAGATCTCGCCGTGGGCGAAGTTGATGAGCTGGACGATGCCGTAGACCATTGTGTAGCCAATGGCGACCAGCCCGTACATGGATCCCAGTAGCAGGCCGTTGACCAGCTGCTGCGGCAGTTCGTTCACCGCATGTCCTCCGAGACGTTCGGATGTTTTCGACGGATGTGTCCGGATGTGAGTTCGCGCGGGGCGCCAGTGGAACAGCGCCCCGCGCGGCTCATGTGATGCGGGTGGGTCAGCCGGTGTAGGTGCCGGACTTCACCGGCTTCCAGGCGCCGTTCTCGACGGCGTACACGGTGAGCTGCTTGTTGGTGGCGTCACCGAACTCGTCGAAGGAGACCTTGCCGGTCACACCGTCGAAGGAGACGTTCTGCATGGCGGCGGTGACCTTGGCGCGGGCGTCGTCCGGAAGCTTGCCGTCGTTGTCCTCGACGGCCTTCTTCACGGCCTCGATGATCGCCCAGGCCGAGTCGTAGGAGTAGCCGCCGTAGGCCTCGTAGGCCTCCTTGTAGCCGCCGTTCTTGTAGTTGGCGACGAACTCCTTGGCGGAGGGGAGCTGCTCGACCGGGGCGCCGACCGAGGTGGCCAGGTCGCCGGTGGCGGTGGCGCCGGCCAGCTTGATGAAGTCTGCGCTGTAGATACCGTCGCCGCCGACCACGGGGATCTTGGCGCCGGCGGCCTTGATCTGCTTGCTGAGCGGGCCGGCCTGCGGGTATTCGCCGCCGTAGTAGACGACGTCGGCGCCGGAGTTCTTGACCTTGGTGGCGATGGCCGAGAAGTCCTTGCTGTCCGGGTTGATGTGCTCGGTGCCGGCCACCGTGCCGCCGAGCTTCTTGAACTCTTCGGTGAAGGTTCCGGCGAGGCCGGCGCCGTAGGTCTTCTTGTCGTCGATGACGAAGACCTTCTTCTTCTTGGCGTCCTTGACCAGGTACTGCGCGGCGAACGGGCCCTGGATGGCGTCCGTGGTCGCGGTGCGGAAGTACGACTTGTAGACGCGCTTCTTGGAGGTCGCCCAGTCGGTGCCCTGGGTGAGCGCCGGGTTGGTGTTGGCCGGGGAGACCTCGACGAGCTTGGCGTCGTCGAAGACCTTCTGCATCGACTCGGCGACGGAGGAGTTCAGCGGGCCGACCACGCCGAGGACGGACTTGTCGGCGACCAGCTTGGTGGCGTTCTGCTGGCCCGAGGACGGCTGGGCCTGGTCGTCGAGCGCCTCGATCTTGAAGGTGACGCCGTCGACGTACTTCTGCTTGTTGGCCGTCTTGGCGGCGAGGTCGACGGAGTTCTTGATGCCGAGGCCCAGCGCGGACAGGTCGCCGGTCAGCGGGGCGTCGACGCCGATGGTGACGGTGGTGCCGCCGCCGCTGTCGGAGCCCTTGTCGTCGCTGTCGCGCGAGCCGCAGGCGGTGAGGGTGAGTGCTCCCGCGGACAGCGCGGCGGTGATGGCGATAAGCGAACGTTGACGCACGTTCCAGTCCTTTCCCTGGGCGGCCCTCCCCCCTGGAAGAAGCCGAGTCGAGCGCTTGAGCTGGAGGGGTATTCCAGCCGCGCGGTGACTGGGCGTGACTCTAAGCGGGTGGAGGGAACGTGGAGGAGGGTCTGACGAAGGCTGTGACGCTCTTGTTATGACACGAGGTAATGCAGAGCGGTACTTGGTGGGTGGAACAGCGGAATTCAGGCCGATTCGCCCTGTCCACATGCTGAGAATGTGCAGGACGACCCTAGGTGGGGTCAGGCGTCTCGGGTATTTTGGTGGTTACTCGAAATCGTTGCTGCAGGCGACCTGTATGGCTGCGGAGAGGTCGTGCGCATAGTTCGGCCCGAGGATGTAGCTGTGGTCCTGTATTGCGCGCGCATTACGTAGAGTTACGTCGAGGAAAGGAAGTCCCGCGTTCTTCGGCACTTTTCCGCATTCCGTCACGTGCAGGGTGACGACGATCTTGCGGGCGGAGCCCTTCTTCGTCCGGATCGGGGCGCGCGGCGCCGAGGTCAGGGACAGTCCGGCGTAGGGCTGGGTCATTCGCGTCAGGGTGACCGGCGGCCCGGAGTCCACGGTGAGCAGCACCTCGAAGGCGAACGTGCGCGGGCGGGTGCCGGGCGGGACGGGGATCTCGCCGAGGTAGCTGACATCGACGGCCTGGGACGGGAACGGCGCTTCCGGGGTGGGGGGTTGGGGCTCGTGCGGCCGGGTCGTGTACAGGTAGCCGGCGCCCGCGAGGAGGAGGGCCGCGGCGAGGGCGGCGTGCGTGGCGCGGCGGTGGGCGGTGTGGAGGCGGGCGAGCGGGCCGACGTCCGCGCGGGCGGTCGCGGGGGCGTGCTCGAGGGCGTTCTCGGGGTGGGGGCGGGTGCCCTCGCCGGGCTCGAGCGGGCCGATGGCGTTCACTGCCAGGGGCCTTCGTCGGGGCCGCCCGAGCGATACCGGTTGACGCAGCCCGTGCGGGCCCGACGGTCGATCAACTCGTCGGCCGCCGCCGCTCCTTGCTGTTTCTTCGCGGTGCGGGCGGCGTCCACGACGGTCCGCAGGATCTCGTACTGGCCGTTGGACAGTCCCATGGACTGGTAGTCGCCGTAGGTGTCGCTGTCGAGCACCTCGCGCGACCAGTGGGCGACGATGCGGGTGCACAGCTCCGCGGGGGCCACGGTGGGCGTCGACGGGGCCGCAGGTGCGGCGGGGGAGGCGTGTGCCGTGGCGGCGGCGTGCTGGGGTGTCTGGCCGCAGGCGGTCGCCGACAGCCCCGCCAGCACGCCCGCCAGCAGGGCCGGTCCGAGCAGCCGTGTCGTCGTTCTCGCCCCCGGGGCGACCGCCGTTGCCATGCCCCGACGCTAGGCCGCCGGGGCGGGGGTGGGCAACGGGTGCCGCCGCACGGGGTGTTGGCCCTCAGCCCTGGGCGGGGGCGTCGCGCAGCAGGCAGGTCAGCCGGGCGGTGCACACGCGTCGGCCCTCCTCGTCGCTGATCACGATCTCGTACGTGGCCGTTGAGCGCCCCCGGTGGACGGGGGTGGCGACGCCCGTGACCAGGCCGGAGCGGGCTCCGCGGTGGTGGGTGCAGTTCAGGTCGACGCCGACGGCGAGCTTGGAGCTGCCGGCGTGCAGCATGGAGCCGACCGAGCCGAGGGTCTCGGCGAGGACCGCGGAGGCGCCGCCGTGGAGCAGTCCGTAGGGCTGGGTGTTGCCCTCGACGGGCATGGTGCCCACGACCCGGTCCGCGGAGGCCTCGACGATCTGCACGCCCATGCGGGTGCCGAGGTGCCCGGCGGAGAACAGGGCGAGGAGGTCGACGCCGAGTGCGGCGTACTCGTCGATGACCTCTTGCGGGAACTTGACGTGCTGCTGCTCGCCCATGGGGTCCGGCTCCGTTCGTCGATCATGTCCTGCGTCACTGAGCAAACGCTCAGTGGGTGCTCGATTGTTCCAGACGCACGACGACGGATTTGCTGGCCGGGGTGTTGCTCGTGTCGGCGGTGGCGTCCAGCGGGACCAGCACGTTGGTCTCGGGGTAGTAGGCGGCCGCGCAGCCCCGGGGCGTCGGGTAGAACACCATCCGGAAACCGGGCGCCCGCCGCTCCACGCCGTCCTTCCACTCGCTCACCAGGTCCACGTAGGAGCCCTCGGCGAGGTCGAGGGCGCGCGCGTCCTCGGCGTTGACCAGGACGACCCGGCGGCCGTTCTTGATGCCGCGGTAGCGGTCGTCGAGGCCGTAGATCGTGGTGTTGTACTGGTCGTGCGAGCGCAGGGTCTGCAGCAGGAGACGGCCTTCGGGCAGCTTGGGGTACTCGACCGGCGCCGCGGTGAAGTTGGCCTTGCCGGTGGCGGTGGGGAAGCGGCGTTCGTCGCGCGGGGCGTGGGGGAGGGTGAAGCCGCCCGGGGCGGCCACGCGCGCGTTGAAGTCCTCGAAGCCGGGGATCACGCGCGCGATGCGGTCGCGGATCGTCGCGTAGTCCTTCTCGAACTCCTCCCAGGGCGTCCTGCTGTTCTCGCCCAGCACGCGGCGGGCCAGCCGGCAGACGATGGCCGGCTCGGACAGCAGGTGCGCGCTCGCGGGCGCGAGACGGCCGCGGGAGGCGTGCACCATGCCCATGGAGTCCTCGACGGTCACGAACTGTTCGCCGCTGTCCTGCAGGTCGCGCTCGGTGCGGCCGAGGGTGGGCAGGATCAGGGCGCGCGCGCCGGTGACGACGTGCGAGCGGTTCAGCTTGGTCGACACGTGGACGGTCAGCCGGGCGCGCCGCATGGCGGCCTCCGTGACGTCGGTGTCGGGGGAGGCCGACACGAAGTTGCCGCCCATGGCGAAGAACAGCTTCGCCTCGCCGTCGCGCAGGGCGCGGATGGCGCGCACCACGTCGAAGCCGTGCTCGCGCGGGGGCGCGAAGCCGAACTCCTTCTCCAGTGCGTCCAGGAAGGCCGGGGCGGGCCGTTCGAAGATGCCCATGGTGCGGTCGCCCTGGACGTTGGAGTGACCGCGCACCGGGCACACGCCCGCGCCCGGGCGGCCGATGTTGCCGCGCAGGAGGAGGAAGTTGACGACCTCGCGGATGGTCGGCACGGAGTGCTTGTGCTGGGTGAGGCCCATGGCCCAGCAGACGATGGTGCGCTTGGAGGCGAGCACCATGCGCAGGGCTTCCTCGATCCGGGCGCGGGTGAGGCCGGTCGCGGTGAGCGTCTCGTCCCAGTCGGCGGCGCGGGCGGCCTCGGCGAACTCCTCGAAGCCGTGGGTGTGTTCGGCGATGAACGGCTCGTCGAGGGCGCCCTCGGTGTCCAGGACGAGCTTGTTGAGGAGGCGGAAGAGTGCCTGGTCGCCGCCGATGCGGATCTGCAGGAACAGGTCGGTCAGGGCGGCGCCCTTGATCATGCCCTGCGGGGTCTGCGGGTTCTTGAAGCGTTCCAGGCCCGCCTCGGGCAGCGGGTTGACGCTGATGATCTTCGCGCCGCCGGCCTTGGCCTTCTCCAGGGCGGACAGCATGCGCGGGTGGTTCGTGCCCGGGTTCTGGCCGGCGACGATGATCAGGTCGGCCCGGTGGAGGTCCTCGAGCAGGACGCTGCCCTTGCCGATGCCGATGGTCTGCGACAGGGCCGAGCCGGAGGACTCGTGGCACATGTTGGAGCAGTCCGGCAGGTTGTTGGTGCCGAGCTCGCGGGCGAAGAGCTGGTAGAGGAACGCGGCCTCGTTGCTGGTGCGGCCCGAGGTGTAGAAGACGGCCTCGTCGGGGGAGGCGAGGGCGGCCGTCTCCTCGGCGATGATGTCGAAGGCGCGCTCCCAGGTGACCGGCTCGTAGCGCTCCGCGCCCTCCGGCAGATACATGGGGTGGGTGAGCCGGCCCTGCTGGCCCAGCCAGTAGCCGCTGCGGCCGGCGAGGTCGGCGACGGTGTGCGCGGCGAAGAACTCGGGGGTGACCCTGCGCAGGGTCGCCTCCTCGGCGACCGCCTTCGCGCCGTTCTCGCAGAACTCCGCGGCGTGCCGGTGCTCGGGCTCGGGCCAGGCGCAGCCCGGGCAGTCGAAGCCGTCCTTCTGGTTGACGCGCAGCAGGGTCAGCGCGGTGCGCTTCACGCCCATCTGCTGCTGGGCGATGCGCAGGGAGTGCCCGACGGCCGGCAGGCCCGCGGCCGCGCGGCGGGGTTCGGCGACCTGTGGCGCGTCCTGGACCGGATCGGCTTTGGGCGGCTTCGTTGCCATCGCGCGCTCTCCTTCGACCTGCCGTGTGTGGCGACTGCGGGGTGCGCGGTGCGTCGTGGCGTGCGCGCCCACCGCGATCCTCGCACGCGGCGGTGACAACGAACCCGTGTGGTCCTGCTCACGGTGGCGGGGAGGGGTGCGGGCCGCTGCGGGGGCCCGGGCCGCGGTGGCCGGAGCCGACTGTCGGTGGGGCGTGGCAGGATCGGGGGCGTGGCAGAGACAGCAGCGAAGAAGACCGACACCCCCACCGGCGCAAGCCGCCCGCGCCTGATGCTCATGGACGGGCACTCGCTGGCCTACCGCGCGTTCTTCGCGCTGCCCGCGGAGAACTTCACCACCGCGACGGGCCAGCCGACGAACGCGATCTACGGTTTCGCGTCGATGCTGGCCAACACGTTGCGTGACGAGGCGCCCACGCACTTCGCGGTCGCCTTCGACGTCTCCCGCAAGACCTGGCGCTCGCAGGAGTTCACCGAGTACAAGGCGAACCGCTCCAAGACGCCCGACGAGTTCAAGGGGCAGGTCGAGCTGATCGGCGAGCTGCTCGACGCGATGCACGTGTCGCGGTTCGCGGTCGACGGCTTCGAGGCGGACGACGTCATCGCCACCCTCGCCACCCAGGCCGAGGCCGCCGGCTTCGACGTGCTGATCGTCACCGGCGACCGCGACTCCTTCCAGCTGGTGTCCGAGCACACCACGGTGCTGTACCCGACGAAGGGCGTCTCGGAGCTGACCCGGTTCACCCCGGAGAAGGTCTTCGAGAAGTACGCGTTGACGCCCGCCCAGTACCCCGACTTCGCGGCGCTGCGCGGCGACCCGTCCGACAACCTGCCGGGCATCCCGGGCGTCGGCGAGAAGACGGCCGCGAAGTGGATCAACCAGTTCGGTTCGTTCGCGGAGCTCGTCGAGCGGGTCGAGGAGGTCAAGGGCAAGGCCGGGCAGAACCTGCGCGACCACCTGGAGGCCGTCAAGCTCAACCGCCGCCTCACCGAGATGGTCCGTGACGTCGAGCTGCCCAAGGCGGTCGCCGACCTGGAGCGCGCCCCGTACGACCGCACGGCCGTCGCGATGGTCCTGGACACCCTGGAGATCAGGAACCCCTCGCTGCGCGAGCGGCTGTTCGCCGTCGACCCGGGCGGCGAGGAGGCCGAGGCGACCCCGGTGATCACCGGCGGTGTGGAGCTGGACGGCACGGTGCTGGGCACGGGTGAGCTGGCCGGCTGGCTCGCCGAGCACGGCGGCGAGACCCTGGGCGTCGCCACCGTCGACACCTGGGCGCTGGGCGCGGGTTCGGTCGCCGAGGTGGCGCTCGCCGCGGCCGGCGGGGCGGCCGCCTGGTTCGACCCGGCGGAGCTGGACGAGGCCGACGAGAACGCGTGGGCGGCCTGGCTGGCGGCCGAGGAGCGGCCCAAGGTCCTGCACGACGCCAAGGGCGCCATGCGGGTGTTCGCCGAGCACGGCTGGTCCGTCGCCGGCGTCTTCATGGACACCGCGCTGGCCGCGTATCTGGTCAAGCCGGGCCGGCGCTCGTTCGACCTGGACGCGCTGTCCCTGGAGTACCTGGGCCGCGAGCTGGCGCCCGCCGCGGCGGCCGACGGACAGCTCGCGTTCGGCGCGGACGACGGCGCCGAGGCCGAGGCCCTCATGGTGCAGGCCCGCACGATCGTGGACCTGGGGGAGGCCTTCCGGGGCCGGCTGGAGGAGGTCGGCGCGGCGGATCTGCTGGGCGACATGGAGCTGCCCACGTCCGCTCTGCTGGCCCGTATGGAGCGCCATGGCATCGCGGCCGACCGCGCCCACCTGGAGGCCATGGAGCAGATGTTCGCCGGCGCCGTCCAGCAGGCGGTGAAGGAGGCGCACGCGGCGGCCGGGCACGAGTTCAACCTGGGCTCGCCCAAGCAGCTCCAGGAGGTTCTCTTCGGTGAACTGGGCCTGCCGAAGACGAAGAAGACCAAGACCGGCTACACCACCGACGCCGACGCCCTGGCCTGGCTGGCGGGCCAGACGGACAACGAGTTGCCGGTCATCATGCTTCGCCACCGTGAGCAGGCGAAGCTGCGCGTCACCGTCGAGGGCCTGATCAAGACGATCGCCGCCGACGGCCGCATCCACACCACGTTCAACCAGACGGTCGCGGCGACCGGCCGCCTGTCCTCCACGGACCCCAACCTTCAGAACATCCCGGTCCGCACGGACGAGGGCCGGGCCATCCGCCGCGGCTTCGTCGTCGGCGAGGGCTTCGAGTCCCTGATGACGGCCGACTACAGCCAGATCGAACTGCGTGTGATGGCCCACCTGTCGGAGGACGAGGGCCTCATCGAGGCGTTCACCTCCGGCGAGGACCTGCACACCACGGCCGCCTCGCAGGTGTTCGCCGTCGAGCAGGGCGCGGTGGACGCGGAGATGCGCCGCAAGATCAAGGCGATGTCCTACGGCCTGGCGTACGGGCTGTCCGCGTTCGGCCTGTCCCAGCAGCTGAACATCGACGCGGGCGAGGCCCGTGCCCTGATGGACGCCTACTTCGAGCGTTTCGGCGGGGTGCGGGACTATCTGCGGCGCGCGGTCGACGAGGCGCGGGCGACGGGCTACACGGCGACCCTGTTCGGCCGCCGCCGCTATCTGCCCGACCTCAACAGCGACAACCGTCAGCGCCGTGAGGCGGCCGAGCGCATGGCCCTCAACGCGCCCATCCAGGGCACCGCGGCCGACATCGTCAAGATCGCCATGCTCAAGGTGGACGGCGCGCTGCGTGCGGCGGACCTCACCTCCCGCATGCTGCTGCAGGTCCACGACGAAATCGTCCTGGAGATCGCTCCCGGCGAGCGGGCGGCCGTGGAGGAGCTGGTCCGCCGCGAGATGGCGGGCGCGGTCCACCTCAAGGCTCCGCTGGACGTCTCGGTGGGCGTGGGCACGGACTGGGAGTCGGCGGCGCACTAGCGTGCGACGGCCGGGCGGGCGTCACGCCCCCCGGTCGCTGCGGTCCGGGTGGGCCCTGACCAGGCGGTCAGGGCCCACCCGGCTGTTCGCCTACGGCCGCGGCCCGCGAGGGGCTCTTCGTCACCGCCGGTCATCCCCCGAAGGGCCCTCACCCGCGTGGCCCCGGAGAACAGGCCCCCGGCGGGCGGCGACCGCCAGGATGCGGCCATGGGTATACGCCTGCTCCACCGCCGCAAGGCCCACGCACGCGTTCACGCCACGGCTGCCGCCGACGGACGGATCGAACCCGCGGCGCCCTGGAGGCGTCCACGCCCCGCCCTGGCGCCCGGCGCCGCCACCCCCCGCGTCCCGAGGACGCCCGCCGCGGCCCTGCGCACGGCCGCCGCCCGGCTGGGCCGCACGGCCCTCGCCCGGCTCCTCCCCGCCCGGCTCCTCCCCGCGCGTCTGCCCCGGCTCGTCCGCCCGCCGGCGCTGCGCGGCGTGGCCCGGCGTTCGTGGGCCGAGGCGGTGCGCGGCTGCCTGACGCTCGCCCTGAGCGTCCTGGGCCTGCTCCCCGGGCCCCGCGTGCTCCGCCGCATCCCCGTCTTCGTCGCGGCCCCCGGCCCGCTCACCGAACGCCCGGACGGTCCCGCCGCGCGCTGACCGCCTCCGCCTCCGCCGCCGTCCCCGCCCGCCGTCCGCCGCCCACGCCCCTGCGGGCCGGACGCCACAGCCGCACGCCGACGGCGTACGCCAGCACGCCGAGGACCAGCCCAGCGCCGGTCCCGAAGCACACCGTCGGGACGAGCTCCCACGGCCTGGCCTCGCGCGGGCCCCAGTACTCCCACCACCGCGTCGCCCGCCGCACCGCGGCGACCAGCGCACAGCCGCCGATCAGGGCCGCCGCCCCCCACCGGTCCCGGGCCGAGAGCACCGCGACGCCCACCGGCTCGCCGTCGGGCGTCCGGCGCAGCGCGTGCGTCACGAACACGGCGATCACGAACGCGGCCACCGCCGAACTCCCGTACTGCACATACCAGTACACCGGCAGGCCGGCCATCTTCCCGCCGAGGACGGGGAACAGGCGCAGGCCCCAGCGGTCGTGATGGGTGAACGCGTCCCACACCACGTGCGTCAGCGCGCCGAGAACCGCGGAGGCGTACCACCGAAGGATCAGCGAGGGCCGCACACGCGCGCGTGGCGCTCCGCATCGCGTCAGGGCGGCGGTACGGCCCTGTCGTCCGCGGGGCAGCAGCGCCACGAGCGGTTCGCGCACCAGCAGCCAGAGCCCCACCAGCGCCCACGCGACGAGCACGTCGACCGTGAACACGCCTGCGAAGGAGTGGGTGACGTCGCCGAACTCCATGGCCCCCGACAGGACACTCGCCGCGAAGTAGGTCATGTCGGGAGCGAACGACCCCGCTACCAGGACGGCCGGCGCGAGCCGCCCGCGGCCGGTGCCGTCGGCGCGCAGGGCGGGCAGCACGGCCGCGGCGTGACTCAGGGTGAACGGCAACGGGGCTCCCGGAGGGGGACGTTGGCGGGCCGGACGGCCCCATGATCGACGACGTCCAGTATGCGGGGCCCGGTTCCCGGCGGACGGCGGGTGACCGTCCGGTGAAAACGACGTCCGAACGGGTGCCGGTCGAAAAGAAGTTGTCGTAGGGTCGCGGGGTCGCCGCGCCCCCGGGCGCGTCGAACAAGGCAACAGAACAGGGCAAACCGCTTGCGAGTGCAACCCTCGGGGCGGGTCGCTCGTCACAAGAGTGACAACGGCAACGACGGCAACAGCACGGCAGGTGCGGGCGAAGACGGGCGTTCGGCGTCCACGGGAGGGTTTCACTTCATGTCGGCGCATTTCGGCACGAGGCTGCGCAAGGGAGCGGTCAACACGACCGTGGCCGCACTGGCCGTCGCGGCGCTGGCCGCGTCCCAGGCACCGGACGTCACGGCCGACGGCCAGGGCAGACGGACCGCCGCCGACACCCCGTCCGCCGACACCGGCGCCGGAACCGCCGACAGCGCCACCGGCAACTCGCCGTACTACACGGACCTGCCGCCGCTGAACACCCCTGTCCCCGCCCCGAGCGCGAGCTCTCCCACCACCCCGGTCGCCACCGGCGCCGCCGAGGCGGGTATCCCCGCGACCGTCCTGGACGCCTACAAGAAGGCCGAGGCGGCGCTGGCGCAGTCCAAGCCGGGCTGCAACATGCCCTGGCAACTCCTCGCCGCCATCGGCAAGGTCGAGTCGGGCCAGGCCCGCGGAGGCAACGTCACCGCGGACGGCACGACCGTCTCGCCGATCCTCGGCCCGGTCCTCAACGGCGTCGGCTTCGCCAACATCAGGGACACCGACAACGGCGCCTACGACGGCGACAGCACCTACGACCGCGCCGTCGGCCCCATGCAGTTCATCCCCTCCACCTGGGCGTGGGCGGGCCGCGACGGCAACGCCGACGGCAAGAAGGACCCCAACAACATCTACGACGCCGCGCTCGCCGCCGGCCACTACCTGTGCCGCTACGGCTGGAACATGTCCACCACGGCCGGGATGCGCAGCGCGATCCTCAGCTACAACAACTCCACGGACTACCTCAACACCGTCCTGTCGTGGCTGGAGTACTACCGCAAGGGCACGCACGAGGTCCCGAACGGCACCGGCACCGTGCCCGGCAACCGCAGCGACGACTACCCGAACACGCCCACCTCGCCGTCCGCCCCCTCGACGCCCGGCAAGCCCGGCCGGCCGACGACGCCGAGCAAACCGTCCACGCCCAGCACCCCGTCGACCCCCGGCAAGCCGTCGGATCCGGGCACGCCCGGCACACCCCCCAAGCCCTCCAAGCCGACGACCCCGGCGCCCACGCCGACCGACACGGTCGACCACCTCGAGGACGCGGGCACGGCCGGCCTCACCGCCATGGCGGGCGACACCTACACCGAGCGGATCAGCACCCGCGCGGAGACCTTCACCGGCAGGGCCGTCGCCAAGGTCAGGGTCCGCTTCACCATCGTCGGCGACACCGACGCCGCCTTCGCCGGCGGCGAGAGGGTCGCCACGGTCGTCACGGACGGCAAGGGCGTCGCCCTCGCGCCCGCGCTCACGGCCGGCGAGAAGACCGGCGACTTCACCGTGCGCGCCACGATCGCCGGCCGTACGCTCTCCGCCCTCGACTACAAGGCCACCGTCACCGCGCGCGCCGCCGACGCCCTCGCCCGCACCGGTGACACCGCGCTGACGTGCACCGCCGGCGGCGAGTTCGCCGACCAGGTCGAGGTGAAGGCCACGTACAAGGGCGCCGTCGCGGACAAGGTCGCGGCCACCGCCACCCTCGTCAAGTCGGCCGACGACCCGGCCGCGAACGACAAGGGCCCCTACTTCAAGGACGCCGTCACCGGCGTCCCCGTGCGCACCCTGGAGCTGCAGACCGACGCGAACGGCCTGCTGCGGCTGCCCAAGCTGTACGCGGACGACACGGCCGGAACGTACCTGCTGCGCATCACCACCACGGGCGGAGCGACCCTCACCGTCGAACTCACCGTCACGGCACCCGCGGCCTCCTCGCCGAGCCCGACGCCCACCGCGACGGAGTCCACGGCCCCCGCTTCGTAACCCCCTCGCGCACCACGACGGCGGCGCCCCTCGCACGGGGGGCGCCGCCGTCGTGTGCGACGTGTTCTCATCTCGTCCGCCCGTTGCTACCGTGCCGGACCTGACGCCCTGTCAGTTCCACTGCCGGTTCCCGTGACCGGCGCCAGTGGCCGTTTCGACGGGAGGCCCGTATGCGCGCCCTCATCGCCGCCGCGACCGGTCTCGCCGTCGCGCTCGCCGTCGTCCTCGCACTCACCGCCCTCGGCGCCCCGACCGGCGGCACCTCCCCGAAGCCACTGCTGACGACGGTCCCAGCGCACCCGTGACCGCCCGCCCGCAGCCGTCCGGCCCCCAGCCGTCCGGCCCGTGACCGCCCCGCCCGCCGCTTCCACCCGCGAAGGAGGCCGAGATGCGCCGCACAGCCGGCCTGGTCCTGCTCGCCCTCGCCGTGTTCTTCGCGGCGCTCTCCCCACTGCTGCGCTGGTACGCCTTCCCCCGCCTGGCCAAGATCCCGGCGAACGAGTACCAGACGATGGTCCTGCAGGCGAAGAACGCCACCCTCCTCGACTACGGCACCATGACCGCCCGCACGGTCCCCGAGATCACCATCGTCCAGACCCTCAAGGGCGACGTGGAGGCCTCCGAGAGGATCGAGAGGACGGCGGGCCGGGACGTCGTCGTCTGGGACGGCCTGTCCTACGTCCAGGGACCCGACGGCAAGATGGTCTCCAAGGTCCCCGAGCGCTACATCTTCGACGCCCACACCCAGGAACCCGTCCACGCCACCGGCGAATCCGTCGACGGCGACCCCGTCCGCCGCAAGGGCATCGAGTTCAAGTGGCCGTTCCTGACCCAGAAACGCGACTACGAGTACTTCGACGCCCAGACCCGCACCACCGCCCCCATCCACTACAAGGGCACCCAGGACTTCCGCGGCCTGAAGGTCTACTACTTCGAACAGACCGTCCCCTGGACCAAGGTCCCCCTGCCCAGGACGATGCCCGTCGAGGGCATCACCCCCCAGACCGTCGCCAGGACCGGCACCACCCGCTGGTACACCACCGTCCGCAGGTTCTGGGTCGAACCCGTCACCGGAGCGCCCGTCTACGGCGAGGAGATCCACCAGGAGGAACTGCGCGGCGGCACCCTCCTCGGCGGCCGCGCCAAGGTCACGGCGTTCGCCGGACACGTCAAGATGCGCGAGGACTACATCGACCACACCGTGGCCGTGGTCAAGTCCAACCGCACCCTGGTCCTGCTGCTGACCGCCTACCTGCCCTGGGGCTTCCTCCTGCTCGGCGTCCTGCTGACGGCCCTGGCCCTGTGGCTGGAGGCCCGCACCCGTCGCCCGCGCCCGCCGGCCGCCGCCGAGCCCGCCGAACCGCGCCCCGTCACCGCCTGAGCCGCGCGTTGGTGTACCGGGTCGGCTCCGCGCCCGCCGGATCCTCCGGCCACGGATGCCTCGGATACCGGCCCCGCAGATCCGCCCGCACCCCCTTGTAACCCTCCCTCCAGAAGGACGCGAGGTCGGCGGTGACCGCCACGGGCCGGCCGGCCGGGGACAGCAGATGCACGAGCAGCGGCGCCCCCGCCACCCGCGGCGACTCCTGGAGCCCGAACATCTCCTGCAGTTTCACCGCCAGAACCGGCCGCTCCGGCTCGGAGTAGTCGATCCGGATCCTGGACCCGCTGGGGACGGTGATCCGCTCGGGCGCCAGCTCGTCCAGCCGGCCCGCCTCCCCGGAAGCCCAGGGCAGCAGCCGCCCCAGCGCCTGCCCCGCGTCGATCCGCCCCAGATCGCCGCGCCGCCGGGCCCGGCTCAACTCCGGCTCCAGCCATTCGTCCACGCGCGCGTGCAGCGCCGCGTCCGAGACGTCCGGCCACGGCTCGCCCACGCGCAGCCGCAGAAAAGCCAGCCGCTGCCGCAGGACGTCCGCCTCGGGCGACCACCGCAGCAACCCCAGCCCCTCCCTCCGCAGCCCCTCGAGGAGCGCACCGCGCACGAGCGAGGGGTCCGCGTCCCAAAGCGACCGCACCGCCAGCTCCACCGCTCCCAGCCGCTCCACCCGCCGCGCCACCACGTCACCCCCCGCCCAGTGCACCTCCTCCCGCTCGTCGAGCAGCACACCGGCCGCGGCCCGGGCCACCCCCTCGTCCACGACCGCCGCGAGCTGCACACGCGCGTGCCCCCTGCCGACAGGCCGGTCGGCGACCGCGACGGCGAGCCAGGGCGCACCCCGCAGACCGGTGCCCTCACGCACCTCGGCCCGTGTCCCCGAGACCATGAGGTAGGAGCCGCCGTCGGCCCTGGCGAGCCGCTCGGGGAACGCGAGCGCCACGACGAGCCCCACGAGGCCGTCGCCGTCCGCCTCCGCCGGACGCGAGACCGGGGCGGGCAGTCCGGAGAGGTCCTGGGCGGCGACGGCCCGCAGCCGCCGCACCTCGGCACGCCACCGCCCCGAGTAGGCGTCACCCCCGTGCCGCGCGCGACGCAGAGCGGCGGCCAGATCGTCCCCGTACTCCCGCGGAGCCTCCTCGCTCAGCAGCGCGACCACCTCGGCGGCCCGCTCCACCCCCACCGCGGACGCCCCGTCCAGCAGCGCCCGCCCCAGCCGCGGATGCAGCCCCAGCCGGGCCAGCCGCACCCCCCGCTCGGTCGCCCGGCCGGCCGGGTCCACCGCCCCGATCGCCGTCAGCAACTCCCGCGCCGCCGCCATGGCCCCGGTCGGCGGCCGGTCCAGCAACGCCAGTCCCGACGCCTGCGGATCGCCCCAGCAGGCCGCCTGAAGGGCGAACGCGGAGAGATCGGCCACCTTGATCTCCGGCGCGGGAAACAACGGCAGCCGCGCGTCCTCCGCCTCCGCCCAGCACCGGTACACCGTGCCCGGCGCCTCACGCCCGGCCCGTCCCGCCCGCTGCCGACCCGCCGCCCGCGAGGCCCGCACGGTCGCGAGCGCGCTCAGCCCGCGCGCATGATCCACGCGCGGCTCGCGCGCCAGCCCCGAGTCCACGACCACCCGCACCCCCGGCACGGTCAACGAGGACTCCGCCACGGACGTCGCCAGCACCACCCGCCGCCGCGCACCCGGCGCCAGCACCGCGTCCTGCACGGCCGCCGACGCCCGCCCGTGCACCTGGAGCACGTCCACACCGGCCTGCTCCCCGAGCAGACCCGCCACCCGCGCGATCTCCCCGACACCCGGCAGGAAGCACAGCACGTCCCCGGAACGCTCGACCAGCGCCCGCCGCACCACCGACGCCACATGGGCCAGCAGGGCCGGGTCCACCCGCATCCCGTGCGGCGGCCGCACGGCACGGGCCGGAGGCGCCCAGACCACCTCCACGCCGAACGCGGAGCCCTGGGCCTGCACCACCGGCGCCCCGCCCAGCAGCCGCGCCCACCCTTCCGTGTCGGTCGTCGCCGAGGCCGCCACCAGCCGCAGATCGGGCCGCAGCGTCTCGCGCACGTCGCACAGGAACGCGGCCGACGTGTCCGCGTCCAGATGCCGCTCGTGACACTCGTCCAGCACCACGACGTCCACGCCCGTCAGCTCCTGGTCGCGCTGCAGGCGTTGCAGCAACACACCGGTCGTGACGACCTCCACGCGCGTGTGCGGCCCCACGACCCGCTCCCCGCGCACCGTGTGGCCGACGCTCTCCCCGGCCCTCTCGCCCAGCAGCCACGCCATCCGCCGCGCCGCCGCCCGCGCCGCGATCCGCCGCGGCTCGGCCACCAGCACCCGTCGCGCCGGCCGCCCGTCCAGCAGGCCGGCCAGCGCGAGCGGCACCAGCGTCGTCTTGCCGGTGCCCGGCGGCGCGGCGAGGACGGCGGCGCCGTGCCCGTCCAGAGCGTCGTTCAGGGCGGGCAGGGCGGCCCGCACGGGCAGCGCGTCCAGGGCGTCTTCACGGAGGATCACGCCCCCAGTGTCGTACGCGCGAAGACGCGCCCACGCGCGCGTGCGCCCGCCACTGAGAGGACGGCCCGACCGTCTCGCTAGTCGCGCTCGCAGACGAAGACAGCCGTGCCCGGGATCAGGTTCCCGCGCAGCGGGGACCAGCCGCCCCACTCCGACGAGTTCCAGGCCGGCCACTCCGGCTCGACCAGGTCCACCAGCCGGAAACCGCCCGCCACGATGTCGCGGACCCGGTCGCCCAGCGTCCGGTGGTGCTCCACGTACACCGCGCGGCCCTGATCGTCCTGCTCGACATAGGGAGTGCGGTCGAAGTACGAGGACGACACCGTCAGCCCCTCCGGCCCCGGCTCGTCCGGGAAGGCCCACCGGATCGGATGGGTCACCGAGAACACGAATCGGCCGCCCGGACGCAGCACCCGCCGCACCTCCTTCAGGACCCGCGCCGGATCGGCGACGAAGGGCAGCGCCCCGTACGCCGAACACGCCAGGTCGAAGGAGGCGTCCGCGAAGGGCAGCGCCCCCGCGTCCGCGCACACCAGCGGGAACGAGCCGCCGATGCGCAGCGCGTGCTGCAGCTGGCGGTGGGAGATGTCCAGGGCGACCGGACGCGCGCCCTGCGCGGCCAGCCAGCGCGCGCACTGGGCCGCGCCGGCGCCGATCTCCAGGACCGCCCTGCCCTTCAGGTCCTCCGGCGGGCCGAGCAACTCGGCCTCCACCTCGTCCAGACCCTCGGGACCCCACACGAAGCGGTCGTCGCCGAGGAACGTGCCGTGCTCGATCTGGTATTCGTCCGCGTTGCGGTCCCACCAGCCCCGGTTGGCCCGGGCGCTCTCGGTGACATCGGAGTCACGTCGGGTGGCTTCCGGCTCGAAGGCCGTCTCGGACGATGCGGGCTCTTGGATGATCGGCTCCCTCGTCGTACTCTTCCGTGCAACCCGCCCGACGGTGCCACTCAGGTGTCACCGAAGGGACTTCCTGTGGCCTGCGCGGCCTCGGGAGAAAGGTTGTGTGCCGGGTATGCGGCGATCCGCCCCGGGTGTGCGCCTTCGCGCATTGACCCTGCCCGGCTGCCCCCGTATGCTACAAGTTGCGCTGCGGGCCTGCGCACCTCAGACGTAGCAGGCTGCGCTCGCATCTGTTGTAGTCCCCTCGGTTGTCGAGGCGTCATCACCGGTTTCATGGTGGGGCGCTTCCTTGGCTGTCCGGCTTCTTCAGAGCGATACGGGCTCCCGGCGTAGCAGTACCTACGACTTTCTGTCCGTAACCGGAGCCCTTTCCCACATGACGAGCAGCACCGAGACCACCGCCACCACCCCGCAGGTTGCGGTCAACGACATCGGTAACGAGGAAGCCTTCCTCGCCGCGATCGACGAAACGATCAAGTACTTCAACGACGGCGACATCGTCGACGGCGTCATCGTGAAGGTCGACCGGGACGAGGTCCTGCTCGACATCGGTTACAAGACCGAAGGCGTTATCCCGAGCCGCGAACTCTCCATCAAGCACGACGTCGACCCCAACGAGGTCGTCGCCGTGGGCGATGAGATCGAGGCCCTCGTTCTCCAGAAGGAGGACAAGGAAGGCCGTCTCATCCTGTCCAAGAAGCGCGCTCAGTACGAGCGTGCCTGGGGCACGATCGAGAAGATCAAGGAAGAGGACGGCATCGTCACCGGTACCGTCATCGAGGTCGTCAAGGGTGGTCTCATCCTCGACATCGGCCTCCGTGGCTTCCTGCCGGCCTCCCTGGTCGAGATGCGCCGCGTTCGCGACCTCCAGCCCTACGTGGGCAAGGAGCTCGAGGCGAAGATCATCGAGCTGGACAAGAACCGCAACAACGTGGTCCTGTCCCGCCGCGCCTGGCTGGAGCAGACCCAGTCCGAGGTCCGCCAGACGTTCCTCACGACCCTCCAGAAGGGTCAGGTCCGCTCCGGTGTGGTCTCCTCGATCGTCAACTTCGGTGCCTTCGTGGACCTGGGTGGCGTCGACGGTCTGGTCCACGTCTCCGAGCTGTCCTGGAAGCACATCGACCACCCCTCCGAGGTCGTCGAGGTCGGCCAGGAGGTCACGGTCGAGGTCCTCGACGTCGACATGGACCGCGAGCGCGTCTCCCTGTCGCTGAAGGCGACCCAGGAAGACCCGTGGCAGCAGTTCGCCCGCACCCACCAGATCGGCCAGGTCGTGCCCGGCAAGGTCACGAAGCTGGTTCCGTTCGGTGCGTTCGTCCGCGTGGACGAGGGCATCGAGGGTCTGGTCCACATCTCCGAGCTGGCCGAGCGCCACGTGGAGATCCCGGAGCAGGTCGTCCAGGTCAACGACGAGATCTTCGTCAAGGTCATCGACATCGACCTCGAGCGTCGTCGCATCAGCCTCTCGCTGAAGCAGGCCAACGAGTCCTTCGGTGCCGACCCGGCCTCGGTCGAGTTCGACCCGACCCTGTACGGCATGGCCGCGTCCTACGACGACCAGGGCAACTACATCTACCCCGAGGGCTTCGACCCCGAGACCAACGACTGGCTCGAGGGCTACGAGACCCAGCGCGAGGCCTGGGAGCACCAGTACGCCGAGGCGCAGCAGCGCTTCGAGCAGCACCAGGCTCAGGTCATCAAGTCCCGCGAGGCCGACGAGGCCGCTGCCGCCGAGGGCGGCGAGGCTGCTGCTCCGGCCGCGGCCGGTGGCGGTTCGTACTCCTCCGAGGGCGCCGACACCTCCGGCGCGCTGGCCTCGGACGAGGCGCTCGCCGCGCTGCGCGAGAAGCTGGCCGGCGGCCAGAGCTGACTCTCCCCGGCAGGGGCGCCCCCGGGTGTCCCCGCTGAGGATTAGCCGGTAGTCGAGGGCCCGTACCTTTCGAGGTGCGGGCCCTCAGCCGTGCCCTGCCCCTGCCCCGACGCCGGCCTCTGCGCGAGGCTCGTGCGGTGCGGTGTCACGGCTCGCGCGGCGCCGTGACAACACGCCCGAGCAGGTCCGCCGTCCGGCCGACGGCCACAGCCGGCCGGGGGAGGGGGAAGGGGGCCGATCGTGGGTTCCCCCGCCCCTGCCGGACGACCGACCGGAAGACCCGCCGGATTCCGGGCCCCGGCGGGAATGCCCACGCTCCCAAGGGCGTTGTTCGGTAGGAACACGAGGAGGAGCGGTCCAAGTGCTTGATCCGCAGGGTTTGTACGCATGGGAGCCGAAAGGCCTGGCAGTCGTCGACATGGCGTTGGCCCAGGAATCGGCCGGACTTGTCATGCTCTACCACTTCGACGGATACATCGACGCGGGCGAGACCGGCGACCAGATCGTCGACCGGCTCCTCGACTCGCTGCCCCACCAACTCGTCGCCCGCTTCGACCACGACCGGCTCGTGGACTACCGCGCCCGCCGCCCGCTGCTCACCTTCAAGCGCGACCGGTGGACCGAGTACGAGGAACCCGCCATCGAGGTACGCCTCGTACAGGACGCCACTGGAGCACCCTTCCTGCTGCTCTCCGGCCCCGAGCCGGACGTCGAGTGGGAACGCTTCGCCGTCGCCGTGAAGCAGATCGTGGAGCGCCTCGGAGTCCGCCTGTCGGTGAACTTCCACGGCATCCCCATGGGCGTCCCCCACACGCGCCCCGTGGGCATCACCCCGCACGGCAACCGCACCGACCTCATGCCCGGCCATCGCAGCCCCTTCGACGAGGCCCAGGTCCCCGGCAGTGCCGAGGCCCTCATCGAATACCGCCTCATGGAGGCCGGCCACGACATCCTCGGCGTCGCCGCGCACGTCCCGCACTACATCGCCCGCTCGACGTATCCGGACGCGGCCCTCACCGTCCTGGAGGCGATCACTGCGGCGACAGGCCTGGTCCTGCCGGGCATCGCCCACTCCCTGCGCACCGACGCGCACCGCACGCAGACCGAGATCGACCGCCAGATCCAGGAAGGCGACGAGGAGCTCACCAGCCTCGTCCAAGGCCTTGAACACCAGTACGACGCCGCGGCCGGCGCCGAGACCCGCGGCAACATGCTCGCCGACCCGGTCGACATCCCGTCCGCGGACGAGATCGGGCAGGAGTTCGAGCGATTTCTCGCGGAGCGCGAAGGGGAGGGCTGAGCCGTCCAGGGGCCTGCCGGACGCTCCGTCACCGGCAGGCCCTAAGCTTCCGCTCATGCTGAAGGTGGGCCTGACCGGCGGGATCGGCGCCGGCAAGAGCGAAGTGTCCCGGCTGCTCGTCGAGTGCGGAGCCGTACTGATCGACGCCGACCGCATCGCCCGCGAGGTCGTCGCACGCGACACGCCCGGCCTGGCAGCGGTCGTCGACGCCTTCGGCCAGGACGTCCTCGCCGAAGACGGCAGCCTCGACCGCCCCCGGCTCGGCTCGATCGTCTTCGCGGACCCCGAGAAACTGGCCCTCCTCAACTCGATCGTGCACCCCTTGGTCGGCGCCCGCTCCCGCGAACTGGAGACGTCCGCCCCGAAGGACGCCGTCGTCGTCCACGACGTCCCCCTCCTCACCGAGAACGGCCTCGCCCCCCTCTACGACCTCGTCGTCGTCGTGGACGTCCACCCCGACACCCAACTCGACCGGCTCGTCCGACTGCGCGGCATGACCGAACAGGACGCACGCGCACGCATGGCCGCCCAGGCCACCCGCGAGAAGCGCCGCGAGATCGCCGACATCGTGATCGACAACGACGTCCCACTGCCCGAACTGCGACAGCGCGTGCAGGACGTGTGGGCCGACCTCGTACGCCGGGCACACACGCCACGTGAGACCTCCCCGGAATAGCGGCCCCGACCGCGCGCGTTGAACCCTGCCAGCAAGGGAAGGATTTTTCCGTGCCCGATACCGCAGGTTCGACCGGACGCACTCCGGAGACACACGTCATCGACTTCCGTGCCGCGGAACAACTCCTCGCCGCACGGGACCCGCGGGGCGCGGTGAAGCTGCTCGACAAAGTCATCGCCGCGCACCCCGAGAACACCGCCGCCCGCCTGCTGCGCGCGCGTGCCTTCTTCGCCGCCGCTCAACTGCGCCCCGCCGAACTGGAATTCACGGTGGTCCTGGAGCGCGAGCCGGACAACGCGTTCGCCCACTTCGCGCTCGCCCGCACCTACGAACGGCAAGGCCGCGGCGACCAGGCCAAGCGCCACTTCCGACTGGCCGCGGCACTGGACCCGAACCCGCAGTACCTGAAGGCGGCACGATTCGAGACCTGAGGGACAGCCGGCGCCCCCGGCCCCTTCAGGGCGACGGCCCCTCGAAGGACCACGGTCCCGCAGGGCCGACGGCCTCTCAGGGGAGACGATGCCCGGGGGCGAAGGGGCTCAGGGACAGCAGCGCTCACGGGCGACGGTGCTCAGGTGGCCGGTACGGCGGGATGTCGCGGCCCGGCTGATAGTGAGGACCCTGCCGGATGTGCCTGATCACCATCATCAGATCGACGGTGACCACCACCGCCAGCACCCCGCACGCCGCGGACCACCCCGGACGCCCCGCGAGAGCGAACGCGGCCGTCCCGAAGACCGCCCAGGCCAGACCCCACAGGGCCAGCCCAAGACGCATCCGCAGCGCACTGCGCGCGGTCACCGGCTCACTGCCCGTACGCATCCCGATCCCTGCTCCTTCCTGAAACGTACTCCCGGCTCCGGACGTTCTCCATCTGGGTCCGGCGCCCCCACGGGCGTCCTCCAGAGGCCTTCTCCGGACGGGCCCCCGTCGAAGAGGAGTCGTTTCCCCGTGCTGCCGAACACCGACGAGCTGGCCGAGGCGCTCCTCGACCTTGCGGTACCGCACCAGGACATCGACGAAGCCGTCCGGCTGAGCCGGCACGTGTCGCGCGACGCGGAGTCGCTGCTGCTCCTGCAGGAGACGGTGGCCGACCTCGTCCGGGACCTGGGCACCGGACAGATCCGCGGATCCGGGGCCGACATCCCGGCGCCCCCCGGCGCCTCGCCGGCGACGGCCCGCTTCTTCCCCCTGTACGTCTTCGTCGCCGCGCTGCCCCACGTGCGGGCACACCACCGAGAACGGGGCATCCCCGAGGACGTCAGCCGGCACACCCTCGCCGACGTCGGCCGGTACGTCGCCTGGCACCGGCGATGGCACGGCACGGGCGGACTGATGGACCCGCGATGGCTGACACTGCACTTCCGGGGCGAGCTCTACCAGCTGGGCCGGCTGCAGTTCCAACGCGACCGCGTCGACCGGCGGACCAGCGACTCGATCACGGCAGCGGGACCGCCCATGGCACCGGAGGACCCGGGACTGGGCGTGCACGTGCCCGACTTCATGGGCCCGCTCACCCCCCTGGCCGTCGACCGCTCCCTCGCGCGCGCACGGGAGTTCTTCGCCCGCCACTACCCGGACGAGCCCTACACCGTGGCCACCTGCGGTTCATGGCTGCTGGACCCGCAGATCAGGAACTACCTGCCGCAGGACTCCAACATCGTCCGCTTCCAGGAGCGGTTCCGTCTCAGCCACCTGCCGACCGAACCCCGCGACACCGACCCCCTCCGCTTCGTCTTCGGCACCACCGACGTCCCCCTGGACCGGCTGCCCCGCCGCACCCTCCTGGAACGGACCGTCGTGGACCACCTGCGGGACGGCGGCCACTGGTACGGCGGCCAGGGATGGTTCGCGCTGTAGCCCACCGAGGGGGGCTCCACCCTCCGCCCCGGCCCCCGACTCCGCCCCGAACGCACGTCTCATCCCTCGAACGGGTGAACCCGTCCGCCCGGGGAACGGCCCCGCACACCCGGCCCGTTGAACGGACATGACGCCACACATGCGACAGGGACACGAGGGAACCGGCCCCGGTGCGATCACCCCGGACGGCTGCGCGGTCGAGTTCTACTCACGCCTGCCCGTCGGCAACGAGCCGGACATCATCGCCGCAGCGGTTCCCCCGGGCGCGCACATCCTCGAACTCGGCAGCGGAGTCGGCCGCGTGACCCACGCCCTGCTGGAACGCGGATTCACGGTCACGGCGGTGGACGAGTCCGCGGAGATGCTGGAGCGGGTCCACGGGGCCCGCACCATACGCAGCCCGGTCGAGGACCTCGACCTGGGCGAGACGTTCGACGTGGTGATGCTCGCGTCGTTCCTCGTGCACAACGGCGACGTCGACATACGGCGACGGATACTGCGCGCCTGCGCACGGCATGTCGCCAAGGGCGGATGTGTACTGATCCAACGCGAGGGCGAGGACTACCACTCCGACCTGCCGCGTGAACGCGTCGATCCGAGCGGCTTCACGGTACGCATCGTCTCGGCCGGACCCGTCGAGGACGGCGTGCACCCCGTGCGCGCGGAATACGAGTTCCCTGACGCGGTATGGACCCAGACCTTCCGAACCCGCCCGCTGACCAAGGAACAGTTCGAGCAGGCGCTGGCCGAAGCGGGCCTACGCGTGGACCGGTACCTGACCCAGGACCGGATCTGGGTGAGGGCTGTGCCGGCGACGGAGTAGGCGACGGACTGGTCTTACGGTGGAGACATGGACGCCTCCGCCTCCTCCGCACCTGCCTCCTCCGCACCCGCCTCCTCTGCGCTTGCCGGGCTCGACCGGCGGGTTGCGGGGTGCAGGGCGTGTCCTCGGTTGGTGGCCTGGCGTGAGGAGGTGGCCCGTACCAAGCGGGCGGCCTTCGCGGACTGGACGTACTGGGGGCGTCCCGTGCCCGGATTCGGTCCGCCCGACGCCCGGCTGTTGATCGTGGGGCTCGCCCCCGCGGCGCACGGAGGGAACCGTACGGGTCGTATGTTCACCGGCGACCGTTCCGGGGACGTGCTGTACCAGGCGCTGTACGACGTGGGGCTCGCCTCGCAGCCCACCTCCGTCTCCGCCGACGACGGCCTGGAGCTGTACGGAGTGCGGGTCACCTCGCCCGTCCACTGCGCGCCGCCGGCCAACAAGCCCACCCCGGGGGAGCGGGACACCTGTAGGCCCTGGCTGGTGCAGGAGCTGCGGCTGCTGCGGCCGACGCTGCGAGCGGTCGTCGTACTCGGCGCCTTCGGCTGGCAGGCGACCCTGCCCGTGCTCGCCGAGGCGGGCTGGACCGTCCCCAGGCCGCGGCCCCTCTTCGCGCACGGGATTCGGGTGCCGCTCGAAAGGCCGGACGGCGGCGAGGGCATCGAAGTCCTCGGCTGTTTCCACGTCAGTCAGCGCAACACCTTCACGGGCCGGCTCACCCCGGCGATGCTGCGGGACGTATTGCGCACAGCTGCCGGGGTCGCCGGGGCCTGACGCCCACAGGGGCGGCGGGGCCTGAGGAGCGGTGAGGTGTGCCGCCCACCGCGTACCGCCGACTGCCTACCCGCCGGGCGCCGACGACCGGCGTCTCCTTCCGCTCCGCCACCCCGCCTCGTCCTGAGTAATCCTGGCGACGGCGGCGAGGCCGAGGTCGTACGGTGCCGAGATGGGGCTGTATCCGGAGATCGAACCGTACGACCACGGCATGCTCGACGTCGGGGACGGCAACCGCGTGTACTGGGAGACCTGCGGGAACCCGCGGGGCAAGCCCGCCCTGGTGCTGCACGGCGGGCCTGGCTCAGGCGCCACGGCGTACCACCGGCGGCTCTTCGACCCGGCCGCGTACCGGATCGTGCTGCTCGACCAGCGCGGCTGCGGCCGCTCCACGCCGCACGCGAGCGCGTACGGCACCGACCTGGCCGTCAACACGACGGCGCATCTGGTGGCCGATCTGGAGCTGCTGCGGCACACGTTGGGGATCGGGCGCTGGCTGGTGTGGGGCGGCTCGTGGGGGTCGGTGCTGGGGTTGCGGTACGCGCAGAGGTGTCCGGCGGCGGTGAGCGAGTTGGTGCTGGCCGACGTCGCGACCGGGTCCGACGCCGAGGTGGAGCTGCTGACCCGAGGGCTGGGGAAGGTGTTCCCGGAGGCGTTCGAACGGTTTCTGGCGGGGCTGCCGGAGGGCGGGGCGCGGGACGGCAATCTCGCGGCCGCCTACAACAGGTTGCTCGAATCGCCCGACCCGGAGGTGCGGGAGCGGGCCGCGCGGGCGTGGACCGACTGGGAGACGGCGACGATTCCGGCGCCGCCGCGGTCGGTGGAGAGGTTCGAGGATCCCGTCTTCCGGATGGGCTTCGCCCGCACGGTCACGCACTACTGGGGCAACGGTCACTTCCTGGACGGAGAGGAAGCCGTCCTGCGCGACGCCCAGCTCCTCGACGGCGTGCCCGGCACGCTCGTGCAGGGCAGCCTCGACTTCGGCAACCTTCTCGGCACCGTCTGGCGGCTCCATCACGCATGGCCCGGCAGCGAGTTGATCGTCGTGGACCAGGCCGGGCACGGCGCGAGGACGCCGGGCGTGGTGGAGGCGCTGGTGGCGGCCACCGACGGCTACGCCCGACGCTGAGACGGCCCGGCCGGACGGTGCGGGGGCCCTTCGGACGAAGCGGCCCCCGTTGACCAGGCGGACGGTGCTTCGGAGGGGTCGCCGTACAAGTGCCGCACCGTGGAACGGTAGTTGGCCTGTACGTGGTTCAGGGCGTGGGTGCGAGCGAGGCCGGGATCGCCGGAGGCGATGGCGTCGTAGAGCTCCTGGTGTTCGGTGAGGAGCTGGGGCCACTCCTCGTTGCGCCGGGTGAGCCATTGCAGGCGTCCGGCGACCGGCTCCATGACCGAGATCAGCAGGGTGTTGCCGGCCATGGCGAGGAGACGGTCGTGGAAGCGGGTGTTGATGTCGGTGATGGCCTCGGCGTCCCCGGCCTCGGTCGCGGCGGCCGCGTCCGCCAGTAGTTCCCGCAGTTCGGCGAGGGCCTCCGGGGTCGCCCTGGTGGCGGCCAGCCCTGCCGCGTACACCTCCAACGCCTCGCGCAGTTCGAAGAGTTCCTTGACGTCCGCGGGGCTCAGGGGTCGTACGACCATGCGGCGAGGGGTCTCGGACAGGACGAAGCCCTCGGCGACCAGGGCGCGGATGGCCTCCCGGACCGGAACCCTGGAGACGCCGAACCGCTCGGCCAGTTCCCGCTCGACGAGTCGGTCTCCAGGGCGCAGCCGGCCGGCGATGATCTCCTGCCGCAGGGCCCCCAGGACGCGCTCGCGCACCGCTCCGAGCGGTTCGATCTTCGTCATGGACCCATCTTCGCCGACACGAGGGGGCTTTTACGGAGGCGTAACGGGACGGACATCGGTCAGAACGCTTGACGGCGGGACCATGACCGCAGTTTGGTATACCAAACGGCAGCTGTCCTCCTCCGTCCCCCTGTCCTGGGAGGCCCCGTGTCCCTCGCCGACCGCGCCGAAGCCACCGGCGCACCAGCGTTCGTTCCCGATCCCCGGCTCACCAACGAAGACCTCGCACCCGCGGGGAAGCGGAACTGGAAGGTCTTCGACCTCTTCGCCATGTGGATGTCGGACGTCCACAATCTCGGCAACTACACCTTCGCCGCCGGTCTGCTGGTCCTCGGCATGAACGTGTGGCAGATCTTCACCTCCCTCCTCGTCGGCTTCGTGCTCATCTACATCGGCATGAACTGGATGGGGAGGATCGGCCAGCGGCACGGCGTGCCCTTCCCGGTGGTCAGCCGCATCAGCTTCGGCGTCTGGGGCGCCAACATCCCGGCCCTCATCCGCGCAGTGATCGCCATCATGTGGTACGGCATCCAGACCTATCTGGCCTCCGTCGCCGTCAACGTGATGCTGCTGGCGGCCTGGCCGGGACTGGAGTCCTGGACCCACGACTCCTTCCTGGGGCTCGACGCGCTGGGCTGGATCTCCTTCCTCGCGCTCTGGCTGGTCCAGGCGCTGATCATCAGCCAGGGCATGGAGTCGGTGCGCAAGTTCCAGGACTTCTGCGGCCCGGCGATCTGGCTGGTGATGATCGCGCTGGCGGTCTGGGTCCTGTCCAAGGCGGGCTGGACGATCTCGCTCACCTCCACCCCGCACCCCGTCTCGGTGGGCGAGCAGTGGCGGCAGTGGTTCGGCGCGATCGGACTGATCCTCGCCACCTACGGCACGCTGATGCTCAACTTCTGCGACTTCTCCCGCTTCGCGCCCGACTACAGGACGGTCCGCCGCGGCAACTTCTGGGGCCTGCCGCTCAACTCGACGGCGTTCGTGATCGTCTCGGTGATCGTCACCGCCGGATCGCTGGAGGTGTTCGGCGAGGCGATCACCGATCCCGCGGAGCTGGTCGCCAAGGTCGGCAACACCTGGGTGCTGGTGCTGGGCGCGCTGACCTTCGCCATCGCCACCATGGGCGTCAACATCGTCGCCAACTTCGTCTCGCCGGCGTACGACCTCGCCAACGTCTGGCCGCAGAGGATCACCTTCAGGGTCGGCGGCATGATCAGCACGGTGGCCGCCCTGGTCGTCACCCCCTGGAACCTCTTCTCCAACCCGACCGTCGTCAACTACTTCCTCGGGGGCCTCGGAGCCTTCCTCGGCCCGCTGTTCGGCGTGATCATGGTCGACTACTACTGGGTCAAGCGCGGCCGCGTCGACGTGGACGAACTCTTCGACGCCACCCCCGGCTCCCGCTACTACTACCGCAAGGGCGTCAACCCCAAGGCGCTGTGGGCGTTCCTGCCCTCCGCGGCGGTCGCGGCGGTGCTGGCGCTGGTGAAGACGTTCAGCGACGTCGCTCCCTACTCCTGGTTCATCGGCACGGCCCTCGGGGCGGGCCTGTACGTGCTGCTGTGCCGCAGTGAGCGGACGGCCGGATCCGCGGTGGCCGCCCCCGGGAAGCCCGTGGAGGTCTGAGCAGCGTGCGGAACGTGCGGATCGTCGTCACCAACTGCAACACCACGCAGGAGATGACCGAGGAGATCGTGCGAGGCGCCCGGGCCGCGGCAGGCCCGGGCACCGCCGTGACCGGGCTGACCCCCGCCTGGGGGCCCGAGTCGGCGGAGGGCTGGCTGGACAGCTTCCTCTCCGCGGCGGCGGTCATGGACGCGCTGCGCACCTACGCCGGACCGCCCTACGACGCCGTCGTCATGGCCGGCTTCGGCGAGCACGGACGCGAGGGCGTACGGGAGCTGGTGGACGTGCCCGTCGTCGACATCACCGAGGCCGCGGCGCACCTGGCGTGTCTGCTGGGGCGCCGGTACGGGGTGGTGACCACGCTGGAGCGCTCCTGCGGCCAGATCGAGGACAGCCTGGAGCTGGCCGGGGTGGGCCGCAACTGCGCGGCCGTCGTCTCCACCGGGTTGGGCGTTCTCGACCTGGGCGACGCCGACCGCACGCGGACGTCCTTCCTGGCCGCCGCCGAACGGGCCCGGGAGGCGGGTGCCGAGGTGCTGGTCCTGGGGTGCGCGGGCATGACGGGACTGCAGCGGGACGTGGAGAACAAACTGGGGCTTCCGGTCGTGGACGGGGTCGGGGCCGCGGTGAAGCTGGCGGAGGGGCTGGTGGGGCTGGGCCTGACCACCAGCCGGGCGGGGAGCTTCGCGAAGCCGGTGCCGAAGCGCAGGGTGTGGCGGACCGGCTAGCGCTGTGACGCCACGGCGCGCCGGGTGGGTGCGCCGGGTGGGTGGGTCGTGGCGGTGCGCCGGGTCGCTGGGTCGTGGCGGTGCGCCGGATCGGCGGTCGCGTCAGTGAGCCCGGTAGGCGGTCGTAGCAGTCGTAGTGGTCATGGCGGTCGTAGTGGTCATGGCGGTCGTGGCGGTCGGATGTGCGGGGACACGAGGTGGTCTACCGGGCCGGCCCACTAAGGTCTCTTCCGGATAATCCGCATCAGATCCAGTTCCACTACGCTGGCAGGCATGACCGCCATGACGCCCGCGCGCACCGAACCGGACCTGTCGTTCCTCCTCGACCACACCAGTCACGTCCTGCGCAGCAAGATGTCCGCGGCCCTCGCCGAGATCGGCCTGACCGCCCGCATGCACTGCGTGCTCGTCCATGCCCTGGAGGAGGAGCGCACCCAGATCCAGCTCGCCGAGATCGGCGACATGGACAAGACCACGATGGTGGTGACGGTGGACGCCCTGGAAGAGGCGGGCCTGGCCGAGCGTCGCCCATCCAGTAGGGACCGGCGGGCCCGGATCATCGCCGTCACCGACGAGGGCGCCCGCGTCGCCGAGCAGAGCCAGAAGATCGTCGACCGTGTGCATCGCGACGCCCTGGCCACGCTCCCCGACGGGGACGGGGAGGCCCTCCTGCGGGCCCTGAAGCACCTGGTCGACGACGGTCTGGCCCACCCCGTCGAGGCTCCGCGCACCGCCCGCCGGGCCCGTCAGTCCAGGTGAGCGGCGGGCGAGGCCGAAAGTAAGACCGAAAGAAATAGTCTGCAACAAAACCATCTGCTACGGTCTCTTCTGTTGTCCCGACCGACAGGAGAGACCGCATGTCTGCTGCATCCGGCTCCGCCCCCGCACCCGCCGCCCCCGCACCTCCCGCCCCGCGCTCACGCCGCCTCACCCTCGGAGTCATCGCCACCGGGATGCTGATGATCATCCTGGACGGCTCCATCGTCACCGTGGCGATGCCGGCCATCCAGAACGACTTGGGCTTCACCCCCGTCGGCCTCAGCTGGGTCGTCAACGCCTACCTCATCGCGTTCGGCGGCCTCCTCCTGCTGGCCGGCCGGCTCGGCGACCTGATCGGCCGCAGGCGCATGTTCCTGGCCGGCGCCGCCGTGTTCACCGCCGCCTCGCTGCTGGCCGGCGTGGCCACCTCGCCCGCCGCACTGATCGCCGCCCGCTTCCTCCAGGGCGTCGGCAGCGCGATGGCCTCCGCCGTCAGCCTGGGCATCCTCGTGACGCTGTTCACCGAGCCCGGGGAGCGCGCCAGGGCCATCGCCGTCTTCAGCTTCACCGGCGCGGCGGGCGCATCCATCGGCCAGGTCCTCGGCGGCGTGCTCACCGACGCGCTGAACTGGCACTGGATCTTCTTCATCAACCTGCCGATCGGCATCGCCGTCCTCGCGATCGCCGTACGCGTGCTGCCCGGTGACGTCGGTCCGGGCCTCAGGGCGGGCGCGGACGCGTTCGGCGCGGCTCTGGTCACCGCCGGACTGATGCTCGGCATCCACACCGTCGTCGAGGTCGAGGCGTACGGCTGGACGTCGGGCCGCACCCTGGGCTTCGGCGCCCTCGCCGCCGTGCTGCTCGCCGCCTTCCTCGTCCGTCAGGCCACCGCGAAGAACCCCCTGATGCCGCTGCGGATCTTCCGCTCGCGCAACGTCTCCGCCGCCAACCTGGTCCAGATCCTGATGGTCGCCGCGCTCTTCTCCTTCCAGATCCTCGTCGCCCTGTACCTCCAGAACGTGCTCGGATACGGCGCCGCCGAGACCGGCCTCGCGATGCTCCCGGCAGCCGCCGTCATCGGCGCCGTCTCCCTGGGAGTCTCCGCCCGTCTCACCGCCCGCTTCGGTGAGCGGAACGTCCTGCTGGCCGGCATCGTGCTCCTCATCGGCGTCCTGGCCCTCCTCACCCGCCTCCCCGTGCACGCCAGTTACGCCGTCGACCTCCTCCCGGTCATGCTGCTCGCCGCGGGCTTCGGCCTCGCGCTGCCGGCGCTGACCGCGCTCGGTATGTCCGGCGCGAACGAGGAGGACGCCGGTCTCGCGTCCGGCCTGTTCAACACCACCCAGCAGATCGGCATGGCCCTGGGCGTCGCGGTCCTGTCCACCCTGGCCGCCTCCCGGACCGAGAGCCTCGCGGACGACGGCCGGACGGCGGCAGAGGCGCTGACCGGCGGTTACCGGCTCGCCTTCACGGTGGGCGCGGGGCTCCTCGTCATCGCGTTCGCCATCGCCTTCACGCTGCTCCGCCGCCCCGAGCATCAGGCTGCCGCCCACCCCGCAGCCGCCTGACCCGCTCTCTCACCCCACCCCACCCCACCCCACCCCACCCCACCCACCCCGACCCTGACCCCGACCGCTGAAAGGCTGATCCCCATGGGCGAGAACGCCGCCGCCGAAACCACCGTCGGCACCACCGAGAACGACGGTCCGGCCCCCCGGGCGCTCACCGACCAGGAACTCTCCCGACTGCTGCGGCAGCAGCAGTTCGGCGTACTCGCGAGCGTCCGGAGCACCGGCCACCCGCACCTGTCGACCGTCCTCTACGACTGGGACGCCGAGCAGCGCGTACTGCGCGTCTCCTCCACCGCCGACCGCCTCAAGGTCCGCCAACTGCGCCGTGACCCGCACACCTCACTGCACGTCAGCGGTCCGGACGTCTGGTCGTTCGCCGTGGCGGAGGGCGAGGCGGAGATAGTGGACCCGGCGGACGGGTCGGCCCCCGGCGAGCAGCCGCTGCCCGACCGGCGCGTGGTGATCCGGATCCGGGTGTCCCGCCTGTACGGGACCGCCCTGGACGTCACTTCCGGCGGCGAATCGTCCGCGACGAGCCGCCCGTGAATAACCGTTGGAGTGAGGGCGGTCGCCGTTGTTACGGTCCTTCCCGTGGCGAAACTCAATCAGATCATCGCAGTTGAGAAGGGCATCAAGTCCAAGGCGCACCAGGACCTGACCGCGGCCCAGCACGGACTGCACAAGCCCGCGCTGCTGGCCGGCATCTCGCGGACGTACCAGCCGAAGGACGAGGAGGGCGAGCAACTGCCGCCCGAGTCGACGCGGGTGCAGGTGAAGGCCGAGGACGTGCTGCGGGAGACCGCGGCCACGCTGACCCGGCTGTTCGACGTGACCGCCACGAAGGACTGGGCCAACTGCACGGCCCGTGCGGACGTGAAGGTGGACGGACAGGTCCTCGTCGCCGACGTCCCCGTGTCCTACCTGCTCTTCCTCGAGAAGCAGCTCGTCGACCTCAGCGCCTTCGTGCGCAAGCTGCCCGTGCTCGACGCCTCCGAGTCCTGGGTGCAGGACCCCTCCACCGACGCGTGGAAGACCGAGCCGGTGCGGACGCTGCGCACCAAGAAGGTTCCCCGCAACCATGTGAAGGCGGAGGCGACCGACAAGCACCCGGCACAGGTCGAGGTCTACTACGAGGACGTGCCGGTCGGTTACTGGACGACCGTGAAGTTCTCCGGCGCCCTTCCCGCCCGGCGTGTCAACGAACTGCTGGCCCGCCTCGAGAAGGTGCAGCAGGCGGTGAAGTTCGCCCGGGAGGAGGCGAACGGCGCCGATGTCGTCGACCAGCGGGTCGGTGACGCCGTGTTCGGCTACCTGTTCGGGTAGCCTTCGAAACTCCCCGGTCCTTCGCGACCGGGGTGCGCGAGGAGCGCAAGCTGAAGCTGAAGCTTGTCGTGACGAGCGAACCGTACCCGCCGAGGAACTCAGGGACGGATCGCGATGAATCTCAGACTCTCGCTCCAGACTCAGCATTCGCCGCCGATCGCCGGAGCGACCGGGCCCAGGCCCCCGGACGTCGAATTGCCGGTTCAAGTCCGGCCCGCGCAGCTCGATGCGCGGTGGTCCAAAGGCAGGACGCGACGACATCACGACTGACCTGGGTCCTCAAATGCGCCGGTGTGCCACATGGGCGGCTCGACAGGGGCCGGGGGCAGGCTACGCCCCCGGTCCCGCTCCCGTTTCCCCACTCTCGTCTCCCGCCACGCGGTCCCGCCCCGATTCTCGTCTCCTGCCCGCGGTCCCGCCCCGATTCTCGTCTCCTGCCCGCGGTCCCGCTCCCGCTTGCCGCTCTCGTCCCGCGGTCCCGTTTTCGGCGTTGCGTTCATAATGAACGCAGGATTCGGGCAGGTCGTCACCTCGCTGAAACCGTCCTCTCCAGCCCCACCGCCTACCGTGGACACCACAGCGCACAGCTGACCGCCCCGGCCACCGTCGCCCGAAGGCGCACCCCGCCCTCGTCACGACAGGAGCTCCGTGTCCCCGCGCCCGCACGTTGCCGCTCGCGCACACTCCGTTCTGCCGCCCTGGCTCGCCCACGCCCTGCGCACCCAGCGCGGGCCCGTCCCCTGGAGCGCGGTCACGCGCGGGGCGCTGGCGGCGGGACCCCTGCTGCTCGTCGCCGTGCTCGTCGACCGCACCTCCCTCGGGGTGGTCGCCGCCATCGCCGCCATGCTGGCCGGGATCAACGACCGGCCGGGCAGCCGTCGGGTGTCCGTCCCGCGGCTCGGGGCGCCCGCGCTCGCCGGCGCGGCAGGACTGCTGGCGGGCACGTACGCCGGGAATCACGTGGGGGCCTTCGCCCTGACGGCCGTCCTCACCGCTCTGGGACTCCTCGCGGGCGGGATGAGCGCCGTCGGGCCCGTCGCGTCCGGGGCGGGGACCCAGCTGCTGGTCGGTGCGGCGATCGGGGCCGGGATGCCGGTGCCCGAGCCCGGCTGGACGCGCGCGCTGGCCTTCCTCGCCGGGGCCGGCTGGCTGCTCGCGCTGCGGCTGGCGCTGCCCACGCCCGGCGCGATGACCGGCGACTTCCGCTTCGACGGCGAACGGGACGCGGTGGCCCGCGTGTACGACGCCGTCGCCGATCTCCTGGACGCGGCCGGCGCCGAGGACGCCACCGCCCGCCGCGCCGCGCTCACCGCCGCCCTCGACCACGCCCAGGACGCCCTCGCCGGGCCCCGGCTGCGGCGCTACGCCAGCTCCTCGGCCGAGCGGCGGCTGCACGCCCAGTACGCCGCCGCGCTTCCCCTCGCCGAGGCCGCGACCGCGCTCGCCTGGGTGGGGGAGCCGCTCTCCGAGCGGGTTTCCGCCGGGCCGCGCCGGCTCGCCGCCGCCGTGCGCGAGAACACTCACACCGGGCCGCTGCCCGCGCCGTCACGATCCGCCCCGGCGCTGCGCGCCCTCGACGACGCCTTGCTGCGCGCCGCCGACGCCTTCGACCAGGGCGGCGGGGGCGACCTGCACACCCGTCGGCGCAGCGCCCGCGATCTGCTGCGCACCGCCTTCGGGGCGGGCGGACGCGAGTACGGGCTGCGGGTCGCCCTCTCCTTCGGAGCCAGCGCCGCCATCGCGCAGGCCCTGTACCGGTCCCAGTGGTACGGGCAGCACACCCACTGGTACTGGCTGCCGGCCACCGCCGTCTTCCTGGTCAAGCCCGACCTCGGGCCCCTGGTGTCCCGTGTGCTGTGCCGGGCCGCGGGAACGGTGCTCGGCGCGCTGCTCTTCGCCGGCTTCGCCGCCGTACTGCCCCGGCCGGAGGGCCTCGTGGCGCTGGTGGCCCTGTGCGGGGCGCTCATACCGGTGTCCATCCGGCATTTCGCCGCGCAGACCGCCGTCGCCACCGTGCTCGTGCTGTCCTTGGTGATGGTCGGCGGGGAACCCCAGGCCTCCGTCAGCCGGATCGTGGAAACCCTGCTGGCCTGTGCGATCGTGCTGATCGTCGGGCACCTGCCGATGCCGGGGGAGCGGGGCGGGCAGGTGCGCGCCCGGCTCGCCGCGGCCGCCGACGCCGCCCACGCCTATCTCGTCCACGTCCTCGACGGCTCCGACGACCGCGCCGCCCGCTGGACTCTGCGCCGCGAGGCCTACCGCACGCTCGCCGAGGCCCGTGCCGCGAGCGCCCTCGCCGCCCACGAACTGCCCGCCCTGGCCCGGCACACGGAGGGCACCGACGAGGTCGCCGCCGTCCTCGAACGGCTCGTCGACACGACCACCGCGTGCGCCGTCCACCTCGACGACACCGGACGGCTCACCGACCGGCACCGGGAACGGCTCGCCGAACTCCTCGACGAGCTCGCCGTGGGACGCGAACGGGTGGGGCTGCCGGCGCCCGCGCCGCGTCAGCGGCTGGCCGGCTAGCGCCGACGGCCGCGTCCCAAGGCCCGTAAGGGCGACCGCTGCCCGCGCGCCGGCTGCGCCCGAGGCCGACGCGTCCGTGAGCGCGACACCCAACACGTTCCGCGACGGCGACGCGTTCCCGCGCGGGCCGCAAGTCACGCCCGTCGACGTACTGTTGTGCGGGAGGAGCGGCCACCGCGTATCCGGGTCCTCCACACGTACGCGACGTACGGACGGGGCGCTCGACCGGCTCCTCGACCTGCGGTCAGCCGGACCGACGGCGCGCTGGGGGGCGCCTACGACGCCTCCGTCCGCCATCACCACGCGTACGATGGCCGACACGAAGAGTGTCCGAGATGTTCGTAAGGTGACAGGATCCTCACACTCTGCGTTGAACCCGTGTCAACTACGTCTCAGTCCCGCAACTGGACGAGGCGTTGAGCCTCCGAGGAGCGTTAACTCCTACAAGCACGACGCATATCGGAGGTAGGTGGCGAGATGGTGAACGGGCGAACGGTGCTCGAGCGCTTTCCCGCGGGCGGGCCGCGCGGCTCATGGCCGGCGGAGGAGTTCGCGCACGCCCGGCGCATGGAGGGGCTGGCCGCCGAGGTCGTCATGGACCTCGCCACGGACACGTTCCTGGTCGTCGTCCGGGGTGGCGACGCCCCGCGCTGAGCCGTCAGCCCGCCTGTGACGGGGCGGGAGCGTGCGCCGTGAACTGTTCGGCCTGCAGCGCGTACAGCTCGGCGTAGACGCCACCGCCCGCCAGCAGCTCCTCCGGGGTTCCCGACTCCACCAGCCGCCCCTGGTCCAGGACGTGCACCAGATCCGCGTGCCGGACCGACGCCAGCCGATGGGTGATCAGCACGACCGTCTGGCCGCTGCCTGCCAGAGCGCGGATCTTCTCGAAGACCTCCAGCTCGGCCCGGGCGTCCAGGGCCGCCGTCGGCTCGTCCACGATGAGGATGCGCCCGCGCCGGTACGCCGCCCGGGCGATGCCGAGGCGCTGCCACTGGCCGCCGGACAGCTCGTGGCCCCCGCTGAAGTGCCGGGCGAGCAGGGTGTCCAGACCGCGGGGCAGGTCCGCGACCACCTCCTCGGCGCCGGCCTCGACGATCGCGGCGGCCAACCGGTCCTCGGTGAGCGGCGCCGCGGAACGGCCGACGGCCACGTTGACCCGGGCCGTGAACGGCCATCGCTTGAAGTCCTGCGCCACCATCGCGATGCGCTCGGCCAGCCCCTGCCGGTCCGCGTCCGCCGCGTCCACGTCGTCCCACATGATGCGTCCCCGGTCCGGCTTGTACAGGCCGGCCAGCAGCTTCACCAGGGTCGTCTTGCCGGAGCCGTTCTCGCCGACGAGCGCGATGATCCGGCCCAGCGGCAGAGAGAGCGTGACGTCGTCGAGCGCGGGGCGCGCGGACTCGCCGGGGTAGCCGAAGGTGACGTTCTCGAAGCGGACCTCGCGCGGATCCTCGGGCAGGGCAGCGCCGCCGACCGGGATCGCCCGTTCCGCCGCCTCCACGTAGAGCCGTTGCAGGTCGCCCACGAACAGCGCCTCCTCGTGCAACTGGTTGACCTCCAGCACGAGGGTGTTCAGACTCGCCGAGCCGCCGCGGATGGCGATCACGGCCGTTCCCGCCACCGCCAGCGCCATCGTCCCGGTGAGCAGCAGCCCGCCTAGCGTGGCGTACGTCGCCAGCGTCGCCACGCCCGTCCAGGTCGCGGCGATCAGGCCGGTGCGGGCGGCGAGCCGGGCCAGCCGGGCCTGCTCCGCCTCCGCGGTCTCCGACATCGCGCGGAAGTGCCGCAGCAGGAAGGGCCCGACCCCGTGGACCCGGATCTCGGGGGCGGCCGCCGGCTCGGTGAGCAGTTCGGCGATCAGGTGCCCCGCGCGCGCGTGCTGCACCCAGGTGTGGAAGGACTCGTAGCGGCGCCGGGCGTTCGTCAGCGCGCTCCAGGCGCTCGGCAGCGTCATCGTCACCAGCAGCGGCAGCAGCAGCGGGTGCAGCACGGTGAGCACGCCGGCCGAGGCGGCCAGCGAGATCATCGCGTTCACCACGCGCGTGCCGTGGCTGATCATGTACCGGCTGGACCGGGCCCCGTACTGGGCGGTGTCCAGCAACTTGTGGAAGGCGTGGTCCTCGATCGCGGCGAGCTCCACCGCGGCCGCCCGCTCCAGATACAGCTCGGTCGCCACCCGCTCCACCTTGGGCTCCAGCCGACCGGTGGCGTACGTCGACGCGGCCCGCAGCAGCGTCCCGGCCAGGAGCATGGCGGCCATCACCGTCAGTGCGGGGGCCGCGCCGCGCAGCCGCTCCTCGATCGGGCCACCGGTGATCAGCCGGCCCAGCACGGCGTTCATCGCGAGCAGACCGACCGCCTGCGTCACGCCCCGGGCGATCTCGGCGCACAGGACGATCCGGGCGGCTCCCGGGTCGGCCTGCCGGGCCAGCCGGAGGCTGGCGGCGAGCAGGGACGGCAGCCGGGTCACCATGGCGCGGACGTTCAGCTCGAGGAAGGCGTCGTTGTGCTGGTTCCAGCCCATGTCGTAGCGGAGCGGGCCGCCGAACAGCAGTCGCTCCGACTCGGACACGTCCCGCTCGTCCGGCCTCTGTCGGCCGTGTGCCTTCCCCGCCCTCCCGGCCTTCGCTGCCCTCCCGGCCTTCGCCGCCTGCCGCGCCTGGCTCACCGTCGTCCTCCCCCGATCGCGATCGTCGGACGACGGCCACTATCTCGGGACGAGCCGGGCGAGGGCAGGGCGCAACGGGGGAGAGCCGGGACGCGCGGGCGTGCGCCGGGGCCGACGTCGGGACCGGCCAGGGGCCGGGGTGCGGGCTACGCGCTGACGGGCCGCGACCAGGTGGGCGTCGCTCCCGTGAGACGGCACAGGGCCAGGTAGAGGGGGATCGGCGGGGTGTAGGGGAGCGTGCCGTCCGGGCGGTGGATGAGATCGGGGAGGTGCGCGGAGTCCGGGAGGAGGGCGCCCGTCGCGTACTGCGCGGGGACGGGCCATTCCAGGGCGTAGTCGGAGTCGGACGGGACCAGCCACCACCAGTGCGCCCGGTCGGCGTAGACGCAGCCCATGCGCGGCAGCCGCGGCATGAGCAGCGGGCCGAGGCGGGCGGGGACCGAGACGGCGTCGCAGCCCAGGGGGGCCGTCATGCCGTCGGGCACGATCAGCCGTCGCGGGGGTTCGGCGGCGGGGGCGCCGCCCGGCTCACGCCTCAGGCGTACGAGCGTGTCGAGGGTCAGAACCGGTGCCCGACCGGGCACCGTGCTCATATTCGCCCCCGTTCGCGGCCATGCTCGAGCGGGAGGGGGCGGGCGGGGTGACCGGGCGTCCGGCCGTCGGGACCGCCGAGACCGGCGGGGCGCTGCCACTGCTGCGTCACGCGGGGGAGCAGTCCGCCGACGGGGGCGGGGATCGGCGCGAGCGAGGCCGCGGGGTGCGGCATTGGCGCGGACGGGGTGGTCGCGCCCGCGTGGCGCTGCTCGGCGTGTTCGTCCTCGTCGTCCGAGCCGTCGGCCGGCCCGGGCTTCGGCCGGGCGCCCCAGCCGAGGTCGTTGCGGGGCTCGGTGGGACCGGTGTGCTGCTCGGCCGGGCCGTCGTGGAACTCGTCCAGGGCGCCGAGAACCTCGTCGAGGCCGGCGTGGTGCGACACGACGGGGTCCAGGTCGAGGCTGTCGCAGGGCTCGGCAGGCTCGCGGAGGGCGTCCGCCTTGCGGGGCAGGTCGGCCCAGACCATCAGGCCGAGCCCCTGCTCCTGGGCGCCCCAGGCGTGACAGAGGGCCTCGACGAGCAGCAGTCCCCGCCCGTGCTCCTCCTCGGGACGCTGCGGGGTGGGGTGGGGCTCGTCCGGCGAACAGCCCTGGTCGCGCACGGCTATGCGGACCAGCTCGTCGCCGTCGTGCAACTCGCAGACGACGACGTCGCTCGCGGTGTGCACGATCGCGTTGGTGACCAGCTCGGAGACGACGAGGGCGGCGGTGTCGCAGGTGTCCTCGCACACCGACCAGCCGGTCAGCCGAGCCCTCGTCAGGCGTCTGGCCTGGGCTGGGGAACCCGGATGGGCGGCCAGTTCGAATCGGAACCGGCGCTCGGCAGCGGCCTGGTCTGGGCCTGCTCCCGCGCTGGCACCGAGACCCTGGGGGCGGCCTGCGGCGGCGTCTGTTCCTAAGGGCGCGGACGGAATCACGCTTGCCACTATCGCCCTGCCGTGAACACTTGGCAAGTGTCACTCTGAAAAATGCAGAGTGCTGTGTGACGCAGTGGGGGGCCGTGGCACACTGCTCTCGCAACAGCACGTTGAACGGCGCCAGTCGGGACCAACGGAGATCCGTACGCGTTCGGGACGGATCGTCCGATCGGGGCCCCGGGTGGCGCCGTAGGGCTGTCGGGATTCTTTTCGTGACCGGCCGGTTCGGGGCTCGTGAGGCCCCGCGCGCGGCCGGTTCGGGCTCTTCGTGGAGGTGGAGCGTGAGCGAACCGCGGTCCGCGCCGACGGTCGGGCAGGTCGTCCTCGGCCGGCGCCTGCTGGACCTGCGGGAACGCGCCGGGCTCAAGCGCGAGGAAGCCGCCCGCATCCTGCGTGTCGCGCCCGCCACGGTCCGCCGTATGGAGATGGCCGAGGTCAGCCTCAAGATCCCGTACCTCCAGCTGCTGCTGAAGGCCTACGGGGTCACCGACCAGGAGGCCGAGGGCTTCGTCCAGCTCGCCGAGGACGCCAACAAGCCGGGCTGGTGGCAGCGGTTCCACGACGTCCTGCCCGGCTGGTTCTCGATGCACGTCAGCCTCGAGGGCGCCGCCGCGCTGATCCGTCAGTACGAGCCCCACTTCGTCCCCGGCCTGCTGCAGACCGAGGACTACGCGCGCGGAGTGCTGAAGTCCGGCGCCATCGGGCAGACCCGGCCGGAGGACATCGAGCGCCTCGTCGACCTGCGCATACAACGCCAGGATCTGCTCACCCGTCAGGATGCCCCCCGACTGTGGGTCGTGATGGACGAGACGGTGCTGCGCCGTCCGGTCGGTCCCCCGGAGGTGATGCGCGCGCAGATCGACAAACTGCTCGACGCCGCGAAGCTGCCCAATGTGACGCTGCAGGTCGCCCCGTTCGCCAACGGGCCGCATCCGGGCACGTACGGGCCCTTCGTGCTGTTCCGATTCGCCATGCCGGAGCTTCCGGACATGGTCTACAGCGAGTACCTGACGGGCGCCGTCTACCTCGACGCCCGCACCGAGGTGGCGACCCACCTCGAGGTCATGGACCGCATGGCGGCGCAGGCCGCTACAGCACATCGCACGAAGGAGATCCTGCGGGATCTCCGCAAGGAGTTGTGAATGAATCGCATCAAGACCCCGTCCAGGCCGCGGGTCCGCGCTCAGCGGATCTACAACGGCATGCCCGCCCGGGAGCTGGGCAGCGAGGGCTGGCACAAGCCGTGGAGCGGCGGCAACGGAGGCAACTGCCTGGAAGCGATGAAGCTCGCCGACGGCCGGATCGCCGTCCGTCAGTCCACCGACCCCGACGGACCTGCCCTGATCTACACCTCGGACGAGATGACGGCCTTCATCGAGGGAGCCAAGGCGGGGGAGGCCGACTTCCTGTTGTCCTGAACGGAACTGTCCGGTAGCTTTCCGCCCCCAACTGCCTTTTCTCTTCCATCCCTTCGCTCGACTCCCTTGTTTTGGTACTGACTTGATCACTAATTGCGTCACATGTTCATGGAGTGCGTCATGACCGGGCAGAACCCCGTCGGCGCCGTCCAGCTCGCCACGAGCAAGTCCCACCGGGCGCGCGGATGCGCGCCCTCGATCCCTGAACGCCGGTGATGGCACGAGTCAACCGTTCCCTCGTGCACCGCGCCGCCGTCCCCCGGTGCTGAACGCCCTGGGACCCCGGGACCCGGGGACCGCGGGGCCCCCGGGCCGGGCCGGGTGCAGGCGGGCCAGGAACGGCGTGCGGCGGTTCCTGGCCCTCGGCGTCAGCGCCGGTGCCGGCCTCGGCGTCAGCGCCGGCCTCGGCTTCGGCGTCCCGGGTCGAGACCGACCTGCCCCCGGCGCCCAGGGGGTCGCGCGGGACGCCCGCGCCCTCTGTTCCGACCACGACCGACCGTGCGGCCCGGCCGCTCATCCGGCGGCGGCACTCCGCGGTCCGGCCGGCGGCAGCACCCGGCACAACGCGTCCAGCGCCGCGCCGTAGGCGTGCTCGGACGGAGTCGCGTATCCGACGACGAGACCGTCGTGCGCCGCCATGTCCGTCGCCGGGTGCCGGAAGCCGGCCAGGCCGTCCAGCGCGACGCCGTGCCGGGCGGCGGCCCGGAGCGCGGCCCCTTCGGTGCCGGGCGGCAGCCGCAGCACCGCGTGGAGACCGGCCGCTACGCCGGTGACCTCGATGTGCGGCGCACGGGCGGCGAGCGCCTCGATCAGCCGGTCCCGGCGATCGCGGTACCGCTGCCGCATACGCCGCACATGACGGTCGTACGCCCCCGACGCGATGAAGTCGGCCAGACTCAGCTGGTCCAGGACGCTCGCCCAGGCCTCCCGTTCGCCCTTGGCGGCGAGGACGCCGTCCACGTACCGCTCGGGCAGCACCATCCATCCCAGGCGCACCGCGGGCGACAGGCTCTTGCTGACCGAGCCGATGTGGACGACCCGCTCGGGATCGAGCCCCTGGAGCGCGCCGACGGGCTTGCGGTCGTAGCGGAACTCCCCGTCGTAGTCGTCCTCCAGAAGCAGCCCGCCACGCGCGCGTGCCCAGTCGACGACGGCGGTCCGGCGGGTCGCGTGCAGGGGGCCGCCGGTCGGGAACTGGTGGGCCGGGGTGAGGAGTACGAGCCGCTCGCGCCCCAGGCCGTCGACGCGCGCCCCGTCCTCGTCCAGCGGCAGCGGAGTCGTCCGCACGCCCGCCGCCGCCAGCAACTCGCGGTGGAACTCCAGCCCGTACGCCTCCACGGCGAGCGGACCACGCAGCACCCCGCGGCCCGGGGCGAACAGCAGACGCAGCGCGTGGGCGAAGCCCGAGCAGATCACGACGCGGTCGGGCTCGGTGCGCACGCCACGCGCGCGTGCGAGGTACTCCGTCAACGCCTCGCGCAGCTCCCGGCGGCCGGCGGGGTCGCCGGGCCCGAACGCCTCGCTGGGCGCCTGGTGCAGGGCCCGCCGGTAGGAGGCCAGCCAGGCCGTGCGCGGGAACGACGACGGGTCCGGGGTGCCCTGCCGAAGGTCGTGCAAGGGTCCACGCGCGCGTGCGGGCGCCTTGACGGGCGCGCGACCGCCGCGCCGCGACGGGGCGGACCGGTCGGCGACCCGGGTGCCGGATCCCTGCCGGGCGGTCAGCCAGCCCTCCGCGACCAGCTCCGCGTAGGCGTCGGCCACCGTGTTGCGGGCGACGCCGAGGTCGGCCGCCAGTGAGCGGTACGGCGGCAGCCGGGTGCCCGGAGCGAGTCGCCCGCTGCGCACGGCCTCGCGCAGCGCACGGCTGAGAGCGGCTCGCCGCCCGCCGGGCCCGGCCAGCTCCAGGTGCAGGTCGGCACCGATCCGCTCTGCGGAATCGACCCAGGAATTCGCCATGAAAACGCACCCTACAGAGGGTCTTTCGGGCTCGTCACAGCCATGTGTCGAGGACTGCGGGCAGACCTTCGCCACGCACTAACCCGCCCTGTACTCCTGTCCCCGAGCGGTCGTCCGCTCGCGTCCCCAGGCGGCCAGCGGCTGGAGTGCCTCGTTGAGGCGCACGCCGTCCTCGGTCAGCGAGTACTCGACGCGGGGCGGCACCTCGTCGTAGGAGACGCGGTGCACGACGCCGTCCGCCTCCATCTCACGCAGGTGGGAGGCCAGCACCTTCTCGGTGATCCCCGGAAGCAGTCGACGCAGTTCGCCGAAGCGGCGGCAGGGGTGCTCGTGGAGTGCCCAGAGGATCAGCACCTTCCACTTGCCGCCGATCACCTCCATCGCGGTGTCGATCCCGCAGACGTGTCCGTCCGGTGAGCCCGGCCGGTTCAGCGTCGTCATGCCTCATCCCTCCGACGTGCTCGCTCCCCCCGGGGTAACCACCCACTCCGAAGTGCGTACTTGATCACCTCCGGGCCTCGGACCAGCCTAATCGGCATGGCACACAACCCCGTTGAGAAGACCTCCGTCACGCTGCTGGGCCTCGGCGCGATGGGCGCCGCGCTGGCCCGTACCTGGCTCGCCGCCGGCCACCCGCTCACCGTCTGGAACCGCACCCCGGCCCGCGCGAAGCCGCTCGCCGCCGAGGGGGCGAGCGTCGCGGACAGCGCCGCCGAGGCGGTCGCCGCGCACACCCTCGTGGTCGTCTGTCTGCTGGACGACGCCTCGGTCGACGAGGCGCTGGCCGGCGCCGACCTGGCCGGCAAGGACCTGGTCAACCTGACCACCAGCACCCCCGCCCAGGCCCGCGCCCGCGCCGAGTGGGCCCGCGAGCGCGGCGCCCGCTACCTGGACGGCGGGATCATGGCCGTCCCTCCGATGATCGGCGTCCCGGAAGCCGGTGGCTACGTCTTCTACAGCGGTTCGCGCGAGCTGTTCGAGCGGCACGAAGAGACCCTGGGCGTCCCGGCCGGCACCGCCTACGTGGGCGAGGACGCGGGCTTCGCGACCCTGCACGACGTGGCTCTGCTCAGCGCCATGTACGGGATGTTCGCCGGGGCCGCGCACGCCTTCGCCCTGATCCGCAAGGAGGACATCGACCCGGCGGCGCTCGCCCCGCTGCTCGCCGACTGGCTCGTCGCGATGGCCCCGGCGGTTCACCAGTCCGCCGACCAGCTACGGAGCGGCGACTACACCAAGGGCGTCGTCTCCAGCCTCGCCATGCAGGTGGCCGGGACGCCGACCTTCCTGAGCACCGCCGAGCAGCAGGGGGTCAGCCCGGAACTGCTCACCCCCTATTTCCGGCTCATGCGCCGCCGCCTGGCCGAGGGCAGCGGTGAGGAGGGCCTGACGGGCGTGATCGACCTGCTGGTGCAGTGACCGCAGTGACCGCAGTGGCCGGCCGCTCGCCGTCCCGGAAGCGAGCGGTCTGGGCACGCCCCCGACGAACGGCTGCGACCGGCGCTTCCACCACCCGCTCTAGACGCTCATGGGCCGGTCGTACGGTCCGATGGGCGTCGGCAGCCGTGAACTCCCCGTCAGATGGCGGTCGACGGCGGCGGCCACCGCCCGCCCCTCGGCGATCGCCCACACGATCAGCGACTGTCCGCGGGCCGCGTCCCCCGCCGCGAACACGCCCGGGACGTTCGTCGCGAAGTCACCGTCTCGTGCGATCGTGCCGCGCGGCTCCAGCGTCACCCCGAGCTGCTCGACGAGCCCGTCCCCCCGGTCGGGACCGGAGAAGCCGAGGGCGAGCAGCACCAGGTCGGCGGGGAGCGCCCGCGCGGTGCCGTCCACGGGCCTGCGCCGCGCGTCGACCTCGACGAGGTGCAGCGACCGCACGTGACCGGTCGCGTCGCCGGTGAAGCGGAGCGTGGACGCCGCGAACAGCCGTGCGTCCGCGTCCGCCGCCGGCGCGGACCGAAGGTCGCGCGCCTCCTCGTGCGCCGCCGACAGCCGGTAGATCTTCGGATACGTCGGCCAGGGGTCGGCGTCCTCGTCGCGCTCCGCGCCGGGCTGCGCGTAGATGTCCAACTGGGTCACCGACGCGGCGCCCTCGCGCACCGCCGTGCCCAGACAGTCCGCCCCCGTGTCACCGCCGCCCACGATGACGACATGCTTCCCGGCGGCGGACATCGGGGACGTCTCCAGGTCCCCCGCGCACACCCGGTTGGCCAGCGGCAGATACTCCATCGCCTGCTGGATGCCGGTCAACTCCCGCCCAGGGACGTGCAGTTCACGCCACTCGGTCGCCCCGGTGGCGATCACCACGGCGTCGTGGCGGGTCAGTAGATCCGCGGCCATGACGTCCCGCCCGACGGTGGTCGACGTACGGAACTTCGTGCCTTCCGCCCGCATCTGCTCGATCCGCCGCTCGAGATGGCGCTTCTCCATCTTGAACTCGGGGATGCCGTACCGCATCAGCCCGCCGATCCGGTCGTCCTTCTCGTAGACGGCGACCGTGTGGCCCGCCCGGGTCAACTGCTGGGCCGCGGCGAGACCGGTGGGTCCGGAGCCGATCACCGCCACCGTCTTCCCGGACAACCGGTCCGGCGGCCGTGGCGGGGTGAACCCGTCGGCCCAGGCCCGGTCGGCTATGGCGGCCTCGACGTTCTTGATCGTGACGGCCGGCTGGTTGATGGCGAGCACACACCCCGCCTCGCACGGAGCCGGGCACAACCGGCCGGTGAACTCGGGGAAGTTGTTGGTCGCGTGCAACCGGTCGCTCGCCGCCCGCCAGTCCTCCCGGGACACCAGGTCGTTCCAGTCGGGGATCAGATTGCCGAGCGGACAGGCCTCGTGGCAGAAGGGGACGCCGCAGTCCATGCAACGGTCGGCCTGGTTGCTGATCAGGGGCAGCAGCGCCCCGGGGACGTACACCTCGTCCCAGTCCCTTACCCGCTCCTCGACCGGCCGGCGGGGCCAGTCCTGGCGGGGTGTCGTCATGAATCCCTTGGGATCGGCCATGGGCGTTTCCTTGCGTACGCGTACGACAGGCCGAGCGTCATCGGGCGGCACTCTTCCGGCCACGATACGTCCCGTCGGTCACCCCCGCAGAGTGGGGGGACAGCGCTTTCCCGAGGCTTTTCCGGCGAGAGTCGATCAGACCAGGGCCAGCGCGTACACGAGTGCCGCCGCCGCGGAGGCCGCCGTGCGCACGTGGTTCCACCTCGTCCACTCGCGCAGATACGCCGGCCAGTACGTGACGGCCTCCGAGGCGCCCGGCGCCAGCTTCATCAGGGCTTCGTTGCGCGGCACGTTCGCCATCACGGTCACGCCGAACGCGCCGCACAGGTACAGCGCGCTGCCCAGCAGCAGATGCACCGTCCCGTGGTCCGGCCACAGCACGAACGTCACGACGGCGATCACCGCGCACAGGGCCGCCACGCCCAGGAAGAGGATCATGAAGACCGGTGTAGTCGCCGAGGAGTTGATCGCGTTCATCGCCGCCACGCCCTGGGCCGGCGGCAGCGCGGCGAGCCCCCGCATCACCAGGACGGAGAAGGCGCAGAACACCCCGGCCATCAGTCCCGTCGCGAGCGCGCCCGCCATCGCGAGCAGCGGATACGGCTCATCGATCATGACAACGTCAACTCCCACCCGTCGAGCGGAGATCTTGCCCGGTGCGGTCCGTCACCTCAAGTGAAATCCCTTTCATGATCGGTGACCATGGCCGAAACGCGCGTCGACATGCGCGCCCGTCCACCGGCCGCCGGCCCGGCAAGCGGACCTAGGCGACGGCCCCGTCCCGCTCCTGGCGCTGACGGGGCTCCCGGGGCCCCGGACACTCCTGTCGCTCGTCGGGCCTCGGCGTCCCCTCCCGCCACGTCCGCAGCACGGTCTCCACGTCGCCCCTGATCCGTTGGCGGGCCTCGTGCCGCGGCAGCCCGCTCATCAGCAGCCGGTCGTACGGCGTGTCCAGGTGCCGTACGGACGCCACGACCGCCGGGACGACGGCCCCCTCGGACAACGCCCGCCCGGCGGCGCTGCGCCCGACGCGGCCGCTGCCCCGCAGCGAGGCGTGCGCGGCGATCCCGCGCGCCCGCTCTCCCGGGCAGCCGGGAAACAGCCGCAGGATCTCCGCCGCGAACGCCTCCGCGAACAGCGCGTCCTGCGACGCCCGGCGCCGGGCGTCGCGCACCCGGCGCCGCCTGCGCGCCTCGGCGTCCGCCAGACACCGCTCCTCCGCCCGCGCCAGCGCTGCCTCCTCGACGAGGACACCCTGCCGTTCGTAGCGCCCCTTGCGCCGGTTGAAGCGGACCACCACCGCACAAAGCCCGCTCTCCTCACGCGCTCTGCGCGTCAGCGCCGTGTCGCCGCGCGGCAGGAACACCAGATGCCCGAGGTCGGCGCAGTCGAGGCAGCGGGGCGCGGCGTCCTCCAGCACCAGCATCGCCAGTGGACCGCGACGACACCCGGCGCAGTGCTTCCGCCGAAGCGGTTGGACGACGACGAACCCGGTACGGGGCCCGGAGGCGGTGAGGGATGCGGGTGGCATACGGACTTCATTCCCCCTGGTGGACCCGGCGGCACCTGGTCCAGGAGCGTGCATGATGGCGGTGTGCGACTCGAAGCGATCACCTGGGAACGGCTCGGAGACCTCCTCGCCGAGCGGCTGCTCGACCTGAAGCCGGACGACGGCAGCCCCTGGCCGCGCATCGCGTTCGACGGCGCGCCCGCGGCCCGCCCGGGAGACCTCGCCCTGCGCGTCGCCGAGGCCCTGCGCACCCGCGGCCGCCCCTCCCAGGTCGTGGACACCCACGGCTTCCTCCGCCCCGCCTCCCTCCGCCTGGAGCACGGCCACCACGACGTGGAGGCCTACTACGACGGCTGGTTCGACACCGGCGCGCTGTGGCGCGAGGTGTTCAATCCCCTCGAAGCCGATGGACAGGGGCGGATCCTGCCCGATCTCCGTGACCCCGTCACCGACCGCGCGACCCGTAGCGCCTACGTCCCCCTCCCGCCCGGCGGATTCCTTCTGCTGCACGGCCCGTTTCTGCTGCGGCACTGGTTCCCCCTCGACCTGAGCGTCCACGTCCTGCTCTCCCCGGCCGCCCTGCGTCGGCGCACCCCCGAAGCCGACCACTGGACCCTCCCCGCCTTCGAGCGGTACGCCCAGGAGACCGATCCGGCCGCGACGGCCGACGTGCTCGTGCGGGCGGACGATCCTCGCCATCCGGCCTGGGGCGGCTGATCGCTGCTCGACGGCAGGAACGCCGAGGAACGTGGGCCTCCCGGCCGCCTGCGCGGAGGAACGTGGGCTTCCCGGCCGCCCGCGTACACCTGCGTCCGCCCGCGTACGCCTGCGTAGACCTTCGTAGGCAGGCTGCACGGACGTGAGTTCCGGGTGCGGGCGTTCGGCGACGCGGCGAAAATGTAGTGCGTCGGGACCGCGGCGCCTCCCGCGTCGCGCCGGCGTCCGGCACCGGGAGGTACCCCATGACCACAGCCGGAGAGATCATGCACCGGGGCGCGCAGTGGATCCCCGCTCACGAGACTCTCGACCGCGCGGCCCAGCTCATGCGCGAGCTGAACGTCGGAGCGCTGCCCATCAGCGACGAGAACGAGCGGCTCTGCGGCATCCTCACCGACCGGGACATCGTCGTCGGCTGTGTGGCCGTGGGGCACGACCCGGCCAGGGTCACCGCCGGGGAGATGGCCCAGGGCACGCCTCGCTGGATCGACGCGGGCGCCGACGTCGGCGAGGTGATCCGGGAGATGCAGGACCACCAGATACGCCGGCTGCCCGTCATCGACAACAAGCGCCTGGTGGGCATGATCAGTGAAGCCGACCTCGCCCGGCACCTGACCGAGGACCAGATCGCCGCCTGGGCCGAGAGCGTCTACGCCAGGGCCGGTTCGCCACGGTGATGACGTCGGCCGGGGCCGTCGTCACCCCTCGCGGCCGACAGAGCCGGCAGCCGGCATGCGCGCTCCGGCCGCCCGCCGGAACCCCGTTCGCCCCTGCCCCCTCGTCGCCCCCGTCGCCCTCGTGCTTTGTCGCTCAGAGCCAGCCGTTGCGCCGGAAGCCGCGGTACAGGACCCAGCAGCCGACGGATATGACGCCGACGACCAGGGGGTAGCCGAACCTCCAGTGCAGCTCCGGCATGTTGTCGAAGTTCATGCCGTACACCCCGCAGACCATCGTCGGCACCGCGATCACCGCGGCCCAGGCCGTGATCTTGCGCATGTCCTCGTTCTGCGCGACCGTGACCTGCGCCAGGTGCGCCTGCAGGATCGAGTTGAGCAGTTCGTCGAAGGCGGCGATCTGCTCGGTGGCCCGCAGCAGGTGGTCGGAGACGTCCCGGAAGTAGGCCTGTATCTCCGGGTCGACCACCCGGACCGGCCGGTCCGCGAGGTCCAGCAGCGGCCGGGCGAGCGGCACCACGGCCCGCTTCAGCTCCAGGAGTTCACGCTTGAGCTGGTAGATGCGTCCGGGATCGGCCCGCGCGCCGTTCTCCGCGAACACGTCCGTCTCGACCTGGTCGATGTCCGCCTGCACGGCGTCGATGACGTTGAGGTAGTCGTCGACCACGTGGTCCGCGATCGCGTGCAGCACCGCCGACGGGCCCTTCGCCAGCTGAACCGTGTCGGACTCCAGCTCCTCGCGCAGCGGGCCCAGCGAGCCGTGCCGTCCGTGCCGCACCGAGATCACGAAGTCCCGGCCGACGAACACCATGATCTCGCCGGTGTCGACCACCTCGCTCGTCGCGGTGAGCTCCTCGTGCTCGACGTAGCAGACCGTCTTGAACACCGCGAACAGCGTCTCGCCGTACCGTTCCACCTTCGGCCGCTGGTGGGCCTCGACGGCGTCCTCGACCGCCAGCGGATGCAGGTCGAACAGCTCGGCGATGCCTGCGAACTCCTCGTTCGTCGGCTCGTGCAGGCCGAGCCACACGAAACCGTGACCGCTCTTGCGCACCTGCTCCACCGTGTCGACCAGATCGCCGCCGCGCGGAGCACGGACGCCGTCCCGGTACGTCACGCAGTTCACCACGGAGGATCCCAGCGGGGAGCGTGCGTGGTGACTGAGGTCGACCCGCGGGCGCCGTCGGGCCAACCGCGCCACCCCGCGCAGGCCACCGACCCGTCCGAAGCCGGCGACCTTCCGCAGATTCCCCGCCATGGTCATCTGGGTCTCCTTGCGTGATCTCCTCGCGCCGCATTCCTGCGCCCTGCCGCGCCAGTGTGCCAGGCCCGCGTGTGACGTGCGTAAGCCTGTGGAAAGGGAAGGTTCCGTTTTGTTCCCGCCTGTGGACGACGGGACTTCATGAGCCGCACGGGAGCGGCCGCCGACTTTCCGGCGCCGGGTTCCCGGCCGCGTCGACCACGTCCGACACACCGGACAACTGGGATGATCGGCGCATGACGCGATCCGACGGATACCTCCTCGACAACCGGCAGCCGGAGGCGGAGGAGCGCTTCGACGCCTTCGCCGCACTCTTCGACCCGACCACGTTCCGCCATCTCGAAGGGTTCGGGATCGGCTCCGGCTGGCGCTGCTGGGAGGCGGGCGCCGGCGGCACCTCCGTGGTCTCCTGGTTGGCGAAGAAGGTCGGTCCCACGGGCAAGGTCCTCGCCACCGACATCGACACCTCCCGGCTGAGGTCCGTTGCCCGCCCGCCGGTCGAGGTCCGCGTCCACGACCTCGGCCTCGACGAGCCGCCGATGGAGGCCTTCGACCTGGTGCACGCCCGGCTCGTCCTGGTCCACGTGCCGGACCGGGAACGCGCGTTGCGGTCCATGGTCGGGGCCCTTCGCCCCGGCGGACGTCTCCTGATCGAGGACGCCGACCCCGCCCTCCAGCCCCTGCTCTGCCCCGACGAGCACGGCCCCGAACAGCAGCTGGCGAACCGTCTGCGCCACGGCTTCCGCCAGCTCCTGGCCGGCCGGGGCGCCGACCTCTCCTACGGCCGCAAGCTCCCGCGGCTGCTCCGCGAGGCCGGGCTGCACCGGGTCGAGGCCGACGCCCACTTCCCCGTCACCTCGCCCGCCTGCACCGCCCTGGAGTCCGCGACGATCCGCCAGATCCGTGACGAACTCGTCAAGGCAGGGCTGGCGACCGACGAGGACATCGACCGGCATCTGGCCAACGTCGCCGCCGGCAGCATGGACCTGGCGACAGCGCCGATGATCTCGGCGTGGGGGCGAAAGGGATAGGTCAGTCGACGCGGGCGGCGCCAGTCGTCGTCGGCGCTGTGCCGCCGCCGGTGGCGGCCGGTCTGCCGCCGACGTGCTCCACCGCCCGGGCCCCTGCCCGGCAGCCTTCCGACGCGGCCGCCTCCGGGTCTGCCCCGGCGAGCAGCGCGGCCAGGAACGCGCCGGTGAACGCGTCGCCGGCGCCCGTGGTGTCCCTGGGGGTCGCCGCGGCGGCGGGGACGCGGGCGACGACGGCACCGTCCCGGGCGAGCAGCGCACCGTCCGGACCCTGCTTGGCCACCACCAGCGGGACATGGCGGCTCAGCTCGGCCGCCGCGTCCGTCCCGTCGGGCAGCCCGGTCAGCAGACAGGCCTCGTCACGGCTGGGAAGCAGCACGTCCAGCCCCTCGACGAGGGCCGGGAAGCGGTGGACGCCCAGTTCCGCCAGGAAGCCCGCCGACGCGGGATCGAGGCTCACCGGCACCCCACGCGCGCGTGCCGACGCCGACGCCGAGCGCACCAGGGCCCGACCGGACTCGGAGAACAGCAGATAGCCGGACAGGTGCAGTCGACCGACCCCGTCCAGGAGGGCGTCCGACCAGTCGTCGGGGTCCAGCCGCAGGGACGCGCCGCTGTCGGTGAGGAACGTCCGCTCGGCCGAGGCATCCGTGTCGACCAGGCAGATCACCGTGCCGGTCGCCGCCTGCGGGTCGACGACGAGGCGGGGCCGCACCCCGCACGCGGTCAGCTCCCGCTCGTGCCAGGCCGCCGACTCCGCGCCCACCCGCCCGAGCAGCCGTACGTCCGCACACCCCCAGTGCGCCGCCCAGCACGCCACGTTGGCGCCCGCGCCGCCCGGCACGGTGCGGATCACACAGGCCGTGTCCGTCCCCGAGGCCAGCGGCCCCCGGTGCAGGGCGATGACGTCCGTCACGACGTCGCCGACGACCAGCAGACCCCCGCCTCCCGCTTCGCCCGTGACGGAGACCGCCCCGCCGCCGGGCCTCCCTCCGGGTCTCCCGCCGGACCTCCCGCCCGGCCCCCGAACCGCTCCCGTCGCAGGTCCCGTTCCCGTGCCCTGTCCCGTGACGGGTCCCGCTCCCGTGCCCTGGCCCGTCGCGGATCCCGTTCCCGTGTCCCGACCCGGCTCCCGGACCGGGCCGCCGTTCGCGCGGTCCGCCCCGTCCGGTCGGCCGGTCATGCCTCGGCCCACGCCGTCGCGATCCGTGCCGCCAGGCGCACGTTGCCGCGCACCGCCGCCAGGTTGGCGTTCAGGGACGCGCCGTCGGTGTGCCGGACGAGGTAGTCGAGCAGGAACGGCGTGACGCCCTGGCCGCTCACGCCGGCCTCCTCGCACGCGTGCAGCGCGTCGGCGAGCACGCGCGCGTGCAGCTCGGGATCCAGCTGCTCCTCCTCGGGCACCGGGTTGGCGACGATCAGGGCCGACTCGGGCACGCCGAGTGCGTCCTGGGCCCGCATGACCTCGGCCACCTGCCGCGGGCTGTCCAGCGTCCAGTCGACGGGATGGCCCGAGTCGGAGAGGTAGAAGCCGGGGAAGCGGTCGGTGCCGTAGCCGGCCACGGCGACGCCCAGCGTCTCCAGCCGCTGCAGGGTCGCCGGCACGTCGAGGATCGACTTGACGCCCGCGCACACCACCGTGATCCGGGTGCTCGCCAGGAGTCCCAGGTCGGCCGACTCGTCCTGGGTGACCGTCCACTCCCGGTGCACCCCGCCGAGCCCGCCCGTCGCGAACACCCGTACCCCCGCCAGCGCCGCCAGCAGCGCCGTCGCCGACACGGTCGTGGCCCCGCCGACCCCCGACGCCACCGCGAGCGGAAGGTCGCGATGGCCCAGCTTGCGGAAGCCGTCCTCGTTGGCGACCCGCTCCAACTGTTCCTTGTCCAGGCCCACATGAGGTCGCCCGTCCAGCACCGCGATCGTCGCCGGCACGGCGCCCTCCGCGCGTACGACCGACTCCAGTTCCAGTGCCACCTGCAGGTTGCGCGGGCGGGGCAGCCCGTGCGAGATGATCGTGGACTCCAGGGCCACCACGGGTCGACGCGCGTCGATCGCGTCCCGCACCTCTTCCGACACCACCAGCACCACGCGCCCGCCTCCTGTCCGTCGGTCTCCCCTCAATCTCTGGCGAGCGGCACGACCGGTCAAACCCTTGCGGCCTGTGGGGGACGCCACCAGCCTGGGAGGCATGACGGACAACACGACCCGCCTCGACCACGTCGTCCTGTGGGTGCGCGACCCCGTGGCCGCCGCCGGCTTCTACGAGAAGGCCGTCGGTCTGGAGCCCGTGAGGCTGTCCGAGTTCGCCGCCGGCAAGGAACCGTTTCCCTCCGTACGCGTCAACGAGGAGACCCTCCTCGACCTCATGCCGGTGTCGATGGCGGAGCGCATGCGGATGCTCCCCGGCGCCGCCGACAGCGCGGGACACCCCGTGAACCATGTCTGCCTCGCCCTGCCGCGGGCCGGCTTCGACGGACTCCGCACCCGCCTGGAGGAGAACGCGGTGCCCGTCTCCGACATCGCGCACGGCTCCTTCGGCGCCCGCGGCGAAGCCTCGCGCAGCTTCTACTTCCGCGACCCGGACGGCAACGTCGTCGAGGCACGGCACTACGACTGACGCCCGCCCGCCGGGCCGCCGGCCGCCTTCCGCGCCGTGTCCTCTTCCCGTCGGCCGCCCCGCGTGAACAGCACCAGGGCGGCTAGCGGGACGAGCAGACCGGCCGCGGCGGCATTGAGCCACGCGTAGCTCGCCTGCGCGACGACCAGCCCCGCGATCGCCCCGCCGACGCCCGCCGAGGTGTTCATGGTGAGGTCGCAGAGCCCCTGGGCGGCGGCCCGCGCGGACTGCGGCACCGCGTCGGTGAGCAGCGCGGAACCGGACACGAGCCCGGCCGACCAGCCCAGGCCGAGCACGAAGAGTCCGGCGGCGGTCTGCCCGTCGCTGTCGCCGGCCGTGCCCGCCAGGAACAGCGCGAGCGCCAGCAGCCCGGCCGCGAGACCCGTCACCGACAGCCGCCCCACCCGGTCCGCCAGCCGGCCCATCAACGGCGAGAACGCGTACATGCCCGCGATGTGCCCGCTGATGACCAGCCCGATCAGATCGATGTCCGCGCCGTGGTGCGCGAGGGCGACCGGGGTCATCGACATGACCGACACCATCGCCGTGTGCGACACCGCCACCGTCGCCAGCGCCAGCCGTGCGCGCGGCGAGGCGGCGACGGCCGTCAGACCGGCGCGCAGCGAACGGGCCTCGGGTGAGCGCTCCTCCACCGGGGCGAGCGCGCGGGCCGTCAGTAGCGGATCGGGCCGCAGCAGCACGGCCACCACGAGCGCCGACACGACGAAGATCCCGGCCGCCCACAGGAAGGGGCCCGCCTCCGCGGGGATCCCCAGTCCGGCGACGCTCCGGCCTGCGGGCGCGGCGATGTTGGGCCCCAGGACCGCGCCCACGGTGGTCGCCCACACCACGTTCGAGATGGCCCGGGCCCGCCGATGCGGCTCGGCCAGGTCGGCGGCGGCGAACCGGGCCTGAAGGTTCGCCGAGGAGGCCGCGCCGAAGGCGGCCATGCCGCACAGCAGCAGCGGGAAGCTGCCGACGCGTGCCGCCACCACCACGACACCGGCTCCCAGGGCGCCCACGAGATAGGCCAGCACCAGTCCCGGCCGCCGCCCGCGGGCGGTCATCAGCGCGGCCATCGGCACCGACAGCACGGCTGTGCCGGCGACGGTCGCGGTGGGCGCGAGCCCGGACAGCGCCTCGGTCCCGCTGACCCGCCGGGCCAGTACGGAGGCCAGCGCGATGCCGGTGGCGACGCCCAGCCCGCCGAGGATCTGGCTGGTGACCAGCACCGCGGTCGTACGGCGCCGCAGAGCGGGCAGGCCGGCCGCGTCGACGGGCGCCCTGGGGACGCGCTCGACCGCGGTCACGACGGGCGTCTCACAGCCGCACCCCGGGCGGACGGACGGGAAAACATGGTCACCGGCGCAGTCTCCCCCCTTGCGGCGCGCTCCGCCCAGGCCCGGGCGCAGACGGATCCGTGACGCGGCGCCGTGGCGTCGCGATCAGAACAGCGGCTCCGGCAGGACCCCTTCCAGAGCGAGCAGCTTGCGTTTGGTCTCCAGACCGCCGCCGAACCCGCCGATGCCGCCGTCACTCTCGACCACCCGGTGGCAGGGCACCACCACCGGCAGGGGATTGGAGCCCATCGCCACCCCCACCGCCTGCGCCGCGCGCGGCTCCCCCACCCGCCGGGCCAGGTCGCCGTAGCCGACGACCGCCCCGTACGGGACGCCGGAGGCGAGCTCGCGCAGCACCTGCCGGTTGAAACCCGAGATCAGGGACCAGTCCAAGGGCAGCTCGAAGTCGCGCCGCTCACCCGCGAAGTACGCCTTGACCTGCCGTATCGCCTCGGCCAGCAGCGGGGAGCCGGGCGCCTCGACGGGCTCCGTGCCCATGCGGCCCGCCAGCCGGTCGAGCGCCTGGTCGCGTACCGCGTCGGTGGCGTGGAACACGACGGTGAGCAGGCCCTGCGGAGTCGCGGCCAGCAGCAGCGGACCGATGTCGGTGCCGACGACGGTCCACACGATCTGCTGCTCGTCCTGCCCATGGCTGTCCATGCGCCCACGGTACGACCGGCCACTGACAACGCCCCCCGGAGGCGACGGCCGGACGTCAGTACCGGTACAGAGCGCGCCGCACGACGTCGGGCCTGTCGGTGATGACGCCGTCGACGCCGTACCCGGCGACCGTCCGGGCGGTGGCCTCGTCGTCGACGGTCCAGGCGAAGACCTTCATGGGAGTGCCGTGCGGTCCTGTCAGAGCGTGCACCGCGTCGACATAGGTCGAGGAGAGGGAGGCGTACGACGGGTTGATCAGATCGGCGTAGCCCGCGTGACCGCCCAGGTCGGCGACTGCCGGAGTGCCCAGCAACCCCGTGCGCACGCCCGGCTTCAGGTCGTGCACGGTGCGCAGGGCGACGGCGCTGAAACTCTGCACGATCAGCCGGCCGGCGACGTGGCGCCGGTCCAGCCAGCCCTCGTTGCCCAGGAGCTTGAGCGTCTGCTGCTCGATGCCCGGGTACAGCTCGGGGTTCTTGACCTCGAGGAGCAGCTTCTGATGGTTGTGCTCGACACGGCCGAGGTACTCCTTCAGCGTCGGCACGCGCGCGCCTGCGTAGGCGGCGCCGAACCAGCTCCCCGCGTCGAGCCGTGCGATCTCGGCCGCGGTGAAGTCCTTCACCTTCCAGGGAGCCCGACCGGGAAAGACCTCCTCGACGTCGGTCGTACGGCGAAGGCTGTCGTCGTGGATCACCACGAGCTCACCGTCCTTGGTGCGCTGGACGTCGTTCTCCACCCAGCGGGCCCCCAGCGAGGCGGCCCGGTCGACCGCTTCGAGGGTGTTCTCCGGGGCGTAGGCGCAGGCGCCCCGGTGGGCGATCACCGAGGGGCGGGCCACGACGCCCGGCCGGGCGTCGTGGCCGGGGAGAAGGAGGGCGACGGTGCCCAGAACCGCGGCGGTGGTCGTGGCGGCAACTGCGCGCGCGTGCATGCGTACTCCTCGCGTCGGCGATCACAGACAGCTCAACTGTGACAGCACACAGTCGTCGGCGCGGGGTGCAGGACGGCCACACGATGGACGAGACGCCCGAGGCCGCTCACCGCTGCCGCACATGTGCGGCAAGGCCGTGTTTCTTTGCCGGAAAATCGTTCGACCATTCCGGAGGGGGTCATACTCTCTCTCAGCCTTGACCGCGCTCAGCGGTCCTGGGAGGGCGCGTTTTCAGAGATCCGGCTACAGGGCGAAGGGCAACCGCGCATGCACGGCACGGTCGACGGTTTCAGCTACGGACTCGTCACACCGCTGGTGGCCTACCTCATGGCCTGCCTCGGCGGTGCCCTCGGTCTGCGCTGCACCACCAGAGCCCTGCTCGTCGCCCACTCCTGGCGCCCCGGATGGCTCGTCCTCGGCTCGGCGGCCATCGGCTCCGGCATCTGGACCATGCACTTCATCGCGATGATCGGCTTCACGGTCGAGGGCGCGCCGATCCACTACGACAAACCGACGACCTACGCCAGCCTGGGCGTCGCCATCCTCATGGTCGGGGTCGGGATCTTCATCGTCGGCTACAAGGGCGCGACCGGAACCGCGCTCTTCACCGGTGGCACGGTCACCGGCCTGGGCATCGCGTCGATGCACTACCTGGGCATGGCCGGCATGCGCTTCAACGGCAACTTCGAATACAACACGTTCACCGTGGGCGCCTCCGTGGCCATAGCGATGGCCGCCGCCACCGCCGCCCTGTGGGCCGCGGGCCAGGTCAGAGGCTTCCTGTGGAGTGTGGGCGCCAGTCTGATCATGGGGCTGGCGGTCACCGGCATGCACTACACCGGCATGGCCGCCCTGAGCGTCCACCTGCACACCACCGAGACCCCGGCCACGGGCGACTCGCCCGCCGCCCTCCTCGCGCCGATGCTCATCGGCCCCCTCGCCTTCCTCTGCCTCGCCGGCGTCGTCGTGCTGTTCGACCCGCTGATGGTCATGGGCAAGCCCGACTGGACGCCCGCCGAGCACAAACCCGGCGTGCCGGCGCACCCGCCCGCCCCGCACTCGCCGCGCCGCCCCCAGCTGCGCAGCCGCCGCAGGGTCCCGCACCGCGGCTCCCGCACCCCGCAGAACCGCTGAGCCCGCCACCCGCCCGAGCCGGCCGGGCCAGGGACGGGCCGAAGCCGGGCCCGAGGGGGCGAAACCCCTGATCGGACCCCGTTGTCAGTGGGGGGTCGTACGGTGGATGGCATGCGGCCCGTTTCCCACATCGAACGCACGGTGGCGCCTTTCGAGGTCGTCAGCCCCTACCAGCCCAGCGGCGACCAGCCGACGGCCATCGCCGAGCTGGCCAAACGCATCGAAGCAGGTGAGAAGGACGTCGTCCTGCTCGGCGCGACCGGCACCGGAAAGTCCGCGACCACCGCGTGGATGATCGAGAAGCTCCAGCGCCCCACGCTGGTGATGGCGCCGAACAAGACCCTGGCCGCCCAGCTGGCGAACGAGTTCCGCGAACTGCTGCCGAACAACGCGGTCGAGTACTTCGTCTCGTACTACGACTACTACCAGCCCGAGGCTTACGTACCGCAGTCGGACACCTACATCGAGAAGGACTCCTCGATCAACGAGGAGGTCGAACGCCTGCGCCACTCCGCGACCAACTCGCTGCTCACCCGCCGCGACGTCGTCGTGGTCGCCTCGGTCTCCTGCATCTACGGCCTCGGCACCCCGCAGGAGTACGTGGACCGGATGGTCCCCCTCCGGGTCGGCGACGAACTCGACCGGGACGAGCTGCTGCGCCGCTTCGTCGACATCCAGTACACGCGCAACGACCTGGCGTTCAGCCGGGGCACCTTCCGGGTGCGCGGCGACACCATCGAGATCTTCCCGGTCTACGAGGAGCTCGCCGTCCGCATCGAGATGTTCGGCGACGAGATCGAGGCCCTGTCCACGCTGCACCCGCTCACCGGCGAGATCATCAGCGACGACCAGCAGCTGTACATCTTCCCGGCCACCCACTATGTGGCGGGCCCCGAGCGCCTGGAGCGGGCCGCCAACGACATCGAGAAGGAGCTGGGCGAGCGCCTGGCCGAGCTGGAGAAGCAGGGCAAGCTCCTGGAGGCCCAGCGGCTGCGGATGCGCACCACCTACGACCTGGAGATGCTCCGCCAGATCGGCTCCTGCTCCGGTGTCGAGAACTACTCGATGCACTTCGACGGCCGCTCGCCGGGCTCACCGCCCAACACCCTGCTCGACTACTTCCCGGACGACTTCCTGCTCGTCATCGACGAGTCCCATGTCACCGTCCCGCAGATCGGCGCCATGTACGAGGGAGACGCCTCCCGCAAGCGCACCCTGGTCGACCACGGCTTCCGGCTGCCGTCCGCCCTCGACAACCGCCCGCTGAAATGGGAGGAGTTCCAGGAGCGCATCGGGCAGACCGTCTATCTGTCGGCGACGCCCGGCAAGTACGAGCTCTCGCGCGGCGACGGCGTCGTGGAGCAGATCATCCGCCCCACCGGCCTCATCGACCCGGAAGTGGTCGTCAAGCCCACCGAGGGCCAGATCGACGACCTGGTGCACGAGATCCGCACCCGGGTGGAGAAGGACGAGCGCGTCCTGGTCACCACGCTCACCAAGAAGATGGCCGAGGACCTCACGGACTACTTCCTGGAACTCGGCATCCAGGTGCGCTACCTGCACAGCGACGTCGACACGCTGCGCCGGATCGAGCTGCTGCGCGAGCTGCGCGCCGGCGAGTTCGACGTCCTGGTCGGCATCAACCTCCTGCGGGAGGGCCTGGACCTGCCCGAGGTGTCCCTGGTGGCCATCCTCGACGCCGACAAGGAGGGCTTCCTGCGCTCCGGCACCTCGCTGATCCAGACCATCGGCCGTGCGGCGCGCAACGTCTCCGGGCAGGTCCACATGTACGCGGACAAGATCACCCCGGGCATGGAACGGGCCATCGACGAGACCAACCGCCGCCGCGAGAAGCAGGTCGCCTACAACCAGGCGAACGGCATCGACCCGCAGCCGCTCCGCAAGAAGATCAACGACATCGTCGCGCAGATCGCCCGCGAGGAGGTCGACACGGAGCAGCTGCTCGGCTCCGGCTACCGGGCGAAGAAGGACGGACGGGGCACCAAGGCCCCGGTGCCCTCCCTCGGCGACAAGGCGGCCAAGGGCGCGAAGTCCAAGGCGGCCAAGGGGAAGGCCAAGGAGACGGTGCCGACCGACCGTCCCGCGGCCGAACTCGCGGAGCAGATCGAGGAGATGACGGAGCGTATGCGGGCCGCCGCGGCGGACCTGCAGTTCGAGGTCGCCGCCCGGATCCGCGACGAGGTCTCCGAGATGAAGAAGGAACTGCGCCAGATGAGAGAGGCCGGACTTGCCTGACGGGGCCTGTGCGGCCGCCGTGACCGGGCCGCGCACGCCCTGTGTTGCAAGACCGACACAAAGTGCGGGCCTGCCTACGGCAGTGTCAGTGCCTTTGCGTAGTGTTTCGGTCAACCGCGGGGGCCGCGGCAACAGGGGACAGCTCGAGAGGGGAATCAGCGCGTGACCGTCAACATGACCAAGGGTCAGGCCATCAGTCTGCAGAAGAACGACGGGGGCAGCCTGACCGCGGTGCGCATGGGTCTCGGCTGGCAGGCGGCCCCGCGCCGCGGCCTGTTCGGCTCCCGCACCCGGGAGATCGACCTCGACGCCTCGGCCGTTCTGTTCGCGGACAAGCAGCCGGTCGACGTCGTCTTCTTCCGTCACCTGGTGAGCGACGACGGTTCGGTCCGCCACACCGGCGACAACCTCGTCGGCGGTGTCGGCCAGGGCGGTGACGACGAGGCGATCCTCGTGGACCTCGCGCGCGTTCCGGTCCACATCGACCAGATCGTCTTCACCGTGAACTCCTTCACCGGCCAGACCTTCCAGGAAGTGCAGAACGCCTTCTGCCGTCTGGTCGACGAGACCAACGGCCAGGAGCTCGCGCGCTACACGCTCGCGGGCGGCGGCGCCTACACGGCCCAGATCATGGCCAAGGTGCACCGGGTGGGGGGCGGCTGGAACATGACGGCCCTCGGCACGCCGGCCAACGGCCGTACCTTCCAGGACCTGATGCCCGCGATCCTGCCGGCGCTGTAGGACGCCTCGGCAAGCGGCACACGACAACACCACACGCGACGCAGGGGGACGAAGGCGATGACGGCCGAGCTGGTGCGGGGGCAGAACCACCCGCTCTCCCAGGTCCGGCTCGAGATCCGGGTCTCGGCCGGCCGGCCGGTCGTGGCGGCGGCCGCTCTCGGAGACGAGAGCGGCAGGATCCACGGCGTCGAGTGGGTGGCCCACCCGGGCGTGCCCACGCTGCCCGGACTCGAGGTCTCCCGGCAGGCGGCCGCCGACCATCGCCTCGCGGTGGACCTGGACGCCATGCCGGCGAGCGTGCACCGGGTCAACGTCCTGCTCGCGCTGCCCGCGGGCGTCGGCGGGCCGGTCAGCTTCGGGTCCGTTTCCGCTCCTTTCGTCGCGGTCACCGGGCTCGACGGCGCGGAGGTCGCGTCCTACACCATCACGGGCCTGGACGCGGAGTCGGCGGTCGTGGCGCTGGAGCTGTACCGACGGCAGGGCGCGTGGAAGGTGCGCGCCGTCGGCCAGGGCTACGCGGGCGGTCTCGCCGAACTCCTCACCGACCAGGGCCTGCCGCAGGCGCACCAGCTCGCGGCCGCCATCAACGACGCCGTCGCCCAGGGCCTGGCCCGCTCGGTGCCGGCGCCGCCGCCGCGTACGGCCGACGGCGACCGTTCCCGGCAGACGGCCACGTCCGCGCTCGGCCCGGACCAGAGCGGTTCGCCGTACGGCGCGCAGCAGGGCGCCGCCGGCCCGTACGGGGCGCCCCAGAACCCGCAGGGGGCCGCCGGGCAGGGCTATGCGGCGGGCGCCACGCCGGCCGCGGACCCGGACGCCACCCCGCAGTCACCGGCCGCCACCGGTGGTCCGATCGACTACAGCCACCCGCGCCGGCAGAACGCGGCTCCGCCGCCGCCTCCGCCCACCGCGCCCCCGAGCCAGCCGGGCCGGCCCGCCCAGCCCGTCGCGGGCGACGCCACCGGCTGGTCGATGGAGGAGCGGCTCTACAACCAGGTCTGGGGCATGTTCGAGGACCTGGCCCGCACCACGGCCGCGTACCGCAGCGCCGTCGACTTCGCCGACGCGCGCATGGAGAAGGAGCTGGACCAGGTCCTGTCCGACCCGCGCAGCAGGATCGGCGGACAGGCCGACGCCGCCCGGGAGGCGGCGCAGGCCAAGCACATCCAGCTCGTCGACCAGGCCCGGGAGGCTCTGGATCGGGACCTCGTCCAGCTCGGCGCCGAGGCCGACGTCGTCGAACCGGCGCTGCCCGCGGCGTTCGCGCGCTGGGACAACCCCGTCTGGCACGCCTACCGCGTCCCCATGGAGATGCCCATGGCCCTGCGCCTGGGCGACCTCCACCTGCCCGAGAGCGATCCGCTGCGCATCCCGATGCTGGTCCGCCTCCCGCTCGAACGCGGCCTGTGGATCGACAGCGGCCAGTCCGGCTCGTCCGACGGGGCGTTCCTCGACTCCCACGAGTTGCGCCGCCTGGCGATGGAGTCGGCAGTGGCGCACACCGCCCGGCTGCTGGCGGTGCATCCGGCGGACGAGTTCACCGTGCACGTCATCGACCCGGCCGGGTCGGGCGCCAAGGAGCTCGCACCGCTGGTGCGGACCGGGGTGCTGGCAGGCCCGCCCGCGGCCGGTGCGGCCGGCGTCGCGGCTGTCCTGGGGCGGCTCACCGAGCGCGTCGACCTGGTGCACATGGCGGTGCGCGGCGGCGCCGCCGACTCGCTGCCGCCCGGCTTCGACACCTCGCAGCAGCTGCTGGTCGTCAACGACTTCCCGCACGGCTTCGACGACCGTGCCGTGACCCAGCTGCGCTACCTCGCGGACGAGGGCCCCGCCGTCGGCGTGCACCTGATGATGGTCGCCGACCGGGAGGACGCCGCCGGTTACGGTCCGTTGCTGGACCCGCTGTGGCGGGGGCTGCTGCGCTTGACGCCCGTGGCCGAGGACCATCTCGCGGACCCCTGGGTAGGTCATGCGTGGACGTACGAGCCCGCCCTCGTTCCCCCCGGCAGTCAGGTGCTGCACCAAGTCCTCAGCCAGCTGGCCATGGCGCGCACCAAGTACTCGTAAAGAGCCCTGACCAGGTAACTTGGCTCTTCTTTTACCAATCGCTTTACCTTTTCTTGGTGGTTGGGGTACTGTTTTCCTCACGGAGGGGAGTACTCCCTGCTGCGGCGTACCCGTCAATACGGATCAGAGACGATCCCGGGGCGTCGGCCCGTCCCGAGCGGACCGGGTGGAAGAGACCTCCGGCAGCGCGACGACGCTGATTACCTGCCGTTACGTACTGCCGGAGGCGCAGTGGATGTTTCCCTGACCCTGTGGGTCCTGACCATCGTGGGCCTTGCCGCCCTCATCGCGGTCGACTTCTTCATCGGCCGCAAGCCGCACGACGTGTCCATCAAGGAAGCCGGGATCTGGACTGTCGTCTGGATCGCCCTGGCCGGGCTGTTCGGAGTCGGTCTGCTCGTCTTCGGCGGCGGTGAGCCCGCCGGAGAGTTCTTCGCGGGCTTCATCACCGAGAAGTCGCTCAGTGTCGACAACCTCTTCGTCTTCGTCCTGATCATGGCGAAGTTCGCGGTCCCGTCGCAGTACCAGCAGCGGGTTCTGCTCGTCGGCGTCCTCATAGCCCTGGTCCTGCGGGCGATCTTCATCGCCGCGGGCGCCGCGATCCTCGCCAGCTTCGCCTGGGTGTTCTACCTCTTCGGCGCCTTCCTCATCTGGACCGCCTGGAAGCTCATCCAGGAGGCCCGAGCCGACGAGGACGACGAGGAGTTCGAGGAGAACAAGCTGCTCAGGGCAGCCGAGCGCAGGTTCGGTGTGGCCGACCGCTACCACGGCACGAAGCTGCGGATCGAGCAGAACGGCAAGCGGGTCATGACCCCGATGCTGGTCGTCATGCTCGCGATCGGCACCACCGACGTGCTCTTCGCCCTCGACTCCATCCCGGCGATCTTCGGCCTGACGCAGGACCCGTACATCGTCTTCACGGCCAACGCGTTCGCGCTGATGGGGCTCAGGCAGCTGTACTTCCTCATCGGCGGCCTGCTCCGGAAGCTGGTCCACCTCAGCTACGGCCTGTCGATCATCCTCGGGTTCATCGGCGTGAAGCTGGTGCTGCACGCCCTGCACGAGTCGGGCGTCCACGTTCCCGAGATCAGCATCCCGGTCTCGCTGGGCGTGATCTGCTCCGTTCTGATCGTCACCACGCTCACCAGCCTGCGGGCCTCGAAGAAGCAGGCGGCGGCCGAGGCGGCGCGGAACGCGAGCGAAGGCGCTCCGAAGGACAGCATCGAGGCCTGACCACGGACGACGTAGGAACAACCATCCCCCGGGAGCGGTGCTCGGCGATTGCCGACCACCCGCTCCCGGTGGTTCGTTGGGAGCCGGGCGTTTTCCCACCCGGGAACGCCGGATCCGGCCGGAGGCACCATGAGCACACCGCAGAGGTTCGTGCAGATCCTCGAGTTCGAGACCGACCGCATCGACGAGATGCGCGCACTGGCCGAGGAGGGCGAACAGCGCCTCGCCGACCGGGCCGACGGCCCCACCCGACGCCTCGTCCTCAAGGACAGGAGCCGGCCGAACCGCTACCTGGTGGTGGTCGAGTTCGACTCCTACGAAGAGGCCATGCGCAACAGCGACGACCCGGAGACGGGCAAGTTCGCGCAGGCGATGGCCGCACTGTGCACCACGCCCCCGTCCTTCACCGACTGCGACGTGGAGGACACCTCGGAGTTCAGGTGACGGCGGCCCCCGCAGGGGTGGCACCACGCGAACGGCGAGCCGGACAGCGGGCAGGACAGCGGGCCGTACGAGCGGGAATGTGAAGCCCGTACGGCTCTGCGACGATCACTGCATGATCGCTCGGCTCACGTCGGTCACGACCCGCTGGACGTCCCTCGTGCCGGCGCTGGCCGTCGTCCGGCTGGTCCTGACCTGGGGACGCGAGCTGCCCGGCCCGGTCGTCGCCCTGGTGACCGTGGTCCTCGCCGGAGCGGTCCTGGCCGCCGTGCACCACGCCGAGGTCGTCGCCCACCGGGTCGGTGAGCCCTTCGGTTCCCTCGTCCTCGCGGTCGCCGTGACGATCATCGAGGTCGCCCTGATCGTCACCCTGATGGCGGATGGCGGATGGCGGCGACAAGAGTGCGACCCTGGCCAGGGACACGGTCTTCGCGGCCGTGATGATCACCTGCAACGGCATCGTCGGCCTGTGTCTCCTGGCCGCCTCCCTGCGCCACGGCACGGCGGTCTTCAACCCGGAGGGCGCCGGCGCCGCCCTGGCCACCGTCGCGACCCTGGCCACGCGATGTCTGGTCCTGCCGACCTTCACCACCAGCCGACCCGGTCCGGAGTTCTCCGGCGTCCAGTTCACCTTCGCCGCCGTGTCCTCGCTGATCCTGTACGGCCTGTTCGTGGCGACGTAAACCGTCCGGCACCGCGACTACTTCCTGCCGGTCATCCGCCAGGGGGACGTGATCACCGTGGACGACCACGCCGGCGCCCCGACCGCCCGGACCGCGTCCATCAGTCTCGGCCTGCTCGGCCTGGCCCTGATCGGCGTGGTGGGCCTCGCCAAGGGGGTCTCGCCCAGGATCGAGTCCGGGGTGGAAGCCGCCGGTCTCCACCAGGCCGTCGTCGGCGTGATCATCGCGCTGCTCGTGCTGCTGCCCGAGACCATCGCCGCCCTGCGCTCCGCCCGCCGCGACCTGGTCCAGACCAGCCTCAACCTCGCGCTCGGCTCCGCGATGGCCAGCATCGGCCTCACCATCCCCGCCGTCGCGCCGGCCTCCGTCTGGCTCTCCGGGCCGCTCGTCCTCGGCCTCGGCGCGCCCACATGGTGCTGCTCGCGCTGACGATCGTGGTCAGCTCGCTGACGATGGTCCCGGGACGGGCCACGCCGTTGCAGGGCGGCGTCCACCTGGTGCTGTTCGCGGCGTACCTGGAACTCGCGATCAATCCGTAGCCGGCCGCACCCCGCCCACCGGCGCCGGCCGGGTCTCCGGCAGCAGCGCGAAGCAGCCCAGGCTGAACAGCGCGATCCCCGTCAGATACGCGGCCACGCCCCACGGCACGCGCCCCGACTGCTCCGCGAGGGCCGTCGCCGCGATCGGCGTGAGCGCGCCCCCGAGGACGCCGCCGAGGTTGTAGCCGACCGCCGCCCCGGTACAGCGCACCCGCGGCGCGTACAGCTCCGGCAGATAGGCCGCGATCACCGCGAACATCGTCACGAACGCGACCAGCGCGCCGAGGAACCCCAGGAACATCGGCAGCGGCTCGCCGGTCGCGAGCAGGGAGACCATCGGGAACATCCACAGGGCGGCCCCCGCGCAGCCGGCCAGGCACAGCGGCCTTCGGCCGAGGCGGTCGCCGAGCATCGCCATGACAGGCGTCAGCGCCCCCTTCACCACCACGGCGGCCATGATGCAGCTCAGCATGACGGTACGGCTCACGCCGAGCCGTTCCGTCGCGTACGCCAGGGACCAGGTCGTCACGGCGTAGAAGATCGCGTATCCGACGGCGAGCGCGCCCGCGGTCAGCAGGACCAGCCGCCAGTGGTCGCGCACGACCTCGGCGAGCGGCACGCGCGCGTGCTCGTCGATCTCCAGGAAGCGGGGGCTCTCGGGCAACGACGTCCTGAGCCACAGCCCGAGCACGGCCAGGGCCCCCGCCGCCCAGAAGGGGACCCGCCACCCCCAATGCGTGAACTGCGCCTCGCTGAGCGTCGCCGACAGGGCCAGCACCACCCCGTTGGCGAGCACGAAGCCCACCGCCGGCCCGATCTGCGGGAAGCTCGACCACAGCGCGCGCCGCCCGGCGGGCGCGTGCTCCACGGTCAGCAGCACCGCGCCGCCCCACTCCCCGCCGAGCCCGAGCCCCTGCAGGAACCGCAGGACGAGCAGCAGCAGGGGGGCGGCCACCCCGATCGTGTCGTACGTCGGGACACAGCCCACCGCGGCCGTCGAGGCGCCCGTCAGCAGCAGGGAGACGACGAGGACCGGCCGGCGGCCGCGTCGGTCGCCGACGTGCCCGAACAGCACCGATCCCAGCGGCCGCGCCACGAACCCCACGCCGAACGTCGCGAACGCGGCCAGCGTCCCCGCCGGCGGAGAGAACGTAGGGAAGAACAGGGGCCCCAGGACCAGCGCGGCGGCGGTCCCGTAGACGAAGAAGTCGTAGAACTCGATGGCGGTCCCCGCGAGCGAGGCCGCCGCGAGGCGTGGCATGGAGGGCGCCTTCACGGTGCGTACGTCGTGCATGCCGCGTCAACCACCCACACTCACCGGCGGTTACGGGGCCGCTCGTGATCGCGGCCGGACTCCCGGCACCCTCGGAAGCCGCAGGAGCCTCAGTAGGTGACCGTGATGCGCCGCGCGGGACCGTCCACCCGGATCGTGCCGCCGTAGGGGATGACGAGCTGGGGGTCGGTGTGACCGAAGTCCACGTCGAAGACGGCCAGGGTGTCCGGGGCGTACGCCTTCAGCGCGCGCTCCACCGCCTCGCGCTGCCCGGCGGCGTAACGCGCGCTGGCCGCCGGACCGTTGGGCTGCTCGAAGGACCACGTCTTGGCGCGGGCCGTCAGCAGCGCCGGGAAGCGCCGCAGCAGACCGCGCTCACCCATGTTGCGCAGGATCCGGAAGACCTCGGTGGCACTCGGCAACTCCTCCGAAGTCTCCAGGAGCAGCACGCCGCCGTCGTACACCGACAGATCCCGAGCGATCTCGCGGTCGGCCATCAGCAGCCAGGAGAGGATCTCCAGGTTCCCGCCCCAACTGCGGCCCTCCACGACGCGGTCGGCGTTGACCCAGCTCCAGCCCGAGCCGGGCCGGGAGCCCGGCTCCGACGCGAAGGTCGCCGGATCGGCCCAGTCGCGGTCGACGTCGTTCCAGCGCTCGGCGGGCCGCAACTCGTAGGGGCCCGAGGTGAACAGCGCCGCCCGCAGCGAGTCGGCGGTCCGCGGGTGCATGGCGCCGGGGCGCCCGAACTCGCACATCACGCTTCCGCCGTGGTAGCCGACGACACCGGAGTTGTACAGGAACGCCAGCAGGTTGGTGTTGTCGCTCCACCCGAAGAACGGTTTGGGACAGGCGCGCAGCAACTCCCGGTCCAGCAGCGGCAGGACGGTGATCTGGTCGTCGCCTCCGACCGACGCGACGACCGCCTTCACGTCCGGGTCGGCGAACGCGGCGTGGATGTCGTCCGCGCGCTCCTGCGGCGTCGCCCCCATCCGGCGGGTCGCCGGGTACTCGACGGGCTCGAGGCCGAACTCCTCGCGCAGTCGCGCCAGACCGAGTTCGTAGGGGAGCGGGAAGAGCTCGGGCAGCCCCCCGGAGGGCGAGACGACGGCTATCCGATCGCCGGGCGACGGCTTGGGCGGGTACGAGATCGTCGTCATGCCCGGAGCGTACGGGCCGCCGCGTCCTCGGCGCACCGTGATAAACCGGGTCTGAACAGCGGTCCCGTACGGATCGCCCCACCCGAACGGACCGGAGGAACCGTGCCCCGCACCCTGGCCAACGCCCCGATCATGATCCTCAACGGCCCCAACCTGAACCTGCTCGGCCAGCGTCAGCCGGAGATCTACGGCAAGGACACCCTGGCCGACGTCGAGGCCCTGTGCGCCAAGGCTGCGGCCGTGCACGGGGGCACGGTGGACTTCCGCCAGTCCAACCACGAGGGCGAGTTGGTCGACTGGATCCACGAGGCGCGGCTGAACCACTGCGGGATCGTCATCAACCCCGGTGCGTACTCCCACACGTCCGTCGCGATTCTGGACGCACTCAACACCTGCGACGGACTGCCGGTGTTGGAGGTTCACATCTCCAACATCCACAAGCGCGAGTCCTTCCGGCACCACTCGTACGTCTCGCTGCGCGCCGACGGGGTCATCGCGGGGTGCGGTGTGCAGGGATACGTGTTCGGCGTGGAGCGGGTCGCGGCGCTGGCGGGGCCGGCTCAGGCCGACGCGTAGGGCCGGTGGACGGGGCGACGCGTAAGCCCCGACGACCGGGCGCGCGGCCCTTACAGCCGTCCCGCCTCCACGATCCGTCGCAGGAAGCGCTGCGTGCGCTCCTGCTGCGGGTCGCCGAAGACCTGTTCCGCTGTTCCGCGCTCCAGGACCACGCCTCCGTCCAGAAAGCAGACCTGGTCGGCGACGTCCCGGGCGAAGCCCATCTCGTGCGTGGCCAGCACCATGGTCATGCCGTCGTCCTTGAGGTCGCGGACGACGGTGAGGACCTCGCCGACGATCTCCGGGTCGAGGGCGGCGGTGATCTCGTCGAGCAGCAGCAACCGGGGCCGTACGGCCAGAGCGCGCACGATCGCCACACGCTGCTGCTGACCGCCGCTGAGCCGGTCCGGGTACTCGCCCGCCTTCCCGTCGAGCCCGAGCCGCTCCAGGAGCTCCCTGGCTCGCTCCTCGGCCTCCGAGCGGGCCACGCCGTGCACGCGCCGCGGGGCGAGGGTGATGTTGTCCAGGACGGTCATGTGCGGGAACAGGTTGTAGGCCTGGAAGACCACGCCGATGCGACGTCGTACCGTGTCCTGGTCCACGCGCGGGTCGGTGATCTCCTCGCCGTCCAGCCAGATCGCGCCGTCGTCGATGTCCTCCAGGAGGTTGGCGCAGCGCAGCAGCGTGGACTTGCCCGAACCGGACGCGCCGATCAGCGCGGTCACCGTGTGCGGGGCGACCTCCAGGTCGACGTCCCGCAGGACGACGGAGCCGCCGAAAGTCTTGCGGACGGACTCCATCCGCAGCACCGGGGCGTCGCTCATGTCGTTCCTCCCTGCGTCCGCCGACGGTCCATCCGGGCCGTCACCCAGTCCGTGAAGCGGGTCATCGGAATGGTCAGGGCGACGAAGACCAGCCCCGCCACGATGTACGGCGTGTAGTTCAGGCTGCGGCCGACGATGATGTCCGCCGCGCGTACGGCGTCGATGGCGCCGCCGATCGACACGAGACCGGTGTCCTTCTGCAGCGACACCAGGTCGTTCAGCAGCGGCGGCACCTGGCGGCGCACCGCCTGGGGCAGCACCACGTACCGCAGCGCCTGCCGGTTGGACAGGCCCAGCGAGCGGGCCGCCGCGCGCTGCGAGGGGTGCACGGACTCGATGCCGGCGCGGAACACCTCGGCCACGTACGCCGAGTAGGTCAGCGTCAGCGCCGTGCCGCCCAGCCACACCGGGTCGACCGTCACGCCCTGCAGCCGCAGCGCGGGGACGCCCAGGACCACGATCATCAGGTTGATGATCAGCGGCAGACCGCGGAAGAAGTCCGTGTACGCCGCCGCGAGCGCCCGCAGCGGGAAGAACACCGGGCCGCGCAGCGTGCGGGCCACGGCGATGAGCATGCCCAGCACCAGCACGGCGGCGCCGCAGACCAGCAGCAGCCGGACGTTCAGCCACAGCCCTTCGAGGACCTTCGGGAGCGCCTCGCGCGCGTACTGCCCGTTGAAGAACGTCTCCTTGGTGCGCGGCCAGCCGGGCGCGCCGACGACGACGAAGTAGAGGACGACGCCCGTGACCAGGGTCGACAGCGCGGCGACCGCCGTAGCGCGGCGGGCCCGCGCGCGCCGGTAGCGCTCGCGCTCCAGCCGCCGCCGCGAGGGGGTGTAGGCGTCCTCGGCGCCGCCCCCCGGCATGTCGCCCTTGTCGTCCGAGCCCTCCTGCTCGGACTCCTCCTTCGTGACCGTCACTTGAGCACCGGGGCGTCGACGGCGTCGGAGAGCCACTGCTGCTCGATCTTGGCGAGGGCGCCGCTCCTGCGGAGCGCGTCCACGGCCGCCGTCACACAGGACGTCAGGGCGCTGCCCTTGTCGAGCACGAGCCCGAACTGCTCGGGCGCGGCACCCTGGTTCTCGAACTGGCCGACGACCTCGGCGTCCGTGACCTCGGCCGCGGTGATGTAGAAGGCGGTCGGCAGGTCGACCACGATGGCGTCGACCTGCCCGTTCTTGAGCGCCGACTTGGCCTGGTCGTTCTTGGCGAAGACGGCGGCGTCCCGGGTCGGCTTCACCACGTCGTCGATGTAGTCGAGGCTCGTCGTGCCGACCTGGGCGCCCAGCTTCAGGCCCTTGAGGTCCGCGACGGTCGTCGCCGCGGCGGCCTTGGTGCCCTTCAGGGCGACGACGGCCTGGCGCACGTCGTAGTAACCCGATGAGAAGTCCACGGCCTTCTTGCGCTCGTCGCTGATGGACACCTGGTTGATGTCGAAGTCGAAGGTCTTCGCGCCCGGCGCGAAAGCCTTGTTGAACGGCACGCTCTGCCAGACCACCGCGCTCTTGTCGTAACCGAGTTGCTGAGCCACCGCGTACGCCACCGCCGACTCGAAACCCTTGCCGTTGGACGGCTTGTCGTCCTCGAACCACGGCTCGTACGCGGGCTGGTCGGTCGCGACCGTCAACTTCCCGGCCGTCTCGGTGGCCAGTTTGCCCTTGGCGCAGGTGCTCGCGCTCGAACCGGAGGGCGCGGAAGCCGCCTTCTCCTCCGGCTGCGGAGCGCAGCCGACGGCGGTCGCGAGGAGGGCTACGGTGGCGCCGGCGACGGCGCGGCGCAGTACACGGGGGGCGATGTGCATGGCGGGAGAGTGGCAGCGAACGACCTGTTTGTCGAGGTCACACCAGCTTTTGTCCGCATGGTGGGAACGGGTGTTGCGTTCTCGTGAACAGGTCCGCGCAGGGGGCCTGGGCCGCCGGCCGAGGGCGGGGATCGTAGACCGGCGGCCCGATCCGCGCCGGAGCCGTCATCCCGCGCGGGGCTGCAACCAGTTGACCGCGCAACCACGTGTGTGGGGGAGCGCGCGGAAGGGGCCGGCGCGTGCGCGAGATTCACACGGGGCGCGCGTTCGGCGACGCGCGCCCCGTGTACGGAAAACTCACCACCCGCGCGCGTGCCACTCCGGAAGGTGCGGCCGCTCGGCGCCCAGCGTGGTGTCGTCGCCGTGGCCCGGGTAGACCCAGGTCTCGTCCGGGAGGACGTCGAAGATCTTCGTCTCGACGTCGTGGATCAGACTGGCGAACGCCTCCGGGTCCTTGCGGGTGTTGCCCACCCCGCCGGGGAAGAGGCAGTCGCCGGTGAACACGTGGGGGTGGCCGTGGGGGTCGTCGTAGACCAGGGCGATCGAGCCGGGCGTGTGCCCGACCAGATGGCGCGCGGTGAGTTCCACGTTCCCCACCCGGATGACGTCGCCGTCGTCCACCGGGACGTCGGTCGGCACCGGGATGCCCTCGACGTCCTCGCGGCCCGCGTGGGTACGCGCACGCGTGGCCGCCACGACCTGCGCGAGCGCCTGCCAGTGGTCGCCGTGGCGGTGCGTGGTGACGACGGACGCGATGCCGTCGTCACCGATCATGCCGAGCAGCGCCTCCGCGTCGTTCGCCGCGTCGATCAGCAGTTGCTCGTCCGTCGCCCGGCAGCGCAGCAGGTAGGCGTTGTTGTTCATCGGACCGACCGCGATCTTGGTGATCATCAGGTCCTTGAGCTCGTGCACGTCCGCCGGGCCGCCGACCGTCACCTCTCCGCTGTACGTCATGGCGGCAGCCTATAGCGGGGGGAGGGCCGGGAGCGTGCCGCCGTCGACCGTCAGCCCGGATCCGTCGCCGCGCCCGGCGAGCCACCCCAGGAGGTCCGCGGGGGCGCCGGTGACGGTCACCTCGGGTCCGTCGGCCTTGCGGCCCGTGTGCCACGCGCGCGTGCCGTCCGTCAGCCGCGTCGCCGGGACGTCGGGGCGTCCGTCGAACCGCTCCGCGAGGAACGCGATCTCCCGCTCGGTGAACTCCCCGGGCAGGTCCTCCAGGCCGTAGCCGACGCCGAGGTCCACGTGGTGCAGCTCGACCTCCACCCAGCGCCGGAAGGGCACCCGGGCCGCGGTGTCGACGACCCCGTTGCGCAGTTCCACGGTGCGCGACCAGTCCGCGGGCGCGGCGCCCGTCGCCTGGAAGCGGGCCGCGCTCTCGCGCACGTCGGTGAGCTGGACGTCCAGCGGACGCGCGGCGTCCCGCTCGATGTCTGCGTCGCGGACGTGCGCGTCGGCGTACATGGGCCGGCCTTCGAGGACGTTGACGAGGGCGTCCGCGTTGCGGGCGATGTGGGCGAGGACATGGCCGCGGCTCCAGCCGGGCAGGCGTGACGGCTCGGCCACCCACGCGTCGTCCAGTCCGGCGACCGCGCTGAGCAGTCGCTCCGTCGCGTCACGTACAGACGCCAGGTCATGAGCGTGATCAATCATGGTGCTGACCCTAGCCCCGCCACTCCTTCGGGTGAAGGTGGCCGACCGTGCCCGCAAATCGAATGCGCGTGCTATATGGTCGGTGGCGGCGTCGGGCATGCTGGAAGGCCGGGGATTGTTGTGAACCGGTGAATCCCGACCGGCGTTGTCAGTGGCTCCCCCTAGTCTGAGAAAGACGGGGGCCCCGCCCCTGTCACTTCTCTCAAGAAAGGTGCGGACCGGCGTGGCCGACCGTCTCATCGTCCGTGGCGCGCGCGAGCACAACCTCAAGAATGTCTCGCTCGATCTGCCACGCGACTCGCTCATCGTCTTCACGGGCCTGTCGGGGTCGGGCAAGTCCTCGCTGGCCTTCGACACCATCTTCGCCGAGGGACAGCGGCGCTACGTCGAGTCGCTCTCCTCGTACGCCCGCCAGTTCCTCGGCCAGATGGACAAGCCGGACGTCGACTTCATCGAGGGCCTCTCCCCGGCCGTCTCCATCGACCAGAAGTCGACCTCGCGCAACCCGCGCTCCACGGTCGGCACGATCACCGAGGTCTACGACTACCTGCGCCTGCTGTTCGCCCGCATCGGCAAGCCGCACTGCCCCGAGTGCGGACGGCCGATCACGCGCCAGTCGCCGCAGGCCATCGTCGACCGGGTGCTGGAGCTGCCCGAGGGCAGCCGCTTCCAGGTGCTGTCGCCGCTGGTGCGCGAACGCAAGGGAGAGTTCGTCGACCTGTTCGCCGACCTCCAGACCAAGGGCTACAGCCGCGCGCGCGTGGACGGCGAGACGGTGCAGCTGTCCCAGCCGCCCACGCTGAAGAAGCAGGAGAAGCACACCATCGAGGTGGTCATCGACCGCCTCACGGTGAAGGACTCCGCCAAGCGCCGGCTCACCGACTCCGTGGAGACCGCCCTCGGCCTGTCCGGCGGCATGGTCGTGCTCGACTTCGTCGACCTCCCCGAGGACGACCCCGAGCGCGAGCGCATGTACTCGGAGCACCTGTACTGCCCGTACGACGACCTGTCCTTCGAGGAGCTGGAGCCGCGCTCCTTCTCCTTCAACTCGCCCTTCGGCGCCTGCCCCGAGTGCACCGGCATCGGCACGCGCATGGAGGTGGACCCGGAGCTGATCGTCCCGGACGAGGACAAGTCCCTCGACGAGGGCGCCATCCACCCCTGGTCGCACGGCCACACCAAGGACTACTTCGGCCGTCTGATCGGCGCCCTCGCCGACGCCCTCGGCTTCCGCACGGACATCCCCTTCGCGGGCCTGCCGCAGCGCGCCCGCAAGGCGCTGCTGCACGGCCACAAGACGCAGATCGAGGTCCGCTACCGCAACCGGTACGGCCGCGAGCGGGTGTACACGACCCCCTTCGAGGGCGCCGTCCCGTTCGTGAAGCGCCGACACAGCGAGGCCGAGAGCGACGCCAGCCGGGAGCGCTTCGAGGGCTACATGCGCGAGGTGCCCTGCCCCACCTGCCAGGGCACGCGTCTGAAGCCGCTCGTCCTCGCGGTCACCGTCATGGGCCGGTCCATCGCCGAGGTGTCCGGCATGTCCATCAGCGACTGCGCGGACTTCCTGGGCGAGCTGAAGCTCAACGCCCGCGACAAGAAGATCGCCGAGCGGGTCCTGAAGGAGGTCAACGAGCGGCTGCGGTTCCTGGTCGACGTCGGCCTGGACTACCTCTCGCTCAACCGCGCGGCCGGCACCCTCTCGGGCGGCGAGGCCCAGCGCATCCGGCTGGCCACCCAGATCGGCTCCGGCCTCGTCGGCGTGCTGTACGTCCTCGACGAGCCGTCCATCGGCCTGCACCAGCGCGACAACCACCGGCTGATCGAGACCCTCGTCCGGCTGCGCGACATGGGCAACACGCTCATCGTCGTCGAGCACGACGAGGACACCATCAAGGTCGCCGACTGGATCGTCGACATCGGTCCCGGCGCCGGCGAGCACGGCGGCAAGGTCGTGCACAGCGGCTCGTTGAAGGAGCTGCTGGCCAACGACGAGTCGCAGACCGGGCAGTACCTGGCCGGCAAGAAGGCCATCCCGCTGCCCGACATCCGGCGCCCGCTGGACCCGTCCCGCCGGCTCACCGTCCACGGCGCCCGCGAGAACAACCTGCAGGACATCGACGTGTCCTTCCCGCTGGGCGTGTTCACCGCGGTCACCGGCGTGTCCGGCTCCGGCAAGTCGACGCTGGTCAACGACATCCTGTACACGCACCTGGCCCGCGAGCTGAACGGCGCGCGGAACGTCCCGGGCCGGCACACGCGCGTGGACGGCGACGACCTCGTCGACAAGGTCGTGCACGTCGACCAGTCGCCCATCGGCCGCACCCCGCGCTCCAACCCGGCCACGTACACCGGTGTCTTCGACCACGTCCGCAAGCTGTTCGCGGAGACGACCGAGGCGAAGGTCCGCGGCTACCTGCCCGGCCGCTTCTCCTTCAACGTCAAGGGCGGCCGCTGCGAGAACTGCGCGGGCGACGGCACGATCAAGATCGAGATGAACTTCCTCCCGGACGTCTACGTCCCGTGCGAGGTCTGCCACGGCGCCCGCTACAACCGGGAGACCCTGGAGGTCCACTACAAGGGCAAGTCCATCGCAGACGTCCTGAACATGCCGATCGAGGAGGCGACGGAGTTCTTCGAGGCCGTCCCCTCGATCGCCCGCCACCTCAACACACTGAAGGACGTCGGCCTCGGCTACGTCCGCCTCGGCCAGGCCGCGACCACGCTGTCGGGCGGCGAGGCCCAGCGTGTGAAGCTCGCCAGCGAGCTGCAGAAGCGCTCGACCGGCCGCACGGTCTACGTCCTGGACGAGCCGACCACCGGTCTGCACTTCGAGGACATCAGCAAGCTGCTGAAGGTCCTCTCCGGCCTGGTCGACAAGGGCAACACGGTCATCGTCATCGAGCACAACCTCGACGTGATCAAGACCGCGGACTGGGTCGTCGACATGGGCCCCGAGGGAGGCGCCGGCGGCGGCCTCGTCATCGCGGAGGGCACGCCGGAGGAGGTCGCCGGGGTGCCGGCCAGCCACACCGGCAAGTTCCTGCGGGAGATCCTCGGCGCCGACCGCATCAGCGACGCGGCTCCCACGCAGAGCCCGCGCCGGACGGCGGCGAAGAAGACGCCCGCCGCGAAGACGGCCGTCGCGGCGAAGAAGACGGTCGCGGCGAAGACGACCGCGCGGAAGACGGCGACCGCCAAGACGGCGAAGGCCAAGACGGCGGCCGTCAACACCGCCGAGTCCGCCACGGCCAAGAGGGCGACCCCCGCGAAGAAGACCACGCGGGCCCGCAAGGCCTGAGGACGGTCGTGCGAGGGACGGCGCCCCGCGGGAACCACCCGCGGGGCGCCGTCCGTCGTCCCGTCAGCCCTGGAACCCCTCCAGTTCAGAGGCGTACGGCGGTTCCGCGCCGGCCCGGGAGCAGGTGATCGCCGCCGCGCGTGCGGCGAACCGCAGCAGCTCCTGCCAGCCGGCGGCGCCCAGATCCGCGAGCGCCGCCGGGGACAGCGCGTCCCGCTCCGAAAGCCCGTGCAGCAGAGCCGCGTTCACGGTGTCCCCGGCGCCGATGGTGTCCACGACGTCCACCCGCTCGCCCGGCACCCGGTACACGGCGCCGTCCCGGGTGAACGCGGTCAGCCCGGCGCCGCCGTGGGTGATCACGACGGCCGAGGGGCCGGCGGACAGCCACTCGTGCGGGGTGCCGCCCAGCCACTCGGCGTCCTCCTCGGAGAGCTTGAGCAGCGTCACCGAGGGCAGCCAGCTCTTGAAACGGGCGCGGTACGCGTCGGCGTCCGGGATCAGCCCGGAGCGGATGTTCGGGTCGAGCGCGGTGAACAGGCCCTGTGCCGCGGCGCTGTGCATCAGCTGCTCGTACGCGCTCGCACCCGGCTCCAGGACGAGGGAGCAGGTGCCGAAGGACAGCGCGCGCGTGCCCGCGGGCAGTGCTCGCGGCGCCGTGAACAACCGGTCGGCGGTGCCGTCGACGTAGAAGGAGTAGGCGGCCGAGCCGTTCCCGTCGATCGTGGCCACCGCGAGGGTGGTCGGCTCCTTGCCGCGCTGCACCGCGGACACGTCCACGCCCGACTCCCGCAGTCTGCCGAGCAGCGCCTCGCCGAAGGCGTCCAGCGACGTGCGGGAGCAGAAGGCCGTGGGGGAGCCGAGGCGACCGAGGGCGACCGCCGTGTTGTAGGGGCCGCCGCCGAGCGCCGGCTGCAGGCCCGCCAGGGCGCCTGTGCCCTGCGGTACCAGGTCGATCAGAGCCTCACCGGCGACGACGATCACAGGACGGTTCCTTTCTCGGACTGCTCGAAGAAGGCTGGTGCGGGGAGGCACGCCGGGGGCGACCGGCCGTCAGGAACGCCGATCTCCCGGTCCGGCCGGACGAGGGCGGAGGGTCCACCCGACGGGCCGTCCGCGACCAGGGCGGCACGGCATGACGGACCTGGACGCCCACGAGGGGCCGTGCGGTCCGGTGAACGGAGCGACGGTCATGCCGGGGCGAGGACGGGGTCCCCCACGGACGGGACGGCCGCCCCGGAGCTGTCCGTGTACCGCGCGACGTCGGCGTCGGTCGGCATCGCGTCCCCTCCCGGTGTCCCCTGTGGCGCTTCCGGGCGGGACGCTATCCCATCCGGGGAGGGCGCAAACGCCCCTCAGGCCCGCACGCCCCCGTGCGAGCGTTCCCGACCCCCGTGCGCGCCTCCGCACCGACTCACACACGCACCCGCACGCCCGCGTGCGTCCGGCACCTGTTCCGCGCGCCGTGCGCTCCGGCACCGTCACGCCCCCGCGCTCCCGTCACGTCCCCGCGCTCCCGTCACGTCCCCGCGCTCCCGTCACGTCCCCGCGCTCCCGTCACGCCTCCGCGCTCCGGCACGGTCTACGCCCCCCGGCAGGGCACCCGTCGTGCGCGGTGCGCTCCGGCGTGGCCCGCGGCCCTGGCCCCGCCGCGCCGCCCCGCCCCGTTCACTCCCAGTCCCACCCGATGCCCACCATGCCGGACCGTACCCGTGGCTCGACGAGGTGCACCGAGCGGTGGCGGCCGCTGAGCGGCAGTTCCTGGCGGCCGCCGCGCGGTGCCGCGGCCGAGTGCTGGGTGAACCGGTGGCAGCGCACGGGCACGGCCTGCTCGTCGAAGCGGATCTGGAGGGCGTACTGGCCGCCCGCCGCACCGAAGCCGCGGACGTACTCGCTGGACGCGTCGCCCGTGCCGTCCTCGACGCCGTAGCGGAAGAGGAAGGTGTCGCCGGCCCGCAGACGGGTGTCGAAGAGGAGTTCGGCCACCAGCACGCCGGTGTCGTGGTGGCGCCGGACCCGGCCGGCCCGGCAGTTCTCCAGGGCGTGCACCGTCATCCGCTCCGGCGCGCAGCCGGGGTCGCCGTGGTGGACCGCCACGAAGCGGTCGACGCCGTCGCGGTGGGCGCGCACGATGTGCTGCGACTCGCGTCCCAGCAGCTCACGGCGGGCCCCTATGCGGACCCGCTCGTGATGGCCCAGGGTGTGCAGCCCGCCATCGACAGGGCACTCCAGTTCGCCGAGCAGTTGTTCGAGGATGCCGGAGGCGGCCAGGAGAGAGCGGTAGGAACGGCCCGCGGACCGGCCCGCCGTCGCGCCGCCGTGCCCGCCGTCGGACTCCGCGAGCAGCCGGATCAGGGACTCGTCCGGCAGGTGCAGGATCTCCTCCAGCGCCCGTACGGCCCGCAGCGACTCGGGACGCTGCGGACGCCGGGCGCCCTGCTGCCAGTAGCTCAGGCTGGTCACGCCGACCTTGACCCCGTAGCGCGACAGATGGTGCTGGACACGCTGCAGCGGCAGCCCACGGGCGGCGATCGCGGCACGCAGCGCCACGTGGAAGGGGCCCCCTCGCAGGGCCGTGTCCAGTTCGGCGGTGACGGCGTCGGCGGCGTCCGCGTGCTGTGTGGCGTGCGGCATGCAGGGGCCTCTCTGTGAATGCTCACGACGGCTGGTCGGACCGTGCGCGGGGTGGTCGGGGCCTTGCCTGCGTCGCCGGCGCTCCTTCACATCCGTGAGGCGGCCTTCAGGGCCCCGAGTTCCTCCGCATTGAAGCGTGTTGACCAAGTCCCGACAACACCTGATGCCCGAGTGGCACGTGCGTGTGGCCGAGTCGGCACCCCGGGCCCGGGCCGCCCCGCTGCTGCCCGCGCAAGCCCCTTCGCCGTCCCCCGGCGTTGTCCACAGCCCCGCCTGAGTGTCACCGCGCGCCAGTAGGGTGTGAACATGGCCGACCCCTCCAGCTACCGCCCCAAGCCGGGACAGATCCCGGACTCCCCCGGGGTGTACCGATTCCGCGACGAGCACCGCCGGGTGATCTACGTCGGAAAGGCGAAGAGCCTGCGCCAGCGCCTGGCGAACTACTTCCAGGACCTGGCGGGTCTCCACCCGCGCACCCGCACGATGGTCACCACGGCCGCGTCCGTGGAGTGGACGGTGGTGTCCACGGAGGTCGAGGCGCTGCAGCTGGAGTACTCCTGGATCAAGGAGTACGACCCCCGGTTCAACGTCAAGTACCGCGACGACAAGAGCTACCCCTACCTCGCGGTCACGATGAACGAGGAGTACCCGCGCGTGCAGGTGATGCGCGGGCACAAGAAGAAGGGCGTCAGGTACTTCGGTCCCTACGCGCACGCGTGGGCGATCCGGGACACCGTCGACCTGCTCCTGCGCGTCTTCCCCGTGCGCACCTGCTCCGCCGGCGTCTTCAAGAACGCCTCCCGCACCGGCCGCCCCTGCCTGCTCGGCTACATCGGCAAGTGCTCCGCGCCCTGCGTGAGCCGGATCTCCCCCGAGGACCACTGGGAACTGGCCGACGAGTTCTGCGACTTCATGGCCGGCCGCACCGGCACCCATCTGCGCCGCCTGGAGAAGCAGATGGCGGAGGCGGCCGAGGAGATGGAGTACGAGCGGGCCGCCCGCCTGCGCGACGACATCGAGGCCCTGAAGAAGGCCATGGAGAAGAACGCCGTCGTGCTCGCGGACGCGACCGACGCCGACCTGATCGCGGTCGCCGAGGACGAGCTGGAGGCGGCCGTCCAGATCTTCCACGTCCGCGGCGGGCGAGTGCGCGGCCAGCGCGGCTGGGTCACCGACAAGGTCGAGGACGTCACCACGGGCGCCCTGGTCGAACACGCCCTGCAGCAGCTGTACGGCGAGGAGCGCGGCGACTCCGTCCCCAAGGAGGTGCTGGTCCCCGCCCTCCCCGACCCGGTCGAGCCCGTGCAGGAGTGGCTCACCGAGCGCCGCGGGGCCAACGTGTCGCTGCGCATCCCGCAGCGGGGCGACAAGAAGGCCCTGATGGAGACCGTCGGGCGCAACGCCCAGCAGGCGCTCGTCCTGCACAAGACCAAGCGCGCCTCCGACCTGACCACGCGCTCGCGCGCGCTGGAGGAGATCGCCGAGGCCCTCGACCTGGACAGCGCACCGCTGCGGATCGAGTGCTACGACATCTCGCACCTCCAGGGCGACGACGTCGTGGCGTCCATGGTCGTCTTCGAGGACGGCCTGCAGCGCAAGAGCGAGTACCGCCGCTTCCAGATCAAGGGCTTCGAGGGCCAGGACGACGTCCGCTCCATGCACGAGGTGATCACCCGCCGCTTCCGGCGCTATCTCGCCGAGAAGGAGAGGACGGGGGAGTGGGCCGACGGCGAAGCGACGCCTACGGACGGCGCCGCAGCCGTCGGCGGCGCGATCGACGGTGCGGAGGTCGACGGAGCGGAGTTCGACGGAGCGGAAGTCCAGCCGGCCGCGGGCCCGAGGGGGCCCGGCCTCGGCGGCGCCCTCACCGACGAGGACGGCCGGCCCAAGCGCTTCGCCTACCCGCCCCAGCTCGTCGTCGTCGACGGCGGACAGCCGCAGGTGGCCGCGGCCAAGAGGGCGCTGGACGAGCTGGGCATCGACGACATCGCCGTCTGCGGCCTCGCCAAGCGTCTGGAGGAGGTCTGGCTGCCGCACGACGACGACCCGGTCGTCCTGCCCCGCAGCAGCGAGGGCCTCTACCTGCTGCAGCGCGTCCGCGACGAGGCCCACCGCTTCGCCATCACCTACCAGCGCACCAAGCGGGCCAAGCGGTTCCGCTCCGGCCCGCTGGACGAGGTGCCGGGCCTGGGCGAGACGCGCAAACAGGCGCTGATCAAGCACTTCGGCTCGGTGAAGCGGCTGCGCGCCGCGACGATCGACCAGATCTGCGAGGTTCCTGGCATAGGCCGCAAGACGGCCGAGACCATCGCCGTGGCCCTCGCCGAGGCGGCACCGCCCGCCCCCGCCGTGAACACGGCGACCGGAGAGATCATTGATGACGAGGAACCCGACACGACGGCGGGTTCCCCCGGAGCCCCCGTGACGTCGGGCGCCCCGGAAGAACGACGGGGGCAGGAGACATGACCGAGCACGACGCACACCCCACGGCCCAGCGAGAACAGGCGCCCACTACTGTGCCCACAGCCGCGTCCCGGCAGGGACCCGGCGGATCCGGCGAGGATGCCGCCGCGCACCCCGCCGCCGCCGACAGCCCCCAGCAAGAAGCACGCCACGAAGACGGAGCACAGGTGAGTACGGACGTCACACCGCCCGGGATCCCCGAAGCGGCCATCCCCGAGCTGGTGATCATCTCCGGAATGTCCGGGGCCGGCCGCTCGACGGCGGCCAAGTGTCTGGAGGACCTCGGCTGGTTCGTGGTCGACAACCTTCCGCCCGCCCTGATTCCCACCATGGTGGAGCTGGGCGCCCGCTCCCAGGGCAACGTCGCCCGGATCGCGGTCGTCGTCGACGTCCGCGGCCGGCGCTTCTTCGACAACCTCCGCGAGTCCCTCGCCGACCTGGAGTCGAGGAACGTCACCCGGCGCATCGTCTTCCTGGAGTCCTCCGACGACGCCCTGGTGCGCCGCTTCGAGTCCGTGCGCCGCCCGCACCCCCTCCAGGGCGACGGCCGCATCGTCGACGGCATCGCCGCCGAGCGCGAGCTGCTGCGCGAACTGCGCGGTGACGCCGACCTGGTGATCGACACCTCCAGCCTCAACGTGCACGAGCTGCGGGCCAAGATGGACGCCCAGTTCGCCGGCGAGGAGGAGCCCGAACTGCGGGCCACCGTCATGTCCTTCGGCTTCAAGTACGGCCTGCCGGTCGACGCCGACCTGGTCGTGGACATGCGCTTCCTGCCCAACCCGCACTGGGTCCCGGAGCTGCGCCCCTACACCGGCCTCAACGAGGAGGTCTCGACGTACGTCCTCAACCAGCCCGGCGCGAAGGAGTTCCTCGACCGGTACGCGGAGCTCCTCCAGCTGGTTGCCGCGGGCTACCGCCGGGAGGGCAAGCGCTATGTGACCATCGCGGTGGGCTGTACCGGCGGCAAGCACCGCTCGGTGGCCATGTCGGAGAAGCTCGCCGCGCGACTCGCGGCCGAGGGCGTGGAGACGGTGGTCGTGCACCGGGACATGGGACGGGAATGACAGGACGTACACCGCGGCTCGGCCGCCTGCGCAGGGTCGCCCCGGACGGGCGCGCGGGCCGGCCGGCCGAGGCCCGCGGCGGCAAACCGCGCCGCCGCGGCACCCAGCCCAAGGTCGTCGCCCTCGGCGGCGGCATGGGCCTGTCCGCCTCGCTCACCGCCCTGCGCCGGATCACCGGCGACCTCACCGGCGTCGTCACGGTGGCCGACGACGGCGGCTCCAGCGGCCGTCTGCGCGACGAGCTGGGCGTGCTGCCCCCCGGCGACCTGCGCAAGGCCCTGGCGGCGCTGTGCGGGGACGACGACTGGGGCCAGACCTGGGCCCGGGTCATCCAGCACCGGTTCCAGTCGCAGGGCGAGATCAACGGGCACGCGGTCGGCAACCTGCTGATCGTCGCCCTGTGGGAACAGCTCGGCGACCACGTCCAGGCTCTGGACCTGGTCGGCAAGCTGCTGGGCGCACAGGGTCGGGTACTGCCCATGTCCGCCGTGCCGCTGGAGCTCCAGGCGCTGGTCAAGGGGCATGATCCGCAGCGCCCGGACGACGTGGACACCGTCCGGGGACAGGCGACCGTGGCGCTGACGCCCGGCGAGGTGCAGTCCGTGCATCTGGTGCCGAACGACCCGCCGGCCGTCCCGGAGGCCGTCGACGCCGTGCTGGACGCCGACTGGGTGGTGCTCGGTCCCGGCTCCTGGTTCTCCTCGGTCATGCCGCACCTGCTGGTGCCCGACCTGCTGAACGCCCTCATGGCGACGAAGGCGCGCCGGGTCCTCTCGTTGAACCTCGCGCCGCAGCCGGGAGAAACCGACGGCTTCTCCCCGCAGCGTCATTTGGAGGTTTTGGGACGACACGCCCCTAAACTCGCCCTGGACGTGGTGCTGGCCGACGTGGCTGCCGTGCCCGACCGCGACTCGCTGACCGAAGCGGCCGAACGGTTCGGAGCCGCGGTCGAGCTGGCGCCGGTGGCCCGGCCCGACGGAACCCCGAGGCACGACCCGGAGCTGTTGGCCGCCGCGTACGACCGTATTTTTCGGATGCATGGAAGGATCGGCCCATGGCGATGACGGCAGCGGTGAAGGACGAGATCTCCCGGCTCCCCGTCACCCGGACCTGCTGCAGAAAGGCGGAGGTCTCCGCCCTTCTGCGGTTCGCCGGCGGCCTCCACCTGGTGAGCGGGCGCATCGTGATCGAGGCGGAGCTGGACACCGCGATGGCGGCCCGCCGGCTCAAGCGGGACATCCTGGAGATCTTCGGACACGGTTCGGAACTGATCGTGATGGCCCCCGGCGGTATCCGCCGCGGCTCGCGCTATGTGGTGCGCGTGGTGGCCGGCGGTGACCAGCTGGCCCGGCAGACGGGACTCGTCGACGGCCGCGGCCGCCCGATCCGGGGTCTGCCCCCGCAGGTGGTCTCCGGCGCGACCTGCGACGCGGAGGCCGCCTGGCGCGGGGCCTTCCTGGCGCACGGCTCGCTCACCGAGCCCGGCCGTTCCTCCTCGCTGGAGGTGACCTGCCCGGGCCCGGAGGCCGCGCTGGCGCTGGTCGGCGCCGCCCGCCGGCTGTCCATCGCGGCGAAGGCCCGCGAGGTGCGCGGGGTCGACCGGGTCGTCGTCCGCGACGGCGACGCGATCGGCGCGCTGCTCACCCGGCTGGGCGCCCACGAGTCGGTGCTGGCCTGGGAGGAGCGCCGGATGCGCCGCGAGGTGCGCGCCACGGCGAACCGGCTGGCGAACTTCGACGACGCCAACCTGCGCCGCTCCGCCCGCGCCGCCGTGGCCGCCGGGGCCCGCGTCCAGCGGGCCCTGGAGATCCTCGGGGAAGAGGTGCCCGAGCACCTCGCCGCGGCCGGCCGGCTGCGGATGGACCACAAGCAGGCCTCCCTGGAGGAGCTGGGCGCGCTCGCCGACCCGCCGCTGACGAAGGACGCGGTCGCCGGCCGGATCCGCCGTCTGCTGGCGATGGCCGACAAGCGGGCCTCCGACCTCGGCATCCCGGGCACGGAGGCCAACCTCAGCGAGGAGCTCGCCGACAACCTGGTCGGCTGACGCTCTCTCAGAACGCCGGTGGTGTGGCCCGATCGGGCGACACCACCGGCGTTTTGCGTGGCCTGTCGGGCGCTCTTGACTGGATCATGAACTGTCATGAGCCTGGCAGAGTTCGCTGCTGGGGCGGACTCACGCTAGGGGGGTTCATGAGACGAAGAGCGAGATCGATCCTCGCTGTCGGCGCGCTGCTGCTCGGCGGAGCGGCACTCGCACCCATCGCCCAGGCACAGCCCGGCAACACGCCGAAACCCGACGCGGACGAGGTCAAGGTCTTCCGCGCCGAGGTAACCAAGAAGCAGGTACCCCTGCTGCTGGCGGCCGGCCAGGACGGTCACGAACTCAGTGAGCAGGCGCCCGAGCAGGGCACCGCGACGGTCGAGGTCTACCTCACCGACAAGCAGGCGAAGAAGCTCCGGAAGCAGGGAGTGGAGCTCGCCGAACACACGCTTTCGGCCAAGGCGGAGTCCCGCGTCGAGGCCGCCGCCGACGGGGTGTTCCGCCCGTACAGCGGCAGCGGCGGCCTCCGGGAGGAGATCCTCCGCACCGGCCGGCAGAACCCGGGCCTCACCAAGGTCGTCTCCATCGGCAAGACCGTGAACGGCCAGGACATCCTCGCGCTGAAACTGACCGGGAACGCGAAGAAGTCCAAGGACGGCTCCAAGCCTTCGGTGCTGTACATGTCCAACCAGCACGCGCGTGAGTGGATCACCCCGGAGATGACCCGCCGGCTGATGCACTACTACCTGGACCACTACCGGACCGACCGGCGTGTGAAGAAGATCGTCGACTCCAGCGAGCTGTGGTTCGTCCTGTCGGCCAACCCCGACGGCTACGACTACACCTTCGAGAACACCGCCAACCGGCTCTGGCGCAAGAACCTGCGGGACGTCAACGGCGACGGCGCGATCTCCACCGGCGACGGCGTCGACCTCAACCGCAACTTCCCCTACAAGTGGGGCTACGACGACGAGGGTTCGTCACCCAACCCCACCAGCCAGACCTACCGTGGGGCGAGCCCCGGCTCCGAGCCGGAGACGAAGGCGCTCGACGCCTTCGAGAAGCGGATCGGGTTCACGTACGGCATCAACTACCACTCCGCCGCCGAGCTGCTCCTCTACGGCGTCGGCTGGCAGGTCGCCACCGACACCCCGGACGACGTCGCCTACAAGGCGCTGGCCGGCACCCCCGACAACTCCGCGATCCCGGGCTACCACCCGCAGGTCTCCTCGGAGCTGTACACGACCAACGGCGAGGCGGACGGCCACGCGGCGAACGTCAACGGCACCGCGATGTTCACCCCCGAGATGTCCACCTGCCAGACCGCGTCGAACATCGACCCGGGCGACCAGTGGAACGCGGCCGACTGCCAGTCGGTCTTCAACTTCCCGGACGACGAGAAGCTGATCCAGGACGAGTTCGCCAAGAACGTGCCGTTCGCGCTCTCCGTCGCCGAGTCCGCCGCGCACCCCGACCAGCCGAAGTCCTCGGTCGGCGCCTCCGCGGCCGACTTCACCCCGGCGCCGTTCACCACCTCGTACTCGCGCGGCGCCGACCAGGAGGTCTCCGTCGTCGTGCGCAAGGCGGTCCGCGACAAGGAGCTCAAGTACCGCGTCAACGGCGGCCGTACGCGGGACCAGGCGCTCAGGCCCTGGAGGGGCGGCGAGACCTACGGCGGGGACGACAACCTCTTCTACGACGAGTACCGGGCCAAGGTGCGCGACGGCAAGCCGGGCGACAAGGTCGAGGTGTGGTTCACCGGCGAGACCAGGGCCGGCAAGAAGGTCTCCAGCTCGCACTTCACCTACACGGTCGCCGCGCGGCCCAAGGCCGGCACGCTCGTCGTCGCAGAGGAGGGCGCGGCCGCCACGCAGGCGCAGACCTACGTCGACGCGCTGAAGGCCAACGGCCGCAAGGCGGTCGTCTGGGACGTCGCCACCCAGGGCGCCCCCGACGCGCTCGGCGTGCTCAGCCACTTCGGCACGGTCGTCCACTACACGGGCGCGAACGCCCCCGGCAACCCGACCCAGCTCGAACTGCGGGCCTTCCTCAACGAGGGCGGCAAGCTGATCGAGGCGGGCGAGCTGGCCGGCGGCAACGTCGACCTCGGCGACGGCACCCCGTCGAACGACTTCAGCCAGTACTACCTGGGCGCCTACTCCCGTACGTCGACCCCCGGCGCCACCGGCTTCACCGGTTCGGGAGAGCTGGGCGGCTTCAGCGGGGCCCTCGGCACCGCCACCGGCAACCCGCTCGACAAGGCCGGCACCTACGGCGTCACCTCGGACGAGCTGCCGGCCGCCGGGTACCCGCAGTTCGCCAGCTCCGGCGCGGGCCGGTTCGCCGGAACCGTCAGCCCGTACGGGCCGTACTCGGGCTCGTACATGGCCGCCGCGGTCCACACCGACGACGCCTACAAGCGCCTCACCCGCACCATCGACCTCAGCGGTGTCGGCGCGGCGAGCAAGCCGGCGCTGCGGACCCAGCTGCTGTGGGACACCGAGCCCGGCTACGACAACGCGATCGTGGAGATCCACACGGTCGGCGCCGACGACTGGACCACGCTCCCGGAGGCGGGCGGCGCCACCGGCACCGCGGTGCCCGCGGAATGCGGGGGAGGCTTCTACGTCGGTGAGCACCCCTGGCTGCGGCACTACCTCACCCTCGGCTCCGGCGGTTGCACCGCGACCGGTTCCACCGGCTCCTGGAACGCCCTCACCGGCGCCTCCAGCGGCTGGCAGCAGGTGAACTTCGATCTGAGCGCGTACGCGGGCAAGAAGGTCGAGGTGTCGATCGCCTACGTCACCGACCCCGGCAGCGGCGGCCACGGCGTGCTCGCGGACGACGCCTCGCTGGTCGTCGGCGGCGGCGCCACCGAGACCGAGGGCTTCGAGACGTCCCTGGGCGCCTGGAAGGCGGGCGGCCCGCCGGCCGGCAGCCCGGCCGTGCTGAAGGACTGGGCGCGCACCGGAGCGCTCTTCCAGACCTATGGCGCGATCACCACCGACGACACCGTGCTGCTGGGCTTCGGCCTGGAGCACCTCACCTCGGCGGCCGACCGGAAGACGCTCATCGGCAAGGCGCTCCACTCACTTGAGAGCTGACACGCCGAAGTCAACGCGGTGTGAAGGTTCGTGACCGAATCGAGTGATCGGGCCCGTCCGGCACGGGCGGTCCGTACCCCTACTGGCGGGTACGGACCGCCCTGCCAGGTATGGGCGAAGTCGATGTCACTCCGGCGGCCTCGGAGAGGTAGGGTCGGAGGTGGTCGGGGACATCCCAAATACAGCTCGCCGGCACCGCATGGCCGGCGTACCAACGAGGAGATCGGTTCGTGACGATCCGCGTAGGCATCAACGGCTTTGGCCGCATCGGTCGTAACTACTTCCGCGCGCTGCTGGAGCAGGGTGCTGACATCGAGATCGTGGCTGTCAACGACCTGGGTGACACCGCGACCACCGCTCACCTGCTCAAGTACGACACCATCCTGGGCCGTCTCAAGGCCGAGGTGTCGCACACCGCCGACACGATCACCGTCGACGGCCACACCATCAAGGTGCTCTCGGAGCGCAACCCCGCCGACATCCCGTGGGGTCAGCTCGGCGTCGACATCGTCATCGAGTCGACCGGCATCTTCACCAAGAAGGCGGACGCCGAGAAGCACCTCGCGGGCGGCGCCAAGAAGGTCCTGATCTCGGCTCCGGCCAAGGACGAGGACATCACCATCGTGATGGGCGTCAACCAGGACAAGTACGACCCGGCGAACCACCACGTCATCTCCAACGCCTCCTGCACCACCAACTGTGTGGCGCCGATGGCGAAGGTCCTCGACGAGAACTTCGGCATCGTCAAGGGCCTGATGACGACGGTCCACGCCTACACCAACGACCAGCGCATCCTGGACTTCCCGCACTCGGACCTGCGCCGCGCCCGCGCCGCAGCCGAGAACATCATCCCGACCACGACGGGCGCCGCGAAGGCGACCGCCCTGGTCCTGCCGCAGCTCAAGGGCAAGCTCGACGGCATCGCGATGCGCGTCCCGGTCCCCACCGGCTCGGCCACCGACCTGGTCGTGACGCTCCAGCGCGAGGTCACCAAGGACGAGGTCAACGCCGCGTTCAAGAAGGCCTCCGAGGACGGCGACCTCAAGGGCTACCTGTCCTACACCGAGGACCCGATCGTCTCCTCGGACATCGTCAGCGACCCGGCCTCCTGCACCTTCGACTCCTCCCTGACCATGGTCCAGGAGGGCAACTCGGTGAAGATCCTCGGCTGGTACGACAACGAGTGGGGCTACTCCAACCGTCTCGTGGACCTGACGGTCTTCGTCGGCGGCCGGCTCTGATCGACAGACCAGGCACCTCGATGTGAGTGCAGGGCTCGGGCGGCGCAGGGACGCGCCGCCCGAGCCCTGCGTCACGTACCGATCAGCCCCCTCACGAGCACGAGCGATCACGAGCACCACGAGCCCTCCTCAGGAGTCCCCGTAATGAAGACGATCGACGAACTTCTCGCCGAAGGCGTCGCAGGCAAGCGGGTCTTCGTCCGCGCCGACCTCAACGTGCCGCTCGACGGCACCGCCATCACCGACGACGGCCGTATCCGCGCCGTCCTGCCCACCGTCAAGACCCTCGCGGACGCGGGCGCCAAGGTCGTCGTGGCCTCGCACCTGGGCCGTCCCAAGGGCGCGCCGGACCCGGCGTTCTCCCTCGCCCCGGCCGCATCCCGGCTGGGCGAGCTTCTCGGCGCCCCCGTCGCCTTCGCGTCCGACACGGTCGGCGAGGCCGCGAAGTCGACGGTCGCCGGCCTGGCCGACGGCCAGGTAGCGGTCATCGAGAACCTGCGCTTCAACGCCGGCGAGACCAGCAAGGACGACGCCGAGCGCGGCGCCTTCGCCGACCGGCTCGCCGAACTCGCCGATGTCTACGTCGGCGACGGCTTCGGCGCGGTGCACCGCAAGCACGCCTCGGTCTACGACCTCCCTGCGCGGCTGCCGCACGCGGCCGGCTTCCTGATCGCCACCGAGGTCGGCGTCCTGAAGAAGCTCACCGAGGACGTCAAGCGGCCGTACGTCGTCGCGCTCGGCGGCGCCAAGGTCTCCGACAAGCTCGCCGTCATCGACCAGCTGCTCGGCAAGGCCGACCGCATCCTCATCGGCGGCGGCATGGCCTACACCTTCCTCAAGGCCCAGGGCCACGAGGTCGGCATCTCCCTCCTGCAGGAGGACCAGGTGCCGGCCGTGCGGGAGTACATCGAGCGCGCGGAGAAGACCGGCGTCGAGCTGGTCCTGCCCGTCGACGTCCTCGTCTCCACGGACTTCCCGGACCTGAAGGCCAAGGCCCCGACGAACCCCACCACCGTCGCCGCGGACGCGATCCCGGCCGACCAGGAGGGTCTGGACATCGGTCCCGAGACCCGCAAGCTGTACGCCTCGAAGCTCGCCGACGCCGCCACCGTCTTCTGGAACGGTCCCATGGGCGTCTTCGAGCACCCCGACTACGCCGAGGGCACCAAGGCGGTCGCCCAGGCCCTCATCGACTCCCCGGCCTTCACGGTCGTCGGCGGCGGCGACTCCGCCGCGGCCGTCCGCCTCCTGGGCTTCGACGAGAACGCATTCGGCCACATCTCGACCGGCGGCGGCGCCTCCCTCGAATACCTCGAGGGCAAGACGCTTCCCGGTCTCGCCGCACTGGAGGACTGACCCCGCATGACCACTCGCACGCCGCTGATGGCGGGCAACTGGAAGATGAACCTCAACCACCTCGAGGCCATCGCCCACGTCCAGAAGCTCGCCTTCGCCCTGTCCGACAAGGACTACGACGCCGTCGAGGTCGCCGTCCTGCCGCCGTTCACCGACCTGCGCTCCGTGCAGACCCTGGTCGACGGCGACAAACTGAAGATCAAGTACGGCGCCCAGGACATCTCGGCGCACGACTCCGGCGCCTACACCGGCGAGATCTCCGGTCCGATGCTCGCCAAGCTGAAGTGCACGTTCGTGGCGGTCGGCCACTCGGAGCGCCGTCAGTACCACAACGAGACCGACGAGCTGGTGAACGCCAAGGTCAAGGCCGCCTACAAGCACGGCCTGACCCCCATCCTGTGCGTGGGCGAGGAGCTGGACGTCCGCGAGGCGGGCAACCACGTCTCCCACACGCTCGCCCAGGTCGAGGGTGGTCTGAAGGACCTCCCGGCCGAGCAGGCCGAGTCCGTCGTGATCGCCTACGAGCCCGTGTGGGCCATCGGCACCGGCAAGGTCTGCGGAGCCGAGGACGCGCAGGAGGTCTGCGCCGCCATCCGCGCGAAGATCGCCGAGCTCTACACCCAGGAGCTGGCCGACGGGGTCCGCATCCAGTACGGCGGCTCCGTGAAGTCCGGCAACGTCGCCGAGATCATGGCGCAGGCCGACATCGACGGCGCGCTGGTCGGCGGCGCCTCGCTGGACGCCGAGGAGTTCGTCAAGATCGTGCGGTTCCGCGACCAGTGATCCGACGGTGACCCACAGTGATCCGACGGTGATCCGAGCTGTGAGTATGCGGTAGCGGCGATCCGTCGTACCCTTGCGGGGGCATAGCGGCTGACGCTATGCCCCCGCTGTTCATCCGAGTCGTTATCCGAATCCGAGGAAGTTGGTCCAGCCGTGGTTTTGGGGTTCTCGATCGCCCTGATCGTCTTCAGCCTGTTGCTGATGCTGCTGGTGCTGATGCACAAGGGGAAGGGCGGCGGCCTCTCCGACATGTTCGGCGGCGGCATGCAGTCCTCCGTCGGCGGCTCCTCGGTCGCCGAGCGCAACCTCGACCGCATCACCGTCGTGATCGGTCTGCTGTGGTTCGCCTCCATCATCGTCCTCGGCATCCTGATGAAGACGAACAACTGATCAGCCTTTCACAGGCACGCACATTCCGGTACGTAAGGCCCCATGTTCGGTACGCGCAGCTGAGCGCGGCCTATCATGGGGCTTGCGTCTAGGTGTGGGAGCTGTAACTCCAATCACTGGACGCGCGTTGGGCCTTACGTAGACTGAGGCGCTCGCAGCGAAGCGAAACGCCGACTCGCTTTGCGGCACCATCACGCAGGGAGTTACGACCGTGGCAAGTGGCAACGCGATCCGAGGAAGCCGGGTCGGGGCGGGGCCGATGGGCGAGGCCGAGCGGGGCGAGTCCGCGCCCCGTCTGCGCATCTCCTTCTGGTGCTCCAACGGACACGAGACGCAGCCCAGCTTCGCCAGCGACGCGCAGGTCCCCGACACCTGGGACTGCCCCCGCTGCGGGTTCCCGGCCGGACAGGACCGGGACAACCCCCCGGACCCGCCGCGCACCGAGCCCTACAAGACGCACCTCGCCTATGTGCGGGAGCGGCGCAGCGACGCGGACGGCGAGGCGATCCTCGCCGAGGCGCTCGCCAAACTGCGGGGCGAGATCTAGGAGTCGGGACCGGCCGGGCGCTGAGGGCGTCCGGCCGCACTCGTTCCGCGTGGACGGCCCTCCGTCCGCCGGGCGATTGTCAGTGGTGCCCTCTACGGTTTTCGCAGCGGTTCCCGTGTGCACGGTGAACCGGCGAGCCGTGAGGGGGAGTTGTGGCGACAGTCGGCACGACGGGGGTGCGCGCACCCGCGTGGCGCGGGGGTTTCGGGCGGTTGTGGGGCGCCGCGGTGATCTCGAGCTTCGGTGACGCGCTGCGGGCGACGGCGCTGCCCCTGCTCGCCGTCCGGCTCACCGACGAGCCCCTGGTCATCGCCTCCGTCACCGCCTGCGGCTACCTTCCGTGGCTGCTGTTCGGACTGCTCGGCGGAGCCGTCGCCGACCGGGTCGACCAGCGGCGTGCGATGTGGGCCGTGGACACCGTGCGCGGTCTGCTCGTCGCCGCCTTCGCGCTCGCCGTGGGCCTCGGCCACGCCTCCCTCCCCCTGCTGCTCGCTCTCGCCTTCCTGCTGACCACGCTTCAGACGCTCTTCGACAACGCGTCCACCGCCCTGCTGCCCTCCCTGGTGGACGCGGAGGTCCTCGGCGGGGCCAACGCCCGTCTTATGACAGGCCAACAGCTCGCGGGCGGTCTGCTGGCCGGCCCGGTCGTGCCGCTGCTGTTCGGTATCGGCGCGTTCCTGCCGTTCGCGGCTGACGCGGGCACGTATCTGCTGGCCGCGGCGCTGGTGGCGTCCCTGCGGGTGCGGCCGCCGGCGCGGGAGCCGCGCCCCGCGGGCAGCACCCTGCGCGCCGAGATCGGCGACGGTCTGCGTCATCTGTGGCACGACCGCGTCCTGCGGTCGGTCTGCCTGGCCACCCTGCTGTGCAACATCGGCATGGGCGCCCTGATCGCCACCCTGGTGCTGCACGTGACGCGCTGGCTGCACGCCGGCGACACCGGGTTCGCCGCCGCCATGACGGTGTACGCGCTCGGCAGCCTCGGCGGCGGTCTCCTCGCCCAGCGGATCGCGCGCCGCGTCGGCCGGGCCCGAGCCCTGCTGCTCGGCGGGTCGATCCAGACGGCGTCGCTGCTGCTGATGGGCACCGTCCAGCACCTCGGCGCCCTGTTCGTGGGCATGCTGCTGCTCGGCTCCATGAACATGGTGTGGAACGTCAACCAGATCACGCTGATGCAGCAGCGCAGCCCGGGGCCCATGGTGGGCCGCATCGCCTCCGCGTTCCGGACGGCCTCCACCTCCGGCGCCCCGACCGGCGCCCTGCTCGGCGGAGCGGCGGCGGGGGCCTTCGGTCTCAACGCGCCCGCACTGCTGGCGGCCCTGCTCTTCGCACTCGCCGTCGCCGCGTTGATACCCGCGGGCAAGGCGGACGTACCTGTTGTTGCCCCGCAGGGCGGTGCCGCGACCGCTCACGTCACCTCCTGATCAACTAGGTTGGGAGCGGCGGGGCAAGGCGTGCTGAACAGCACGGACAGGTGAGGAAGGGCTGAAGTCCGACATGAACGCAGACGGCCGTACGAGGCTCAACCAGACGCCCGAGTGGACCGCTCTGGCCAAACACCGCGAGGAACTCGGCGAGGCAGGGCTGCGCGAGCTGTTCGCGGCCGACCCCGAGCGCGGCGCCGGATACACGGTGCAGGTCGGTGACCTGCACATCGACTACTCCAAGCACCTCGTCACCGACGAGACGCTGCGGCTGCTGCGCGAGCTGGCCGCCGCCGCCGACGTCTTCGGTCTGCGGGACGCCATGTTCCGCGGCGAGAAGATCAACACCACCGAGGACCGCGCGGTCCTGCACACCGCCCTGCGCGCCCCGCGCGACGCGGTGATCGAGGTCGACGGGAAGAACGTCGTCCCCGAGGTGCACGCCGTCCTGGACAAGATGGCCGACTTCGCCGAGCGTGTCCGCTCGGGCGTCTGGACCGGCCACACCGGCCGGCGCATCAGGAACGTCGTCAACATCGGCATCGGCGGGTCCGACCTGGGCCCGGCGATGGCCTACGAGGTGCTGCGCGCCTACACCGACCGCGACCTCACGGTCCGTTTCGTGTCCAACGTGGACGGCGCCGACCTGCACGAGGCCACCCGCGACCTGGACCCGGCCGAGACGCTGTTCATCATCGCCTCCAAGACGTTCACCACCATCGAGACGATCACCAACGCCACCTCGGCCCGCACCTGGCTGCTGGACGCGCTGGGCGGGGGAGAGGCGGCCGTCGCCAAGCACTTCGTCGCCCTGTCGACCAACGCCGAGAAGGTCTCCGACTTCGGCATCGACACCGCCAACATGTTCGAGTTCTGGGACTGGGTCGGCGGCCGTTACTCCTACGACTCGGCCATCGGCCTCTCCCTGATGATCGCCGTCGGCCCGGACCGCTTCCGCGAGATGCTCGACGGCTTCCACGTGGTCGACGAGCACTTCCGCACCGCGCCGGCCGAGTCCAACGTGCCGCTGCTGCTGGGCCTGCTGGGCATCTGGTACGGCAACTTCCACGACGCCCAGTCGCACGCCGTACTGCCCTACAGCCACTACCTGTCCAAGTTCGCCGCCTACCTCCAGCAGCTGGACATGGAGTCCAACGGCAAGTCCGTCGGTCGGGACGGCAAGGAGGTGGAGTGGCAGACCGGTCCCGTCGTCTGGGGCACGCCGGGCACCAACGGGCAGCACGCCTACTACCAGTTGATCCACCAGGGCACGAAGCTCATCCCGGCCGACTTCATCGGCTTCGCCGAGCCGATCGCCGAGCTGAGCGACGAACTCAGGGCGCAGCACGACCTGTTGATGGCCAACTTCTTCGCCCAGACCCAGGCGCTGGCCTTCGGCAAGACGCCGGAGGAGGTGCGGGCGGAGGGCGTGCCGGAGGAGCTGGTGGCCCACAAGACGTTCAAGGGCAACCACCCCACGACCACGATCCTCGCCCGTGAGCTGACCCCCTCGGTCCTCGGTCAGCTCGTCGCGCTCTACGAGCACAAGGTGTTCGTGCAGGGCGCGGTGTGGAACATCGACTCCTTCGACCAGTGGGGCGTGGAGCTCGGCAAGGTCCTCGCCAAGCGCGTCGAACCCGCCCTCACCGAGGGGGCGCAGGTACCCGGACTGGACGCCTCCACCCGGGCCCTGGTCGCCAAGTACCGGGAACTGCGCGGCCGGTAGCGGCGCCGGGCGGGAGAAGCCCGCGACGGGAGGCGGACGGCGCGTGTGCGTCCGTCTCCCGTAGACTCCCCGGCGATCATGTGACCGATGGCTCGGGGGAGTCGCGACGTGACCAGTGCACGCAGGAGATGGACCGACGGCTCGCTCACCGTCCGCTCGTTCCTCAAGCCCCATCGTGTGGCGCGGGCGGTGTTCCACCCGGTGTGGATACCGCCCTCGCTCGATCCGACGGTCGAGACGCTCAAGCGGGTCAGGATCGTCGCCGGGGCGGTGGCGGCGATCGGCGTCTACACCTTCGTCGAGGGCGGTTTCGCCGTCGAGGAAATGCTGGAGAACACGGCGATCGCCTCCGCCGTGCTGTTCTTCCTCACCCCGCTGACGGTCGGCGTGATGCTCTTCGTCTGGCGACGCACCGGCACCGTGCGGCAGCTGAAGGTCCCGCTCGTCGACTCGCTCAAGCTGCTGCTGCTCTTCATCGGCTGCGTGTTCACCACCGTCGGGATCTTCCAGTGGAGCGAGTCGCTGGGGGTGGTCCCGAGGATGCTGCTCACCCTTCTCGGCCTGTGGCTGGCGATCTTCGTGATGGCGGGCGCCGTGCGCCTCTCCGGCAACTTCTTCGGCACCGCCGCCGTGCACCGCTGCCTGCCGCCCCTGCTGGCCACGGTGACGACCTGGCTGATGGCCGTCCCCGACCTCGTCACCGGCGACCTGCACGGCCTGAGCCTCACCATGGGCGTCGTCTTCATCCTGGGCGCTCCGCTGACCGTCACGGGCATCGCCCTGCTGGAGACCCGCCGGCTCAAGCGCCGTTACGGCATCCGCCTCACGGCCCACCCGGCGACCCTGCCGCCGTCGCTGGCCCAGGTCCCGCCGCCGGGGAACCCGTACGGCAACCCGTACCACCACCCCTACGGCGTTCCGTTCGCGCCGGGCCAGGGGCAGCCGTACCACCGGGGCAACCCGTACGGGGACGGCGGTGCGAACCCGTATGCGCCGAGGCCGCCGTACCGCGACGGCCGTTCCCGCGGCGGGTGACCGGGAGGGCCGCGGGGTCAGGCCACCGCGCTCAGGGTGTCCGCGAGTCGCCGCCGGGCCGCGCGGGACGCCGGCAGGGCGGCGAGGGCGGACGCGCCCAGCACCGCCGCCGCGCCGAACAGCGCCAGCAGGACCGGGGACGGTCCCCGGGCGATTCCGGCGCCGATGCCGCTCGACCTGCCCTGGACGTCGATCAGCCAGTGGGCGAGGGGTGTGCCCAGGGCCGTGGCGGCCAGGACCGCGGCCAGCGCGGTGCAGCCGGTGGCCGTGACGGTGACGGCGGTGATCTGCCGGGGGGACAGGCCGACGGCCTTGAGGGCGAGCAGGTCCCGCTCGCCCTCGCGTACCGTGCCGCCGATCGCGGTCAGCAGCTCGATCAGCCCGATCAGGGCGAGGACGGCGATCAGGCCCGCGACCACTCCGCGCAGGGGTGACAGCCCGTCGGCCGGGTTCGTCACGGCGTGCACGTCCAGATGACCCTGCCCGGCGGCGGTCAGCCGTCCGGCCACCTCCCGCGGGTCGGCGCCGGGGCGCAGCCGGAGCTGGTAGAGGGTGGGGCCGAGGCGCGGGTCGTTCTCGCGGAGGGTGTCCAGCGAGGTGGTGATCACCCGCCCGGCGTTCTCCGGTTCGATGCTGCGGCCCACGATGTGCAGGATCTGCGGCTGCTCGCCGACGGTCATCCGCACCCAGTCGCCCACCCGCACGTCGAGCAGGTCGAGGAGGCCCTGTCCGGCCACCGCCTCGTCGCGGCCCCGCGCGGGGCGGCCCTCCGCCAGGGCGTAGGGGTAGGGATCCCGGCTGGTGCCGAGGCCGCGCAGCGCGATGGTGGCCGTCTGGCCCGGCACCAGGGCCGCCACCTCCACGCCGGGGTGGGCGGCGGCGACCTGCGGATCGCGCTCGAGCAGGGCGCGGGCGTCCGCGTCGCTCAGGCCGGAGTCCGCGTGGGCGGTGAGCGCGGCGGGCAGGCCGATCTGCTCGGGGCTGCTGTGGAACCGGTCGATGGTGGTCCAGGCGCTCATCGCGACCACGATCAGCAGCAGCGGCAGGGTCAGCCGGGCCACCGTCGCCAGCGACCGCGGGCGCCCCGGGAACGCCTTGTGCCAGCCGAGCACCAGCGCGGGCGGCAGCCGCAGCCCGAGCGCCCGGCGCGCGAGGCCCGAGAGCCGCCCGCCCACGGCGGCGGCCGGTCGCGGCACCGGCACCGGCGGCACCCGCCCCGCCCGCCAGGCCGCGAGGCCGGTCGTCGCACCGATGAACAGCACCGCCCCCGCCGGCACCGCGGACAGCGCCACGGCGTGGCCGGGCAGCCCCTGCCACACGCCGACGGCGTCGCCCAGGCGTCCCGGGATCCGGCTGCCCAGGGCCTGGGTGAGCGCCGCCGCGGTCACGGCGCCCAGCAGCGCGTACGCGATGTGCTGGAACAGGAAGACGCGGACGACCTGGCCCGGAGTGAAGCCGATCGCCTTGAGGACGGAGATGTCCCGCAGATGGCCCCGGATGCGGGTGGCGATCGCCCCGTGCACCGCGAGCCCCGCCGCGACCAGCGCGCCCAGCCCGAACAGGCCCAGCACCTGCCCGAGGAGCCGGTTGTCGCCCTGTGCCTCGGCCCGGGCCTGCTGCCAGGTGGAGACCTCGCTCACGGCGCCGGCGCCGAGCACCGTCACCGCGCGCTGCACGGCGTAGTCCGTGTCGTCGGGGTCCGCCAGGCGCAGTCCGATCACCTCGCCGTCCGGATCGGGCACGGCGGACGGGAGCGCCCACACCAGCCCCGGCTGCTCGCCCGGGCGGTAGCGCGGCTCGGCGCTGTCGGCGACGCCGAGGACGGTCAGCCTGCGCGCGGTGCCCGGCAGGGTGAGGACGTCGCCGGGTTCGGCCAGCAGCGCGCGGGCGAGGCGGCTCTCCAGGACCACGCCGTCCGCGGTGGCGGGGTTCAGCCAGGTGCCGGACGTCAGGAGCGGACGGCCCACGGTGGGCCGTGCGGGCGTGCCGCGCAGTTCTACGAAGGCGCGTGCGCCCCGGGAGGCGAGGGTGGCGGAGGCGGTGGGGTAGGGACCCGCGGTGGACTCGACGCCGTCCAGCCCCGCCACCTTGTCCACCTGCGCGGACGGGCCGGTGTGGATCCACACGTGCGCGCCGCGCGCCTGCGTGAAGACCCGCTGCCAGGGGTTGGTGGCGTACCCGAACAGGGCCGTGGCCAGCAGCAGCGAGACGACGATGCCGGCGGTGGCGAGGACGAGGAACAGCGCCTCGCCGCGGTGGGTGCGCAGATCGGAGTGCGCCCAGCGCAGGATGGCTCGCACGGGCTCAGCCTCTCGTCTCGCGCCACGCGACGGCACGGTCGTCCACTCGCATGTCAGTCCCTGAGCTCCAGCACGCCGGCCGTCCCGGCCGCGCGCGTGGGCGGGCCGTCCAGTTCCGCGTCGTCGGCGATCCGTCCGTCGAAGAAGCTGATCACCCGGTCCGCGGCGCTCGCCAGCCGGGCGTCATGGGTGACCAGCACGATCGTCTGGCCGCGCTGGTGGAAGCGGGTCAGCAGCCGCGTCACCTCGCGGGTGCCCTTGCTGTCCAGGCTGCCCGCGGGCTCGTCGGCCAGCAGCAGCGGCGGATGGTTGACCAGGGCCCGGGCCAGCGCGACCCGCTGCTGCTCGCCGCCGGACAGCTCGCCCGGCATGCTCCGCTCCTTGCCGGTCAGCCCCAGCTCGGCCAGCAGCCCCTCCCGCTCGGTGCGCGCCTGGCGGGGGGAGACCCCGGCGAGCAGGGCGGGCAGCTCCACGTTGTCGGCGACCGACAGGTTCGACACCAGGTTGAAGAACTGGAAGACGATCCCGATGCGCTTCCTTCGCTCCACCGCCCAGCGCGCCTCGCTGTAGGCGTCGGTGCACTCGCCGTCCAGCCAGATGCTGCCGCCGTCCGGCCGCTGCAGTCCGCCCAGCAGGTGCAGCAGCGTCGACTTGCCGGCGCCGGACGGGCCGGTGATCGCCACGAACTCGCCCTGCCGTACGCGCAGGTCGACCCCGCGCACGGCATGCGCCGGGGCGCCCTCGCCGTGGTGCGTCTTGACGAGGCGTTCGGCGCGCAGCACGGGAGCGGGACTGTCGCTCACTCCAGCTCCTCCAGCTCTTCCTGGCACCGTTCCAGCCAGTCGAGGTCGGCCTGCAGGTGCAGCATCGCGCCCTCGATCAGGAGGTGCGCGACGCGGTTGTCCCGGTTCTCGGCGGCGGCCAGTTTCGACAGGTTGCGCATGGTGGTGAGGTACTGGCGCCGCTGTTTGTTGATGAGGGCGATCTGGTCGGCGAGGCCGGTCTGCGGGGCGAGGGCCAGCTTCATGAAGAACTCGTCCCGTACCCGCGGCTCGTCCGCGGTCTCCGCGTACCAGGCGCGCAGCTCGTCCCGCCCGGCGTCGGTGAGACGGTAGATCTTCTTGTTGGGCCGGCTCGACTGTTCGACCTCTTCGCCCTCGATCAGTCCCGTCTTCTCGAGGCGGCCGAGGGTGACGTAGATCTGGCCGACGTTGGGCTGAGGGTACGCGGACCCCAGCAGTTGCTCAAGGTCCTGCTTGAGCTCGTAACCGTGGGCGGGGCCACGCGCGAGGAGGGCCAGCAGGGGCAGGCGCACTCGTGCTGTCCTCCTCGTCGGCGTAATGTGCTCCAGGCCCTAGTATCGCCCATACCTAACGGGTATACATGGCCCCTGACGAAGGGCGAAGGCGCCCGGCGCCGGTGTACAGGGAGGAACCTATGCGGTGGATCCACGCCGCCGGTAGGGGCCTTCTCGTCCTCGTGGTGGTCCTGACCGGTCACGTCGCCTCCGGCGCGCACGCCGACGACGGGACGGCGGGGGACCGCGGCCCGCTCACCCTGGCCACCGCGGGGGACCTCACCGGCTACCTCGGCCCCCTCCTCGAGGGCTGGAACCGCGCCCACCCCGGCGAGCGGGTCACGCTGGTCGAGCTGCCCGACTCCGCCGACGAGACCCATGCGCAGATGGCCACCGACCTGCGTGACGGCGACCGCAGCCGGTTCGACGTCCTCAACATCGACGTCAACTGGACCCCGGAGTTCGCCGCGGCGGGCTGGATCCGTCCGCTCCCGCGCGACCGCTTCCCGCTGAAGACCTTCCTGCGGCCGGTCGTGGACACGGCGACCTACGACGACCGTCTCTACGCCGTCCCGTACGTGACCAACGCCGGCCTGCTCCTCTACCGCAAGGACGTCCTCGCCGCGGAGGGCGTCCCGCCGCCGCGCACCTGGGCCGAGCTGGAACGGGACGCGAAGACCATCGCCCCGAAGCACGGGCTCGACGGGTACGCGGGCCAGTTCCTGCCCTACGAGGGCCTCACCGTCAACGCGGCCGAGGCCGTCTACTCGGCGGGCGGCACGATCCTCGGCGACGAGGGCGCCCGGGTCACCGTGAACTCCGCGGCCGCCCGCGAGGGCATCGGGTTCCTGGCCCGGGGCGTGCGCGAGGGCTGGATCCCGAGACAGGCGCTGACGTACAAGGAGGAGGAGTCCAAGCGGGCCTTCCGGGACGGCCGCCTGCTCTTCCTCCGCAACTGGCCCTACGCCTACGCCGTGGCGTCCGCCGAGGGCTCCCCGGTCGCCGGGAGGATCGGCGCCGTGCCGCTGCCCGGACCCGACGGGCCGGGCCGGAGCGTCCTCGGGGGCTCCAACCTGGCCGTCAGCGCCCACGCCCGGCACCCCGACTCGGCCGCGCGGCTGCTGGCGTACCTCACCAGCGAGCCCGTCCAGCGCCAGGTCCTGACGCGCGGCGCGCTGCCGCCGGTCCGCGCCGCGCTGTACGAGGACCCCGAGCTGGTGCGGCGATTCCCGTATCTGCCGACCCTGCGCGCGAGTGTGCTCACGGCCGCCCCGCGCCCGAAGAGCGCGCGGTACGACCAGGTCAGCCTGGTGGTGCAGGCGGTCGTGCGCGACGCGATGACCGGGCGCGAGACGCCCGAGGACGCGGTGCGGCGGCTGGCCCGGGAGCTCGCGGCCATTTCGAACCGCTGAATCCCTCCCTAGTTACATGTTAGGTAACGCAGCGGTCTCACCTTGCCTCATAGTGCCCGGATAAGTCCGGATATCACTGGCCAACTGCTCAGTAGCTTGCGCCTATTCATTGACACCCTCGCGACACCCCTACTTAACATGCATGCATAACCGCAGGGCTTACCGCGGGTCTTACCGCAGGGCTTTCACAGAGACGGGTCAATGGGTTGAACAGGCTCCCTTGGTGGCGCGACGCCGTGATCTACCAGGTCTACGTCCGCAGCTTCCTGGACAGCACGGGCGACGGGATCGGCGACCTCGCCGGGGTCCGGGCCGGACTGCCGTACCTCAGGAAACTGGGCGTCGACGGGATCTGGCTGAGCCCCTTCTACCCCTCGCCGCAGCACGACCACGGCTACGACGTCGCCGACTACCGCGACGTCGACCCGGTCTTCGGCGACCTCGCCGAGTTCGACCTGCTGATGGCGGCCGCCCGGCGGCTCGGCGTCAGGGTGCTCCTCGACATCGTCCCCAACCACTGCTCCAGCGAGCACCCCTGGTTCCGCGAGGCGCTCGCCTCCGCCCCCGGCAGCACGGCACGCGCCCGCTTCCACTTCGCCGACGGTCGCGGACCGGACGGCGCCGAACCGCCCAACAACTGGCACGCCATGTTCGGCGGCCCGGCCTGGAGCCGGGTGACCGAGGCCGACGGCCGCCCCGGCCAGTGGTACCTGCACATGTTCACGCCCGAGCAGCCCGACTGGAACTGGCGCAACCCCGAGGTGGCCGAGGAGTTCGACCGGACGCTGCGCTTCTGGCTCGACCGGGGCGTCGACGGCTTCCGCATCGACGTGGCGGCCGGCCTCTTCAAGCACCCCGGTCTGCCCGACTCCCCGGACCCGGAGGCCGACGCCCGCACCCGCGACTCGGTCAACCCGCTCGCCTGGAACCAGCCCGAGGTGCACGACGTGTGGCGGCACTGGCGCTCGGTCTGCGACGCGTACGCGGCACGCGACGGACGCGAGCGGCTCCTCGTCGGCGAGGTCTCGGTCCCGACCGCCCGCGAACACGCCCGGTACGTCCGCCCGGACGAGCTGCACCAGGCCTTCTTCTTCGACCTGCTCAGCGCCCCCTGGGACCCCGAAGCCTTCCGCAAGGTCATCTCCGAGGCCATGCAGGACATCGCCGGCACCGGCTCCACGGTCACCTGGGTCCTCAACAACCACGACCAGGTCCGTACCGTCACCCGCTACGGCGAACCCGCCACGGAAGGCAGCGGGCTCGGCCCCGCCCGCGCCCGCGCCGCCGCGCTGCTGATGCTGGCGCTGCCCGGAGCCGCGTACATCTACCAGGGCGAGGAACTCGGCCTGCCCGAGGTCGTGGACCTGCCCGACGACGTGCTCACCGACCCGATCTTCCACCGCACCGGCAGCCGCGCCCGCATCCGCGACGGCTGCCGGGTTCCGCTGCCCTGGTCGGGGCAGGCGTCACCGTTCGGCTTCACCTCCGGCGCCGAAAGCGCCCGGCCGTGGCTGCCGCAGCCCGAGTACTTCGCCGAGTACGCCACCGACCGCGCCCTCGCCGACACCCGCTCCTTCTGGCACCTGTACCGCGACGGCCTCCAACTGCGCGCCGCACTCCCCCAGTTGGGCGAAGGCGCGCTGCACTGGCTGGACACCCCGCCCGGCGTCCTCGCCTTCGCCCGCGGCGACGGCCTCGTCTGCGCCGTCAACTTCGGTACGACGCCCCAGCCCGCGCCGGTCTCCGGCACACCTCTGCTGTCCAGCGGCCCCTGCCCGGCCGGGGTGCTCCCCGGTTCGACGGCGGCCTGGTGGCTCGGCGACCTCTGACCCACCCCCGATCGACCCGATCGACCGTCATTTCCCCACCCCCCGAAGGGACATCAACGATGATGCGACGACGTACCGCCCTGCTCGCGAGCTGCACCGCCCTCGCCCTGGCGCTCGGCGCCACCGCCTGCGGAGGCGGCGGCCCGGTCGCGGCCGGCGGCGGCGACCAGGCGCTCAGCGGTCAGACGGTCACCGTGGCCGGCGTCTGGTCCGGCAGCGAGCAGAAGAACTTCCAGAAGGTGCTGGACGCGTTCAGCGAGAAGACCGGCGCCAAGACGCAGTTCGTGTCCACCGGGGACAACGTCTCCACCGTCGTCGGCAGCAAGATCGAGGGCGGCAACGCGCCCGACGTGGTGATGGTCCCGCAGGTCGGCGTGTTGCAGCAGTTCGCGAAGAGCGGCTGGCTCAAGCCGCTGTCCAAGACCACGCAGCAGGCGGTCGACGCCAACTACGCGAAGGTGTGGAAGAACTACGGCAGCGTCGACGGCACGCTCTACGGCCTCTACTTCAAGGCCGCCCACAAGTCGACGGTCTGGTACAGCCCCGACGCCCTCACCCAGGCCGGCGTCAAGACGCCGACGACGTACGACGACCTGCTGAAGGCCGGACACACCGTCTCCGACTCCGGTCTCGCCGCCTTCTCGGTGGCCGGGCAGGACGGCTGGACGCTCACCGACTGGTTCGAGAACGTCTACCTCTCCCAGGCCGGACCCGAGAAGTACGACGCCCTCGCCGCCCACAAGCTGCCGTGGACCGACGCGTCCGTGGTCAAGGCGCTCGGCACGCTCGGCGAGCTGTTCAAGGACAAGCAGCTGATCGCGGGCGGCCAGAAGGAGGCCCTGAACACCGACTTCCCGGGCTCGGTGGAGAAGGTGTTCGGGCCCAAGGCCGAGGCGGGCATGGTCTACGAGGGCGACTTCGTCGCCGGTGTCGCCAAGGACCAGTTCGGCAAGACGATCGGCCAGGACGCGAACTTCTTCCCCTTCCCCGCGGTCGACGGCGGCAAAGCCCCGGTGGTCAGCGGCGGCGACGCGGCCGTGGTGCTGAAGGACGGCAAGAACGCCAAGGCGGGCATGGCGCTCCTGGAGTACCTGGCGACCCCCGAGGCCGCGGCCGTGTGGGCGAAGACCGGCGGCTTCCTGTCCCCCAACAAGGCGCTCGACCTCGCCTCGTACGGCGACGACGTCACCCGCGCGACCGCCAAGTCCCTCGTGGGGGCCGGGGACTCGGTCCGCTTCGACATGTCCGACCAGGCCCCGGCGGCGTTCGGCGGCACCAAGGGCGCCGGGGAGTGGAAGCTGCTCCAGGACTTCCTGCGCGACCCGTCGGACCCGAAGGGGACCGCGGCACGGCTCGAGGCCGCGGCCGCCAAGGCGTACAAGGGCTGACGGGGCATGACCGCGACCCTTGTGAAAGAGGCGGGTGCACCGCCCGCCGGCGCCGCCGCCCGTACCCGGCGCACACGGCGGCGTGGCCGGATCATCGCCCTGCTGTTCGCGTTCCCGGCGCTGCTCCTGCTCGGCGCGCTCGTCGTCTATCCCGTGCTGTTCTCGATCGGCCGTAGCTTCTTCGACGCGTCCGGCACCCGCTTCGTCGGCGGCGAGAACTACAGCGAGATGTTCCGCGACCCGGCCACCCTCAAGGCCGTCCGCAACACGGCCGTCTGGGTCGTCGTCGCGCCGGCCCTGCTCACCGGCCTCGGCCTGGTCCTCGCCGTCCTGGTGGAGAAGGTCCGCTGGGCGACGGCCTTCAAACTGCTGCTGTTCATGCCGATGGCGGTGTCCTTCCTGGCCGCGGGCATCATCTTCCGGATGGCGTACGACGAGGACCCCGACAAGGGCGTCCTGAACGCCGCCGTCGTCTCGGTCCACGACGCCTTCCAGGGCACGTCGCCGTATCCCGCGGCCCGGGTCCGCGAAGGCGGGGCACTCACCTCGGGGGCGGACGGCTCGTACCGGACGAGCGCACATGTGTCACCGGGCCACTCGGTGGCGCTCGCCCTGGTCGGCGTCCCACCGAAGGAACTGCCCGCGGGCGCCGAGCCCGCGTACCCGGCCGCGGGCCGCACCGCCGCGCCGGACGAACTGCGCGGGGTGGTCTACCTGGACTTCACGCCCGGTGGGGGAGGGGAACAGGGCAAGGTCGACCCGCGGGAGAGCGGACTGCCGCAGACGAAGGTCGAGGCGGTGCGCGACGGCAGCACGGTCGCGAGCACCACGACGGCGTCGGACGGCTCCTTCCGCTTCCCGGGGCTGGACGCCGGCTCGTACACGCTGAAGCTGCCCGCGTCGAACTTCGCGCAGCCGTACGACGGCGTCTCCTGGCTCGGACCTGCTCTCGTCACGCCGGCGATCATCGGCGCGTACCTGTGGATCTGGACCGGCTTCGCGATGGTGCTGATCGGCGCCGGACTCGCGGCGCTGCCCCGGGACGCACTGGAAGCCGCGCGGATGGACGGGGCGAACGAGTGGCAGATCTTCCGGCGGATCACCGTGCCGCTGCTGGCGCCGGTCCTGACCGTGGTCTTCGTGACGCTGGTGATCAACGTGATGAAGGTCTTCGACCTCGTCTACATCATCGCGCCGGGCCCGGTGCAGGAGGACGCGACCGTGCTCGCGACGCAGATGTGGCTCGTGTCGTTCGGCGGCGGCAACAACCAGGGGCTGGGCAGCGCCCTCGGGGTCCTGCTTCTGCTCCTGGTGGTCCCGGCCATGGTCTTCAACGTCCGTCGTTTCCGAAGGAGTCAGCGATGAACGCGGTACGGCGCGGCCTGGGCAACGGTGTCGTGCAGGTTCTCCTCGTACTGGTCGGCCTGGTCTGGGTGACACCGCTCGCGGGGCTGTTCCTCTCCTCGCTGCGATCCGCCCAGGACACCGCGAAGGGCGGTTGGTGGACGGTGTTCGCCGCCCCCGGCCAGCTGTCCTTCGACAACTACTCGGCGCTGCTGAAGAACTCCGGGATGACGCAGGCGTTCTGGAACACGGTGCTCATCTCGGTGCCGACGACCGTCCTGGTCGTGGTCCTCGCGGCGCTCGCCGGATACGCGTTCGCCTGGCTGGACTTCCCGGGCCGGGACGCCGTCTTCCTGGGCGTGGTGGCGCTGTTGGTGGTGCCCGTGCAGATCGGGCTGCTGCCCGTGGCCAAGCTCTTCGGGCAGCTGGGGCTGTTCGGCACGATTCCCGGCGTGGTGCTGTTCCACGTGGCCTACGGGCTGCCGTTCGCGGTGTTCCTGCTGCGCAACTACTTCGCCGAGATGCCGAAGGAGATGCTGGAGGCGGCCCGGATGGACGGCGGCAGCGAGTGGCGCATCTTCACCCGGCTGGTGCTGCCGGTGGGACGGCCCGCCATCGCGAGCCTCGCCATCTTCCAGTTCCTGTGGGTGTGGAACGACATGCTGGTGGCCCTGCTGTTCGCCGACAGCTCCGCGCAGCCGCTGACGGTCGCCCTGCAGTCCCAGGTACGGCAGTTCGGCAGCAACGTCGACGTGCTGGCGCCGGGCGCGTTCCTGTCGCTGGTGGTCCCGGTGGTGGTGTTCTTCGCCTTCCAGCGGCACTTCGTGCAGGGGGTGATGGCGGGGTCGGTCAAGTAGACCGACCGACCCGCCGGGAGGCCGCGGGCGGCAGGTCGGGGCGGCGGGGGCGCGAAGGCCTCCGCCGCCCCTCGCTCACGGGGACGCCGGCGGGTACAGCGCGCGCGGCAGCTGGGAGGCCGCCGCGTTGTCCAGGAGCCACAGCGTGCGGGCCCGGCCGTACGCGCCCGCCGCCGGGGCCTGGATCTCGCCCGCACCGGACAGGGCGATCGCCACGGCCTGCGCCTTGTCCTCGCCGGCCGCCAGCAGCCACACCTCACGGGCCGCCCGGATCGCCGGCAGGGTCAGGGTGACCCGGGTCGGCGGCGGCTTGGGCGCGCCGTGAACGCCGACCACCGTGCGCTCGGTCTCCCGCACGGCCGGCAGCTCGGGGAAGAGCGAGGCCACATGGGTGTCCGGGCCGACGCCCAGCATCAGGACGTCGAAGGCGGGCACGGCGCCGTGGTTCTCGGGGCCGGCCGCGCGGGCCAGCTCCTCGGCGTAGGCCTCCGCGGCGGATTCCACGTCGGCGCCGTGCGGACCGTCGGACGCGGGCATGGCGTGCACGCGCTCGGGGTCCACGGGGACGGAGTCCAGCAGGGCCTCACGGGCCTGCGTGACGTTGCGCTCCGGGTCGCCCTCGGGCAGGAACCGCTCGTCGCCCCACCACAGGTCGAGGCGGCTCCAGTCGACGGCGTCACGGGCGGGCGCGGCCGCCAGCGCGGCCAGCAGACCGTTGCCGTTGCGGCCGCCGGTGAGGACCACGGACGCCTGGCCCCGGGAGGCCTGCGCGTCCACGATCTTCGTGATCAGACGGGCCGCCGCGGCCTGCGCCATCAGTTCCTTGTCGTGGTGCACGACCAGCTGGGGAGTGCTCACTGCGGATCCGCTTTCCTGACCGGGGGCATCTGCGCCGGCGTGGGCCGGTCGGCGTCGCCCTGGCCCGACGGGGCGGGCGACGGGGCCGGTGCGGCGGCGCGGCCAGCGGCTGCCGGCTCCGGCACCGTGCGGACCGGGAGGGACGGCGCGGGCTGGGAGGCGGCCTCGGCGCGCTCCGCCTCCCGCTCCGCGGCCGACTGGATCCCGCCGAGCCGGTCCACGCCGAACCGCAGCGCGGACGCGTACGTGTCGTCGGGGTCGAGCCTGCGCAGCTCCTCCGCGAGCAGCTCGGACGTCTCGCGGCGCTTGAGCGCCACCGCGCGGTCCGGCTGGCCCGGCAGTGCCAGCGTGGCCATCGCACCGTCCGACCGGTGCAGCGTGATCGGGCCGCCGGTCGTCTCCATCCGGACCTGGGTCAGACCGGGACCGGCCGAGATCGCACGGCGGACGTGCACATGGAGCCGGTCGGCGAGCCACATCGCGAGCAGTTCGACGCTCGGGTTGGACTCCTCGCCCGCCACCTCGGCGGAGACGATCTCGCAGCTGACCTGGTCGAGCGCGGCGGCCAGCATCGAGCGCCACGGGGTGATCCGGGCCCACGCCAGGTCGGTGTCGCCCGGCTCGTAGCTCTCGGCACGGGCCCGCAGCTCGTTGACGGGCTTCTCGGCCGCGTAGCTGTCGGTGACCCGGCGCTGGCCCAGGGCGCCCAGCGGGTCGCCCGCCGGGTCGCGCGGGGCGTCCACCGACCACCAGACCACCACCGGCGCGTCCGGCAGCAGCAGCGGCAGGACGACGGACTGGGCGTGGTCGGACACCTCGCCGTAGAGCCGGAGGATGACGGTCTCACCGCTGCCGGCGTCCGCGCCCAGCCGTACCTCGGCGTCGAGGCGGGACTGGGTGCGGCCCCGGGAGGTGCGCGAGACGCGCTTGATGACGACGAGCGTGCGCGAGGGGTGCTCGTGCGAGGCGTCGTTGGCGGCCTTCAGGGCGTCGTAGGCGTTCTCCTCGTCCGTGACGACGACGAGGGTGAGCACCATGCCGACGGCCGGCGTGCCTATCGCGCGGCGGCCCTGCACCAGCGCCTTGTTGATCTTGCTGGCAGTGGTGTCCGTGAGGTCTGTCTTCATGGCCGGCGCCAGCTCCGTCCGTCTCGCTCGAGCATCTCGTCGGCCTCGACGGGCCCCCATGTGCCCGACGGGTACTGGGCGGGCTTGCCGTTCCTGTCCCAGTACTCCTCGATCGGGTCGAGGATCTTCCAGGACAGCTCCACCTCTTCCGTGCGGGGGAAGAGGTTCGAGTCGCCCAGCAGCACGTCGAGGATCAGCCGCTCGTAGGCCTCGGGCGAGGACTCGGTGAAGGACTCGCCGTAGGCGAAGTCCATCGACACGTCACGGATCTCCATGGAGGTGCCGGGCACCTTCGATCCGAAGCGGACCGTGATGCCCTCGTCCGGCTGGACGCGGATGACGATCGCGTTCGCGCCGAGCTCCTCGGTGGCCGTGGAGTCGAAGGGGGAGTGCGGGGCCCGCTGGAAGACGACCGCGATCTCGGTGACCCGGCGGCCGAGCCGCTTGCCGGTGCGCAGATAGAAGGGGACCCCCGCCCAGCGGCGGTTGTCGACCCCCAGCTTGATCGCCGCGTAGGTGTCGGTCTTCGACTTGGGGTCGATGCCGTCCTCTTCGAGGTAGCCGACGGCCTTCTCGCCGCCCTGCCAGCCCGCCGCGTACTGACCGCGCACGGTGTCGCGGCCGAGGTCCTTGGGCAGCCGGACGGCGCCGAGCACCTTCGTCTTCTCGGCGGCCAGTGCGTCCGCGTCGAAGGAGGAGGGCTCCTCCATGGCCGTGAGGGCCATGAGCTGGAGCAGGTGGTTCTGGATGACGTCACGGGCGGCGCCGATGCCGTCGTAGTAGCCGGCCCGGCCGCCGATGCCGATGTCCTCGGCCATGGTGATCTGCACATGGTCCACGAAGGACCGGTTCCAGATCGGCTCGAACATCGTGTTGGCGAAGCGCAGCGCCAGGATGTTCTGGACGGTCTCCTTGCCCAGGTAGTGGTCGATGCGGAAGACCTGGTCCGGGGCGAAGACCTCGTGGACGACCTTGTTGAGCTCCTCGGCCGAGGCGAGGTCGTGGCCGAACGGCTTCTCGATCACCGCGCGCCGCCAGGAGCCGCTGCTCTGGTCGGCCAGCCCGTGCTTCTTCAGCTGCTGGATGACCACGGGGAAGGAGCGCGGCGGAACGGAGAGGTAGAAGGCGAAGTTGCCGCCCGTGCCCTGTGCCTTGTCGAGTTCCTCGATCGTGGCGCGCAGCCGCTCGAAGGCGTCGTCGTCGTCGAACGTGCCCTGCACGAAGCGCATGCCCTGGACGAGCTGCTGCCAGACCTCCTCGCGGAAGGGCGTGCGGGCGTGCTCCCTGACCGCGTCGTGGACCTCCTGCGCGAAGTCCTCGTGCTCCCACTCGCGGCGCGCGAAGCCCACCAGCGAGAAGCCCGGCGGCAGCAGCCCCCGGTTGGCGAGGTCGTACACGGCGGGCATGAGCTTCTTCCGGGACAAATCGCCCGTGACGCCGAAAATGACCAGGCCCGACGGCCCCGCGATACGCGGGAGCCGTCGGTCTGCGGGGTCACGCAGCGGGTTGCTGCTCGACAGAGTTCAGCCCTCCGAGGGGGCGAGGCGCTGCAGCTCCGCCTCGGTCGACTTGAGCAGGTCGTTCCAGGACGCCTCGAACTTCTCCACGCCCTCGTCCTCCAGCAGCTGGACGACCTCGTCGTAGGAGATGCCGAGCTTCTCGAGCGCGTCGAGCTCGGCACGGGCCTGCTCGTAGGTTCCGGAGACGGTGTCGCCGGTGATCTGCCCGTGGTCCTCGGTGGCGAACAGCGTCGCCTCCGGCATGGTGTTCACCGTGTTCGGCGCCACCAGGTCGTCCACGTACAGGGTGTCCTTGTACGCGGGGTCCTTCACACCGGTGGAGGCCCACAGCGGACGCTGCTTGTTGGCGCCCGCCTTCTCCAGCGCGGCCCAGCGCTCACCGGAGAAGACCTCCTCGTACGCCTGGTAGGCGAGCCGGGCGTTGGCGAGGCCCGCCTTGCCGCGGGCGGCCTTGGCCTCGTCGGTGCCGAGCGCGTCGAGCCGCTTGTCGATCTCGGTGTCCACGCGGGACACGAAGAAGGACGCCACGGAGTGGATCTTCGACAGGTCCAGGCCGCGCTCCTTGGCCTGCTCCAGGCCGGCCAGGTAGGCGTCCATGACCTGGCGGTAGCGCTCCAGGGAGAAGATCAGCGTGACGTTGACGCTGATGCCCAGACCGATGACCTCGGTGATGGCCGGCAGGCCGCCCATCGTGGCCGGGATCTTGATGAGCGTGTTGGGGCGGTCGACCAGCCAGGCGAGCTGCTTGGCCTCGGCGACCGTCGGCTTGGTGTGGTGCGCCAGGCGCGGGTCGACCTCGATCGACACCCGGCCGTCCTGGCCGCCGGTGGCGTCGAACACCGGGCGCAGGATGTCGGCGGCGTCCCGGACGTCCGCCGTCGTGATCATGCGGATGGCCTCTTCGACCGTGACCTTGCGGGCGGCGAGGTCCGACAGCTGCTGGTCGTAGCCGTCTCCCTGCGAGATCGCCTTCTGGAAGATCGACGGGTTGGTGGTGACGCCCACGACGTGCTGCTGGTCGATCAGCTCGGCGAGGTTGCCGGACGTGATCCGCTTGCGCGACAGGTCGTCCAGCCAGATCGCGACGCCTTCTTCGGAGAGGCGCTTGAGTGCGTCTGTCATGGAATTACATCTCCTACGTGTCGTATGTGAGCGTCAGCGCTGGGCGGCGGCGATGGATTCCCGGGCCTTCGCGGCCACGTTCTCGGCAGTGAAGCCGTACTCCTGGAAGAGGACCTTGCCGTCGGCGGAAGCACCGAAGTGCTCCAGGGAAACGATGCGGCCGGCGTCCCCGACGTACTTGTGCCAGGTCAGACCGATGCCCGCCTCGACCGCGACGCGAGCCCTGACGGACGGCGGCAGGACGCTGTCCCGGTACCCCTGGTCCTGCTCCTCGAACCACTCCACGGACGGCATGGACACGACCCGGGTGGGCACCCCGTCGGCCTCCAGCCGCTCGCGGGCCTCGGCGGCGACGTGCACCTCGGAGCCGGTCGCGAGGAGGATCACCTCGGGCGTCCCCGTCGAGGCCTCGAACAGGACGTACCCGCCCTTGGCGGCGTCCTCGTTGGGCTCGTACGTCGGCACGCCCTGGCGGGTGAGGACGAGCCCGTGCGGGGCGCCCTTGCCGAAGACCTTGGTCCAGCGCTTGAGGATCTCGCGCCAGGCGATCGTGGTCTCGTTGGCGTCGGCGGGGCGGACGATGTTCAGGCCCGGGATCGCGCGCAGCGACGCGAGGTGCTCGACGGGCTGGTGGGTGGGGCCGTCCTCGCCGAGTCCGATGGAGTCGTGCGTCCACACGTACGTCACCGGCACGTGCATCAGGGCGGACAGCCGGACGGCGTTGCGCATGTAGTCGGAGAACACGAGGAACGTGCCGCCGTAGATGCGGGTGTTGCCGTGCAGGGCGATGCCGTTCATCTCCGCGGCCATGGAGTGCTCGCGGATGCCGAAGTGCACGGTGCGGCCGTACGGGCTCGCCTCGGGCAGCGGGTTGCCCTCGGGCAGGAACGACGACGTCTTGTCGATCGTCGTGTTGTTGGAGCCGGCCAGGTCGGCGGAGCCGCCCCACAGCTCGGGGATGACCGCGCCGAGCGCCTGGAGCACCTTGCCGGACGCGGCCCGGGTGGCGACGCCCTTGCCGGGCTCGAAGACCGGGAGCTTCTCCTCCCAGCCGGCCGGCAGCTCGCCCGCGGCGATGCGGTCGTACTCGGCGGCGCGGTCGGGGTTGTTGTCGCGCCACTGCTGGAAGGACTTCTCCCACACGGCGCGGGAGGCCTGGCCGCGCTCCAGGGCGCGCCGGGTGTGGGCGATGACGTCGCCCGCGACCTCGAACGTCTTGTCCGGGTCGAAGCCCAGGACGCGCTTGGTGGCCGCGACCTCGTCGTCGCCGAGCGCCGAGCCGTGCGCGGCCTCGGTGTTCTGCGCGTTGGGCGCGGGCCAGGCGATGATCGAGCGCATCGCGATGAAGGACGGCTTGTCCGTCACCTGCTTCGCGGCCTCGATGGCGTCGTAGAGGGCCTGCGGGTCCAGGTCGCCGTCCGGCTTCGGGGCCACCCGCTGCACGTGCCAGCCGTAGGCCTCGTAGCGCTTGACGGTGTCCTCGGAGACGGCTGTCTCGGTGTCGCCCTCGATCGAGATGTGGTTGTCGTCCCACAGCAGGATCAGGTTGCCCAGCTTCTGGTGGCCGGCCAGCGAGGACGCCTCCGCGGAGATGCCCTCCTGCAGGCAGCCGTCACCGGCGATCGCGTAGACGAAGTGGTCGAAGGGTGACTCGCCCTGCGGGGCCTCCGGGTCGAACAGTCCGCGCTCGTAGCGGGCCGCCATCGCCATGCCCACGGCGTTGGCGACGCCCTGGCCCAGCGGGCCGGTGGTCGTCTCGACGCCCGTGGTGTGGCCGTACTCCGGGTGGCCCGGGGTCTTCGAGCCCCAGGTGCGGAACGCCTTCAGGTCGTCCAGCTCGAGGCCGAACCCGGCCAGGTACAGCTGGGTGTAGAGGGTCAGGGACGAGTGGCCCGCGGACAGCACGAAGCGGTCGCGGCCGACCCAGTCGGCGTCCGCCGGGTCGTGCCGCATCACCTTCTGGAAGAGGGTGTAGGCGGCAGGCGCCAGGCTCATCGCCGTACCGGGATGGCCGTTGCCGACCTTCTGTACGGCATCGGCGGCCAGGACGCGGGCGGTGTCGACGGCCCGCTGGTCCAACTCGGTCCACTCGAGGTCTGTGGTGGTCGGCTTGGTGCTCACCCTGGGTCAGGGCTCCTCTCCACATGTCACGCATGTCGAATGCCGGTGCACGCGGCGCCCACCGGCCGTTGTCGAGCCTACCCCCGTGAGAACGTGCATTTTTTCGAGTCATTCCAGAGTGCCGGGCGTGTTCGGGGTGCGCCTCCCGACCGGCGGGTTTCCTGGTTCGGCATGTGAATACGCAGCCGCTCGTACGAGTGCTCAACAGAGTGACCCCCGGCTCTTCCGGAGGCGTCCGCCAACACGAGCGGACCCCCGCGAATATCGGGGTATGGGCAACGTCTACAGTGGCGTGGTACGCGCGAGCCTTTACGGGGAGTTCACACCCGCGGGCTTGCTGGGAGTCTCTGTCAGGGGTGTGCGTGACGGCCGTTGAATCCCGTCCAGTGGGGATTGTCGGGGCGAGCCAGAGCCCGAGCCGGCGGCCGGTCGGGGCCCGGGTCAAGGCGTTCGTGGCGCTGACCAAGCCACGGATCATCGAGCTGCTGCTGATCACCACCGTTCCGGTGATGTTCCTGGCGCAGCAGGGCGTTCCGGACCTCGGCCTGGTGCTCCTGACCTGCCTCGGCGGCTATCTGTCCGCGGGCGGAGCGAACGCGCTGAACATGTACATCGACCGCGACATCGACGCGCTGATGGACCGCACCTCGCAGCGGCCGCTGGTCACCGGGATGGTCAGCCCGCGTGAATGTCTCGCCTTCGGCGTCACCCTCGCGGTGGTGTCCACTCTCCTGTTCGGTCTGACCGTCAACTGGCTGTCGGCGTGGCTCGCCCTCGGCGCGCTCCTCTTCTACGTCGTCGTCTACACGATGATCCTCAAGCGCCGTACCTCGCAGAACATCGTGTGGGGCGGCATCGCGGGCTGCATGCCGGTGCTGATCGGCTGGTCCTCGGTCACGAACTCCCTCTCCTGGGCCCCGGTCGTCCTCTTCCTCGTCATGTTCTTCTGGACGCCGCCGCACTACTGGCCGCTGTCGATGAAGGTCAAGGACGACTACGCGCGCGTGGGCGTGCCGATGCTGCCGGTCGTCGCCTCCAACAAGACCGTCGCCAAGCAGATCGTCCTGTACAGCTGGGTGATGGTCGCCGTCTCGCTGCTCCTGCAGCCGCTGGGCTACACCGGCTGGTTCTACACCGCGGTCGCGCTCGTGGCCGGCGGCTGGTGGCTGTGGGAGGCGCACGCGCTGCAGAGCCGGGCCAGGGCGGAGGTCACGGGCGGGAAGCTGAAGGAGATGCGGCTGTTCCACTGGTCCATCACCTACGTGTCGCTGCTGTTCGTGGCCGTCGCGGTGGATCCCTTCCTGCGCTGAGCCCCCCTCCGCACGGCTGAACGGCCGGGGCGCGTGGTCAAGGCCACGCACCCCGGCCGTCGCCGTTCGATCTACCCGTCGGTAGCATCCTGGCCATGGCAGACACCAAGCAGGTTGACGAGGCGGCCGACGCCAAGCGGGCCGCGAAGGCGGAGCGCAGGGCGGCGCGGCTGGCCAAGCAGATCAGCGCCTTCTCCAAGGCGCACGGCGGGGCCGAGAGCCAGATCGCGTACATCGGCGAGCGCGGCGCCCGCATCGTCCTCGTCGGCGAGGACGGCGGCTGGGGCGACCTCGTGGCGCCCTCGGTCGCGGTGGCCGAGCAGGCCGTGCAGAAGGCCGGGGTGACCGCCCACGAGTCCTTCGACGGCGAGTTCGCGGCGAAGGTGCGCACGGGCCCGTACGAGTGGACCCGGATGGCGGGCATCCAGGTCGGCGGACCGAAGAACGGCTGATCGCCCTCTCACGCAACACCTGACACCCGGTTCACCCGTTAGGACCCGTGGAAGCGACGTGGTCCATCTCCCGGGGAGTCCGGATGCTCGAAACGCCGTCCTTGGTGGACCAGTACTGCCACGGCGTCCTGAGAACGGAGCTGGGCCTCGGCACCTTCGAGGCCCAGCTGGCCCGCACCGAGGGCCCGCCCGCCCCGGGCACGACGCTCTTCGACACGCAGACCGGGTTCGCCGTACGCCGCTGGTGCCCCCCGCTGCTCGGTCTGGAAGCGCACGCCCCACCCGCCCGCTATCTCGCCCGGCGCCGTGAACTCGGCGTACTGGAAGCGGGCCGCAGGCTGCTGCGCGGCAGCGGCATCACCACCTACCTGGTCGACACGGGCCTGCCCGGGGACCTGACGGGACCGGACGAGCTGGCCAGCGCGGGGGCCGCCGAGGCCCGGGAGATCGTGCGGCTGGAACTCCTCGCCGAACAGGTCGCCGACACCTCCGGCACCGTCGAGTCCTTCCTCGCCAACCTCGCCGAGGCGGTCCACGGGGCCGCCGCGACCGCCGTGGCCTTCACCTCCGTCGCGGGCGTGCGGCACGGCCTCGCCCTCGCGCCCGAGCCGCCCGGTCCGGGCGAGGTGCGGGGCGCGGCCGGCCGCTGGCTGGCCGGGCGCGGGGTCGGCGGCGAGCTGAGCGACCCGGTGCTGCTGCGGCACCTGCTGTGGATCGCCGTCGCCTCGGGCCTGCCCCTCCAGCTGCACGCGGGACTCGGGGCGCCCGGAGCGCGCATCGACCGCACCGACCCCGCGCTGCTCACCGACTTCGTCCGCGCGACCGCCGGCCTGGGCACCGACCTCGTGCTGCTGCACGGCTACCCGTACCACCGGCACGCCGCCCACCTCGCCGGCGTCTTCCCGCACGTCTACGCGGACTCCGGCGCGGCCCTCGTCCGGACCGGCGCCCGCGCCGCGACGATCCTCGCGGAGATCCTGGAGCTGGCCCCCTTCGGCAAGATCCTCTTCTCCAGCGGGGCGCGGGGGCTGCCCGAACTGCACGTGGTCGGGGCGAGGCTGTTCCGGGAGGCCCTGGGACGGGTGCTGGGGTCGTGGGTCGCCGAGGGCGCGTGGTCGCCGGCGGACGCGCAGCGCGTCGCGGGGCTGATCGCCGCCGGGAACGCGCGCCGGGTGTACGGGCTGGGCTGAGGCGGGTGCGCGGGCCGGCCCCGAGGCGTGCCGTGGGGCAGAGCACTCGCAGACCGGCGCCCGGGTGCCCTTGGCGTAGCGGGTTCGTGCTCGTCCGTCGCCCCGGCCCGCCGGCGCTCCGCGCGTGCGGCCCGCCGGCGATCGCCGGCGCGGGTGTCCCGGCTGTGTGCCGTCGGTATCAGCCGCCCTGGCGGGGCGAGCCCGCACGGGCCTGCCCGGGCCCCCTGCGCTCGAGGAGCCGGTGACGACGCGCGACTCAGGCGCGCGTGCCGACGGTCGCCTCGGACGCCGGGTTCGGCAGGCCGATCGTCGTCCCGTCCCGTTCGCGCAGCGCCAGCGGCACGCGCAGGACCGCGATCCACACCAGCGCCGAGCCGAGCATGTGCAGGCCGACCAGGAGCTCGGGCAGGTCGGTGAAGTACTGGACGTAACCGATGACGCCCTGGGCGAGCAGCACCAGGAACAGGTCCCGGGTGCGGTCCAGCGGGCTCTTCGGCGCGTCCACCGCCTTGAGGATGAACCACAGGGCGAAGGTCAGCGTCACCACGATCCAGGCGAGGACGGCGTGCAGCTTGGCCACCGTCTCCCAGTCCAGCGGCATCCGCTCGACCTCGCTGGAGTCGCCCGCGTGCGGGCCCGCGCCGGTGACCACCGTGCCGACGGCGATCAGCAGCGCCGAGGCGAGGACCAGGAACCACACCAGCTGCCGCACGGGCTTGCCGACCAGCGCGCGGGGCTCGCCGTCGCCCTCCCGGGAGCGCTGCCACATCAGCGCGGCGACGGCGATCAGCGCCGAGGCGGCCAGGAAGTGCGCCGCGACCGTGTAGGGGTTGAGACCGACCAGCACGACGATCCCGCCGAGCACGGCGTTGCTCATGACCAGCCAGAACTGCGCCCAGCCCAGTCGGGTCAGGCTGCGGCGGTACGGCTTCTGGGACCGCGCGGCGATGATCGCCCAGCCGACGGCCGCGCAGAGCACGTAGGTCAGCATGCGGTTGCCGAACTCGATGGCGCCGTGGATGCCCATCTCGCCGGTCGCGGTGAGCGAGTCGTCCGTGCACTTGGGCCACGTCGGGCAGCCCAGGCCGGAGCCCGTCAGCCGGACGGCGCCGCCGGTGACCACGATGACCACGGACATCACGAGCGCGAACAGGGCGGCCCGCTGAACCGTCCGGGAGGACGGGGTCCAGCGTTCGGCGATGAAGGCGAGGGGGTTGCGCACGGCGGCTACGGCGTCGGCACGGGTCACGTTTGGCACGCCTCCCATCGTAAGCGGCTGCTTGTGCACGCTTTCACGAGGGGCCGGTCTGTGGCCGTCCGCTACTCCCAGCGGAAGAACCGGCCGGCCGCCGCCAGACCCACGACGGCCCAGACGGCCAGGATCCCCAGGTCGCCCCACGGCATGCCGGCGCCGTGCTGGAGCACGTCCCGCAGGCCGTCGGAGAGCGCCGTGATGGGCAGCAGGCCGAGCACGTCCTGCGCGGCGGACGGGAACTTCCCGAGGGGGACGATCACCCCGCCGCCCACGAGGAGCAGCAGGAAGACCAGGTTGGCCGCGGCCAGCGTCGCCTCCGCCTTCAGGGTGCCCGCCATCAGCAGGCCGAGGCCGGAGAAGGCGGCCGTGCCCAGGAGCAGGAGCAGCACGACGGCCACCGGGTTGCCGTGCGGGTCCCAGCCCAGCGCGAACGCGATCGCCGTGAGCAGGATCACCTGGAACACCTCGGTGACGAGCACCGACAGCGTCTTCGCCGTCATCAGGGCCCAGCGCGGGAGAGGCGAGGAGGCCAGGCGCTTCAGCACGCCGTAACGCCGTTCGAATCCGGTGGCGATGGCCTGCCCCGTGAAGGCCGTCGACATCACGGCGAGCGCGAGGATGCCGGGGGCGAGGAAGTCCACCGCCTCGCCCGCGCCGGTGTCGACGATGTCCACCCCGCTGAACAGGACCAGCAGGAGGGTCGGGATCACGACGGTGAGCAGCAGCTGCTCGCCGTTGCGCAGGAGCATCTTCGTCTCCAGCGCCGCCTGGGCCCCGATCATGCGGGGGAGGGGGGCGGCCCCCGGGTTCGGCGTGTAGGTGCCGGTGGCGGTCACGAGCGCAGCTCCTTGCCGGTCAGCTCAAGAAAGACGTCCTCCAGGGTGTGCCGCTCCACCGAGATGCGGTCCGGCATCACCCCGTGCTGCGCGCACCACGAGGTGACCGTCGCCAGCAACTGCGGGTCGACCTTGCCCATCACCCGGTAGGAGCCCGGGGTCAGCTCGTCGGCGGAGCTGTCGGCGGGCAGCGCCTTCAGCAGGGAGCCGACGTCGAGCCCGGGGCGGCCGGTGAAGCGCAGGGTGTTCTCGGCGCCGCCGCGGCACAGCTGCTCGGGGGTGCCCTGGGCGATGACCCCTCCCGCGTCGATGATCGCGACGTCGTCGGCGAGCTGTTCGGCCTCGTCCATGTGGTGGGTGGTCAGGATGACCGACACACCGTCCGCGCGCAGGTCCCGCACGAGGTCCCAGGTGGCGCGGCGGGCCTGCGGGTCGAGGCCGGCGGTCGGCTCGTCCAGGAACACCAGCTCCGGACGGCCGACGACGGCCATCGCCAGCGCGAGACGCTGCTGCTGGCCGCCGGAGAGCCGGCGGTAGCTCGTCCGGCCGCAGGAGCCGAGGCCGAGGCGCTCGACGAGGGCGTCGACGTCCAGCGGATGCGCGTGCAGCTTCGCCACGTGCCGCAGCATCTCCTCGGCCCGCGCACCGGAGTAGACGCCCCCCGACTGCAGCATCACGCCGATCCGGGGGCGCAGCTCGCCGGCCTGGCCCACCGGGTCGAGGCCGAGGACGCGGACCGTGCCGGAGTCCGGCCTGCGGTACCCCTCACAGATCTCGATCGTGGTGGTCTTGCCGGCGCCGTTGGGTCCGAGGACGGCGGTGACGCCCGCCCCGGCCGTCAGGTCGAGGCCGTTCACCGCGGTCTTCGCCCCGTACCGCTTCACCAGGGCCTGGACCCGGACGACAGGCTCGCTTCGCATGGCTCAAGAGTCTAGGTTCGCGGACGGGCGCCCGGACCGGGGGGTACGGGAAAGCGGCCGTGCACGACGGGCGGCCCGGTCGGACGCGTCGGCGAACCCGTCCTCGCGGGGCCGGTGCAGGGGCAGCCACCGGGTCGCGTACGCCACCGCGTCCGCGACGGAGAACAGCCGGGCGTCGGCCGCGCCGACCCTGCCGCGCACGACGTCGCGGTCGCGCTCGAAGTCGTGGCCGAGCTCGTCGAAGCGGTCGGAGACGATCGACACCTCGGTCACCTTCTCCCAGCCGTGCGGCCCGGGCCGCCCCACCTCCACGAGCGGGGCGGGAATCCGGTACTCGGCCAGGTGGAAGCTGGTGCAGGCGTCGTAGCCGGCGCCCAGGAGCAGCACCCGCGCGCCCAGCTGCTCCAGCCGCGCCAGCGGGCTCCGCTCACCCAGCCGGCAGTCCGGCGCGTGCCCGTCCACGATCTCCGCCGCCCGCGCCCCGAGGGCCGCGAAGGAGGTCTGGGGGTGGGCGCTGCGCCGGGCGCCGGGCCAGGTGCGGACGGTCTCCGGGATCACCCCGACCCCCAGCGAGGGGGAGACGAGCGGGTCGTAGGCGGGCATGGTCGCCCGGATGGTCCCCTGCCACGCCTCGGGCACCGGCGGATCTGCCCACAGCGCCGGATCGGACAGGTCCCCGGTCTGCGTCGGGACGACCAGCGTGCCGTCCGGTCCGAGTGCGTCCAGAAGACCCCGCACGACCGTGGCGGCGCCTCCGCAGACCCAGCCGAGTGAGCTGAGCGAGGAGTGGACGAGGAGGATTTCTCCGGGTTCGACACCCAGCGCGCCGAGCTCCGCGGCGAGGGTGTGCCGGGTGACGAGTGGGCCGGTGGGAGGGGGTGTGGGCATGGTCAGGCAGTGTCGTGGAAGGGGGTCCGGCGGGCCAGTGTTTTGTCGGCCGCGCTTTCCGGCTTTGATCGATCAGAGATCGTTTCCCCAGGTCAGATTAGGTATGCCTAAGTGACGCAGGGCACCGTTCGCTGATCCGGGCGCGGCTTGCCTGCCTCCGAGGAATTACGCAACAATGGCGTTGTGAAAAACGTCGGCGAGGCTCGGGAGACCCCCACGGGGGCCCCTCAGGAGGAGCTCGCGACCGGAGAGCGGTCCACCCGCAACCGTGTCGCGCGATCCATCCTGGACCACGGGCCCTCGACCGTCACCGAGCTGGCAGGACGCCTGGGGCTCACCCCGGCCGCCGTGCGCCGTCACCTCGACGCGCTGGTCGCCGACGAAGTCGTCGAGGCCCGCGAGCAGCGGGTGTACGGCGCGCGCACGCGCGGGCGCCCCGCCAAGGTGTTCGCCCTCACCGACTGCGGCCGTGACGCCTTCGACCAGTCCTACGACAAGCTCGCCGCGGACGCCCTGCGCTGGATCCAGGAGCGGTTCGGCGGGGACGAGGCGGTCGTCGCCTTCGCGCGCGCCAGGATCGCCGAGCAGGCCGCCGCGTACCGCGAGGCCGTCGAGGCCGCCGCCCCCGAGGAGCGGACCGAAGCCCTGGCCAGGGCCCTGAGCGCGGACGGGTACGCTGCTACGGCGCGCAGCGCACCGGTCGGCGAGCAGCTGTGCCAGCACCACTGCCCCGTCGCCCATGTCGCGGAGAAGTTCCCGCAGCTCTGCGAGGCGGAGACCGAGTTCTTCTCCCAGCTGCTCGGAACGCACGTCCAGCGACTGGCGACCATCGCCCACGGCGACGGCGTCTGCACGACGTTCATCCCCAGAGTTTCCACAGCCACCCACAACGCATCCGCAAGCACGGCCGGGAGGAACCCCGCATGACGCTCCCCACGGAGACTGCCCACCCCGAACTCGAGGGCCTGGGCAAGTACGAATACGGCTGGGCCGACTCCGACACGGCCGGCGCCTCTGCGAAGCGCGGCATCAACGAGGACGTCGTCAAGGACATCTCGGCGAAGAAGTCCGAGCCGGAGTGGATGACGAAGCTCCGCCTCAAGGGCCTGCGGCTCTTCGAGAAGAAGCCCATGCCGAACTGGGGCTCGGACCTGTCGGGCATCGACTTCGACAACATCAAGTACTTCGTGCGCTCCACGGAGAAGCAGGCGGAGTCCTGGGAGGACCTGCCCGAGGACATCAAGAACACGTACGACAAGCTCGGCATCCCCGAGGCGGAGAAGCAGCGCCTCGTCGCCGGTGTCGCGGCCCAGTACGAGTCCGAGGTCGTCTACCACCAGATCCGTGAGGACCTGGAGGAGCAGGGCGTCATCTTCCTCGACACCGACACCGCTCTGAAGGAGCACCCGGAGCTCTTCAAGGAGTACTTCGGCACCGTCATCCCGGTCGGCGACAACAAGTTCGCGTCGCTGAACACCGCGGTGTGGTCCGGCGGCTCCTTCATCTACGTGCCGAAGGGCGTGCACGTGGAGATCCCGCTCCAGGCCTACTTCCGTATCAACACGGAGAACATGGGCCAGTTCGAGCGGACCCTGATCATCGTCGACGAGGGCGCCTACGTGCACTACGTCGAGGGTTGTACGGCCCCGATCTACAAGTCGGACTCGCTGCACAGCGCCGTGGTCGAGATCATCGTCAAGAAGAACGCCCGCTGCCGTTACACGACCATCCAGAACTGGTCGAACAACGTCTACAACCTGGTCACCAAGCGCGCCGTGGCGTACGAGGGCGCGACCATGGAGTGGATCGACGGCAACATCGGCTCCAAGGTGACGATGAAGTACCCGGCCGTCTACCTGATGGGCGAGCACGCCAAGGGCGAGACCCTCTCCATCGCCTTCGCGGGCGAGGGCCAGCACCAGGACGCCGGCTCCAAGATGGTCCACATGGCGCCGAACACGTCGTCCAACATCGTGTCGAAGTCCGTGGCGCGCGGCGGCGGCCGTACCTCCTACCGCGGTCTCGTCGAGATCGGCGAGGGCGCCCACGGCTCCAAGTCCAACGTGCTGTGCGACGCGCTGCTCGTCGACACCATCTCCCGCTCCGACACGTACCCCTACGTGGACGTCCGCGAGGACGACGTGTCCATGGGCCACGAGGCGACCGTCTCCAAGGTCTCCGAGGACCAGCTCTTCTACCTGATGAGCCGCGGTCTGAGCGAGTTCGAGGCGATGGCGATGATCGTGCGAGGCTTCGTCGAGCCGATCGCCAAGGAACTGCCCATGGAGTACGCCCTCGAGCTCAACCGGCTGATCGAGCTGCAGATGGAAGGCGCGGTCGGTTAAGACCGTCTCCCGGCAAGCAGCTAGCGAAACTGACGTAGGAAGAGAGCAGACCGACAGCCATGGCTGAGGCTCAGAACATCCCCGTGGGCTCCACCACCGCGGGCCAGATCGCGGTGGCCGCAGAGTCGACCGTCGCCACGCGCATGAGCGCGCCCCCGTCCTACGACGTGGCGGACTTCCCCGTCCCCCACGGCCGCGAGGAGGAGTGGCGGTTCACGCCGCTGGAGCGGCTGCGCGGGCTCCACGACGGCACCGCCGTCGCGACCGGCGAGGGCGTGAAGGTCGCCGTCGACGCGCCCGAGGGCGTCATCGTCGAACTCGTGGACCGCGACGACCCCCGCCTCGGCAGGGCGGGCGTCCCGGTGGACCGGGTCGCCGCCCAGGCGTACTCCGCGTTCGAGAAGGCCGGCGTGGTCACCGTCCCCAAGGAGACGGTGCTCACCGAGCCGATCCGCATCGCGGTGCACGGCGAGGGTGGGGTCTCCTACGGCCACCAGGTCGTCGAGCTGGGCGCCTTCGCCGAGGCCGTCGTCGTCATCGACCACACCGGTGACGCCGTGGTCGCCGCCAACGTCGACTACGTCCTCGGGGACGGCGCGAAGCTGACCGTCGTCTCGGTCCAGGACTGGGACGACAAGGCCGTGCACGTGGCCCAGCACAACGCGCTGATCGGCCGGGACGCGACCTTCAAGTCGTTCGTGGTCACCTTCGGCGGCGACCTCGTCCGTCTGCACCCGCGCGTCTCCTACGCCGGCACCGGCGGCGAGGCCGAGCTGTTCGGTCTGTACTTCACGGACGCCGGTCAGCACCAGGAGCACCGCCTCCTGGTCGACCACAACACCCCGCACTGCAAGTCGAACGTCGCCTACAAGGGCGCCCTCCAGGGCGAGGCCGCGCACGCCGTGTGGATCGGTGACGTGCTCATCGAGGCCAAGGCCGAGGGCACGGACACCTACGAGATGAACCGCAACCTGGTGCTGACCGACGGCGCCCGGGTCGACTCCGTGCCCAACCTGGAGATCGAGACCGGCGAGATCGTCGGCGCCGGGCACGCCTCCGCCACCGGCCGTTTCGACGACGAGCAGCTCTTCTACCTGATGGCCCGCGGCATCCCGGCCGACGAGGCCCGTCGCCTGGTGGTCCGCGGCTTCTTCGCCGAGCTGGTCCAGCAGATCGGCGTCGACGACATCGAGGAGCGGCTGCTCACGAAGATCGAGACCGAGCTGGAGGCCACCGTCTGATGGCCTACGTACGCGCCTGCGGACTGAGCGAGCTGGAGGAGGACACCCCGAAGAGGGTGGAGCTCGACGGCACGCCGGTCTCGGTCGTCCGGACCGCGGGGGAGGTGTTCGCCATCCACGACATCTGCTCCCACGCGAACGTCTCGCTCTCCGAGGGCGAGGTGGAGGACTGCCAGATCGAGTGCTGGCTGCACGGCTCCTCGTTCGACCTGCGCACCGGCAAACCGTCCGGCCTTCCCGCGACGCGCCCCGTCCCCGTATACCCCGTAAAGATCGAAGGGGACGACGTGCTCGTCTCCCTCACCCAGGAGTCCTGAGGCCCCCATGGCAACGCTTGAAATCCGAGACCTGCACGTCACCGTCGAGGCCGACAACGCCACGAAGGAGATCCTCAAGGGTGTCGACCTGACCGTGAAGCAGGGCGAGACGCACGCCATCATGGGCCCCAACGGCTCCGGCAAGTCGACTCTCGCCTACTCGCTCGCGGGTCACCCGAAGTACACGATCACCGGTGGCACCGTCACCCTCGACGGCGAGGACGTCCTCGAGATGTCCGTCGACGAGCGCGCCCGCGCGGGCCTGTTCCTCGCGATGCAGTACCCGGTCGAGGTTCCCGGTGTGTCCGTGTCGAACTTCCTGCGCACCTCCGCCACCGCCATCCGCGGCGAGGCCCCCAAGCTCCGTACCTGGGTGAAGGAGGTCAAGGAGACCATGGAGCGGTTGTCCATGGACCCCTCCTTCGCCGAGCGCAACGTCAACGAGGGCTTCTCCGGCGGTGAGAAGAAGCGCCACGAGATCCTGCAGCTGGAGCTGCTCAAGCCGAAGATCGCGATCCTCGACGAGACCGACTCCGGCCTCGACGTCGACGCGCTGCGGGTCGTCTCCGAGGGCGTCAACCGCGTCCGCGAGACCGGCGAGGTCGGCACCCTGCTGATCACGCACTACACGCGCATCCTGCGCTACATCAAGCCTGACTTCGTCCACGTCTTCTCCGCCGGCAGGATCGTCGAGTCCGGCGGCGCCGAGCTCGCCGACAAGCTGGAGAACGAGGGCTACGAGGCATACACGAAGGGTGGCGTATCCGCGTGACACAGCTGCCGGGCCTCCTCGACGTCGAGGCGATCCGCAAGGACTTCCCCATCCTGGACCGCCAGGTCCACGACGGTAAGAAGCTCGTGTACCTGGACAACGCGGCGACCTCGCAGAAGCCGCGCCAGGTACTGGACGCCCTGAACGAGTACTACGAGCGCTACAACGCCAACGTCCACCGCGGTGTGCATGTGCTCGCCGAGGAGGCCACGGCGCTGTACGAGGGCGCGCGCGACAAGGTCGCCGCGTTCGTCAACGCGCCGAGCCGCGACGAGGTGATCTTCACCAAGAACGCCTCCGAGTCGCTCAACCTCGTGGCGAACATGCTGGGCTGGGCCGACGAGCCCTACCGCGTGGACCACGAGACCGAGATCGTCATCACGGAGATGGAGCACCACTCCAACATCGTGCCGTGGCAGCTGCTGTCGCAGCGCACGGGCGCGAAGCTGAAGTGGTTCGGCCTCACCGACGACGGCCGGCTCGACCTGTCGAACATCGACGAGATCATCACGGAGAAGACGAAGATCGTCTCCTTCGTGCTGGTGTCGAACATCCTCGGGACCCTCAACCCGGTCGAGGCGATAGTGCGCCGTGCGCAGGAGGTCGGTGCGCTCGTCTGCATCGACGCCTCGCAGGCCGCGCCGCACATGCCGCTGGACGTACAGGCCCTGCAGGCCGACTTCGTGGCCTTCACCGGCCACAAGATGTGCGGCCCGACCGGCATCGGCGTGCTCTGGGGCCGCCAGGAGCTGCTCGAGGACCTGCCGCCGTTCCTCGGCGGCGGCGAGATGATCGAGACCGTGTCGATGCACTCCTCGACCTACGCTCCGGCCCCGCACAAGTTCGAGGCGGGCACCCCGCCGATCGCCCAGGCCGTGGGCCTCGGCGCGGCGATCGACTACCTGTCCTCGATCGGCATGGACAAGATCCTCGCGCACGAGCACGCGCTCACCGAGTACGCGGTGAAGAAGCTCGGCGAGGTCCCCGACCTGCGGATCATCGGTCCGACCACGGCCGAGGACCGGGGCGCGGCGATCTCCTTCACACTCGGCGACATCCACCCGCACGACGTGGGCCAGGTGCTGGACGAGCAGGGCATCGCGGTCCGGGTGGGCCACCACTGCGCCCGGCCCGTCTGCCTGCGCTACGGAATTCCCGCGACCACGCGAGCGTCGTTCTATCTGTACTCCACACCGGCCGAGATCGACGCTCTGGTCGACGGTCTGGAGCACGTACGGAACTTCTTCGGCTGAGGGGTTGGCGAGCGAGCGGATGAAGCTGGACTCGATGTACCAGGAAGTCATCCTGGACCACTACAAGCACCCGCACGGGCGTGGTCTGCGTGATGGCGACGCCGAGGTGCACCACGTGAACCCGACGTGCGGGGACGAGATCACCCTGCGGGTGAAGTACGACGGCACGAAGATCGAGGACGTCTCGTACGAGGGCCAGGGCTGTTCCATCAGCCAGGCGAGCGCCTCCGTCCTGAACGACCTGCTGGTCGGCAAGGACCTGGCCGACGCGCAGCGGATCCAGGAGACCTTCCTGGAGCTGATGCAGTCCAAGGGCAGGATCGAGCCCGACGACGCGATGGAGGAGGTGCTGGAGGACGCGGTCGCGTTCGCCGGCGTCTCCAAGTACCCGGCCCGGGTCAAGTGCGCCCTCCTCAGCTGGATGGCGTGGAAGGACGCGACGGCCCAGGCCCTGGGCGGAGCCGACGCCGAAAGGAACACGGCATGAGCGAGACCGTTGAGATGAAGCCGGCCTCGGAGGAAGAACTCCGCGAGGCGCTGTACGACGTCGTCGACCCCGAGCTGGGCATCGACGTCGTCAACCTCGGCCTGATCTACGGCATCCACGTCGACGACGCGAACATCGCGACCATCGACATGACCCTGACGTCGGCGGCCTGCCCGCTGACGGACGTCATCGAGGACCAGGCGAAGTCCGCAACGGACGGCCTGGTTAACGAGTTGCGCATCAACTGGGTCTGGATGCCGCCGTGGGGCCCGGACAAGATCACGGACGACGGCCGCGAGCAGCTGCGCGCGCTCGGCTTCAACGTCTGAGGACCTGACAGGTGTGGCCCCCCGGCAACTGCCGGGGGGCCACACCTGTCTGTACCCGCATCATCTGTGTGCGGCGCCGACTGCGCTCAGCCGAGGCCGTCGACGACGCGGAACGAGAAGTCCTGGCGGTTGCCCGAGTTGTAGCCGTACTGGTCCAGGCGCAGTTGGAAGTTCTCGTGGCGCAGGGCGCGGTCGGGGTAGTTCACCGACCGGAACATCACGGTGTCCGCTGAGGACGGCGACGCGCAGAACGTGGCGTCCTGCGAGAACAGGGACGAGCCGTCGTTGCCTTCCGCGCGAAGCACGAAGTTGCGGTGACGCAGGTACGACCCGTCGGCCGTCCTGAACGAGTAACAGGAGCCGTCGGACAGCCCCTTGACCACCTCGAAGGTGGAGTCCGCGCGCGACTCCGAGCCGCGCGGCGCGTCGAGCTTCACCAGACCGCCGCTCACATGCCAGTAGCGGTCGGGGTAGTTGACCGCCTGGACCGACCGCCGGTAGCTCGTCGGCTTCGGCTCGGCCGGCTTCTTCGTCGGCGACGCGGAGGGGGAGGTCGACGCGCCCGGCGACGAACTGGCCTGCGGCGTGGGCGAGGACGACGGTGAGGCGGACGCGCTCTTGTGGCCGATGGGCGTCGCCGACGCGCTCGCGGAGGGCGTGGCGAAGGAGATCAGGCCGCCGCCCTCCGTCTCGTCGTCCGACAGCGTCTGCCCCTGACGAGCATCCGACTTCTCGTCAGCAGGCCTGTCGTTCAAGGCGATCGCGGTCACGCAGGCCACGATGGTGGCCACGGCGAGACCGCCGGCCAACCACAGGCGTCGTGTTCCGGGGGCCCGGGAGCTGTCCGGGGCCCAGCCGTTCTCCCAGGGTTCTTCCTGAGACGGCCGGGACTTGTTTTCTGGCATGCGCTGTTCCTCCAGCGGCGCCCCTGACGGCGGCCGCGGCTGCGATGGCCCGGTGTGTGAACGGTGAAACAGTAGTGGAACGGGTGGCTCGCGTTCATCCGTTTGGGCGAGCGCTTTCCATAACGCTTTCGAATCTGCGCCTGATGTGTACGACCGTACGCATCGTTGTGTACGCTCGTACACATGGGATACCTGACGCTCGCCGGCGCCATCGCCGCCGAGGTGGCCGCGACGACCGCGATGAAGTACAGCGACGGCTTCAGCAGGTTCTGGCCCTCACTGCTGACGGCCGCCGGCTACGTCGTCTCCTTCCTTCTCCTCGCCCGGACCCTGAAGACCGTCGGGATCGGCACGGCGTACGCGATCTGGTCCGGGGCCGGCACCGCCGCCATCGCCCTGATAGGGCTGGCCCTGTTCGGGGAGTCCCTGACTCTCGCCAAGGTCGCCGGCATCCTGCTGATCGTCGGGGGAGTGGTCGTGCTGAACCTCGGGGGTGCGCACTGATGCCCCGCCGCCACGACCCCGAACGGCGCCAGCGGATCATCGACGCGGCGATCCGCGTCGTCGGGGCCAAGGGCCTGGCGGGACTGAGTCATCGCTCGGTCGCGGCCGAGGCGGACGTGCCGCTGGGCTCCACCACCTACCACTTCGCCACCCTCGACGAGTTGATGACCGCCGCCCTGCGGCAGGCCAACGAGGGCTTCGCCAAGGTGGTCGCGGCACGCGGCGGACTGGCGGACACGGGCGCCGACCTGGCCGCCGAACTGGCCGGACTGCTCGGCGAGTGGCTGGCCGGCGACCGCACCGGGGTCGAGCTGGAGTACGAGCTCTACCTCGCCGCGCTGCGCCGCCCCGCGCTGCGCCCCGTCGCCGCCGAGTGGGCCGAGGACGTCGCCGCCCTGCTCGCCCGGCGCACGGATCCGCTCACCGCACGCGCGCTGGTCGCGCTGATGGACGGGATCTGTCTGCAGGTGCTGCTGACGGGCGTGCCCTACGACGAGGAGTACGCGCGGCAGGCACTGGCACGGCTCATGCCCCTGGCTCCCCCGGCTGCGGACCCGGCGGTGGCTGCGGATGGGGTCGTCCGTGCGGACGTTCCGCCGGGCCCGCCGCCGCGTCGAGGCCTCGGACGACGCTGAGCGCCTCCTCGACGCTCCCCGCCACGTCCGTGACCGGATACTGCACATGCCGTACGACCCGTGCCCGGTCGACGACCAGCGTCAGCCGCTTCAGCCGGCTGGCCCCGGCCGCACGGAACGTCGGCAGCCGCAAGGCGCTGACCAGCGTCAGGTCGGCGTCGGACAGCAGGGGCAGACCGAGCCGTTCGGCTTCCGCGAACGCCCGCTGCTCGTCAGGTCGTTGGGTGGACACCCCGTGCACCGACGCCCCGGCCGCACGGAATCCGGCCAGCCGGTCGCGGTAGGCGCGGGACTCCAGCGTGCAACCCGGGGCGCCCGGGATGTCGGACCATTCCGGGGGATACGCCTCGGCGCGGGCATAGGCGCCGGGGAAGCAGTAGAGGACGGTGCAGCGGGTGTCGCCGGCGACCGGATCGCGCACCGCGCCCCGATCGTCCACCAGCAGCAGCTCGGGCACCCGCGTGCCGACCAGGGCGTGCACCCGTCCGGCCTCCAGGGACGCCTCCTGGGCCGTGGCCGTGGTGGTTCCGTCGCCCAGGACCCAGGCGTCGCCCCAGTCCTGGAGGGCGACCAGCACGGGCAGCAGGGCGCGGCCGCGCGGGGTGAGGCGGTACTCGTGGCGCACCGGCCGCTCCTGGTACGGCACCCGGGCGAGCACCTCCGCCTCCACGAGAAGGCGCAGCCGCTCGGTCAACACCTTCCGGGACAGGCCGAGTTCACGCTGCAGCTCGTCGAAGCGGTGCACGCCGCGCGCGGCGTCCCGGACGATCAGCAGGGTCCACCAGTCACCCACCACGTCCAGGGCCTGCGCGATGGCACAGCCGGAGTCCTCCAGGCTCGTCCTGCGCGCCATGCCCCGCTCCCTCTCCGGTCAGCTCCCTCCGCCCCGTCCGGCTCGTCACCTCACCGACCGGGACCGTCATGCTGACACAGTTGGTTCCCAGGGGGAACTCACGAGGTCGGCCCCATTCCCCGGCCCGCCACCTGAGACACCGCTGTGCGGGTTGGCCTCTGCGGGCCCGCGCCGGTTAGGTTGCCGTCATGACCGACACGACTGCTCCTCGCACCACCGGCGCCGCGGCCTGCGGCCTCGCCACGATCGCCGCCGACGGCACTGTTCTCGACACCTGGTTCCCCGCGCCCGGGCTCCTCGCGCAGCCCGGCCCGTCCGGCACCGAGCGCCTGTCGGCCGAGAAGGCCGTGGAGCTGCTCGGCGAGGGCGCGGCCAAGGCGATCGGCCCGGACGCCCGCCGCGGCGTCGAGGTGGTCGCGGTCCGTACGGTCATCGCCTCCCTGGACGACAAGCCGCTCGACGCGCACGACGTCTACCTGCGCCTGCACCTGCTCTCCCACCGGCTCGTGAAGCCGCACGGGCAGAGCCTGGACGGCATGTTCGGCCACCTCGCCAACGTCGCCTGGACCTCGCTCGGCCCGGTCGCCGTCGACGACGTCGAGAAGGTCCGGCTGAACGCCCGCGCCGAGGGCCTGCACCTCCAGGTCACCTCCATCGACAAGTTCCCCCGCATGACGGACTACGTCGCCCCCAAGGGCGTCCGTATCGCCGACGCCGACCGGGTCCGCCTCGGCGCGCACCTCGCCGAGGGCACCACGGTCATGCACGAGGGCTTCGTCAACTTCAACGCCGGCACGCTCGGCACGTCGATGGTCGAGGGCCGCATCTCCGCGGGCGTCATCGTCGGCGACGGCTCGGACATCGGCGGCGGCGCGTCCACGATGGGCACGCTGTCCGGCGGCGGCAACGTGATCATCTCCATCGGAGAGCGCTGCCTCATCGGCGCCGAGGCGGGCGTCGGCATCGCCCTCGGCGACGAGTGCGTCGTCGAGGCCGGCCTGTACGTCACCGCGGGCACCCGGGTCACCATGCCCGACGGCCAGATCGTCAAGGCCCGCGAACTCTCCGGGGCCTCCAACATCCTCTTCCGCCGCAACTCGGTCACCGGCGCGGTCGAGGCCCGCCCGAACAACGCGGTATGGGGCGGCCTGAACGAGATCCTGCACAGCCACAACTGAGACGACCACAGCTGAGACGACCGCGCGAGGCGTCGTCCGTTGCGCGGAGTGCCCTTTCGCCCTTGGGGGAGAGGGCACTCCGCGTTCCGGGGCGGTGGGGTCAGGGGGTTGTCAGGATCACCAGTCGCTGGGTCGCCCGGGTCATGGCGACGTAGTGGTCGACCGCTCCTTCGATGCCCTCGCCGAACTTCTGCGGGTCGACGAGGACGACCAGGTCGAACTCGAGTCCCTTCGACAGCTCGGGTGTCAGCGACCGGACGCGGGGCGTCGCGCGGAACGTGGGATCGCCGATGACGCAGGCGATCCCGTCGGCGTGGGCGGCGAGCCACGCGTCGAGGATCGAGTGCAGCTGCGTGACGGACCCGCGCACGACGGGGGAGCCGCCGCTGCGGATCGAGGTCGGCACGTTGGCGTCAGGGAGCGCGGCCCGGATGACCGGCTCGGCCTCCGCCATGATCTCCCGCGGCGTCCGGTAGTTGATGCTCAGCGAGGCCAGGCCGATCCGGTCGAGGCCGACGCGTCCGAGCCGCTCCTGCCACGACTCTGTGAACCCGTGCCTGGCCTGGGCTCGGTCCCCGACGATGGTGAAGCTGCGGGAGGGGCAGCGCAGCAGCAGCATCTGCCACTCGGCGTCGGTCAGTTCCTGCGCCTCGTCGACGACGATGTGCGCGAACGGGCCGGCCAGCAGGTCCGGGTCGACGGTGGGCAGTTCGGCGTCGTCGACCAGGCTGACCTTGGCGTCCTCGCCGCTCAGCATCGTCACCAGGCCCTCGCCGTCGTCGCCGTCGGCGCCGGAGTCGGCCACCGCCCGGATCAGGTTGTCGACGACCTGGTCCATACGCTCGCGCTGGGCGGCGATGGCGGCCTTGTGCCGGCGGGTGCGTCGGGCCGCCGCCGGGTCGCCGAGCCGTTGCCGCGCCGCGTCCAGGAGCGGCAGATCGGACACCGTCCAGGCCTGGGCCTGCGCGCGCTGAAGCCGCGCCACGTCGTCGGGCCCGAGCCAGGGAGCGCACATCCGCAGGTAGGCGGGCACCGTCCACAGGTCGCCGACGAGGTCGGCCGCCTCGAGCAGCGGCCACGCGCGGTTGAAGGCCGTCGCCAGCTCCCGGTTCTGCAGCAGCGACTTGCGCAGCAGGGCGGGCGGGGCGTCGCCGTCGTGCTTGTCCATCAGGATCGTGAGCAGTTCCTCCCAGACCTGCTCACGCGCCTCGTTGTGCGGGGTGCCGGGGTCCGCGGCCTCGAACGCCACGGCCCAGTCGTCGGCGCTCAGCCGGACGTCGGACCAGTGGGTCGTGACCGTCATCCCCTTGGGGGGCGGCTCCTCGTAGAAGGCGACGGCCCTCTCGATCGCCCTCACCAGGTCCGCGGACGACTTCAGACGGGCCACCTCCGGGTCGGCCTCGGCAGCCGCCTCGGCTCCCTCGGCGACGAGGTCCCGCAGGGTGCACGTCTGCACGCCCTCCTCGCCGAGGCTGGGCAGGACGTCGGCGACATAGGCCAGGTAGGGCCGGTGCGGCCCGACGAACAGCACACCTCCCCGGCGGTGACCGAGGCGCGGGTCGGAGTAGAGGAGGTAGGCGGACCGGTGCAGGGCGACCACGGTCTTGCCCGTGCCGGGACCTCCGTCGACGACGAGCGCGCCGCGGGAGCTCGCCCGGATGACGGCGTCCTGGTCGGCCTGGATGGTGCCGAGCACGTCCCGCATCCGGGCCGAGCGGTTGCCGCCCAGACTGGCGATGAAGGCGGACTGGTCGTCGAGTGCCGCGTGCCCGGCGAACCCGTCCGCGGTGAACACCTCGTCCCAGTAGTCGCTGATCCGGCCACGGGTCCAGCGGTACCTGCGGCGGCTGGCCAGGCCCATCGGGTTGGCGTGGGTTGCTCCGAAGAACGGCTCGGCCGCGGGGGAGCGCCAGTCGAGCAGCAGCCGCCGTCCCGTGCTGTCGGTGAGCCCGAGCCGTCCGACGTACACGGGCTGTCCGTCGTCCGCGCCGACCATGTGCCCGAGGCACAGGTCCAGACCGAAGCGGCGCAGGGTGCGCAGGCGAGCGGTCAGCCGGTGGATCTCCGCGTCGCGGTCCATCGCCCCCCGGCCCATGCCCCCGGGCGCCCTGCGCTCGGCGTCGAGACGGTCGGACACCTCGGCGATCGACTGCTCCAGGCACTCCGCGACGGCCGCGAAGTGCTGCTCGTCGCCGGCGATCAGGTTCGGGTCGGCCTTGTGGGAGAGGCGGTCGGGAAGGTCGAAGGCCCCGGTGGTCAGGGGGGTCACGTCATCAGCTCCGATGTGAGATCGGTCGGGACCACGGTGGGTTCGTGCCGCCGGGGTCCGCACATTCTCGTCGTCTCGCGGTGTTCGCGTGTTCGCGCGCCTGGGAAATTCGCCAGGTCATGGCCTAGGTCGGAGATTGTGCGCCATCACGGGGGCCTTGCCGCAAGCCCCCCGGTGCGCTATACGTTGAGAGTGGCAAGGAGTGGGTCGACCTCCTTGCCTTCGCTGTTTCCGACTTGCCTTCGCGGTTTCCGACGCCCCCGCCGGCCGTCGGGTGCCCGCGCGCCGCCTGCCGGCCGTCGGGTGCCCGCGCGCCGCCTGCCGGCCGTCGGGCTGCCCGCCCGTCGGCTGCAGCCCGCAGACTGGCGCCCCCTGCCGCCCGTCGGCTACTGCCCGCAGCCGCCAGCCCCAGCCGGCCGTCGGCTACTGCCCGCAGCCTGTAGCCCGTCGCCCCTCGCCCGACGGGCCCGACGCGGACCTCTGACCAGCCCTCGCCCGTCGTTCTTCCGCCCGGTGAGCCCGGTGAGCCCGGTGAGCCCGGTGAGCCCGGTGAGCCCGGTGACCCGGTGAGCCCGGTGAGCCCGGTCAGGCCGGTCAGGCCGGAAGGGGCGTCAGGCGTTCGTAAGCCGCGCGCAGCCCGGCGACCGTCTCGCGGTCGGCCGGGCGCAGCGGTGCGCGGACCGGGCCCGCCGACAGGCCCAGGTCGGCCAGCAGAGCCTTGGCGGTGACGGCCCCCGGCAGGCCCGACGCCATCATCGCCTCCACCAGTTCCGTGGCCCCTCGCTGCAGCCGGGCGGCTTCGGCGGTGTCCTTGGCGTCGAACGCGTCCAGGACGGCCCGCAGCCGGTCCGGAACCACGTTCGCGACCGTGCTGACGTATCCCGCCCCGCCCACCGCGTACAGCGCGAGGTTGTGCTCGTCACAGCCCGCGTAGTACGCCAGCCCGGTGCGCGCGAGCACCTTCTGGGCGGCGAGGAAGTCGTAGGAGCAGTCCTTGACCGCGACGACCCCCGGGTGCTCGGCGAGCCGGAGGACGGTGTCCGGCTCGATCCGGGTGCCGGTGCGGCCCGGGATGTCGTACAGCATCACCGGCAGCGCGGAGGAGTCCGCGACCTCACGGAAGTGGGCCTCCACGGCGTCCTGCGGGGGCCTGCTGTAGTACGGGGTGACCACGAGCAACCCGTCCGCGCCCGCCTTCTCCGCGGCTCGCGCGAGCGCGACGGTGTGGCGGGTGTCGAAGGTGCCCACCCCCGCCACGATCGACGCCCGGTCTCCTACCGCCTCCCGCACGACCGCCACCAGCTCCGCCTTCTCGGCGTCCGTCGTGGTCGGCGACTCGCCCGTGGTGCCGGAGAGCACCAGGCCGTCGCAGCCCGCGGACACCAGCCGGTCGGCCAGTCGCTGCGCGCCGTCGTGGTCGAGCGCGCCGGAGTCGGTGAAGGGCGTGACCATCGCGCACAGGGCGCGGCCGAAGACCGGTGCCGAGGACGGGGCGGGTGGCGGGGCGCAGGGCGAGGTGGCTGTCGTCATGGGAGTAGTCTCGGCGGCGCGAACAGTGAAGCTCTACTTAATTCTTCTACGAGATAATGGTAAGAGTTGCTGCGCAATGGGGTGGCTGGTCCTGTGCTCCAGATCTTTCCCCGGGGGCGAGGCCGACGTCCGGGGCGGTGCGGCGCAGGGGTAGTGCGGACCGGCGGGGGTACCCGGATGTCTCCGGAGACCGAGAGGAGGCGGAGCATCGTGACCGGGACCACGGACTTCCGGCCCGTCCACGACGGGCATCGCACGGTCGGCGAACTCGTCGGCCAGGCAACCGAACAACTCTCCCAGTTGGTGCGGCAGGAACTGGCCCTGGCCAAGGAGGAGCTGGCCGAGAAGGGGCGGCGCGCCGGACGCGGTGGCGGTCTGCTGGGCGCCGCGGGCGCGTTCGGCTACGCGGGCCTGCTCGGCCTCGCCGGCACGGCCGTGGCCGCCATCTCGCTGGCGCTGCCCGTCTGGGCGGCGGCGCTCATCGTGACGGCGGTGCTGTTCGTGATCGCCGGCGTGCTGGCCGCGGCGGGCCGTGCCCAGTTGCGCAGGGCGGCGCCACCGACTCCCGAGGAGACTCTCGTCAGCGTCAAGGCCGATGTCGAGGAGATCAGGGAAAGGGCGCATCGATGACGGACAAGGCAGCGGCGGACCTGCGCCGGCAGATCGAGCAGACCCGGCATCAACTGGGGGTGACAGTCGAGGAACTGGCGGCCAAGGCGGACGTGCGCGGACGCGCCCGGGCGCGCGCCGCCGACCTGCGGGACCGCGCGGGCGCGATGACCGTGCAGCTGCGCAGCACGGCCTCCGAGGCCGGGCGCCACATGCAGGAGCGGGCGAACCGCGCCGGTCATGTGGTTCAGGAGCGGGCGAGCCGCGCGGGGCACGTCACGCAGGAGAAGGCGAGCCGGGCGGGGCACACCGTCCAGGACAAGGCCCTGCGTGCCGGGCACACCGCCCAGGAACGGGCTGCCCAGGCACGCCATGAACTCCAGGAGAGGGCGGCGGAGACGGGGCACACCGCGGAGCGGTCTCTTCCCGTGCCGGTCCGGGCGCCCGTGCGGTTCGCTCAGCGGCATCCGCGTCCGGTGGTGATCGTGGGCGCCGCGGCGGTGGCGCTCGTGGCGGCCGGGGTGATCGGCAGGCGCCGGGCGAAGCGCTGATCGTCCCCGCGCCGGCGTCGGCCCGGGCGGACGGATCCAGGCCCGGTATCCGCGGTAGGCGGGTACCGGGCCTTTTTCTCCCCTCTCACCGAAAACTCAGATGTCCTGGACAAAAAAAGTTTTCGGTGGGACGGTGGACGCATGCTGGACGTCACCGTGATCGAGGACCCCGAAGCCGCAGCGGCATCACTGGACCCCATACGGGCCGGGCTGCTCGCCGAACTGGCCGCCGGACCGGCCTCCGCCGCGATGCTGGCCGGAAAGGTCGGGCTGCCGCGCCAGAAGGTGAACTACCACCTCAAGGCGCTGGAGCGACACGGCCTGGTCGAGCTGGCCGGCGAGCGCCGCAAGGGCAACGTCACCGAGCGGCTGATGCGGGCCACTGCCGCGTCGTACGTGATCTCACCGCTCGCGCTCGCGGCGGTGCAGCCCGATCCGGACCGCTTCCGCGACCAGCTGTCCGCGCGCTGGCTGCTCGCGCTCGGCGCCCGGCTGGTGCGCGACGTCGGCACGCTGATCACCGGCGCCGCGAAGGCCCGCAAGGGTCTGGCGACGTACGCCCTGGACGGCGAGGTCCGTTTCGCCTCGGCCGCCGACCGTGCGGCGTTCGTCCAGGAGCTGACGGCCGGCGTCACCGCCCTGATCCGCAAGTACGACGCCCCGGACAGTGCGGGGGGCCGCGACCACCGAATCGTCGTCGCCGTCCACCCGACGGTCACGGCCCACGCCGAGGCCCGGGCCCGGCCCCAGGCGGAGACTCGGCCCCAGGCGGAGAGCCGGGCGGAGCCCCAGCCCGTGGCAGAGACCCAGGCCGAGACCCGGCTCCCGGCCGAGACCCAGCCCCTGGCCGAGACCCAGCCCCTGGCTGAGACCCGGGCACCGGAAGGCGACCGTCAGGAACTCGACCGTCAGGAACAAGACCGTCAGGCACGCGGCCGTCAGTAACCGATCGCACCGTCATCAACCGTCTTCGTGCACCGTACGCATCATCAGGAGCCCGTCATGTCCAAGGAATTCGAGATCGCCCGCGAGTTCGAGGTCGACGCCACGCCGCAGCAGGTGTGGGACGCCTTCACCGCGGGGACCGGCGGCTGGCTGTGGCCGATGGAGGAACCCGAGCCGCGCGAGGGCGGCAAGGGCCCCTTCGGCTCCACGGTCACCGTCTGGGACCCGCCGCACCGCTACACCAACCGCGTCGAGAACGTCGACGGCATCTCCGAACAGACCCTCAACCAGCTCGACTACACCGTCGAGCCGCGCGACGGGGGCCGGCGCGCCTGGGTGCGCTATGTGCACAGCGGCATCTTCGTCGACGACTGGGACAACCAGTACGACGCCGCGGGCCGGCACACCGACTTCTACCTGCACACACTGCGCGAGTACCTGACGCACTTCGACGGCCGCCCGGCCGCCTTCGTGACCTTCGACGGACCCGAGGCGTCCAAGGCCTCCGACGCGCTCACCGCCGTGGAGCGGGCTCTGGGCCTCGCGGACGACACGGCCGAGGGCGCGCGGGTGCGGGCATCGGGCCCCGGGGGCGGGCTCCTCGACGCGGTGGTCGACTACCGCAACCGGTACTTCGTCGGGCTGCGCACCGACAGCGCTCTCGTCCGCTTCTTCGGCCGCAACCACTGGGGCTACCCGGTCGGCGTCAGCGTCCACGACTTCGCGCCGGACGCCGACGCCGAGGCGAACGAGACCGCCTGGCGGGGCTGGCTGGACGCGGTGTTCAGCCAGCCCCGGTGACCGTCCGTCCGGGCCTTACGGCTCGAAGCGCAGCACCTGCGGGTCGTGGTCGCTGATCTGGTCGTGGAACTCCGAGTTGATGTGCACGCTGTCGTACTCGAAGCCGCAGCCCCGCCGGATCGACGGGCTCACCAGGATCTGGTCCAGAACCTGCTGGTTGCCCTGGTAGTCGTAGCTGTAACGCTCGCTCCTGGGCAGCGACTTGATCGCCGACCACAGCGCGCCGTCGCTCTCCAGGATCTGCGCGGTGCCGGAGAACTCGAAGTCGTTGATGTCGCCGAGCGCGACGACGTCCGCGTTCTTCTGCGCGGCCAGGATGTCCTTGACGAACGCGTTGACCAGCGTCGCCTGCTGGTGGCGCTGGACTTCCGAGCTGCGCACCACCGGCTGGTACTGCGAGGTCAGGCCCTGGTCGCCGCCCTTGGAGTTGAAGTGGTTGGCGATCACGAAGACCGTGCGGCCGCGGAAGACGAACTCGCCGGCCAGCGGCTTGCGGCTGCTCGCCCAGGCGGCGTTCGCCGGGTCGATGCGGCCGGGGGAGGCGGTGAGCTGCGCCTTGCCGTGCACCTTGGTGACGCCGACGGCCGTGCTCGCGTCGCCGCCCGCGCGGTCGGTGAAGGAGACCCGCTCCGGGTTGAAGAGGAACACCTGGCGGATGTTGCCGCCCGGCTCGCCGCCGTCGGTGTTGTTCGTCGGGTCGATCGAACGCCAGTCGTACGTGGGGCCGCCCGCGGCCACGATCCCGTCGATCAGCTTGCCGACCGTCACGTCGGCGGCGGTCGTACCGTCGTTCGTCGCGCCGTTGTTGTCCTGGATCTCCTCCAGGGACACGATGTCGGGCGACTTCAGGTTGTTCACGATCGCGGAGGCGTGCTCCTCGAAGGTGGCGTCGGACGGGTCGAGGTTCTCGACGTTGTACGTCGCGACCGCGAGCTCGCCCTTCTTCTGCTTCTGCGTCGTCTCCCGCTCCAGACCGCCGCTCTTCAGCGTCCCGAGCTGGTTCGCGACGAGGGTGTAGCCGCCGAACTGGTTGTAGTCCAGCGGGCCGGCGGTGACGCCGGTGAGGGTGTCGCCGACGTTCGCGACGGGGAAGTCGGCGGTGGCGCCCAGCGACTGGATCTGCAGCCGGCCGGTGTTCTGCGACTCGTAGGAGCCGTACACCGTGCCGCCGCGCCGACTGGCGTTCTCGCGCGGCTTCACCGTGACCCACAGCTCGGTGTACGGGTCGGTGGCGGTGACCACGCGGGCGTCGGCGACCTGGACGTTCATGCCCTCGAGGGACTCGTAGTAGTCCAGGGCGTACGTGCCGGGCCGCAGGGCGAGCCCGTTGACCGAGTTGCTCGCGGCGGCGTCGCCGGCCGGGGCGTACGCGGCCGGCACCGACTTCGCGTTCACGACGGTCGCGGCCGGGACCGCGTTGCCGCTGGCGAGGACGGTCACCGTCGGCTTGGTGATCTCGGTGATCGACTGGTTTCCGGTCGACGTGCCGCCGGGCACGAACTCCGACACCGTGCCGGTGACCGTGACCGAGTCGCCGACGGCGACCTTCGGGGCGGAGCCGGTGAAGACGAAGACGCCCTCACTGGTGGCCGGATCGGCGTCCGGGTTCGGATCCTGGATCCAGAACCCTCTGGACGAACCGTAGGTGCGCACGCCGGTGACGATTCCGGCCACACCCGTGACCGCCTTGCCGGCGTACGGCGATATCCGGGTCGTGCCCTGGATGTCGTGAATGGCCACCGTCTCCGCGTGCGCGGGAGCGGTGAGGGCGACGGTGGAGGCCGCGGAACAGGCGGCGGCGACGGTGAGCGCGGCGAGACGCGCGGACTTCTTGCTCGGCAACGGAATCCCTCCGGGGACGTACGTGAGCGCCGGGACGAGGGTGGAGCACTGATCGAGGGGCCGCGACCGGCGAGGCGGTACGCGACGCGCGTAGAAATCCGGTGAACAGATGTGCAGTGGATTTCTACGCGCGTCAATCTCCTGCCTGGTCACGCCACTTGTCAAGGTTTCAGCCATGTACGGAGCCCGACGGGGAGATGAACCGGGCGGCATGTGCCCATATCCGTCTAGGCTGAGTGGCCCAGTGCCCCAACGGGCCGGTGGCACCACGCGCCCTAGGAGAACCAGCCGATGTCAGACAGCTCCCCCCTGCCGCCGGTGCGGCTGCACCCCGAAGCGGAGCTGGCGCGAGACGCCCTGTCCACGCCGTTGCTCTCCCGGGCCGCCCTGCTCGCCCGCTGGGCCGGCCCAGGCACCCGCGTCGACGCCGGCGGCGGGCTTGTGGAGGAGCAGCTCGCGGCGGCCGCCGAGGTGCTCGGCCTGACCGGGGAGGACGCCGCCGCGCACGCCGGCGAGGCCTGGCGGGTCGCCGTGGACGCCGGGCTCGTGGAGGTCGTCGACGAGGAGGCCGGCACCGTCGCGGCCGGCGAGGACCTGGCCCTGCTGACCGGCGGCGCTCCGCACGACGTCCTCGCCGTCTGGCTCGCCGCCCTGGAGAGCGTGCTCGCCGACGCGACCGTCCCCGACCTGGACGAGCTGATGGAGGCGATGGACGAGGGCGGCGAGATCGACTTCTCCCGGCTCGACTGGAACCCCGAGGCCGAGGCGGAGTTCCTCGACGGCGTCCTCGGCAACCTCTACCTGCTGACCGCCAGCGAGGACGGCCCCGGCGAGGGCCCCGTCCCGCTCCCCGCGCTCGCCGCCTCCATGATCATCCCCGGTGACATGGAGGAGCCCACCAACGACGTCCTGGAACAGGTCTCGGACGCGATGATGCGGCTCGACGACCAGTTCCGCATCCTGGAGCCCATCGGCCTCGTCGCCTACCGGCCCGTGGACGAGGCCCTGATGGCCGACCCCGACGAGGAGCCCACCGCCCCCCTCGACGACACCGACGTCTCCCGCTACGGCATGGTCCGCCTCACCCCGCTCGGCCTGTACGGGCTGCGGGCCCGCCTGCGGGAGGCCGGCTTCGACGCCCCGGCCGTCGGCGACCTGGCCGACAAGGGCGCCGACGTCCTCCTCGACGGCAGCGCCGGCTACGGCTCGCGCGCCGCGCTCGCCGAGACCGAACACTGGCTGGCGCACCGCGAACCCCTCTCCGCCGCCCGGGAGTTGCTGGCCGCCGCCCGCGGCTCGGACCCAGGCGCGCCGCTGCGCCGGCTGCGCTGCCAGCAGGCCCTCTCGCTCGTCGGCGGCCAGGCCGAACCCGCCGTGCGCGAGGTGCTCGACGACGCCGAACTCGGCGGCCTCGCCCGCGTCTGGCTGACCGAGCTCGGCGCGACCGACGTGCCCGCCCCGTCCGAGGACCTCGTCTTCTGGCTCACCGTCGACACCCTGGCCGCGCAGCTGGCCGCCGAGGGCAACTCCGAGGAGCTCCAGGCCCTCGTCGAAGGGCTGGCCCAGCAGCACAGCGGGTTCTTCGCGGCCGCCTGGCGCGTCGACCACCCGGCCACCCCGGACGTCCTGGAGGCGATGGGCCGCCTGCACCCCGACAAGCGCATCGCGAAGGAAGCCCGCAAGGCCGCCTTCAAGGCGCGCTCGCAGCAGGGCGGATAGCTTTTCGGGGGCGCGCCGACGGGGTCCGTACCCATTCATGGAAGCAGGTCCCCGGAAGTCGCCCCCCGTTCAACTCCCGTTCAGGCATGGGCGGGACGGTGACGCCGAACCGAGGTCCGCCACCCTCCACGGCACTTCCACCGTCTCAGGAGACACCATGTCGCTCACCCGCAGGGACTTCGCCAGACAATCCGCGCTCACCGGCGCCGGGGTCGCGCTGGCGGGCAGCGTAGGCGCCCTCGCCACCGCGCCGAACGCCCTCGCCGCCACGGACGCCGAGGACACCGCGGACGCCTCGCGGAACCCGGCGGCGACCGGGCACCACGGGGTCGGCTACGGACCGCTGCTCCCCGACCCCGACGGCATCCTCGCCCTGCCCGCGGGCTTCAAGTACCGCGTCGTCACCTACAGCGGCAGGACCAAGCTGGAGTCCGGCGAGATCACCCCGTCCAACCACGACGGCACCGCCGCGTTCTGCGGCCCGCGCGGCGCGACCCTGCTCGTCAACAACCACGAGCTGAAGGGCCCTCGGTCGAACTGGCAGTACCCGGTCCCGCTGACCGAGGGCCTCGTCTACGACCCGGCGGCCTCCGGCGGCTGCACGGTCGTCGAGGTGCGCCCCGGCGGCCACGTCGCCGAGTGGGTCGGCATCGCCGGCACCTCCACCAACTGCGCGGGCGGCAGCACCCCCTGGGGCACCTGGCTCAGTGGCGAGGAGACCGAGGACAAGGCCGGCCAGAACGGCATGACCAAGGACCACGGCTACGTCTTCGAGGTCGACCCCGCCGACCGCCGTGCCAACCGTGCCCCCAAGCCGATCAAGGCATTCGGCCGGTACGCCCACGAGGCGGTCGTCATCGACCCCAAGCGCGGCCACGCCTACCTCACCGAGGACGCCTCCGGCCCCAACGGCCTGCTCTACCGCTGGACCCCGCCGGCCGGCTTCCACCACGGCCGCGGCCAGCTGCGCACCCTCGCCGACGACGCGGGCGTCCTGCAGGCCTTCAAGTGCTTCGACTCCGCCGGCGCCTTCGTCGACGACCTCTCCCGCGCCACGAAGATCGGCACGGTCTACGGCGTCGACTGGATCGACGTCCCCGATCGCGACGCCAGGTCGGTGTCCGTCCGCAAGCAGTTCACCGCCGGCCAGGTCACCCGCGCCCGCAAGCTGGAGGGCATGTGGTGGGGCGACGGCGGCGCCTACATCGTCTCCTCCTACGCCCGTGAAGAGAGCCCCGTCCAGCACGACGGCGCCGTCTGGTTCTACGAGCCCAGGCGCCGCACGCTGACCCTGAAGGTGCTGCTCGGGGTGAACCCCGACCCGTCCGCCGACGGCGCCTTCGACGGCCCCGACAACATCACCGTCTCCCCCTACGGCGGCCTCGTCATCGCCGAGGACGGCGAGGGCGTCCAGCACCTCTTCGGCGCCACCGACAGCGGCCGCACCTACCCCATCGCCCGCAACGAACTCAACATCGGCACCGAAGACAAGCCGGAGTACAGCGAGTTCACCGGCGTCACCTTCTCGCCCGACGGCCACACCCTGTTCGCCAACATCCAGACGCCGGGCATCATGCTGGCGATCACGGGCCCGTGGAAGCGGCAGAAGCGGTGAGCGGCGAGCGGTAATTAATTCGTTCGCCCGGTCTGCGGCCGTCCTCCTAAAGTGATGCACGTCCAGGTGCGAAGGCAGGACCTACTTCCACTCATAATGGGGCGGCCGCGGGTTCGAATCCCGCCACCGGCACAACACGCCGGTGTAGCTCAGGGGTCAGAGCACCTTGTCGGTTCCGCCGGCCTCGATCTCTGGACACCACAACTTCACAGCACCTCCCGGTGCGCGGGCTGCGGCTACTTCTTTGCAACAGAAATCCACGCCGCCGCCGACTTGATCTCGGGAGGCGCAGCATGAGGTGGGTGCCCGGTGCGCAGGCAACGGTTACTTCATTGGATCGGACGGTCGCGGGTTCGAGTCCCGTCGTCGACCCAGGGTCGACGTAGCTCAGTCGGTAGAGCATCTGGCTAAGTCCGTCGCCGACTCCTGATCTCGGGCACCCTCCTTTTGTTGCGCCTTCCCCCAAAGAACGGTTCGCCGAACGGCGAACCCGATGAAAGACGAATTCGGGGGAATTCATCATGGCGCGCTTCAATATCCGTGCCCGAAAGACACAGCCCACCTCGCCCGTGACCACCACGGGCCAGGTGCTCCGCACCCACCAGGGCGGCCGGGGGCACGAGCGGGACGCCCGCTCCGAGCTCTTCCTGCTGGCGGTGGCCAACTTCGTCTCCCAGCAGACCTTCTACGAGTCCGGCGCCGACCGGGACGACCGTTTCGCGGGGCTCGTGCGCGAGCTCGCCGTCGGCGACCCGGCCTGGACCGCCGGCCTGCTCGGCTGGCTGCGCGGCGAGGGGAACCTGCGGACCGCCGCGATCGTCGGCGCCGCCGAGTACGTCAAGGCACGCCTCGACGCGGGCGCGACCGAGGGGCCGTCCAACCGGCAGGTCGTGGCCTCCGTGCTGCAGCGGCCCGACGAGCCCGGCGAACTGCTCGCCTACTGGACGGCGACGTACGGCCGTACCCTCCCCAAGCCCGTCAAGCGCGGTGTCGCCGACGCCGTCCGGCGTCTCTACACCGGCAAGGCGCTGCTGAAGTACGACACCGCGTCCAAGGGTTACCGCTTCGGCGACATCCTCAACCTGGTGCACGCGGCGCCGGACCCGGCCAAGCCGTGGCAGGGCGATCTCTTCCAATACGCCCTGGACCGCCGGCACCACCCGGACACGGCCGCGGTGCCCGAGTCGCTGCCGGTTCTGGCGGCTCACCGGGACCTGATGGCGCTGCGGCCCGCCGAGCGGCGCGCGGTCGTGACCGGGGAGCGGGGCGCGCGGCGCCTGGCCGAGGCGGGCATGACCTGGGAGGCGCTGGCGGGCTGGCTCCAGGGGCCGATGGACAAGGCGGCCTGGGAGGCGGTCATCCCGTCCATGGGAGCGATGGCGCTGGTCCGCAACCTGCGCAACTTCGACGAGGCCGGGGTCTGCGACGAGGTCGCCGCCCTGGTGGCGGCGAAGATCAGCGACCCGGCGGAGGTCGCACGCTCGCGGCAGTTCCCGTTCCGGTACCTCGCCGCGTACCAGCACGCGCCCTCGCTGCGCTGGGCGTACCCGCTGGAGCAGGCGCTCGGCCACTCGCTGGCCGGCGTGCCCGCGCTGCCCGGCCGCACCCTGGTGCTCGTCGACCGCTCGGGCTCGATGTTCTATTCGCGCCTGTCGGACCGCTCGGAGCTCAACCGCGCGGACGCCGCGGCGGTCTTCGGTACGGCGCTGGCGCTGCGGGCGGCGGACGCGGACCTCGTCGAGTTCGGCACCAGCAGCAACGTGATCAAGTTCCGTAAGGGGGAGTCGATGTTGAAGATTCTGGAGCGTTTCGGTGACCTCGGCGGCACGGACACCACCGAGGCCGTGCGCCGCCACTACCGGGGGCACGACCGGGTGCTGATCGTCACCGACGAGCAGTTCACCGCGAGCGGCCACGGCGACCCGACCGACCAGGTCCCGGCGAGTGTGCCGGTCTACACCTGGAACCTGGCCGGCTACCGGGCGGGCCACGGCCCGTCGGGCGCGGCCGGCCGGCACACCTTCGGCGGGCTCTCGGACGCGGCCTTCCGCATGGTGCCGCTGCTGGAGGCCGCCCGGGACACGAAGTGGCCGTGGGCGGCCTGAGCGCCGACGGGAGCCGGCCGGGCCGCACGATCCGGCGACGGCCGGGCCGCCGGTCCTGAACCGGTGGCCGGCCGTCCCGCCCGGGGGACGGGAGTCACAGGAACGGGACGGGAGTCACAGGAACCGACAGCGGAAACGCCGCCGGGGGGGGCCCTCTCTACAAACGAGAGGGGGGGACCCCGCGGCGGTTTTCTTTTTTTCCTTTTTTGCCCCCCAGCACGACCTCTCCCACTTCCGTCCCCAGA
>NZ_JBVJSQ010000007.1:0-135143 GCF_055606485.1 Streptomyces sp. NPDC037083 | reverse complement strand
CTTGTGGGGGGAGGGGGAAAAAAGAGAGGGGAAGGGAGCAAAAAGAACAAAACCGGAAACCCTCTCCGGGGACCCCTTCCCTAAACGGCGGCTCCTTCCCCCCCCGGCGGCGTTTCGCTGCTTTCCCTTGTGCGCACACCGGACTGATATCTAACATTTCAGTCCATGGAAGCCGTGCCCCGCACCCTGCTCAGAGACCGTGCCTACGCGGCGATCCGGGACGCCATCGTCGCCGGGGACATCGCCCCCGGCGCGGTGGTGCGCGACGCCGACCTCGCCGAGCGGCTGGGCCTGTCCCGGGCGCCGGTGCGGGAGGCGTTCTCGCGTCTGGTCGACGAAGGGCTGCTGGAGAGCAAGCCGCAGAGCTACACGCGTGTGACGCCGGTCGTGGCGGCCGACGTGCGCGACGCGGCGGCCGTGGTCGGCGCGATGCACGAGCTGGTCGCCCGGGTCGCGGTGCCCCGGCTGTTCGCGGCGGACGTCGAGGCGATGCGCGCGGCCAACGAGCGGTTCGCCGCCGCCGTACGCACCGGGAACGTGGACGCCGCCCTGCGCGCCGACGACGAACTGCACGACGTCCTCGTCCGCGCCGCCGGCAACCGCGCGGCCGCAGCCACCGTCGCCCGCTACACCCCGCTCATCCGGCGGCTGGAGCGACGCCGCTTCGCCGAGGGCGGCGCCTGCCGTTCGGCGGGACTGCACGGACAGCTGATCGAGGCCTGCGCATCCGGCGACGTGGACGAGGCGGTCCGGGTCACGGCGGAGATCTGGCGGACCCTGGCCGACCTGGCCGACACCGACTGAGCCGAGGAGGCTCCATGGCCCCCGAGTCCCTTTCCTCCTACGACCGCTATCCCCTCCTCTTCGGCCCCTCGCCGGTCCACCCCCTGGAACGGCTCACCGCCCATCTCGGCGGGGCCGCTCTCTGGGCCAAACGGGAGGACTGCAACTCCGGGATCGCGTACGGCGGGAACAAGACCCGCAAGCTGGAGTACCTGGTGGCCGACGCGCTCGCCCGGGGCTGCGACACCCTCGTGTCGATCGGCGGAGTGCAGTCCAACCACACCCGCCAGGTCGCCGCCTGTGCCGCCCGGGCGGGACTGAAGTGCGTCCTGGTGCAGGAGAGCTGGGTGCAGTGGCCCGACTCCGTGTACGACAAGGTCGGCAACATCCTGATCAGCCGGCTGGCCGGGGCCGACGTGCGGCTCGTCCGGGCCGGGTTCGGGATCGGCTTCAAGGAGAGCTGGGAGCAGGCGCTCAGGGAGGTCGAGGAGTCGGGCGGCAAGCCGTACGCCATCCCGGCCGGGGCCTCCGACCATCCTCTCGGCGGGCTCGGCTTCGCCCGCTGGGCGTACGAGGTCGCCGAGCAGGAACGGCAGGCGGGCGTCTTCTTCGACACCGTGGTCGTCTGTTCCGTGACCGGGTCGACCCAGGCCGGCATGGTCGCCGGGTTCGCCGCGCTGGAGCAGGAGGGCGGGCGGCCCCGGCGCGTCCTCGGCATCGACGCCTCGGCCAGGCCCGCCGAGACCCGCGAGCAGATCGCCCGCATCGCACACGGCACGGGCCGGCTGATCGGACTCGAGCGGGAGCTGACGGTCGAGGACGTCGAGCTCGACGAGCGCTACCACGCGGGCGTCTACGGCGTCCCGGACGAGACGACGCTGGAGGCGATGCGGCTCGCGGCGCGGACCGAGGGCATGGTCACCGATCCCGTCTACGAGGGGAAGTCGATGGCCGGGCTCGTCGACCTGGTCGCACGCGGCGAGATCGCCGCCGACTCCACCGTGCTGTACGCGCACCTGGGCGGGCAGCCCGCGCTGAACGCGTACAGCGCGCTGTTCTGACCGCCCGGACCGCGCCGAGCACCCGCGGTGCTCGCTGCCCGGCGCCGCCGCGGCAGGTCGTGAACTCCGCGGGCCCGCCGCCGGATCCGGCGGCGGGCCCGCGGAGACAGGCGCAGTAAGCGGGGTTACTCTCCGTTCAGGGCTCGCCCGCCACGCGACGAAGAAGCCCGGTTCGCAAGGAGTAACTGGATGACGCAGGTCAGGCCCATGCGCGCGGACGCTCGCCGCAACTACGAGCGCTTGCTGAGGGTGGCGGCCGAAGCCTTCGCCGAGCATGGCGAGGGCGCCTCCCTCGACGACATCGCCAAGCGGGCGGGCGTTGGATCCGGCACGCTGTACCGGCACTTCCCGACGCGTCAGGCACTGCTGGAGGCGGCCTACGTCGACCGGATCGAGGCGCTCGCCGCGCGGGCCGGCGAACTCGGCGGCGAACTCCCGCCCGGCGAGGCGCTGGTGGCGTGGCTCGACGAGCTGTGCGTCGGCACGATCCAGGTCCGCGGCATGAAGGCGCTGCTGGGCTCCGCCGTGGCGGACGGGAGCGCGGCCGCGGTCACCGTCTGCGGCACACACATGAAGGCGGCGGCCGCCGGGCTGGTCGAGGCGGCGCAGCGGGAGGGGACCTTGCGCCCGGACGTCGACGCGATCGACGTGCTGCGGCTCGCCCACGGGGTGGCGACCGCGTCGGAACTGGCCAAGGGGGACGGCGAGGTCATCCGCCGGTATGTGTCGCTGCTGACCGAGGGGCTGCGGCCCCGGCGGTGAGGACGGCGGGCGCCCCCGTGGTGGCGGGCGCCCGTGACCGGGCGGCTGCGGGCCGACCCGGGCGCGGCTACAGGGCCTGGGCGCCCGGCTTCACCATGTTGCGTACGGTGCGGGCCTTCACGAACTCCCCCACGGCCGTCATCTCCCACTCGCCGGAGAACTGCTTGATCAGCTTGGCCATCAGCACGCCCGTCTGCGGTTCGGCGCCGGTCAGGTCGAAGCGGACCAGTTCCTCGCCGGAGGAGGCGTCCAGCAGCCGGCAGTAGGCCTTGGCGACCTCGGTGAACTTCTGGCCGGAGAAGGAGTTCACGGTGAAGACCAGACCGGTCACGTCCTGCGGGAGGCGGCCGAGGTCGACGACGATCACCTCGTCGTCGCCGCCGCCCTCGCCGGTGAGGTTGTCGCCGGAGTGCTTGATCGCGCCGTTCACGATGGAGAGCTTGCCGAAGTAGCAGCTGTCGATGTGGTTGCGCTGGGGGCCGTAGGCGATGACCGAGGCGTCCAGGTCGATGTCCTTGCCGCGGAACGCGGGCTCCCAGCCCAGCCCCATCTTGACCTGCGAGAGCAGCGGGCGGCCGCCCTTGACCAGGGAGACGGTCTGGTTCTTCTGCAGGCTGACCCGGCCCTTGTCCAGGTTGATCTTCCCGCCGCCCGGCGCGGCGGTGGGCGGGGCCGGGGGAGCGGCGGGCGGCGCGGTCGCGGCGAGCCGCGGGTCCACGGGCGGCGCCGACGGCGTCACCGGGGTCCGGACGGCCGGCTGGGGCGGCGTGAGCTGCTGCGGCGGGGCGACCGGCGCCGGCTCCTCCACCGTCACGCCGAAGTCGGTCGCGATGCCGGCCAGGCCGTTGGCGTACCCCTGGCCGACCGCACGGGCCTTCCAGGCGCCGTTGCGCAGATAGATCTCCACGACCACCAGCGCCGTCTCGGCTCCGAGCTGCGGGGGCGTGAACGTGGCCAGGACGCTGTCGTCGTCCGCGCCGCGGATCGTCGCCGTCGGTTCGACGCCCTGGAACGTCTGCCCCGCGGCGTCCGGGCTCGCGGTGACGACGATCTTCTCGATGCCCGGGGGGACCGCGGCGGTGTCGACAGTGATCGCGTCGGGGGACGTGCCGCCGCCGGAGCGGTAGGTCACGCCGGGGCCGCTCGGCTGGTTGTAGAAGATGAAGTCGTCGTCGGAGCGCACCTTGCCGTCGGCGGTGAGCAGCAGGCCCGAAACGTCGAGCCGCACCGGGGCGGCGACGTCCACCGTCACACGCGTGACGGGGAGAGGGATGTTCGAGCCGGGGGTCATAGCTGTCATGCCGGGTGAACGAACGAGACCACTTTGCCGTTCCCTTACCCAACAGAGTGGCCACGCGGACGCCCGTGCGAACACCCGGGCGGGCGACCGGACGGGCGTCCGGGCCGTCCCGCGCGGACGTCCGTGAACGATGCCGCGAGACCCGCGGGAGTGCCCGGCAGGCCCGCCGGGAGCGCACCCGGCAGGCCGGGCGTCAGGGCACCACCACGATCTTCCGGCCCACCCCCGCGGCGAACTGCTCCAGCGCCTGGGGGTAGCGCTCCAGCGGGATCCGGTCGCTGATGAACACCTCCGGGTCCAGCACCCCGTTCGCGAACAGCTCCGCCGCCCGCTCGAAGCTGTGCAGCACGGCCATCGAGCCGGTGATGGTGATCTCCTGGTTGTAGATCCGGTACGGGTCGATGGTCACCCGGGTCGCGTAGTCCGCCACCCCGAACTGCAGGAACGTCCCCGCCTTGGCCACCCGTCCCAGACCGTCCTGGATCGCCGCCGCGTTGCCGGTCGCGTCCACCACCAGGTCCCAGCCCTGCGGACGCTCCAGCTCGTCCGCGTTCGCCGCCGAACCCGTGACGCCCAGCCGCCGTGCCGTCTCCAGCCGCGCCGGGTTCACGTCCACCACGTCCACGGCGGCCGCCCCCGTGCGCTTGGCCAGCTCCAGCATCATCAGTCCCATCGTCCCCGTGCCGTAGATCAGGACGTGCGCGCCCAGCCGGGACCGCAGGACGTCGTAGCCGCGCACCGCGCACGACAGCGGCTCGATCAGCGCCGCGTCCTGCGTCCGCACGTGCTCGGGCAGCCGCACGCAGTTCGCCACGGGGGCGACCGCGTACTGCGCCGCGCCGCCCGACGTGGTCACGCCGATCGCGGCCCAGCGCTCGCACAGGTTGTTGTGGCCGGTACGGCAGTGCCGGCACTCGTGGCAGTACAGGGACGGGTCCACCGCCACCCGGTCGCCCACCGCCACCTCCGTGACCTGGGCGCCGACGCCCACGACCGTGCCCGCGAACTCGTGGCCGGGCACGATGGGCAGCTTGGGCGCGAACTCGCCCTGCAGGATGTGCAGATCGGTGCCGCACAGGCCGCAGGCGGCGACCTCGACGACCACCTCGCGCGGACCGGGCGTCGGATCGGGGACGTCGGTGACGACGGCGCGGCCCACGGACTCGATGACGGCGGCCTTCATTTCACGGCTCCCAAGGACAGGCCCTGGACCAGTTTGTCCTGGGCGGCGAACCCCGCGGCGAGCACCGGCAGGGAGATGACGAGCGAGGCGGCGCACACCTTCGCCAGGAACAGGCCCTGGCTGGTGATGAAGCCGGTCAGGAAGACGGGGGCGGTCTCCGCGACCACGCCCGTGAGCACCCGCGCGAAGAGCAGCTCGTTCCAGCTGAAGATGAAGCAGATCAGCGCCGTGGCGGCGATGCCCGGCAGGGCGATCGGGGCGACCACGCGCGCGAGGACCGTCGGCAGCCGCGCCCCGTCCACCCGCGCGGCCTCGATGATCGCCACCGGGACCTCGGACAGGAACGACTGCATCATCCACACGGCGATCGGCAGGTTCATCGAGGTGTACAGGACGACCAGCAGCCAGACGTTGTCCAGCAGGCCCGCGTTCCTGGCGAACAGGTAGATCGGCAGCAGCCCCGCCACCACCGGCAGCATCTTGGTCGACAGGAAGAAGAACAGGACGTCGGTCCACTTCCGCACCGGCCGGATGGACAGCGCATAGGCCGCCGGGAGGGCGAGCAGCAGGACGAGGACGGTCGAGCCGGCCGACGCCACCGCCGAGTTGACCAGCGCCGGCCAGGGGCTCGCGCCGCCGTCGGCGCCGAAGAACTCGCGGTAGCCGTCGAGGGTGAGCGGCGCGGCGAAGGACGGCGGGTTGGTCGCCGCGTCCTGCTCGGAGTGCAAGGACGTCAGGGCCATCCAGGCGACGGGCAGGAAGAACACGATCCCGGCCGCCCAGGCCAGCAGGCCGAGACCGCCTCGGCGTACGGCGTTCATGCGCGGGACGCCTCCTCGCGGAACAGGGACGACACGACCCGCAGGGCGAAGGTCGCGATGACGATCGAGCCGATGACCACCAGGACGCCCGCGGCCGAGGCCAGTCCGTTCTCGTGGGCCTGGTAGAAGCTCTGGTAGACGGTGTAGGGCAGGTTGGCCGTGCCCAGGCCGCCGGAGGTGAGGGTGAAGACCGCGTCGAAGTTCTGGACGATGTAGATCGAGCCGAGCAGGGCGCCCAGCTCCAGATAGCGGCGCAGGTGGGGGAGTGTGAGGTGGCGGAAGATCTGCCAGTCGCTCGCGCCGTCCACCCGAGCCGCCTCGGTCTGCTGCTGGTCCCGGCTCTGCAGTCCGGCGAGCAGGATCAGCATCATGAACGGGGTCCACTGCCAGACCAGGGAGGCCTCCACGGCGAGCAGCGGGGTGTTCGAGATCCAGTCCGGCTGGGGCCCGCCGACGTACTGCAATAGGCCGTTGAGCAGGCCGTACTCGGGGTTGTAGAGGACGTGTTTCCACAGCAGCGCGGCGGCCACGGGCACCACCAGGAAGGGTGCGATCAGAAGCGTGCGGACCACGCCCCGGCCGCGGAAACGGCGGTCCAGGAGCAGCGCCAGCGCCAGCCCGAGCGCCAGGCTGACCAGCACCACGGCCGCCGTCAGCAGGACGGTCGTCCACACCGAGTGGCGCAGGTCGGCGTCGGTGAGGACCTGGTGGTAGTTGTCGAGGCCGGTGAAGCGCCGGGCCCTGGGGTAGAGGGCGTTCCAGTCGAAGAAGGAGATCACCAGTGTGGCCACGAAGGGGAGTTGGGTGACCACGATCATGAAGACCAGGGCGGGCAGCAGCGGGGCCCGGGTGGCCCAGGCGCGCAGCCGGGCGTTCGGCCCGTGAAGGGTGCGTACGGGTGGCGCGGCCACGGGCGCCGTCGTCGTCGCGGTCATCGGCCCTCGTACTCCTCGGAGATGCGCTCGGCGAGCTGCTGGGACTTGTCCAGGGCCGACTCGACGGACTGGCGTCCGGCGATGGCCGCGCTGATCTCCTGGGAGACCTTGGTGCCGAGGTCGGTGAACTCGGGGATGCCGACGAACTGGATGCCGGGCGCGGGCCGCGGCTGCACCCCCGGGTCGTTGGGCTTCGCCGCCTCGATGGCCTGCTTCGTCATGTCCTGGAAGGCGGCCGCCTCCGCGCGGTAGGCCGGGTTCTCGTACGTCGACGCCCGCTTGCCGGCCGGCACGTTCGACCAGCCGGTCTTCTCGCCGACGAGCTGCTCGTACTGTCTGCCCGACGCCCAGGAGACGAACTTCCAGGCCTTGTCGGGGTTGCGGGAGGCCTTCTGGATGCCCCAGGCCCAGGTGTAGAGCCAGCCGGAGGCGTCGGTCCGCTCCACGGGGGCGGGGGCGTAGCCCACCTTGCCCCTGACCGGGGAGTCGGCCGCCTCCAGCGAACCGGCCGCGGAGGTGGCGTCGTACCACATGGCGACCTTGCCCTGGGTCATGTTGTTCAGGCACTCGGCGAAGCCGGACTGGGCGGCTCCGGACTCGCCGTGGGCGCGGACGAGGTCGACATAGAACTTCGTCGCCTTCTCGAAGGCGGGGGAGTCGAGCCGCGCCTTCCAGTCCTTGTCGAACCAGGTGCCGCCGAAGGTGTTCACGACGGTCGTCAGGGGCGCCATCACCTCGCCCCAGCCGGGCAGTCCGCGCAGACAGATCCCCTTCATGCCGGGTTCGGCGCCGTCGGCCTTCGCCGCGAGGTCGGCCACCTGACGCCAGGTGGGATGCGCGGGCATCGTCAGCCCCTGCGCCGCGAACACGTCCTTGCGGTACATGAGGAAGGACGACTCCCCGTAGAAGGGCTGGCCGTAGAGCCTGCCGTCGTCGCCGGTGAGCGACTCGCGCATCGGCTTCAGCACGTCCTGCTCGTCGTACGCCGGGTCGCCGGCCACGTACGGGTCCATCGACCGCAGCCAGCCGTTGCGGGCGTAGATCGGTATCTCGTAGTTCGACAGGGTCGCCACGTCGTACTGGCCCGCCTGGTTGGCGAAGTCCTGGCTGATCTTGTCGCGGACGTCGTTCTCGGGCAGGACGGTGAAGCTGACCTTGATGCCGGTCTGCTTGGTGAAGTGCTCGGCGGTCAGCTTCTGCAACTCGGTCATCTGCGGGTTGTTGACCATGAGGACGTTGAGGGAGTCGCCGCCGGAACCCGCCCCGCCGGCTCCGGCCCAGCAGCCGGAGAGCAGCGGGGCGAGCAGCGTCCCTGCGGCGGCCGCGGCGAGCGTGGCTCGCGGCCTCCGTCGGCTCGGGGTGCGCATGGATCGCTCCTGGGCATAGTGGGATGTTCGGGGCATCGCACGGCGTGCGGATCCCGCACGGACGGGCGGGTGGTACTTCGGAAGCGGTTCTTCAGACGCGGATGACCTGGGGGCCGAGCAGGGAGTACCGGTGCGCCTCGGCCGCCGGCAGCAGCGTGCTCGTGACGATCGTCTCCAGCGCGCTCACCTCGGCGAACCGGCAGAAGCCGACCGCCCCGAACTTGGTGTGCACGCCCACGAAGACGGTGCGCCGGGCCGCCCGCACGGCCTGCGCCTTGACCTCGCCCACGGCCGGGTCCGGGGTGGTCAGGCCGTGCTCGCGGGAGATGCCGTTGGCGCCGATGTAGGCGAGGTCGACGACGAAGCCGGCCAGCATCTTCGTCGTCCAGTGGTCGACCGTGGCCAGCGTGCCGGAGCGGACCCGGCCGCCGAGCAGCAGCACGGACATGTTCTCGGTCTCGGCGAGCGCGCCCGCGACCGGCAGGGAGGCGGTGACCACGGTCAGTGGCCGGTCCCGGGGCAGTGCCTCGGCGATGAGCTGAGGGGTGAAGCCCTCGTCGACGAAGACCGTCTCGGCGTCCCCGGCCAGGGCGGCCGCCGCGGCGGCGATCCGGCGTTTCTCGGGCACATGGCTGGTGGCGCGGAAGGCCAGCGTGGTCTCGAAGCCGGCGCTCTCCACGGGATACGCGCCGCCGTGCGTGCGGCGCACCAGGCCGTGGTCCTCCAGGGCGCGCAGGTCCCGGCGTACGGTCTCCCGGGCCACGCCCAGCTCGGCGGCCAGCGCGGCGACGTCGACGGAACCGGTGGCGCGCGCGGTGCGCACGATCTCGCGCTGGCGCTCCTCCGCCGTTCTGGGGGTCATGGCGTCACCTCGCTCTCCCGCAGCCCCGCCCGTTCGGGCCCGGTGCGGGCCCTGGGGGAAGTTCTACAGCGGGTGCGCGGCACTGACCAGGCCTGTTGCGGGCCCGATGCTGCCCGGTTGTGCCCGTTCGCGGCGCGGACTGCCCGGCTCGGACCTGCGCGGCAGCCGGGCGGCGGGTGGGATCGGGCAGGGAGCGTGCCCGGATGTCACGACGGGCGGGCCCGTTCGGCGCCCGTCCGCGTGCCGTGAGGGGTCCTTCCGGTCGGTGCCGTCGGTGCCGCCGGAGTGGCCGGTGCGGTCAGTAGGGCCAGATCGGCGGGTCGCTCACGAAGTGGCCGCCCAGGTGGGCGTGGGCGATGTCGTCCGGGTCCAGTTCGCCCTGCTCGGCGATCAGCTTCTTCGCGTACGGCTCGGAGTCGTCCTGCGGCTCGTAGCCGAGCGCCCGGGCGGTCGACAGGTCCCACCACAGCCGGGTGTTGGCGGAGGAGCCGTAGACGACGGTGTGGCCGACGTCCTCGGCGGTCAGGGCCGCGTGGAAGAGGCGTGCGCCGTCGGGCGGGCTCAGCCACAGCGAGAGCATGCGCACGCTGGTCGGCTCGGGGAAGCAGGAGCCGATGCGCACCGACACCGTCTCCAGGCCGTGCTTGTCCCAGTAGAGCTGGGCGAGATCCTCGCCGAAGGCCTTGGACAGACCGTAGAAGGTGTCCGGGCGGCGCGGGGTGTCGATCGGGATCAGGGGGTCGTCGCCCCGGGGCCGGGGGGCGAAGCCGACGGCGTGGTTGGAGGAGGCGAAGACGATCCGCTGCACACCCTCCTCGCGGGCGGCCTCGTACAGGTTGTACGTGCCCTCGATGTTCGCCTTGAGGATCTTCTCGAAGGGGGCTTCCAGGGAGATGCCCGCCAGATGGATGATCGCGTCGACGCCCCGTACCGCCTCGCGCACGGCCTTCCTGTCGGCGAGGTCGGCGGTGACGGCGTCCGGGTCGCCCTCGATCGGCCGCACGTCCAGGAGGCGCAGCTCGTAGCCGAAGGCGGGGAGCAGGTTCTGCATCAGGGTGCCGAGGCCGCCGGCGGCGCCGGTGAGCAGGACGGTGCGCGGAGCGGGCATCCTCGGGTCTCCTTGGGTCGGTCGAGCGGGCCGAACGTACCGATGGTCGAACGCATGTGTGGCCGTAGTTCACATTCATGGACACGCTAAAGAGCGGTGCCGGTACCCGTCAAGTGTCCCGCAGGAGTGGCAAAAGTGCTGGTGTCTCGGGGGTTGGTCGGCTTGACCGGGCTCGCACGGGCACCTTAGCGTGAACTTGTTCAGGAATATGGACGCCGCTCAAGAATATGGACCCGGGAGGGCCCGTGACGTCAGCCCCGCTCGCCGCCCGCCTCCGCGTCCCCAGCGGACCGCTGTTCTTCCCCGTCACCGCCTACGGCCCCGACGGCTCCCTCGACCTGGACGTCTACCGCGCGCACGTCCGCCGCGGCGTCGAGGCCGGCGCCGCGGCCGTGTTCGCGTGCTGCGGCACCGGCGAGTTCCACGCGCTCGCACCGGAGGAGTTCGAGGCCTGCGTCCGGGCGGCGGTGGAGGAGACCGGCGGGCGGACGCCGGTCGTCGCGGGCGTCGGCTACGGCACCGCCCTCGCCGTGCGCTACGCGGGACTGGCGCAGACCGCCGGAGCGGACGGCCTGCTCGCCATGCCGCCCTACCTCGTCGTGGCCGCCCAGGAGGGCCTGCTGCGCCACTACCGGCAAGTGGCGGCCGCGACCTCTCTCCCGGTGATCGTCTACCAGCGCGACAACGCGGTGTTCACCCCCGGGACCGTCGTCGAACTCGCCCGCACCGAGGGGATCGTCGGCCTCAAGGACGGCCTCGGCGATCTCGACCTCATGCAGCGGATCGTCAGCGCCGTGCGCACCGAGGTCCCCGGCGACTTCCTCTACTTCAACGGTCTGCCGACCGCGGAACAGACACAGCTCGCCTATCGCGCCCTCGGCATCGACCTCTACTCCTCGGCGGTGTTCTGCTTCGCCCCGGAGATCGCCCTCGCCTTCCACCGGGCGCTCGCGGCCGGCGACGACAGCACCGTCCGCAGACTGCTCGACGGTTTCTACCGGCCGTTCGTCGAACTGCGCGCCCAGGGCCGCGGTTACGCCGTCTCGCTCGTCAAGGCCGGAGTCCGGCTGCGCGGCCTCGACGTCGGCGAAGTCCGCCCGCCGCTGCACGAGCCGAGCGAGGATCATGTCAAACAGCTCGCCCAGGTGATCGAGCGCGGCCACGCGCTGCTGGAGGAGGGCCGGTAAGTGAAGGCGTCGACTTTCGTCTACCCCTGGGACGTGACCGGCGATCCCGCGGCCCCGGCCCGTGTCGCCGCGCTCGGAGTGGAACAGGTGACCCTCGCCGCCGCCTACCACTCCACCCGCGCGCTGACCCCTCGTCACCCGCGCCACCGCATCGTCACCGCTGAGCATGCGGCCGTGCTCTACCCGCCGGACGGCCGCTGGGAGGGCCGCGCCCTGCGCCCCTGTCCGGCCGGCGACTGGGCTCCCGGCGACGCCTACGGCGAGGCCGCCGAAGCGCTCGCGCGGGCCGGTCTCGAGGTGCACACCTGGGTGGTCCTCGCGCACAACTCCCGCCTGGGCGCCGACCGTCCCGAGACCTCGGTCGTCAACGCCTACGGGGACCGCTATCCCTGGGCGCCCTGCATCGCCCGGCCCGCCACGCGCGCGTACCTCGTCGACCTCGCCGCCGAGGCCGCCGTGCGCCCCGGCGCCGCCGGCACCGAGCTGGAGTCCCTCGGCTGGTACGGCCTGCAGCACCTGCACGCCCACGACAAGACCGGCGGCGTGAGCCTCGGGGACGCCGGCCAGTACCTGATGGCGCTCTGCTTCTGCCCCGACTGCCGGGCCGGCTACGGCGAACAGGGCCTGGACGCCGACACGCTCGCCGCCGCGGTGCGGGAGGCGCTGGAGCCGCTGTGGCGGGGGGCGCCGGACGACGGAGGCTGGGCCGCCGTGGAGAAACTGCTCGGGCAGGAGACGGCGGCCGCCACGCGCGCGTGGCGCGACGAACGGGCCCGCACCCTCCAGGAGGCGGCCGTGGCCGCCGTCCGGGCGGCCGCGCCCGCCGGCTTCCAGATCCTGCTGCACGCCGACCCCGTGACGTACCACGTCGGCGCCAACCCGGGCGTCGACCCCGCGCACATCCTGTCCGTCGCGGACGGGGTCGTCGTGCCCTGTGCCGACGGGCCCGGCCTGTTGACGCCCTTCGCCGAACAGGGCCGCACGGGCGCGGTCGTCGCCGCCAACTTCGGCGTCGTCTCCGGCATGGGCGGCAGCCCGGGGACGCTCGCGGCCGACGCGGCACGGGCCCGCGAACTCGGAGCGACGGAGATCCGGCTGTATCACGCCGGGTTGGCGTCGGACGGGGACCTGGAGGCCGTGCGCGCGGCGCTCGCCTCGCGCTGAGCGGGCACGCGCAGCAGCGGCGGGACCGCCGTCAGCCACGCCAGGCCCACCAGCGTCAACAGCACCTGGTACGGGAGGAGTTCCACCAGAGCGGCGCCCGCCGCCAGGCCGAACGTGTTCGGCGCGTACAGCAGGGCGCCGGCCGTGGCCGCGACCCGGCCCAGCAGCGCGTCGGGCGTCTCCCGCTGGACGGCGGTCAGCGCGGCGATCAGCACACAGGGCAGCCCCGCCCCGATCGCCGCGCCGCACACCAGGGCCACCGGGACCGAGGGAACGGCCCGCACGGCCACCGCGACGGCCGCCAGGGCGATCCCGTACGCCGCGAACCGGCGTTCCCCGAGCCGCCGCAGCGCGGGCCCCGACAGCAGCCCGACCGCGGCCGAACCGGCGCCCTGGACGGCGTAGAGCACACCCGCGTAGGCGGGGGAGCGGCCGAGGCCCTCGACGACGGCGTAGGCCGTCGCCCCGTTGACGCCCGCGAACAGCATCGTCGTACCGCCCGCCACCACCAGCGGACGCAGCGCGGGGTGCCCCCACAGGAAGCGGGCGCCCTCGGCCGTCCGCACGCGCCAGCCGCTCGTGGCGCTCGCAGGCCGGGCACCGCGGACCCGCACGCACAGGTACAGGCCCGCCGCGCACACGAAACTGGCCGCGTCCAGCAGGGCCACACTCGGCCCGCCGAAGGCCGCGTAGAGGCCCGCCCCCGCCAGCGGGGCGACCAGCTTCATGCCCTCCGTGGCCGTCGTGCGCAGCCCGTTGAAGTCGCCGAGCAGCTCCGGCGCGACGGCCGCGGCGACCAGCGCGGACTCGGCCGCGTCGGCCACGACACCGGCGGCGCCGTACAGGAACAGCACCGTGAACAGCAGCCACAGCCGGCCGGGTGAGTCCACGGCGAGGACGGCGAGCAGCAGGCCCGCGAGGCCCAGGTCGAGGGCGACGAGCAGGCGGCGCCGGCGGGCGCGGTCGGCGAAGGGGCCGAGCAGCGGGGCGAGGAGGGTGGGCGCCCACAGTGCCAGCACGCACAGCGCGGCGAGCCCGTTCGAGCCGGTGAGGTCCTTGACCCACACACCGGACGCCAGCCACAGCGCCGAGGTGCCGAAGCCGGAGACCACCGACGCGGCCAGAAAGAGCGCCGCGTCGCGGTCCCGCAGCACGCGCAGCACGGACAAGTTCTTCGTCATGCCTGGTCATCGTGGTTCTAAGGAGGTGCTCACGGCATCGGGCAGGTGCCCTATCCGGGCGCGGCGATGAGTTTGGGGCGCACGGACGGTCTCCCCCACATGACCGACTCCCGTACGACCGACACGACGATCCTCGATCTCGGGCCCCAGGCCCGGATCATCGCGCGCCTCGCGGAGGGCGTGCGCGACGGGCAGCTCGCGGAGGGGACCCCCTGCCCGGGGTGCGCCGTCCGCAACCTGCTCGGGCATCTGACCGGCCTGTCCGTCGCCTTCCGCGACGCCGCCCGCAAGGACCTCGGCCCGACGACCGACACCCCTCCGGACGCCGCCGCCCCGGACATCGGCCCCGACTGGCGCGAGGAGCTTGTCAAGGCGCTCGACGCCCTCGCCGAGGCCTGGCGCGACCCGGCCGCCTGGACCGGCATGACCCGCGCGGGCGGCGTGGACCTGCCCGGCGCGGTGGCGGGCGCCGTCGCCGCCGACGAGCTGGTGATCCACGGCTGGGACCTGGCCCGGGCCACCGGCCAGGACTACGAGCCCGACCCGGCGGCGCTGTCTGCGGCGTACGGGTTCCTCGCCGGCGCCGCCGACGGCGAGTCCGGGAACGGCGCCTTCGGCCCCGTCGTCCCCGTCCCGGACGACGCGCCCCTGCTCGACCGCGCGGTCGGACTGAGCGGACGTGACCCGGGGTGGACGCCCCGGTCGTAGACACAGGCCCGAGGTTGCCGTAGACGGGCGCGAACAGGGCGCGTGCGGCGGGAGCGGAACGTACGCTCCCCACCATGCCCCTCAGCCTCACCGTCCTCGGCACCGCCTCTCCGCACCCGGCGCCGGGCCGCCCCTGCTCCGGATACCTGCTGCGCGGCGCCGGGGCGGAGGTGTGGATGGACGCGGGGCCGGGCACGTTCGCCGAGTTGCAGCGGCACACGGACCCGGACCGTCTCACGGCGATCTGGATCTCCCACCTCCACGCCGACCACAGCGCCGATCTCCTCGCCGCCGCCTACGCGTTCGCCTTCGGCGGCATGGCCCCGCCGGCCCCGATCCCGGTGTACGCGCCGCTCGACTGCGCCCGGCGGCTGGCGGGCTTCCTCGGCCGGCCGGACGTACGGTTCCTCGGCGAGGTCCTCGACTTCAGGCCCCTGTTCGACGGGCACACCGTGCGGCACTGGAACCTGCGCCTCACCTCGCGCGCGGTGGCCCACGACACCGAGGCCTACGCCTTGCGCGCCGAGTGCCAGGGGAGTGTTCTCGCGTACTCCGGGGACACCGGGCCGTGTGACGCGCTCACCGAACTCGCCTCCGGGGCAGACCTGTTCCTGTGCGAGGCGGACGTCGACCGGCATCACGAAGGCGAACGGCGACAGCCGGTGCACCTTACGCCGGAGGACGCGGGCGACGCCGCCCGCAAGGCGGGGGTGCGCGAGCTGTACATCACCCACGTCGGCCCCACGCTGACCCGGGAAGCGGCGACCGCCCGCGCCGCCGCCGTCTTCGAAGGCCCCACCCGCACGGCGCGCGAGGGCGAGACCATCCCGTTCTGACCCCACTTGGGACCCTTGCGTCCCGGCGGCCTCAACTTCCTTTTGCCGGAAGCATTGACGAAACACGGGGCCGCTCCTACCTTCAACGCGTCGTACCTCGTACGTCATATATGAGACGCGATACGCGAGATCCGAGACCAGACACGCGACATCCGAGAGGCGCGCATGACCTCTGTGCCCACGCCGATCCCGTCCCGCACGCAGTACGTGCTGGAGGAGATCAAACGCCGCATCCTCACCGGGCGGCTGACGCCCGGTCAGGCCCTGGTCGAGACCGAGCTCGCCGCGCAGTTCGGGGTCTCCAAGACCCCGGTGCGCGAGGCGCTCAAGACCCTGGCCGGCACCGGCCTGGTCGTCATGAGCCAGTACAAGGGCGTCACGGTGCGCATGGTGGACGCGGACATGGCGCGCGAGGTCTACGACGTACGCCTGCTCCTCGAACCCGAGGCGCTCAGGCGGGCCGTGCGGCGAGGCGCCTCCCTGGACGCCGCCAGCTCGGCGCTGACCAGGGCCGACGAGGCGACCGACACCGCCGAACGGTCCCTGGCGAACCGGGAGTTCCACCGCGCCCTGTACCTGCCGTGCGGCAACCCGCTGCTCGGCCGGATGCTCGACGAGGTCCGCGACCAGGCCGCTCTGGTCTCCGCCGTCGCCTGGGCCGCCTCCCCCTCCTGGGAACGGGAGGCCGGCGAACACCGCGAGATCCTGCGGCTCGCCCTGGCGGGCGACGCGGACGGCGCGGCCCGCGCCCTGCACGCCCACATCGCGTCCTTCGTGCACCGGGCGTTCCCCGAGACCGCCGAAGCGGCCGCCCACGAAGAGGCCGAGGCCAAGGAAGGTCAGGAATGAGCAGCGTGGCGTTCGAGACCCAGCGTGCGGCCCTGGCCGACGTGGTGGCCATCCCGGTGACCCCGTTCGCCGAGGACGGCACCGTCGACCGGGCCGCCCACCGGGCCCTGCTGCGCCGGCTGCTCGACGGCGGGATCATCACCCTCACCCCGAACGGCAACACCGGCGAGTTCTACGCCCTCACCCCCGAAGAGCGCCGCCTGGTCACGGAGCTGACCCTGGACGAGGCCGACGACCGGGCGGTGGTGCTGGCCGGCGTCGGACACGACGTCCCCACCGCCGTCGCCTCCGCCCGGCACGCCCGTGAGCTGGGCGCTCAGATGGTGATGGTCCACCAGCCCGTCCACCCCTACGTCTCGCAGAGCGGCTGGGTCGACTACCACCGGGAGATCGCCCGGGCGGTGCCCGAGCTGGGCGTCGTCCCCTACATCCGCAACGCGCAGCTGCACGGCGAACGCCTGGCCGAACTCGCCGACGACTGCCCGAACGTGATCGGGGTCAAGTACGCCGTGCCGGACGCCTCCCGCTTCGCGGCCTTCGCACGGGACGCGGGCCTGGAGCGCTTCGTCTGGGTCGCCGGCCTCGCCGAGCCGTACGCCCCCTCCTACTTCTCCGCGGGCGCCACCGGCTTCACCTCGGGGCTGGTGAACGTCGCCCCGGCCGTCTCGCTGAACATGATCGAAGCGCTTCGATCAGGGGACTATCCGGCCGCGATGAAGGTGTGGGAACAGATCAGACGCTTCGAGGAGCTGCGCGCCGCCGAAGGCTCCGCCAACAACGTCACCGTCGTCAAGGAGGCCCTTGCCTCACTGGGACTGTGCCGCCGCGAGGTGCGCCCGCCGAGCAGGCCGCTGCCCGACGACGAGCGCGCCGAGGTCGCCGCCATAGCTGCCGGATGGTCCATATGAAGCGCTTCGACGATCTTCCCCCGACCGCTCCCCGCAAGGCGCCCGAGGAGCTCAGGAGCCACCAGTGGTACGGCGCCGAGGGCCTGCGCTCCTTCAGCCACCGTGCCCGCACCCGCCAGCTCGGCTACCTCCCCGAGGAGCACCTCGGCAAGCCGGTCGTCGCGATCCTGAACACCTGGTCCGACATCAACCCCTGTCACGTCCACCTGCGCGAGCGGGCCCAGGCGGTGAAGCGGGGCGTGTGGCAGGCGGGCGGCTTCCCCCTGGAGTTCCCGGTCTCCACCCTCAGCGAGACCTTCCAGAAGCCCACCCCGATGCTCTACCGCAACCTGCTCGCCATGGAGGCCGAGGAGCTGCTGCGCTCCTACCCCGTCGACGGGGCCGTGCTGATGGGCGGCTGCGACAAGACCACGCCCGCGCTGCTCATGGGTGCGGCGAGCGTCGACCTGCCGACCGTCTTCGTGCCGGCCGGGCCCATGCTGCCGGGCCACTGGCGCAACGAGGTCCTCGGCTCGGGCACCGACATGTGGAAGTACTGGGACGACCGGCGGGCCGGCCTCATCGGCGACTGCGAGATGGCCGAACTGGAGAACGGCCTCGCCCGCTCGCCGGGGCACTGCATGACGATGGGCACGGCGTCCACCCTGACGGCCGCGGCCGAGGCGCTCGGCGTGACCGTCCCGGGGGCGTCGAGCATCCCGGCCGTGGACTCCGGGCACGACCGGATGGCGGCCGCCGCCGGCCTGCGCATCGTCGAACTGGTGCACCGGGACCGCAGGTTGAGCGACATCCTCACCGCGGAGGCCTTCGAGGACGCGGTGACGACGGTCCTGGGCCTCGGCGGGTCGACCAACGCGGTGATCCATCTGATCGCCATGGCCGGCCGCGCGGGCGTCAGGCTCACCCTCGACGACTTCGACCGCATCGCCCGCACGGTCCCCGTCCTCGCCGACGTCCGTCCCGGCGGCCGGAAGTACCTGATGGAGGACTTCCACTTCGCCGGCGGCCTTCCCGGCTTCCTCTCCCGGATCCCGGACCTGCTCCACCTCGACCGGCCCACCGTCGCCCACGACACCCTGCGCGAGCAGCTCGCCGGCGCCCGGGTGCACGACGACGACGTCATCCGCCCCCGGGACAACCCGGTCGCGCGCGAAGGAGGGGTCGCCGTGCTGCGCGGCAACCTCTGCCCCGACGGCGCCGTGATCAAGCACATCGCGGCCGAGTCCCGCCTGCTGAAGCACACCGGTCCCGCGGTCGTCTTCGACGACTACCGGACCATGCAGCGCACCATCAACGACCCGGAGCTGGGCATCACCGCCGACACCGTGCTGGTGCTGCGCGGCTCCGGCCCCAAGGGCGGCCCGGGCATGCCCGAGTACGGCATGCTGCCCATCCCCGACCACCTCCTCAAGGAGGGGGTGCGGGACATGCTGCGGATCTCCGACGCCCGGATGAGCGGGACGAGTTACGGCGCGTGCGTGCTGCACGTGGCGCCCGAGTCGTACGTCGGCGGGCCGCTCGCCCTGGTCCGCACGGGCGACTCGATCACCCTCGACGTGGAGGCGCGCTCCCTGCGACTCGACGTCGACGACGAGGAGCTGGAGCGGCGCAGGGCACGGTGGACGCCGCCGCCCGCCCGCTACGAGCGCGGCTACGGCGCGCTCTACAACGAACAGATCACCCAGGCCGACACCGGCTGCGACTTCGAGTTCCTGGCCCGCCCGGGCAAGGTCGCGGATCCCTACGCGGGCTGATCGCCGCGGCACGAGGAGCCCACCCCTGTCCAGGCAGAAAGCGCTTCACCGTACGAACGCACAACGCGAAGCACGACGCACGCGAAGCACGACGCACGCGAACGCACACCGCACAACGCATGCGAACGCCCGACGGACTTGAACGCCCGACGGACGCGAACGCCCGACCGCACGTGACAGCACGACGCACGCGAACGCGCGACGCACCGAGACGTACCGAGAACGGAGAACAGTCATGGCCCAAGCCGCAGCCGTGGCGAAACCGCCCGCGCCACCCCGGCGGCGCCGTGCCTCCGCCACGCCGCGCAGGCTGCCGTACCTGCTGATCGCGCCGGCGGCCCTGCTGATGCTGGGCTTCATCGCCTACCCGGTCGTCAGCGTCTTCTACTACAGCCTGCAGAACTTCAACCCCACCAAGCCGTGGCGCAACGGCTACGCGGGCTTCGACAACTTCGTCCAGATCTTCACCGAGGACCCGCAGTTCTGGGACACGCTGACCTTCAGCGCCAAGTGGGTCTTCGTCGAGGTGGGGCTGCAGCTGCTGTTCGGTCTGGCGCTGGCGCTGATCGTCAACCAGACCTTCGTCGGACGGGCGCTCGGCCGTGCACTGGTGTTCTCGCCCTGGGCCGTCTCCGGCGTGCTGACCTCCGCGATCTGGGTGCTGCTCTACAACTCGCAGACGGGCGTCACCCGCTACCTCGCGGACATGGGACTCGGCGAGTACGGCACCAGCTGGCTGTCGGACACATCCACGGTCTTCCCGGCGGTGATCGTCGCCGATCTGTGGCGGGGCGTCCCCTTCTTCGCGATCCTCATCCTCGCCGACCTCCAGTCCGTGTCCAAGGACCTGTACGAGGCGGCGGAGGTCGACGGAGCCGGCCGCATCAAGCAGTTCTGGCACATCACCCTGCCCCATCTGAAGGACGCCATCGTCCTGTCCACCCTGCTGCGCGCGGTGTGGGAGTTCAACAACGTCGACCTGCTCTACACGCTCACCGGCGGCGGCCCGGCGGGGGAGACCACCACCCTCCCGCTCTACATCGCCAACACCAGCGTCGACGCCCACAACTTCGGCTACGCGTCCGCCCTCACCACGGTCGCGTTCGTGATCCTGCTCTTCTGCTCGATGGTCTATCTGCGGCTGAGCAAGTTCGGAGGAGGCGACAAGTGATCACCAAGGAGGCCACCGAGGTCACGCCCGTCCCCGTGCGCGTGCCCAGCACGGCGGACCGGCAGCCGTCCGCGAGGAAGCGCGCCTGGGACGAGGCCCCGCGCTGGCAGATCTACCTTCCCCTGGGGATCTACCTCGTCTTCACCCTCGTCCCCTTCTACTGGATCCTGCTCTTCGCGCTCCGCCCGGCCGGCTCGACCTCGCTCGTGCCCTGGCCGATGACCTTCGACCACTTCGAGAAGGTCTGGAACGAGCGGGACTTCGCCGTCTACTTCCAGAACAGCGTGATCACCGGTGTGGCGACCCTGCTGCTCACCACCGGGGTCGCCCTGGCCGGCGGCTACGCCCTCGCCCGCTTCGACTTCAGGATCAAGCGCGGCTTCATGCTCGCCCTGCTGTGCACCCAGTTCGTGCCGGGCGCGCTGCTCCTCGTGCCGCTCTTCCAGATCTTCGCCGAACTCAAGATGATCAACTCGCTCGGCAGCGTCGTCATCGCCGAGACGGTCTTCCAGCTGCCCCTGTCGATGATCCTGATCAGCGGGTTCATCCGGAACGTGCCCTACTCCCTGGAGGAGGCCGCCTGGGTCGACGGCTGCGGCCGGCTCACCGCCTTCCGCATCGTCGTCCTGCCGCTGCTGCGGCCCGGGCTGATCGCCGTCGGCTCCTTCGCCTTCGTGCACGCCTGGAACCACTTCCTCTTCGCCCTGATGTTCCTGTCCGACCAGACCAAGCAGACGATCCCCGTCGGCCTCAACACCCTGATGAGCGCGGACAGCGTCGACCTGGGCGCGCTGGCCGCGGGCGGCATCATCGCCGCCGTCCCCGTGGTGATCGTCTTCGCCTTCATCCAGAAATGGCTGATCACCGGCTTCAGCGCGGGGGCGGTGAAGGGATGAGCATCCGTCGGACCGCCGTCGGCGCCCCGGTCCCGAACGGCCGGCCCGCCCGCCTTCCCGGCCGCCACGACGACCCCTACCGCGGCGGTGAGCGCGCTCCCGCGGTGGCCGCAGGCCGGGCGCCTACCCTGCACCGAAAGATCGACAGCGCCGTGGCGGCCGACCGCGAGCCGGCCCGCGGCGCGGGCGCAGGGAGGATCCCATGAGCACCTCGGACACCGCCGTCCCCATCGTCCTGGCGGGCGCGCGCGGCCACGGCCGCTGGCACCTGGACAACATCCGCAGGCTCCAGGACAAGGGGCTCGTCCGGCTGGCGGGCATCTGCGAGCTGACCCCGCTGACGCGGGCCGAGATCCCCGAGGGCCTCGGCGCGCCCGAGCAGTCCGCCGACTTCGGCGCGCTGCTGGACGCCACCGGCGCGCGGATCGCCGTGATCTGCACGCCGATCCCGACCCACGCCGACCTCGCGCTGACCGCGGCCGGCAGGGGCGTGCACCTGCTCCTGGAGAAGCCGCCCGCTCCCTCCTACGCCGAGTTCCGCCGGATGGCCGACGGGGTCGCACAGGCCGGCGTGGCCTGCCAGATCGGCTTCCAGTCGCTGGGCTCGCACGCCGTGCCCGCGATCCGCACGCTGATCGAGGACGGTGCGATCGGCGAGGTGACGGGCGTCGGCGGCGCCGGGGCCTGGGCGCGCGCCCACGCGTACTACCGGCGGGCGCCCTGGGCCGGCAGGCGGCGGCTGAACGGCGTCGACGTGATCGACGGGGCGCTCACCAACCCGCTCGCGCACGCCGTCGCCACCGCCCTGGCGCTGGCCGGCGTCACCCGCGCCGAGGACGTCGCCCGCATCGAGACCGAGCTGGCGCACGCCAACGCCATCGAGTCCGACGACACCTCCTGCGTCCGCGTCAGCACGGCCGACGGCCGCCATGTCGTCGTCGCGGCCACCCTGTGCGCCGAGGACCCCGACGACCCGTACGTCGTCGTCCACGGCAGCCGCGGCCGGATCACGTACTGGTACAAGCAGGACCGCGTCCTGCTCCAGCGGGCCGACCACGGTCCCGAGGAGTTCGAGTACGGCCACACCGACCTGCTGGAGAACCTCGTCGAGCACCTCGCCGACGGGACGGGGCTGCTCGTCCCGCCCGCCGCGACCGAGGCGTTCATGCGGGTCGTCGAGGCGATCCGGACGGCCCCCGACCCGGCCCAGCTGCCCGAGGGGACCTGGCGCCTGCTCCCGGACGAGGACCGGCGGGTCGTGCCCGGCGTCGACGGCCTCGTGGCGGCCGCCGCCGACACCCTCTGCCTCTACTCCGAACTGGGCGCCCCCTGGGCGTTCACGACCGTGCATCCGAAAGAGGTGAGCCCCTGATGACCGCACCGGCACCCGACTCCCCGGTCGTCCTGCGTGTCGCCGGCCGCCCGGTCGCCCGCTACGTCACCCGGCCGGAACTGCCCGCCCGGCTCTCCCCGCGCCCCTACCTGCACCCCGTCACCACCTTGGCCGGCACGGCGGTCACCGAACTGAGCCCCGCCGACCACACTCACCACCTCGGCGTCGGTGTGGCCGTACCCGACGTCGGGGGGCACAACTTCTGGGGCGGCCGCACCTACGTCCGCGGCCGGGGCCCGGCCGAGCTCGACAACCACGGCGCGCAACGGCACGGCTCCTTCCAGCTGCGCGATCCCGACGGCTTCATCGAGGAGCTGCGCTGGGTCGCCGCCGGGGTCGAGCTGCTGCGCGAGCGCCGTACGGTCGCGGCCACCGAACTCACCGGCCACGCATGGGCGTTGGACTTCACCTTCTCCCTCACCAATGTCACCTCCGGCCCGTTGTCCATCGGCAGCCCGGCGACGAACGGACGTCCCGGAGCGGCCTACGGCGGGTTCTTCTGGCGGGCCCGCAAGGAGAGCGCGGCCCCCGAGGTCTTCACCGCCGGCACCCGGGGCGAGGCGGCCGTCCACGGCGCCCCCGCCGACTGGCTCGCCTTGGCGGGATCGGGCTCCGCCCGCTCGAGCGGGGTGGACGGCAAGGGAGGCTGGACCCTCGTCTTCGCGGGCGCCACCGACGCCACCCGCCGCGACCCCTGGTTCGTGCGCACCGCCGAGTACCCGGGCGTCGGCTCGTCGCTGGCCTCGGCCGAGCGGCTGCCGATCCCGCCCGGCGAGACGGCCGTGCGCCGGATCGTCACCGTCGTCGCCGACGGCCGGCTCGACCGGGACGAGGCGGCGGCGCTGGTCCGGAAGGCGGTCAACCAGTGAGGCACGAGCGGCCCGAGACGTACACGAACCCGGTCCTGAACGCCGACTGGTCCGACCCGGACGTCATGCGGGTCGGCGACGACTTCTACCTGACCGCCTCCAGCTTCGGCCGCGCCCCCGGCCTGCCGCTGCTGCACTCGCGCAACCTGGTCGACTGGACGCTGATCGGCCACGCCCTCGAACGCCTCGAACCGGCCGCCGAGTTCAGGACCCCGCGCCACGACTGCGGGGTCTGGGCGCCCGCCCTGCGCCATCACGACGACCGCTTCTGGATCTTCTGGGGCGACCCCGACCAGGGCATCTTCCAGGTCAACGCCCCTGAGATCAGGGGGCCTTGGACCCGCCCGCATCTGGTGAAGGAGGGCAAGGGGCTCATCGACCCCTGCCCGCTGTGGGACGACGAGACCGGCGAGGCCCACCTGGTCCACGCCTGGGCGAAGTCCCGCGCGGGCGTCAAGAACCGGCTCACCGGCCACCGTATGCACCCGCAGGGGACGGCCGTCCTCGACGAGGGCAAGGTGATCGTCGACGGGGACCGGATCCCCGGCTGGTTCACCCTCGAAGGACCGAAGCTCTACCGGCACGACGGCTGGTACTGGATCCTCGCCCCGGCCGGGGGAGTGGAGACCGGCTGGCAGGGCGCCTTCCGTGCCTGGGACTTCTTCGGCCCCTACGAGGAGCGCGTCGTCCTGGAGCAGCGGGACACCGAGGTCAACGGCCCCCACCAGGGCGGCTGGGTGCGCACCCAGGCCGGCGAGGACTGGTTCGTGCACTTCCAGCAGCGCGGCGCCTACGGCAGGGTCGTCCATCTGCAGCCGATGCGGTGGGCCGCGGACGGCTGGCCGGTCGTCGGCGACGAGGGCGCCCCCGTCCTGGAACACCGGCGGCCCGACCTGCCCGCGGAGCCGCCCGCCGCGCCCGCCACGGACGACGACTTCCCCGGCGGACGCTTCGGCCGCCAGTGGTCGTGGACGGCCAACCCCCGTGACGGCTGGGCCACCCGGCACTCCGCCGACGGACTGCGTCTGACCTGTGTACGGACGGCCGACGCGCACGACCTGCGCACCCTGCCGAACGTGCTCACCCAGCGGCTGCCGGGGCGGCCGTCCGCCGTCGAGGTGGAACTGCGACTGCACAGCGAGGAACCGGGCGCCCGCGCCGGACTCACGGTCCTCGGGGACGCGTTCGCCTGGATCGGCCTCCAGCGGGGCGCCGACGGCGCCGTCCACCTGGTGCACCGGTTCGCCGAGCCGGCGGCCGACCGGGAACGGGACGCCGCCCCTCCGCGGCTCGCCCCCGAGGGACGGGCACGGCTGAGGATCGAGGCGGGCGCCGGAGCCCGCTGCCGTTTCACGTACGACGTCGGCGACGGTCCGTGTCACTCGGGCCCCGTCTTCGCCGCCACCCCCTGGCGCTGGGTGGGCGCCCTGCTCGGTCTCTTCGCCCTCGCGCCCGTGGGGACCGGACACGCGGGTGCGGCCACGTTCAGCGCCTTCCGGATCAGACCTCTCTGACTCACCCGCCGTACCCGCCCGTGAGGAGCGGCGCGACGCACCGCCCCGCCCTCGACCGCGCGGACCGGCGCCGGCCCCACCCCCCCCGCACAACTTCATATCTCCGTTGGGATCCAGAAGAAGAGAGCCGACCACATGAAGAGCAGCATCCACAGAAGCAGGCGAGCCGCCCTGGCCGTCGCCCTGGGCTCCGTGCTCGCGCTGACCGCCACCGCCTGCGGCGACGACGGCAGCGGCGCGGCGGGAGACAAGGGAGGCGACGGCTCCGGCAAGGGGGAGATCACCTTCTGGGACAACAACGGCGGTGTCCGCACCGATGTCTGGAAGGAGATCATCGCCGACTTCGAGAAGGCGAACCCGGACATCAAGGTCAAGTACGTCGGCGTGCCGTCCGACAGCGTCCAGTCCAAGTACGACACCGCCATCCAGGGCGGCGGGCTGCCCGACGTCGGCGGGGTGGGCACCGCGATGCTCGCAGAGATCGCCGCGCAGGACGCCCTCGAACCGCTGGACGAGCGTCTGGAGAAGAGCGGGCTGGGCAGCCGGCTCAACGCGAAGTTCCTGGACGGCGTCAAGGCCGCCGGCATCGACGGCAAGACGTTCACCGTGCCGACCTCCGCCAACAACGGCACCCTCTGGTACCGCACGGATCTCTTCCGGAAGGCGGGCCTGGAGGCGCCGACCACCTGGACGAAGTTCTACGAGGCCGCCGACAAGCTGACCGACAAGGACAAGAACGCCTTCGGGTACACCATCCGCGGCGGCGCCGGATCGATCGCCCAGGCCCTCGACGCCACGTACGGGCAGAGCGGCATCACCGCGTTCTGGAACGGTGACAGGACGACGGTCAACGACCCGAAGAACGTGGCCGCGCTGGAGAAGTACGTCGGCCTGTTCAAGAAGGACACCCCGGCCGCCGACGTCAACAACGACTTCACCAAGATGGTCGCCCAGTGGGACTCCGGCACCATCGGCATGCTGAGCCACAACCTGGGCTCCTTCGGCGACCACCAGAAGGCCCTGGCCGGCAGGTTCAGGGGCATCCCGGCGCCGACCCAGGACAACGGCACCCGGGTGCAGGTGTCCAACCCGGTGGACGGCCTGGGGCTGTTCAAGTCCAGCAAGAACAAGACCGCCGCCTGGAAGTTCATCGAGTTCGCCGCCTCGCACGAGTCCAACAGCAAGTGGAACAGGACGGCGGGCCAGGTGCCGGCCAACCTGGAGGCCGCGCAGGACAGCTGGGTGCAGGCGTCCGAGGCGACGAAGCTGGCGGCCGAGGCGCTGACGGGCACCACCACGAAGATCGTGCAGCTGCCCTACTACCTGCCCGACTGGAACACGATCTCCAAGGCCGACAACGAGCCGAACTTCCAGAAGGTGCTGCTGGGGAAGCTGAGCGCGAAGGAGTTCCTGGACCGGCTGGCCGACCAGCTGAACACCGCGCAGGCCGACTGGAGGAAGAACCACGGATAAGCCGGCCGCCTGCCGTCGTGGGCGCGACCGTGAGCGGTCGTGGACGGTCGCGCCCCCGCGGCGGAGCCGTGCAGCGGTACGGCCCCGCACCCCTGAAGGACTCGAGAGAGGCACACGTCCGTGTCCCTGACCCGTAGGCAGATCACCTCGGCGGCGCTGGCCGCCGTCCCCGCCGTCCTCCCCCTCGGCGTCGCGGCGGCCGGTACCGCCCACGCCGCCGGACGCAGGCGAACGCTCTACCTCGCCGGCGACTCCACCGCCGCCCAGAAGTACGCCGACGCCGCCCCCGAGACCGGGTGGGGCATGGCGCTCCCCTTCTTCCTGCACGCCGACCGGCCGGTCGCCAACCACGCGGTGAACGGGCGCAGTTCGAAGAGCTTCGTCGACGAGGGCAGGCTCGACGCCGTGCTCGCCGCGATCCGGCCGGGGGACCTGCTCCTCGTCCAGTTCGCGCACAACGACGAGAAGACCACCGACCCGACCCGGTACACGGAGCCCTGGACGACGTACCAGGGCTACCTGCGCAGGTACGTCGACGGCGCCCGGGCCAAGGGGGCGCGGCCGGTGCTGGCCACGCCCGTCGAGCGGCGCAGGTTCGACGCGGCGGGTGCTGCCCTGCCCACCCACGGGGAGTACCCCGCCGCCATGCGTGCGCTCGCCGCGCAGGAGGGGGTGGCGCTGCTCGACCTCCAGGCGCTGTCGCTGGCCCTGTGGCAGCGGCTCGGGGTCGAGGAGACGAAGACCTACTTCAACTGGACCGCCACCGAGCAGGACAACACGCACTTCAACCCGCCGGGAGCGATCGCGGTGGCTCGGCTCGTGGCCCGCGAGCTGCTGCGGACCCGGGTGCTCGCGCCGCGTGACGTGGTCCGGCTGCACGACGAGATCCCCACGTCCTGGATCACCTGGCCCGCGCCCCTTTCCTGACCGCTCCCGCGAGAGAGCCCCCGACCTTCTTCCAGAGGAGACCCGCACAGTGCGCACACAGTCATGTCATGGACGCGTCATAGCTGCCCTGGTGGGGTGCACCGCGCTGGTGCTGTCCGTCACCGCCACGGCGTCCGCCCAGGCCCAGTCCCGCTCCTCGTCCCGCGACCTCGGTCGGCAGGTCCTGGGCGCCGACGACGGCTGGGCCGCCTACGGGACGGGCACCACGGGCGGATCGGCCGCCGACGCCGACCACGTCCACACCGTCACCACCTGGGCCGAGTTCAGGGCCGCCCTCGCCGCCGGGGGATCCGCCCCGAAGATCATCAAGGTCAAGGGCGTCATCGACGCCGTCGCCGAGGGCTGTGACGCCTTCGCCGCGCTCGGCTACGACTTCGACGCCTATCTCGCCGCGTATGCTCCGGACGTCTGGGGACTGGACACCGACCTGAGCGACGAGCCCGACGACAGCCCGGAGGGGCTGCGACGCGCCTCCGCCGCCGCCCAGGACACGGCCGTCAAGGTGAACGTCCCCGCCAACACCACCATCGTCGGCATCGGCAGGAACGCCGGATTCAAGGGCGTCAGCCTGCAGATCAAGGCCGTCGACAACGTGATCATCCGCAACCTGGCCTTCGAGTCGCCCATCGACTGCTTCCCGCAGTGGGACCCCACCGACGGAGCCAAGGGCAACTGGAACTCCGAGTACGACACGGCCGTCGTCCACGGCTCCACGCACGTGTGGCTGGACCACAACACGTTCACCGACGGCTCGCACCCGGACAGCGCCGCGCCGACCTACTTCGGCATGCTCTACCAGCAGCACGACGGCGAACTGGACATCGTCCGCGGCGCCGACTACGTCACCGCCTCCTGGAACGTCTTCACCGAACACGACAAGACGATCCTCATCGGCAACAGCGACAGCGAGTCGACCGCCGCCGGCGACCGGGGCCACCTGAGGGCGACCTTCCACCACAACCTGTTCTCGAACCTCGTCGAGCGCGCCCCCCGCGTCCGCTTCGGGCAGGTGGACTCCTACAACAACCACTTCGTCGCGAACGGCGACTACTCCTACACCTTCGGCATCGGGAAGGAGTCGAAACTGGTCGCCGAGCACAACGCGTTCACCCTGCCGGAAGGGACCAGCGCGGCGAAGGTACTGAAGCGGTGGAACGTCTCGCCGCTGACCGCCGCCGACAACTACGTCAACGGCGTGAAGACCGATCTGATCGCCGTGCACAACGCGGAGATCCCCGGCGAGGTCCTCCAGTCCGGCGCGGGCTGGACGCCGACCCTGCGCACCAGGACCGACCCGGCGAAGTCGGTCCCCCGCATCGTCGACTGCGGCGCGGGCGCCGGACGCCTGGGCTGACCCTCCGCAGCACGCAGGGGGCCCGGTGCGCGCCGCCGCGCCGGTCCCCCTGATCCCCTCCCCACCCGAGCCGCACCGCGAAGGAGCAGTCGCATGCCCTCGCCCCTGCAACACCCCCTGTCCAGAAGGGGATTCCTCATGGCGAGCGCCGGCGCGGGCGCCGCCCTCGGCCTCGCCTGCGAGCCCGCACGGGCCGCCACCGGGAAGCTCCCGTTCGGCCGCCACGGATCCCCCGCCGCCCGCCTCACCGCGCAGACCCTGTACGTCGATCCGCAGGGCCGCGGCGACTTCACCTCGGTCCGGGACGCCGTCGCCGCCGCTGCCGGCAGCGGCTGGACCCTGGTCCTGGCCCCCGGCGTCTACCGGGAGACCGTCGTCCTCGACGCCACCCGCACCGAGGCCACCTGGATCGGCGCCTCGCAGGACCCGCGGGACACCGTCATCGTCCACGACACCGCGGCCGGCACCCCCAAGCCCGGCGGCGGCACCCACGGCACCACCGGCTCCGCCACCACGACCGTGCAGGCCGACGGCTTCACCGCCCGCCGGATCACCTTCGCCAACGACTGGCTGCGCGCCGACCACCCCGACATCACCGGCACCCAGGCCGTCGCGATCAAGGTCCAGGGCGACCGCTCCGCGTTCCACCACTGCCGTTTCCTCGGCCACCAGGACACCCTGTACGCCGACTCCAGAGCCCTCGGCGCGTTCGCCCGCCAGTACTACGCGCACTGCCACGTGGAAGGGGACGTCGACTTCGTCTTCGGCCGGGCCACGGCCGTCTACGAGCACTGCCGCTTCCGCGCCCTGAACCGCACCGACCTGGCCGCCGCCCCCTACGGCTTCGTCTTCGCGCCCTCCACCGCGAGCGCCAATCCGCACGGATTCCTGGTGACCGGGAGCCGGGTGAGCAGCGACGCGCCGGACGCCTTCTACAAGCTGGCCCGTCCGTGGGTGCCCAGCTCCGACACCACCGCCCGTCCGAGCCTCACCGTCCGCGACACCCGCCTGGACGCCGGCATCGACGCGGTCGCGCCCTATACCGACATGTCGGCCGCCTTCCCGTGGCAGAGCCAGCGGTTCGCCGAGTACCGCAACGCCGGCCCGGGAGCGCGGATCCCCGTCCCCGAGAACCGGCCCCGACTCACCGCGCGGCAGGCCCGGTCGGCGACCCGTGAGAGCTACCTGGGCGACTGGGAGCCCTGGCGGAGGGAGTGCTGAGATGCTGCGCCGACGCACCCTTCTCGCGGGCCTCGCGGGCGGCCTGACCGCCGGCGTTGCGACGCCCGCCCGCGCCTCGACCGGCCGCCGCGTCCGGCACGTCCGCCCCGGCGACTCCGTCCAGGCCGCCGTGGACGCGGTCACCGGCCCCGGCTGGACGATCGTCGTCCACCCGGGCACGTATCGAGAAGTCGTCGACGTGCCCGCCGACAAGGGCGAGTTGACTCTGCGCGGCGCCACCCGCGACCCGTGCGACGCCGTCCTCGTCTTCGACAACGCCAACGGCACCCCGAAACCGGACGGTTCCGGCACCTACGGCACCGCGGGTTCCGCCACCTTCACCTCTTCCGCGCCCGGCCTCACCGTCCGCGACCTCACCCTCGCCAACGACTGGCTGCGCGCCGACCACCCGGAGATCACCGGAACCCAGGCGGTGGCCGTCCACGTCACCGGCGACCGCACGCACTTCGAGAACGTCCGCCTCCTCGCCCACCAGGACACCCTCTTCGCGGACACCACCGCGCTGGACGCCTTCGACCGGCAGTACTTCCACCACTGCTACATCGAGGGCGACGTCGACTTCGTCTTCGGACGGGGCCGGGCCGTCTTCGACGCCTGTCACTTCCACACCCTGCAGAGGGACGTCGCCTTCACCCCCAAGGGCATGGTCTTCGCCCCGGCCACCGCCCGGGCCAACCCCTACGGCTTCCTCGCCCTGCGCGGCCGGATCACCTCCGGCGCCGAGGACGCCGCCTACAAGATCGCCCGGCCCTGGGTGCCGTCGTACGAGACGACCGCCTGGCCCTCGCTCGTCGTACGGGACACCTGGATCGGGCCCGGGATCGACGCCGTCGCCCCCTACACCAACATGCGCGACGCCCACCCCTGGCAGACCATGCGCTTTCGCGAGCACGCCAACTCCGGTCCCGGCGCGGTGATCCCGGCGCCCGAGAACAGGCCGCAGCTGACGGCCGAGGAGGCGGCCGTGCACACCCGGCGGACGTATCTCGGGGCCTGGAGGCCGTATGGGCACGGGTGACACCGTGGGGCGCAGGGCGTTCGTGGTGGGGGCGGGGACCGCGCTGCCGGCCGGCTCAGCGGCCGTGCCCGGCGCGGAGGCCGCCGTCGTCGACGGGCCGCTGCCCGACTTCCATCCCGCGCTCAAGGCCGAACTGACCTTTCCCCTCGCCTGGGGGAACGCCCCGATCCACGACTTCCGCGCCTGGCGACGCGCCGCCCGCGCCAAGGTCGAGGACCTGCTGATCGTCGGGCGGGACGACCGCACTCCCTACGCCCCCGAGTACGGCGACCGCCGGCGACAGGACGGCTACACCAGCGAGTCGGTCACGCTCTCCCTCACCCGTCACGAACGCGTCCGCGCCGCCCTCCTCACCCCGCACGGCCCCGGTCCCTTCCCGGCCGTGCTGCTCCTGCACGACCACGGGGCGAAGTTCGACATCGGGAAGGAGAAGCTGGTCCGGCCCTGGTACGACGACACGCGGCTGGCCTCCGCGCAGGCCTGGTCGCAGAGGTACTTCAGCGGGCGCTTCGTCGGCGACGAACTCGCCCGGCGGGGGTACGTCGTGCTGTGCGCGGACGCCCTCGGCTGGGGCGACCGCGGCCCCCTCGCCTACGACCAGCAGCAGGCCCTGGCCTCCAACTTCTTCAACCTCGGCTCCTCGCTCGCCGGACTCATGGCCCGCGAGGACGCACGCGCCGCCGGATTCCTGGCCGGCCTCGACCGGGTGGACGCCGGCCGGGTCGCGGCCGTCGGGTTCTCCATGGGCGCCTTCCGCGCCTGGCAGGCGGCCGCGCTCAGCGACGACCTCGCGGCCGCTGCGGCCGTGTGCTGGATGACAGGGCTGAGGAAAATGACGGTCCCCGGCAACAACACCCTGCGCGGGCAGTCCTCGTACTACATGCTCCACCCGGGGCTTCCCCGGTTCCTCGACTTCCCCGACGTGGCGAGCATCGCCGCACCCCGGCCGATGCTGTTCTTCGACGGCGGGCTCGACCCGCTGTTCCCGGCCGACGGCGTCCACGCGGCCCATGACCGGCTGCGCACCGTCTGGCGCTCCCGTCACGCCGAGGAGCGGTTGCACCTGAAGACCTGGCCCGACCTCGGCCATGTCTTCGTCGACCGCATGCAGGACGAGGTCTTCGACTGGCTCGACACCGTCCTGTGAACGTCCCCAACCGCAACCGCAACCGCAACCGCAACCCCAACCCCGTCCCCGAACCCATCCCCTGAGTCCATGCCTCCCCGCACGACGGAAAGGACCCGCACTCCATGTCTCGTCGTACCGCTCTCACCGCCGCCGCGGCCCTCGCCCTCGGCGCCTCGCTCGCCGCCCTCCCCACCCAGGCACAGGCCGCCACCGTGGTCGTCGCCAACTCCACCGACCTGGCCAACGCCATCAAGAACGCCACCGCCGGCACCGTCATCCAGGTCCGCGGCGGCACCTACTACCCGACGGCCACCCTGCAGTCGACGGCGAACGGCACCTCCTCCTCGCCGGTCACCCTCACGGCGTACGGCTCGGAGACCGTGAAGATCGACGGCTCGTCGCTGCCGGGCGGCGCCTGGATCCTCAAGCTGACCGCCGACTACTGGAACGTCTCCAACATCACCTTCCAGAACTCGCCGGACAGCGCGGTCGTCTGCCAGTCCTGCGCCGGCACCAACTGGAACAACGTCAAGACCATCAACGGCGGCGACTCGGGCTTCACCCTCACCGGAGACGGGACGGTCAACAACACCGTCAGGAACATCGACTCCTACGGTCACTACGACGCCGCGGGCCACGGGGAGAACGCCGACGGGATCGCCGTGAAGTTCGGCTCCGGCAGCGGCAACCTCATCACCGGGGCCCGCCTGTACAACAACTCGGACGACGGGATCGACTTCTGGTCCTTCTCCTCGCCCGTCACCGTCGAGCACACCTGGTCCTTCGGCAACGGCGTCAACCGCTGGTCCGACTCCGCCTTCGCGGGCGACGGCAACGGCTACAAGCTGGGCGGCGACGGCGAGGTCGTCGCGCACGTCGTCAACAACTCGGCCGCCTGGGGCAACGCCGGGAACGGCTTCACCGAGAACTCCAACACCGGCGCCATCGTCATCAACCGCACCACCGCCTACGCCAACAGCAAGTGGGGCTACTACTTCGCCACCGGCTCCGCCAAGCTCGGCAAGAACCTCGCCGTGAGCAACGGCGGCGGCCCGGTCAGCAAGAGTTCGAAGGTCGCCTCGGCCGGCAACAACTGGGACTCCGGCGTCTCCACGCCCGCCTTCCGGTCGACGGACGCGAGCAGCACCTACAACGCCCGCAGCTCCAGCGGCACCCTGCCGGCGACCACGTTCCTGACCACGGGCAGCACGACCATCGGAGCCACCATGAACTGACTCCACCGAGGCGCTTGACCCGTTTTTTGCCCGACGGGTCTCGCGCCCACGGGGGTGACGCGCGTAGAAACCTGTGTCATGCATAAGTCACTGCGCATCACGGCCGTAGCCGCGGCCTGCGCCGTCGCCGGCGCCGCCCTGTACGGCGCCGGCGCGGCCACGGCCGGCCAGTCCACGGCCAACTCCACCCACGAGCCCTACAACATCGGGCTCCTGGTGAAGGACATCGACACCTACTACGGCACCGCCCCGGACGCGAACGGCGTCTACCAGGCGTCGCCGACCAGCCCGTACGCCAAGGACCTCGCGAGCATCGACAAGGCCGCGCGGAAGTACATCGACGAGGCCTCCCGCAAGGCGGTCAGGAAGCACCAGCGGCCCGCGGTCGTCTTCGACATCGACGACACCCTGCTGCTCAGCCTCGACTACGAGAAGCGGTACAACTACACGTACAACTCCGCCTCCTGGGCGGCGTACGTGAACAAGGCCGACCGCCCGGCCGTGTTCGGCAGCCCGGAACTCGTGCGGTACGCCGAGAAGAAGGGCGTCGAGGTCTTCTACAACTCGGGCCTCGCCGAGGCGCAGCGCGCCGCCGCCGTCGAGAACCTGAAGAAGGTCGGCGCCGACGTCAACCTCGACGCGGGCCACATGTTCCTCAAGAACGCGGCCGCCCCGCCGTCCTACCTGAGCGCCTGCGCCACGCCGGGGGCCTGGACCTGCACCACCGTGCAGTACAAGTCCGGCACCCGCAAGCACATCGAGGACGACCTCGGGTACGAGATCATCGCCAACTTCGGCGACCAGTACTCCGACCTCGAGGGCGGCCACGCCGACCGCAGGTACAAGCTGCCGAACCCGACGTACTTCGTCGGCTGACGTCCTGTGCGTCCCCCGCCCGGTCCACGAACCGGGCGGGGGACGCACGGCCGGCTCAGGAGCCGCCGGCGTCGGTCTCGGGAGAGGTGAAGCCGCCGCCCACGGAACCCTGTTGCCCGTCCGAGCGGCCCTCGATCGCGTAGCTGTCCTTCTTGGCGTCCCGGCCGCCGCGGTCGTGGTTGTACTGCCCGGCGAACACCCACTCGCCCTTGGCGACCGTACGGCCCTCCTTGAGCACCCACGTGTAGACCAGGAAGCCGTCCCGCTCGACCACCGTGAAGGTGAAGTCGTCCTCGGGCAGGGAGCGCCAGGCGCCCGACTGCGAGACGCCGCCGGTCTGCGCGACCTTCAACTGCACGGTCAACTGCGTGAGCTGTTCGGACGTCCTGAGCGTGACGTTGCTCTGCGCCCAGAAGTCGTTGCTGTGCGCGTCGATCGAGCCGGCCGACCCCAGCGGGCCGTCCTCGGTGTCGTTCGTCCCCGGCAGCATCGTGGCCGCGGGCGTGGAGGGCGTCGCCCCGGGACTCTTCGGCGGTGCGCTGCTGGGCTCGGCCGGGTCCTTCGCGCCGCCGCCGGAGCTCGGTGTGGCCCTGGGCGAGGCGGGCGGGCGGCTCGTCGCGTCCGGGGACTCGACCGGCGGCGAGGAGACGGTGACCGTCTGCTGCGCCGGGGTGTCGCCCTTCACGGCGGACGCCACCGCGTAGCCGCCCACCGCGAGCATGCCCGCGACCGCGGCCGTGGCGCCCACGATCCGGGTCCAGCCCCACAGGGGCGGGCGGGTGGCCCGGTGGTGGGAGCGCGTCTGTCCCTGCTCCGCCATGCCGCGCTCGACCCGCGCCAGGATCCGGGCCCGGTCGGGCTCGTGCGCCTCGGCCGCCTCGTGCAGCCGGGCGCGCAGCTCGTCGTGCACGTCCCGCTGCATCGTCATCGGTCCCTTCCCGAGGCCGAGGCCTCACTGGTGCGCACCATGGCGGGCACCTTGAGCGGAGTTCCCTTGGCGCCGAGCAGCTTCTGCAGCTCGGCCATTCCCTTCGAGGTCTGGCTCTTCACCGTACCGACCGAGACCCCGAGGGCGAGCGCCGTGTCCTTCTCCGAGAGATCGAAGGCATGGCGCAGCACCACGCAGGCCCGCTTGCGGAAGGGGAGTCTACGCAGCGCCGACTGGACGTCCACAACGCCCGCGACGTCCGGGTTCTCCGTCTTCTCCTCGCGCTGCGACCAGAACAGCGCGATCCTGCGGCGTTCGCGCACGGCGCTGCGGATGTGGGTGCGGGCGAGGTTGGCGACGACGCCGCGGGCGTACGCCACCGGGTGGTCGGCCGCCCGTACCCGGTCCCAGCGGTTCCACAGGGCGAGGAGCGCGTCCGCCGCCAGGTCGTCGGCGGCGTCCGACTCACCGGTCAGAAGGTGGGCGAGCCGGGACAGTTCGGCGTAGTGGCGGTCGAAGAAGGCGTGGAACTCCACCGAGGCGGCGTCGTCGACGACTGTGCCCACGGGTGACCTCTTCTCGGTGCGGCCGGTGCTGCTTCGGGCACCCGGCGGGGTGCTCCTGTGCGTGTCATGTGAATGACATGGGGATGCCCCGAGGAGGTGGTCGGGACGAGATCGGGAAGCGTAGCAGTGATCGAGAACCTGTTGGCGTGCGGGGGTTCGAACGTGCCGCGGCGGGCCGAACGTCCTCGGAGTCCGATTCCGTAACACGGCGAAAACCTGAAGTCGGTTCAGCACAGGAACAATCCAGCCAGCATCCGCACCCAGATCATTCAGGCACCTAGGAGTACCAGCCATGTCCGTGACGAAGAAGACGGCCGACCGGCCTGACGTCGCGCCACCCGCGGCGAACAGTGTCGACCGGTTCTTCAAGATCTCCGAGCGGGGATCCACCTTCGGCCGGGAGGTGCGCGGCGGCTTCGCCACGTTCTTCACCATGGCCTACATACTTGTCCTGAATCCGATCATCCTGGGCAGTGCCAAGGACAAGTTCGGCCACCAGCTCGACGCCGTCCAACTCACCACCGCCACCGCCCTGGTGGCCGCCGTGATGACGATCGTCATGGGCGTCGGCGGCAACCTGCCCCTCGCACTCGCCGCGGGCCTGGGCCTCAACGCCGTGGTCGCCTTCCAGATCGCCCCGCTGATGAGCTGGGACGACGCGATGGGCCTCATCGTGCTGGAAGGCCTGCTGATCTGCGTCCTGGTGGTGACCGGTCTGCGCGAGGCCGTCATGCACGCCATTCCGCAGCCGTTGAAGCAGGCGATCAGCGTCGGCATCGGTCTGTTCATCGCCTTCATCGGCTTCGTCGACGCCGGCTTCGTCAGCCGTATCCCCGACGCCGCCAACACAACCGTGCCGGTGCAGCTCGGCGGCACCGGCACGCTCAGCGGCTGGCCGGTTCTCGTCTTCTGCCTCGGCGTGCTGCTGACGGTCGGACTGCTCGCCCGCAAGGTGAAGGGCGCGATCCTGATCAGCATCGTCACGATGACGGTCCTCGCGATCGTCATCAACTCGATCGCGGACATCAAGTCCTGGGGCCTGACCACGCCGTCGTGGCCCGACAAGATCGTCGACGCCCCCGACTTCGGGCTGGTCGGCCACTTCAGCCTGTTCGGCGCGTTCGGCGAGACCGGCGTCATCACGGTCGTCCTGCTGATCTTCACGCTGATCCTGTCCGACTTCTTCGACACCATGGGCACGGTCGTCGGCATCAGCGCGGAGGCCGGACTGCTGGACGAGAAGGGCGATGTGCCGGGCCTCGGCCGGGTGCTGCTCATCGACGGCGCGGCGGCGGTCGCGGGCGGCGCGGCCTCGGCGTCCTCGGCGACCTCCTACATCGAGTCGGCCGCCGGCGTCGGCGAGGGAGCCCGCACCGGCTTCTCCAACCTGGTCACCGGCGGCCTGTTCGCCCTGGCCCTGTTCCTGACCCCGGTGCTCACCATCGTCCCGCTCCAGGCGGCCGCCCCGGCCCTGGTCGCCGTCGGCTTCCTGATGATGACCCAGGTCAAGAGCATCGACTGGGACCGCTACGAGATCGCCATCCCGGCGTTCCTCACCATCGCCGTGATGCCCTTCACGTACTCGATCACCAACGGCATCGGCGCGGGCTTCGTGGCGTACGTCCTCATCAAGACGGTGCTCGGCAAGGCGAAGGAGGTCCACTGGCTGCTGTGGGGGGCCTCGGCGCTGTTCGTGGTGTACTTCGCGATCGACCCGATCGAGCAGATTCTCGGCGTGCGGTAGTTCCCGGGGCGAGCCCCGCACCCCGGCCGGGAGCGTTTCCCGGCCGGGGTGCTCAGGTGCTCACTTCTTCAGCGCCGCCTCCATCATCGCCTTGGCGACCGGGGCGGCCAGTCCGTTGCCGCTGACCTCGGAGCGCGCCGCGTTCGACTGCTCGACCACGACCGCCACGGCGACCTCCTTGTCCGAGGAGCCGGACTTGCCGTACGACGTGAACCAGGCGTACGGGGCCTTGCTGTTGTTCTCGCCGTTCTGGGCCGTGCCCGTCTTGCCGCCGACGGTGACGCCGTCGATGCGCGCGTTCGTGCCCGTGCCCTTCTCGACGACCGTCCGCATCGCCGACTGCAGTTGCCGGGCGGTGGAGGAGCTGAGGATCCGTGTGCTCGACGCGTCGTCGTAGTCCTTCAGCACGTCGCCGCCGCTGTCGGTGATCTGCGAGACCATGTGCGGCGAGACGAGCTCGCCGTCGTTGGCTATGGCCGCGGACACCATGGCCATCTGCAACGGGGTCGCCGTCACGTCGAACTGGCCGATGCCCGTCAGGGCCGTGGACGACTCGTCCATGCCGGACGGGTACACGCTCGTGTACGCCCGCACCGGCACGTCCAGGCTGTCGTCGTCGAAGCCGAATTCGTCGGCCATCGCCTTCAGCTTGTCCTGCCCGAGCTGGACGGCCATGTGCGCGAACACGTTGTTGCAGGAGTACTGCAGCGCGACCCGGATCGAGGCGTCCTCACACGGTGCGGAGGTGTTCTCGTTCTTCAGGTCCGTGCGGGTGCCCGGCAGCGTGTACGGGTCCTCGCTGTCGGTCTTCTCGTCGACCGACGAGTACAGCCCGTCCTCCAGCGCGGCCGCCGCCACCACCAGCTTGAACGTGGAGCCCGGCGCCAGCGGTTGCCGCAGCGCCCGGTTGACGAGGGGCTTGTCGGGGTCCGCGTTCAGCTTCTGCCAGGCCGTGCCGGCGGTGTTGGCGTCGGTCAGCGACGAGGGGTCGTACGACGGGGTCGACACGACCGCCAGGATCCGGCCCGTCTTCGGGTCGATCGCGACCGCCGCGCCCTTCTTGTCGCCGAGCGCGTCGTACGCCGCTTTCTGCACGTGCGGATCGATCGTCGTGATCACGTCGCCCGGGTCGGCCCGCTGGTTCGTGATCGTGTCCAGCGCGCTCTTCAGACCCGTGTCCGTGCCGTTGAGGAGGTCCGCGTAGACGCCCTCCAGCTGGGTCGGCGCATAGGCCTGCGAGGCGTAGCCCGTGACCGCCGCGTACAGCTCGCCGTCCGTGTACGTGCGCTTGTATCTGAGGTCGCCGCTCGTGGTGACGGCCGAGCCGGTGATCGCCTTTCCGGCCACGATGATGTTCCCGAGCGGCTTCGCGTACGTCTCGATCGCGTTGCGCCGGTTGTCCTGGTCGTCCGCGAGTGCCCGGCCCTCGTAGAACTGCACCCAGGTCGCCCGGAGCAACAGGGCGAACACCAGCAGCAGCGCGAAGACCGAGGCGCGCCTGATCGTCTTGTTCATTGCGATCAGAAGACGAACGGGAAGGAACCGATCGTTCCCGTCCGTCCGGAATTCTCATGGTCCGTTCATCCGGGACGGGTTCAGTTCTCCAGCCGCAGCACGATCTCCTCGATCTCCCCGCCGCGCGCGTTCGCGTACCCGGCGGCCCGGGCGGTGGGCCGGAAGCCGCACTTCTCCAGGACCCGCAGGGAGCCGGCGTTGTCGGCCGCCGCCCGCGCGAACAGCGGACGCTCCCGGACCTCCGACAGCAGGGCCGTCAACGCCTCCGTGGCGATGCCCCGGCCCCAGTACGCCCGGTCCACCCAGTACGTCACCTCGCGCTCGCCCGGCTCCCCGTAGACCGCGGCGCTGCCGACCACGTCACCGTCGGCCAGGATCGTGCGCACCACGTCGGACGAGGCGCGGATCTTCTTCCAGTGGGTGTCGAAGGCGTCCCGGTCGGCGGGATCCTTCGGGGTGAACGCGGCCATCACGAGGGACTCGGGGTCGTTCATCTGCCGGAAGAACACCGGCAGATCGCTGTCGTGGACCCGGCGAAGAGCGATCGGCATGCCCCCGAGCCTACGTGCCCGCGCCTCACAGCCGTCTGGTCGCCAGCGTGAGCCGGTCACGCGCGTCGAACAGGGCGTCCTTCACCATCTGCTCGTGCGCGGGGGTGAGCCTCGCCACCGGCACCGAGCAGCTGATCGCGTCGCGGGCCGGCGTGCGGTAGGGGATCGCCACGCCGAAGCAGCGCAGGCCCAGCGTGTTCTCCTCGCGGTCCACCGCGAAGCCCTGCTCGCGGACCTGGCGCAGCTCCTCGATGAGCTTCTCCCGGTCCGTGATCGTGTGCTCGGTCAGCGCCGGCAGGGTCTCCGGGAGCATCTTGCGGACCTGCTCGTCGGAGTACGTGCTCAGCAGCGCCTTGCCGAGGGAGGTGGAGTGCGCGGGCAGCCGGCGTCCGACCCGGGTGAAGGGGCGCAGGTAGTGCTGGGACTGGCGGGTGGCGAGGTAGACGACGTTGGTGCCGTCGAGCCGGGCCAGGTGGATGGTCTCGGTGGTGTCGTCCGAGAGCCGGTCCAGGGTGGGGCGGGCGGCCGCGACCACCTCGTCGCCGTCGATGTAGGAGGTGCCCACGAGCAGCGCCCGCACCCCGATGCCGTACCGCGTGCCCGTCGCGTCCGTCTCCACCCAGCCCAGTTCCACCAGCGTGCGCAGCAGCATGTAGAGGCTGGACTTGGGGTAGCCGACGGCCTCCTGGACCGCTGCGAGGGAGTGCATTCCGGGGCGGCCGGCGAAGTATTCCAGCAGTTCAACCGTCCGCACCGCGGACTTGACCTGCGCCCCGCCCCCCGTCTCGCCAGCCGACATCGCCCTTGACCCCTTCGTTCGACGGGAAATACGCTCCGACAGCATATTCATCATCAGAGACAGCGTTCAGTATATCGAACGACCCTGGTGAATGAGCCAGTACCAAACGTGGAGGGACCCGCGGTGGCAGCAGCACCAGTCTGGAGTGTCGACCCCCGAACCGGGAAGCAGCGTGAACAGGTTGCGGTGGAGGCCACGGCCCAGGAGGTCGACGCCGTCGTCCGCGCCGCGCACGAGGCGCGCGGCTCCCTCGCGGACCGCGGCGTCCGCGCGGCCTTCCTGCGCTCGGCCGCGGACCGGCTCCAGGCGGCCAGGGAGACGCTCGTCGAGGTGGCCGACGCCGAGACCGCGCTCGGCCCGGTCAGGCTGAACGGCGAGCTGGCCCGCACCTGCTACCAGCTGCGCGCGTTCGCCGACATCGTCGACGAGGGCGCCTTCCTCGACGTCGTCGTCAACCACCCCGACGACACCGCCACCCCGCCGATCCCCGACCTGCGCCGCTACAAGGTGCCGCTCGGCGTGGTCGCCGTGTACTCGGCCTCGAACTTCCCCTTCGCCTTCTCGGTCGCAGGCGGCGACACCGCGAGCGCGCTGGCGGCCGGCAACCCGGTCGTCGTCAAGTCCCACCCCGACCACCCGGGCCTGTCCGAGCTGGTCGCCAAGGTGGTCCGCACGGCCGCCGCGGACCACGGCATCCCGCAGGACGTGCTCGGTCTCGTCCACGGCTTCGAGGCCGGCGTCGAGCTGATCAAGCACCCGCTGGTCGCCGCGGCCGGCTTCACCGGGTCGATCCGGGGCGGCCGCGCCCTGTTCGACGCGGCGGCGGCCCGCCCGGTGCCGATCCCCTTCCACGGCGAGCTGGGCTCGCTGAACCCCGTCGTGGTGACGGAGGCGGCGGCCGCCGAGCGCGCCGAGGCCATCGGCGCCGGGCTCGCCGGGTCGATGACGATGGGCGTCGGCCAGTTCTGCGTCAAGCCGGGCCTGGTGCTCGTACCCTCCGGCGCGGCCGGCGACGGACTGGTCAAGTCGCTGACCGACGCCGTGAGCGACACCGACGCGGGCGTGCTGCTCGACCACCGGATGCGGGACAACTTCATCGCCGGGGTCGCCGAGCGCGCGGAGCTGGCCGACGTGGAGTCGCCGGTCACGCCCGGCGCGGGCGGCGAGCACACCGTCAGCGCGGGCTTCCTGACCGTGCCCGCGGCCCGGCTCGCCGCCGAGGGCGAGCACGACCTGCTGCTGGAGGAGTGCTTCGGGCCGGTCACCGTCGTGGCCCGCTATGAGGACGACGGCGAGGTCAGGGCCGTTCTGTCCCGGCTGCCGGGCAACCTGACGGCCACGGTTCAGCTGTCCGAGGGGGAGGCGGCCGGCGAGGGGCGCGGCGGGGAGATCCTCGCCGAGCTGACGCCGCTGGCCGGACGGGTGCTGGTGAACGGGTGGCCCACCGGAGTCGCCGTCGCGCCGGCCCAGCACCACGGCGGGCCGTACCCCGCGACCACGTCGACCTCCACCTCGGTGGGCGGCACGGCGATCGAGCGGTGGCTGCGTCCGGTCGCCTACCAGAACGCTCCTGCCGCGCTGCTGCCGGTGGAGCTCCGGGACGAGAACGAGCTGGGGCTTCCCCGGCGGTTCAACGGTCGGCTGGAGCGGTAGCGCTCCGCGCGGGCGCCGTCGGGGCGCGACCGGCCCCGGCCGTCCACAGGCGGGCCGGGGCCGGCCGCGCCCGCGTCGCGGAGCCGCAACTCGAAGCAGCCCCGCGCCCGTTGGCCCCCCGGCTCCCCTGAGATGATGAGGCAATGGACGTCTCGCTTCCCGAACTGCCCTTCCCCCTCCGTACGTACGGACCCGACGGGCACTGGTCCCACGAGGACGGGGTGCTCACCGGATGGGCCGGGGCCCGGCAGGACCGGTTCGTGCCGCCCACCGGGGAGGCGCTGGATCCCGCCGCCGACGCCCCCCGGCTGCTGGGGGCGCCGGAAGGGGACTTCCAACTGATCGCGCGGGTCACCGTGGGGTTCAACTGGGCCTTCGACGCGGGGGCGTTGTACGTCCATGTCGGCGAGCGCGCGTGGGCCAAGCTCTGCCTGGAGTACTCCCCGGACGTGGCCACGGTCTGCACGGTGGTCACCCGGGGGCACTCCGACGACGCCAACTCCTTCACCGTGGAGGGAAGTTCGGTCTGGCTCCGGGTGAGCCGCACCGGCCGTGCCTTCGCCTTCCACGCCTCCCGCGACGGCAGGCGCTGGACCTTCGTCCGACTGTTCACGCTGGGCGAGGAGAAGGAGACCGGCGCCGCCCTGGTCGGCTTCATGGCGCAGTCGCCGATGGGGGAGGGGTGCGTCGTGACGTACGACCACATCGAGTTCCGCCACGCCTGGCCGGACGACCTGAGAGACGGAGGCTGAGCGGGAACGTCCCCCGTACGCAACCGGACCTCCGTGCGCAACCGGACCTCCGTGCGCAACCGGACCTCCGTGCGCAACCGGACCTCCGTGCGCAACCGGACCTCCGTGCGCAACCGGCCCCCCGTACCCAGCCGGCCCCCCCGTGCGCAGCCGGACCTCGGTGCGGCCGTGTAGGCCGTTTGCCGGTGCCGTGGTGCACCGGCCCGAAGCGGTGCCAACGATTCCAGGTGTGCCCGTCAGGCGATGACGTACGCCTGTCTCCGGGGCACGTGGACGGAGGTACGTGAGCATGAGACATCGCATTGCCGCCCTCGCGGCGGCGGGCGTGCTGGCCGCGGCGGTCCCGGCCGGCGCGGCCTCCCCGGAGCCCCCGCCCGGGTACGGGGACTCACCGCCGCCGGGGCCGACCGCTCCGCCGCCCGGTTCGGCGCCGCCGGACGGCGAGGCCTGGGCCTGGACCCAGCTGACCAGCGGCGGCACCCGGATCCGATACGTTTCCACGGATTCCAGCCACTCCTGCCCCAGCGTGAGATACACCTACCAGGCAGGCCCGCACACGGACGCCCTGACGCGGAGGAGCACGCCTTCGACGACGTCACAGTTCCCGACCACCGTCTGCGAGGCCGAGGTGCCTCTCACGGCCTCCGACGCGACGCTGGTGTCGGTGCAGGCGGCCAGGCTGCACCCGTCGTCCGGTCGGGTGCCGCTGCCGAACTGGACCTCGAGCACCCGTCCCACCAGGATCGGCGTGATCGGCGACACCGGCTGCTCGCTCCCCACGGACATGACCGAGCAGCCGCAGGACTGTGCGAACCGCTGGCCGTTCAGACAGATCGCGAAGAGTGTCGCCGACCGGACGAAGCCGGATCTCGTGATCCACGTCGGCGACTACCTCTACCGGGAGAACCCCGACAGGGCGAACGACAAGGCGGCGAACCCCGGCTGTACGGACTTCGCCGACAGAGCCGCCTGGGCCTGTGTGGTCGCCGACTTCTTCAGGCCCGCCGAACGTCTGCTGGCCGTGGCCCCGGTCGTGCTCGCCCGGGGCAATCACGAGGACTGCAACGCGATCCAGCAGGGCGGCGCGGGCGGCGCGTGGTTCCGCTACCTCGCCGACCGGCTGCGCTCCAACGAGTCCTGCAGCCTGTTCAGCCAGCCGGCGGTGATCCCGGCCGGCGCCCTGACCATCGCCAACGTGGACTCCTCGTTCGCCGACCGCAGGGACGACGGAGGCACGGCGAACCAGGGCGCCTACACCACGCATTTCAACGCCGTGAACCAGGCCGCGGCGAAGGCCCCCGGCGACGTCTTCGTGGTCACGCACAAGCCGCTGTGGATGGTGAAGGCGGCCGGATCGAAGGCGGGGGACGTCACCTGGGCGACGCCGGTCCTCGACGGGGCCGTCGCCGACACCTCCCTGCACCGCCTGCAGGGCGCGGTGCGCATGGTGCTCTCGGGACACTTCCACCTCGCCCAGAAGCTCGACTTCGACAGCGCCCGCCCGCCCCAGCTGACCTTCGGGAACTCGGGTGGCCCCGTGGACAACGGCCCGGTCGACGCCAATGTCGAGGTGCAGTCCATCGGCACGCCCGCGCAGCGGGTGAGACAGTCGGTGACCAAGCTGCAGACCCCCGGAGGTACGGGGATCTTCGGCTACGGGGATCTCCGCTGGGGCGGCACGACCTGGAATCTCAGCTTCCGTGACAGGAGCGGCGACCGTCTGGGCGGCAGCTGCATGCTGAGCAAGAGCACCGACCACCGGAACTTCCTCTGTTAGGAGCGTCCGGCAGCGGGGCGGGGAACCGTGTCGGCGGCTTCTCCGTCCTCCCCTGCATGTTCGGAGAACGCGTCACGGGACGCCGGGTGATCCGCACCGCCGTCCCTGCCGAGACCGAGAGGGTCGCCGCGCTGCACGCGCGCGCCCGGGCGACCTACTACCCGGACGGGATCCCGCAGGACGGCACCGACTGGCTCGCCGCCTGGCGCGCGGCCATCGAACGGCCCGACGGCCAGGTGCTGTGCGTCGTCGAGCGGGGCGGGATCGTCGGCGTCGCGTCCTTCCGCACGCCCGAGGGCGCGCCCGCGCACACGGTCAAGCTGTTCCAGTTCCACGTCGACCCCGGCCACTGGCGTGCGGGGATCGGCACGTCCCTGCACGAAGCCTGCGTCGAGCAGTGGCGGGCGGACGGCCGGCGCACGGCCGTGCTCGACGTGCACGCCGGCAACCGGCGGGCCCAGGCCTTCTACGCACGTCAGGGCTGGCGCCCGGATCCGGGGAACCCGCCCGCCGAGGACGACCACCATCTCTGGCTCAGCTTCGCGGTGCCCGGGGAATGAAGCGGGCTGCTTGAACGTTCATCCACTCGGCGGAGGGAGCCTCCGTGTCAGCCGCACGACCTGGAGAGAGCCGAGACATGCGCGTCGAGATCTGGAGCGACATCGCCTGCCCGTGGTGCTACGTGGGCAAGGCCCGCTTCGAGAAGGCGCTGGAGGCCTTCCCGCACCGCGACCAGGTCGAGGTGGTGCACCGTTCCTTCGAGCTGGACCCGGGCCGCGCCAAGGGCGACGTCCAGCCCGTGCTGGCCATGCTCACCAATAAGTACGGGATGAGCGAGGCGCAGGCGCAGGCCGGCGAGGAGAACCTGGGCGCGCAGGCCGCCGCCGAGGGCCTCGACTACCGCACCCGTGACCGCGACCACGGCAACACTTTCGACATGCACCGGCTGCTGCACTTCGCCAAGGAGCAGGGCCGCCAGGACGAGCTGATCCAGATCCTCTACCGGGCCAACTTCGCCGAGGAGCGGTCGGTGTTCTCCGAGGGCGACGAGCGTCTCGTGGAACTCGCGGCCGAGGCCGGCCTGGACGCCGACGCCGCCCGCAGCGTCCTCGCCGACCCGGCCGCGTACGCCGACGAGGTGCGCGCCGACGAGCGCGAGGCCGCCGAGCTCGGCGCGAACGGCGTGCCCTTCTTCGTCCTGGACCGCGCCTACGGCGTCTCCGGCGCCCAGCCCGCCGAGGTCTTCGCGCAGGCCCTGACCCAGGCATGGGGCGACCGCTCGCCGCTGAAGCCGATCGACGGCGGCGGCGCGGAGACCTGCGGCCCGGACGGGTGCGCGGTCCCCCAGCGGTGAACCTGCAGGTGGCGGCCTATCTATAAGCGTTCCTTAGGGAAATCACGTAAAAATCGGCAATGGACGACAGGTCCGGCGGGGCCCACAGTGGACGCATGAACACCTTCGAGCACCTCGTCGGCGCCGAGTTCACCCCGAAGACCACCTACCTGAACACCGCCAGCAACGGCCTGCTGCCCGCCCGTACCGTCGCCGCCGTGCACGCGGCGGCGCTGCTGCGGGCCGAGGGCAGGCCGCTGACCCCGCTGTTCGAGGACGTGCAGGCGTGCCGGGCCGCGTTCGCCCGGCTGGCCGGCGTGCCCGTCACCCGGGTGGCTCTGGGCGCCTCGGTCGCCGCGCACACCGGAGTGATCGCCGCCTCGCTCCCCGCGGGGGCGGAGGTGCTCACCGCCGAGGGCGACTTCACCTCCGTGCTGAACCCGTTCCACGTCCGCGGCGACCTCAAGGTCCGCGCCGTGCCGCTGGAGCGGATCGCCGAGTCCGTCCGCCCCGGCACGGCGCTCGTCGCCGTCAGCGCCGCCCAGTCCGCCGACGGACGGATCGCCGACCTGCCCGCCCTGCGGGAGGCCGCCCGGGCGCACGGGGCGCGCACCTACGTCGACTTCTCGCAGGCCGCGGGCTGGCTGCCGACGGACGCCGACGCCCACGACTTCTCCGCCGCCGTCTCCTTCAAGTGGCTGCTCGGCCCGCACGGCGCGGCCTTCCTCGTGGTCCCGGAGGACTTCGGCGGCCTGTCGCCGATCCTTGCGGGCTGGGTCGCCGGCGAGCAGCCCTGGGACAGCTGTTACGGCCCGGTGGCCGAACTCGCCCATTCCGCGCGGCGGTTCGACCTGACGCCCGCCCTGTTCACCTACGCCGGGCTGCGCCGTTCCCTCGAACTGCTGGAGGAACTCGGCGTGGCCACGATCGGCGCCCACAACCGGTCCCTCGCCGACCGCTTCCGCGCCGGCCTGGCCGCCCTCGGTCGCGAGCCCGTTCCCGCGCCCGGCTCCGCGATCGTCTCCGTGCCCGGACTCGGCCACCGTCAGCCCGAGCTGGCCGCCGCCGGCATCCAGGTCTCGGACCGGGCCGGCCACCTGCGCACCGCCTTCCACCTGTACAACACACCCGCCGACGTCGACCGCCTGCTGGACGTCCTGTCGGACTGACGCCTGACGCCTGACGCCCGACGGACGGCAGCCCGACGGGCCCAGGACTCCCTCACCCCGGTCGGGGAGGGTGTCACGGGCCTCGTCGGGCTGCCGTCCGTCGGCGGACGCGCCGGCGCTCACGTCACGGGCGTGAAGTCCCGCGCTCCGATGAAGTCCGGCCGGCGGATCGGCGCCGCGAACGGCTCCACGGCCGTGTTCTCCACACTGTTGAACACGATGAACACGTTGCTGCGCGGGAAGGGCGTGATGTTGTCGCCGGACCCGTGCATGGCGTTGCAGTCGAACCAGGTCGCCGAACCCGCCTTGCCCGTGAACAACTTGATGCCGTAGTCGCCGGCCATCGCGGTGAGCGCCTCGTCCGAGGGCGTGCCCGCGTCCTGCATCTGCAGCGACTTCTTGTAGTTGTCCTTCGGCGTCGCCCCGGCACAGCCGAGGAACGTGCGGTGCGAACCCGGCATGATCATCAGACCGCCGTTGGTGTCGAAGTTCTCGGTCAGCGCGATCGAGACGGACACCGTCCGCATGTTCGGCAGGCCGTCCTCGGCGTGCCAGGTCTCGAAGTCGGAGTGCCAGTAGAAGCCGCCGGCCCCGAAGCCGGGCTTGACGTTGATCCGCGACTGGTGGACGTACACGTCCGAGCCGAGGATCTGCCGGGCCCGCCCGACGACCCGCTCGTCGCGCACGAGGGCGGCGAACACCGGGCTCAGCTTGTGCACCTCGAAGACGGACCGGATCTCCTTGGACCGCGGCTCGACGATCGACCGCTCGTCCGCCCGGATGTCCGGGTCCGTGACGAGCTTCTCCAGCTCACGCCGGCAGACGGCGACCTCGTCGTCGCTGATCAACTGATCGATGGCCAGGAAGCCGTCGCGCTCGTACGCCTGGAGGTCGGCGGCCTGGATCGGGCCGGGAGTGTCGGGAGAGCCCCAGACCACAGGGTCCTGACGGGGGACGGACACCTCGGTGGTGCCACGGGTGGGGTAGAGATCGGTGAGGGTGGTCACGATGCTTGCACCTCCTCGGGCTCGGTCAGCAGGGGGTAGACGCCGTTCTCGTCGTGGTCCTCCCGCCCGGTCACGGGCGGGTTGAACACGCAGAGGCAGCGGAAGTCCTCCTTGACGCGCAGCGTGTGCCGCTCGTGCCCGTCGAGGAGGTACATGGTGCCGGGCGTGATGGTGTGCGTCAGCCCGGTCTCGTGGTCGGTCAGCTCGGCCTCGCCCTCGACGCAGACGACGGCCTCGATGTGGTTCGCGTAGTGCATCGACGTCTCGGTACCCGCGTACAGAATCGTTTCGTGCAGCGAGAACCCGACCCGTTCCCGGGCGAGGACGATGCGTTTGCTCTCCCACGTGCCGGACGCCGCCCGCACATGTCGGTCGGTGTCTTCGATGTCCTTGAACGAACGGACGATCACGGTGGTGCGATGCCTCCTAGGTAGGTGACGCGGGGTGGGGGACGCGGGCCGAGGGGGTCAGACGGTCTCCCGCACGGCGCGGGCGACGATGCTCAGACCCTCGTCCAGTTCCTCAGGGGTGATGGTCAGGGCCGGCAGCAGCTTGACGACCTCGCTCTCCGGGCCCGACGTCTCGATCAGCAGCCCGAGTTCGAAGGCCCGCTTCGCGACCCGTCCGGCCCGCGCCTTCTCGTGGAACTCCAGGCCCCACACCAGACCGCGTCCCCGGTACTCCTTGACGTCGGCGAGGTTCTCCTCGGTGATCGAGATCAGCCCCTGCTCGACCTGCTCGCCACGCGCCCGGGTCTGCTTCTCCATCGCGGACCCGTCGGCCCAGTAGGTCTCCAGGGCGGCGGTCGCGGTGACGAAGGCCGGGTTGTTGCCGCGGAAGGTGCCGTTGTGCTCGCCCGGCTCCCACACGTCCAGCTCCGGCTTGAACAGGCAGAGCGACATGGGCAGTCCGTAGCCGCTGATGGACTTGGACACGGTGACGATGTCCGGGACGATGCCGGCCTCCTCGAAGGAGAAGAAGGCCCCGGTGCGCCCGCATCCCATCTGGATGTCGTCGACGATCAGCAGCATGTCCTGCCGCTCGCACAGCGCCTTGAGCGCCCGCAGCCACTCCGGGCGCGCGGCGTTGATGCCGCCCTCGCCCTGCACGGTCTCGACGATCACGGCCGCCGGCTTGTTGAGACCGGAGCCCTGGTCCTCCAGCAGACGCTCGAACCACAGGAAGTCGGGGACCTGGCCGTCGAAGTAGTTGTCGAACGGCATGGGCGTCCCGTGCACCAGCGGGACCCCGGCGCCGGCCCGCTTGAAGGCGTTGCCGGTGACGGCGAGCGACCCGAGGGACATGCCGTGGAAGGCGTTGGTGAACGACACGATGGCCTCGCGCCCCTTCACCTTCCGCGCCAGCTTCAGCGCGGACTCCACGGCGTTGGTGCCGGTCGGGCCCGGGAACATGACCTTGTAGGGCAGGTCGCGCGGGCGCAGCACCAGGTCCTGGAAGGTCTGCAGGAACGTCCGTTTGGCGACGGTCGACATGTCGAGCCCGTGCGTGACGCCGTCCCGCATCAGATAGTCGATCAACGCCCGTTTCAGCACCGGGTTGTTGTGGCCGTAGTTGAGGGACCCCGCGCCGGCGAAGAAGTCGAGGTAGCGGTGACCGTCCTCGTCGAACATGAGGCTGCCCTGGGCACGGTCGAAGACGGCGGGCCAGCCGCGGCAGTAGCTGCGTACCTCGGACTCGAGGGTCTCGAACACGCTGAGGTCGGGCTGGGTGATGGTCACGACGAAACGCTCCTCGGGGTGGGGTCGGAAGGAGGGGGGCTGTGGGGCGCGGGGGGTCAGAAGGCGAGCGGGCCGATGCGGTACAGGACCTCGGGGTCGTGCGGGCCGTCGGGGAACAGCCCGGTGTCGAACAGCACTTCCCGTGTGACGGCGGCCCCGTGCCGTTCGGCGAACGAGGCGAACAGCCGCTCCGAGGCGGTGTTGCCCGGCGTGATGGTGGTCTCGACGGCGGTGAGCGTGCGCTCGGCGGCGAGCCGCGCGGTCAGCCCGTCGAGCAGAGCGGCGGCGAGACCGCGGCCGCGGTACGCGGCGTCGACCGCGACCTGCCAGACCAGCAGGGTGTGGGGGTCCTCCGGCCGTGCGTACCCGGTGAGGAACCCGACCGGCGTGCCGTCCTCCGCCCGCGCCACCGCCGAGGTGGCGGCGAAGTCGCGGCACCACAGCAGATAGCTGTAGGAGGAGTTCAGGTCGAGCGTTCCGGATTCCTTGGCGATACGCCATAGCGCGGCCCCGTCCGCCACCGACGGACGGTCGATATGCAGGTCTGCTTGTGTGGCGGTCATGCGGATTGAACTTACCCAGCGAAATTCAAAAACGCATGGAGAGGACGTGGTGATTCCGTGATGCCGCTGAAGCGTAAGGTTGTTTTGTCCATTTTTGCACCGTGCAAATGGTACATATCGCCCCGCTTGTGCAATGCGTCACGCGATTGTGATGTGCCGGAAATCCTCCGTGTTTAGGTGCGCGGAATCCGGGCAGAAGAACTCGGGAACGCTATCCGTCCGATGAGTTGGACAGGAAACTCGGTAAAGAAAGTCACAGTGAATTCGGGAATCACTCCTAATTCACACTCCGGTCACCCCGTCGATGCGCTCCCGGAGAATGTCGGCGTGTCCGTTGTGCCGGGCGTACTCCTCGATCATGTGGATGAGTATCCAGCGCAGGCTGACCTCGAGGCCCGCCATCGGGCCGTCGGGGATCCGGCCGGTGTCCTGCGGCGACCGCCCGGCGATCAGCTCGCGCCCGCGCGCGACCTCCCGCCGCCAGACGGCCAGCGCCTCGTCGAGACCGCGCCCGGCGTCGAGGGCGTACCCGGTCGCCTCCTCGAAGACCGGCGGTACGTCGAGCCCGGTGAACGCCCGCTGGAACCAGTTGCGCTCGACCTCGGCGAGATGCTGGACGAGGCCCAGCAGCGTCAGTTCGGACGGCTCCGCGGACGGCGAGCGCACCTGCTGCTCGTCAAGACCCGCGCACTTCAGCTCGAGAGTGGCCCGGTGGAAGGCGAGCCAGCTCTCCAGCATGGGGAGTTCGTCCCCGGTCATCAACGGGACGGGACGGCCGTCGGGAAGCGTCTGCGGTGTGTTGGCGGTCATGCGGGCAGCATGACAGTTGGCGCCCGCGTCCGGGCCTCAATGCCAGGCGCTCTCCACGGTCCGCCGGGCCGCGTCCGGGTCCACGTCCAGCCCGTGCTCCGCCAGCGCGGCGCCCAGTGCGGCCAGGCACCGCTGCACCGCCCCCGCGCTCGCGTCGGACCCGTAGTGGTTGACCCGGATCATCTCCCCGGCCAGCGCGCCCCCGCCCGCCGCCAGCGGCAGGGTCGCGTCGCCCGCCAGCGCCCGGGCCACCAACTCCGACGCCACGACCCCGGAGGGCGTGCGCAGCGTCGTGGCGACCGGCGCCGCGTCCGCCGCGTCGTGCACATAAGGCTCCAGCCCGCCGCCCAGCGCCGCCGCACCGGCCCGCGTCGCGGCCGCGGCGCGGGCGTGCCGCGCCATCACCGTCTCCAGGCCCTCCGCTTCGATCCGCTCGACGCACGCCTCCAGCGCCAGCATCTCCAGCTGCGCCGGCGCGTGCAGCAGTGTCCTGCGGCCCCCGTCGACCCACCGCTCCTTCCAGTCCAGCAGCGACAGGTACGAGCGGCGCGGCGCCCTCGGGTTCGAGGCCATCCGCGCCCACGCCCGCTCGCTCACCGACACCGCCGACACGCCCGCCGGGCCGCCCATCGCCTTCTGCGCGCCGATCACGCACAGGTCCACGCCCCACGCGTCCGGCAGCACCGGCTCGGCCCCGACCGAGGCCACCGCGTCCAGGTAGAACAGCGCGCCGTGCTCCCGCACCGCCGCGCCGATCTCCGCGACCGGGTTGGTGTTGCCGGTCGCCGCCTCCGCGTGCACCAGCGACACGAAGTCGATCTCCGGGTGCTCGGCGAACGCCTCCCGGATCCGCGCCGCCGTGACCGCCGTGTGGAAGGGCACCGCCAGGTCGACGACGGTCGCGCCGCAGTCCCGCAGCCAGTCGCCGAAGGTCTGCCCGTACGGACCGGTGATCACGTTCAGTGCGGTCGTGCCCGGACCCGCCGTGCCGCGGATCGCCCCCTCCAGCGGCAGCAGCGCCTCGCCCTGCATGATCACGACGTCCTGCCTGGTGTCCAGCAGCCGCGCCACCCGGTCCTCGATCGAGGCGAAGTGTGCGGCGCTCAGCGGGGCGAGGTCCAGGAACGGGTGGGTCACGAGGGTGCTCTCTTCGCTCACGGGGTAGAGGTGACGAGGGTAACCGGCAGCTGCCGGGCCCTTCCCACTGCGGACTTCTTAGGTCGAAGAGCTCTGTAACCATCGGTTTGATTTGAGACAGTCAAACTTCTCCTTATAATCGGAACCCATAGTTCCCTTACAGGAAGGCCCGTCGTGAACACCCTCCCCGGGCGCCGGATCCGCGTTCTGGCCGCCACCACCGCGACGGCCGGGCTGATGCTCGTGGCCGCCTGCACCTCCACCGACGACGGTGGCAGCGGCTCGAAGACCGCCGCCGGCGGGGTCGAGCTCGTCAAGGCGGGCCAGCTCACCACCTGCACCCACCTGCCCTACCCGCCCTTCCAGTCGGAGATCGGCGGCACGGTGCAGGGCTTCGACGTGTCCCTGATCGACCTCGTCGCCAAGAACCTCGGCGTGAAGCAGGAGATCCTCGACACCCCCTTCGAGAACTTCAAGACCGGCGCCTTCCTCAACTCCGGCCAGTGCGACCTGGCCGCGGCCGGCATGACCATCACCGACGAGCGCAAGAAGAACGTCGACTTCTCCGACCCGTACTTCGACGCCACCCAGGCCGTCCTGGTCGACAAGGGCGCGGGCGTCGCCTCGCTCGCCGACGTGAAGTCCAAGAACGTCAAGCTCGGCGCCCAGGCGCAGACCACCGGCGAGGACTACGCCAAGAAGCAGGGCTTCGACCCGGTCTCCTTCGAGTCCTCCGACGCCGTCCTCAACGGCCTGCGCACCGGCCAGGTCAAGGCCGTGATCATCGACTACCCGGTCGTCCAGGGCTGGCTGAAGGACAAGGCCAACGCGGACGCCTTCAAGGTCGTCGACAACCTCAACACCGGCGAGCAGTACGGCTTCACGGTGAAGAAGGGCAACACCGAGCTGGCCACGGCGATCAACAAGGCGCTCGCCGACGCGAAGGCCGACGGCACCTACAAGAAGCTGTACGAGAAGTGGATCGGCCCCTACGACGAGTCGGTCGCCTCCCCGTCCGCCTCCGCCCCGGCGTCCTGACCCCATGGCCGACACGGACGTACCCCTCCAGCCGAAGAAGAAGGGCCTGACGCGGCGGCAGAAGCGCAGCCTCTCGCGGGGCGCGCAGTACGTCGTCTTCGTCGCCGCCGTGATCGTGTTCGCGGTCACGGCCGACTGGGGACGGCTGAAGAACCAGTTCGCCCAGTGGGACATCGCGCGGCAGATGTTCCCGGACGTCATCACGCTCGCGTTGAAGAACACCGTGCTGTACACGGTGTCCGGCTTCGTCCTCGGCCTGGTGCTCGGTCTGGTCGTCGCGCTGATGCGGCTGTCCTCGGTGGGGCCCTACCGCTGGCTGGCCGGCGTCTACATCGAGATCTTCCGCGGCCTGCCCGCCCTGCTGATCTTCGTCTTCATCGGTGTGGCCGTGCCGCTGGCCTTCCCCGGCACGGAGATCGTCGGCGGCACCTACGGCAAGGCGGCCCTCGGGCTCGGGCTGATCGGCGCCGCGTACATGGCGGAGACGTTCCGCGCGGGCATCCAGGCCGTGCCCAAGGGGCAGATGGAGGCCGCGCGCTCGCTGGGGTTCTCGCCCGCGCGCGCGATGGTCTCGGTCATCATCCCGCAGGCCTTCCGGATCATCCTCCCGCCGCTCACCAACGAGCTCATCATGCTCTTCAAGGACTCGTCCCTGGTGCTGCTCCTCGGAGTGACACTGGAGGAGCGTGAACTGTCCAAGTACGGCCGTGACCTGGCCAGCACCACCGCCAACTCCACGCCGATCCTGGTCGCCGGCCTGTGCTACCTGCTGGTGACCATCCCGCTCGGCTTCGTCGTGCGCCGTATGGAGGCGAAGGCCCAGGAGGCCGTGAAATGAGCCGACCCGAGATCGAAGTACGCGGCCTGCACAAGTCGTTCGGCGACAACCAGGTGCTGCGGGGCATCGACCTGGAAGTCGGCCGGGGCGAGGTCGTCTGTGTCATCGGGCCGTCCGGCTCCGGCAAGTCGACGCTGCTGCGCTGCGTGAACCTGCTGGAGGAGCCGACCGGGGGACAGGTCTTCGTCGGCGGCACCGAACTGACCGACCCCGACGTCGACATCGACGCCGTACGACGTCGTATCGGCATGGTCTTCCAGCAGTTCAACCTCTTCCCGCACCTGTCCGTGACCGAGAACCTCACGCTGCCGCAGCGCCGGGTGCTCGGGCGCGGCAAGGCGGAGGCGGCGAAGGTGGCCGCCGAGAACCTGGAACGCGTGGGCCTGTCGGAGAAGGCGACCGCCTACCCCGCCTCCCTCTCCGGCGGCCAGCAGCAGCGGGTCGCCATCGCCCGCGCCCTGGCCATGGGGCCCGAGGTGATGCTCTTCGACGAGCCGACGTCGGCGCTCGACCCGGAACTGGTGGGCGACGTCCTGGCCGTCATGCGCATGCTGGCCGACGAGGGCATGACGATGATGGTCGTCACCCACGAGATGACCTTCGCGCGCGAGGTCGCCGACCGGGTCGTCTTCATGGACGGCGGCGTGATCGTCGAGGACGGCGCCCCCGCCCGGGTCATCGGCGCCCCCGCCCACGAGCGCACCCGCCACTTCCTCTCCCGCCTCCTCGACCCGGCGATGGCCGAGGTGGAGGAGGAGAGGTCCGACCAGGTGGGCGGCCCCGGAAAGTAGCCTCACTACAGTGCCGTACATGAGCGATCACCCGGTGCTGCACGTGAAGGGCCGGGTCCTGACCGGACCCGACGACGTCCGCGACGAGCTGTGGGTCGTCGGCGGCCGGATCTCCTACGACCGTCCCGCCGGCGCCCGCGACGTGCGCGTGGTCGAGGGCTGGGCGCTGCCCGGCCTCGTCGACGCCCACTGCCATGTCGGCCTCGGCGCGCACGGGCCGGTCGAGCCGGACGTCGCCGAGAAACAGGCGCTGACCGACCGCGAGGCGGGCGCCCTGTTGATCCGGGACGCCGGCTCGCCCTCGGACACCCGGTGGGTCGACGACCGCGCGGACCTCCCGAAGATCATCCGCGCGGGCCGGCACATCGCCCGCACCCGCCGCTACATCCGCGGCTACGCCCACGAGACCGAGCCCGACGGCCTGGTCGCCCACGTCGCGCGGGAGGCCCGGCGCGGCGACGGCTGGGTCAAGCTGGTCGGCGACTGGATCGACCGCGAGGCGGGCGACCTCGCCCCCAGCTGGCCGCGGGAGGCGGCCGAGGCGGCCATCGCGGAGGCCCACCGGCTGGGCGCGCGGGTCACCGCCCACTGCTTCGCCGAGAACTCGCTGCGCGACCTGGTCGAGTCCGGCATCGACTGCATCGAGCACGCCACGGGCCTCACCCAGGAACTGATCCCGCTGTTCGTCGAACGCGGCGTGGCGATCGTCCCGACCCTCGTGAACATCGCGACATTCCCGGACCTCGCCGCCGGCGGCGAGGCCAAGTTCCCCCGCTGGTCGGCCCATATGCGCCGGCTTCACGAACGCCGTTACGACACCGTGCGCGACGCCCACGACGCCGGCATCGCGGTCTTCGTCGGCACGGACGCCGGCGGCACACTGCCGCACGGTCTGGTGGCCGCGGAGGTCGCGGAACTGGTCACGGCGGGCATCCCGCCGCGCAAGGCGCTCTCGGCGGCGAGTTGGGGCGCACGCGAGTGGCTCGGACGCCCCGGTCTGGACGAGGGCGCTCCGGCGGATCTGGTGGTCTACGAGACGGACCCGCGCGCGGACGTACGGGTGCTGGCGGCGCCGCGCCGGGTGGTGCTGGACGGGGTGGTGGTGAGCTGAGGACGGTGGTGCGCGGGAGGACCAGGGGAACGCACGTGCCGGTGGATTCGAAGACGTGCACGGAAAATCCACGAAGGGGTGAACTCGCGTCAGCCTGCTGACCGTTCACCCTTCGTACGCGATTCTTGCGGGGTCCCGAAGCGTCTCTTCTGGGGGTCCCACCCTTGAACGGCAACACCTTCCGCATGCCCGCACGCGCCCGTCGCGTCGCCGTCGTCGTGGCGGCCACGGCCCTGGCCGCGGGTCCCGCGGCCCTGGCCGGCGCGGGCGCCGCCCACGCGACCGACGGCCGGGCCCGCGCGAGCGCGTCCGTCCTGCGCACCGGCCTCGACGTGGCCCTGCTCGGCAAGACCGCCGAGGTCCCGCTAGCCGTCTCCCTCAACGAGGTGCACGCGCCGCGAAGCGCCGAGAAGACCGCGCTGACGGCCGAGCTGGACGGCGTCGACGGCGGAAAGCCCTTCAGCGTCCTGCGCGCGGACGTCGCCGAGGCGAAGGCGACGGCCGACGGCACGAAGGCCGAGGCGTCCACCCGCCTCGCCCACGCCAGGGTGCACGTCCCCGGCCTCCCGCTGCTCTCCCTCGTGGAGGTCGGCACGGTCACCTCGAAGGCGACCTGCGAGGCCGGCAGGGCGCCGGTCGCCGTCTCCAACCTGCTCGGCTCGCTGACGGTCCTGGGCAAGAAGGTGTCGGTCAGCACGGGCGGCACGACCGACGTGAAGGTCCCGGGCGTGGGAGAGGTCCGTCTGGACCTCTCCCGGCGGGCGACGACCACCCGCACGGCCGCCGCCACCGCCCTCGAACTCACCGTCTCCGTCAACCCGTTGAAGCTGGGCGTCGCCGAGGTCACGGGCACCCTGACCCTGGCGAGGGCGACCTGCGAGACGCCCGCGGCGCGGCAGCCGGAACACCAGGGTCCGGAACAGAACGAGGACCGACAGAAGGACCAGGACCAGGGTCAGGGTCAGGGTCAGGAGCAGGCCTCCGGGCCGAGCGCCGCGGCCCCGGCCGGCGACGTCAGGGCCCAGGGCGCGCCCGCCCGGGCGGACCTGGCGCAGACCGGCGGGGGTACGGCGACCCCGTACGTCGCGGGCGGCGCCGTGGCGCTGCTGCTCGCGGGTGGGGGAGCGGTGGCTCTGGCCCGCCGCCGCGGCTGACGGGGCGGGATGAGGGCACGGCCCCCGGACGTCCCCCGGCGGGCCGTGCCCGGTCCCCGCGCGGCCCCCGTTCCGTCCCCGACCCGGTCCGCGCGCAGGTCCCTGCCCCGGTCGGCGGCCCGGTCCTCGTTCTGTCCTCGCCCGGGTCGGCGTCCGGTCCCCGTCCTCCCCCGCTCTGGTCGGCGGCCGGCCCCTACGCGGTCCCCGTCCGGGGCGGCGGCGGGTCCGCGCGTGGTCCCCGTCCGGGTCGGCGTCCGGTCCCTGCGTGGTCCCCGTCCGGGTCGGCGTCCGGTCCCTGCGTGGTCCCCGTCCGGGTCGGCGTCCGGTCCCTGTGTGGTCCCCGTCCGGGGCGGCGGCGGGTCCGCGCGTGGTCCCCGTCCGGGTCGGGGGCTGGGTCGGCGTCCGGTCCCTGCGTGGTCCCCGTCCGGGTCGGCGGCCGGCCCCCGTCCGGGTCGGGGCCGGGTCGGCGGTCGGTCCCCGGGCTGTCCCCGACCCGGTCCCCCTTACTCCCGGGTCAGCGCCAGGGCCTGGTCCAGGGCCTGGAGGAAACGGTTCACCGTCGGCCGGTCCCGTACCGCCAGCCGCAGCCACTCCTCGTCCAGCCCGGGGAAAGTGTCCCCGCGCCGGACCGCGAAGCCAAGGGTGCGCAGCCGTCGGCGGACGGCGGCGGCCCGGGGCAGCCGGACGAGGACGAAGGGGCCGTCCGCGGGCCCCACGACCCGCAGCCCGTCGCAGGCGAACTCCTCCAGACCGGCGACGAGATGCGCCCGGTCCGCGGCGACCCGGTGCGCCGCGTGCGCCGCCTCCGCCAGCGCCTGCGCCCCCATGCACGCCTCCGCCGCCGCCAGGGCCGGCGAGGACACCGGCCAGAGCGGCTGTGCCCGCTCCAGCTCGGCGATCGTCTCCGGCTCGGCGAGGACGTACCCGATCCGCAGCCCCGCCAGTCCCCAGGTCTTCGTCAGGCTGCGCAGCACGACGAGACCGGGCACGTCCGTCGCCCCGGCGAGCGCCTCCCGCTCGCCCGGCACCGCGTCCATGAACGCCTCGTCGACCACCAGCGTCCGCCCGGCCCGGGCCAGCCGCCGGACCGTCCGCGCCGGATGCAGCACCGAGGTCGGGTTCGTCGGATTGCCGATCACCACCAGGTCGGCGTCCTCGGGGACGGCCGCGGGATCCAGTTGGAAGCCGTCCTCCTCCCGCAGCAGCACCCGGCCCACGCTGTGCCCGGCGTCCAGCAGCGCCGCCTCCGGCTCGGTGAACTGCGGGTGCACCACGACCGGCCGCCGGACCTTCAGGGCGCGCGCCAGCAGCACGAACGCCTCCGCCGCACCCGCCGTCAGCAGCACGCGCTCCACGGGCAGCCCGTGCCGCGCCGCGACCGCCGCCCGCGCGGCCCGCCCGTCCGGGTACGCCGCGAGGCCGCCGAGCGAGGCGGCGATGCGCTCGCGCAGCCAGCGCGGGGGCGTGTCCGCGCGGACGTTCACGGCGAGGTCGACGAGCGCCGAACCGTCGCCGCGCACCTCGGCGTCCCCGTGGTGGCGCAGGTCGTGCCCGTCGGCGTGCTCCTCAGTGCGCATGGGAGTGCGAGTGCCCGTGGTGATGCCCGTCGTGGTGATGTCCGTCGTCGTCCGGGTGGAAGTGCGGCTGCTGGGGCAGCCCCACCTTGTCCTCGAACCCCGGCAGCGCGATCCGGTACACGCACGAGTCGCAGTTCATCCGCAGGTCTCCCTTGACGGCCTCCGCGTACCGCTCCATCACCAGGTCGAGCAGCTCCGGCTCGGGACCGATGACGTCCGCCGAGCGCACCTCGACCTCCGGGTGCGCGGCCGCCCACCCCTCGGTCTGCTGCCGCACCCGGTCCGGCAGGATCCCGGTGAACAGGAAGTACGGCAGGACGACGATCCGCCGCGCGCCCAGCTTCACGCACCGGTCGAGCCCGCTCGGCACGTCCGGCGCGGCCAGCGACACGAACGCCGTCTCCACGCCCGCGTAGCCGCGTCCCTCCCACAACAGCCGCGCCGCCTTGTACACCTCGGCGTTCGCGTCCGGGTCCGTCGACCCGCGCCCGACCAGCAGCACGGTCACGTCGGCCAGGTCCTCGGGGGTCCGCCCCGCCGCGCCCAGCGCCTCGGCCAGCCGTCGCTCCAGCACCCTCAGCAGGGCCGGGTGCGGGCCCAGCGGACGCCCGTACGTGTACGAGATCCCCGGGTGGCGCTCCTTCTCGCGGGACAGGGCGGCCGGGATGTCGCCCTTGGCGTGACCGGCGGACACCAGCATCAGCGGGACGGCGGCGAAGCGGCGCACGCCGCGCTCCACCAGCTCCGTCACCGCCTCGCCCAGCGGCGGCGGGGACAGCTCGATGAAGCCGCCCGCGACGGGCAGTTCGGGATGGCGGCGGCCCAGCTCCCGTACGAAGTCCCGGAACGCCTCGGCTCCGGCCTCGTCCCGGGTGCCGTGGCCGGCGATGAGCAGGGCGGGCGGCGGGGTGGTCACTGTTTCTCCTCGGTGTCTGTCACGGATGGGTGCGGCGGGGTGTCGTGCGCCGGGCCGGCGCCGGGCGTGCGCCTCACCGGACCTCCCCCGGGGAGGCTTCCTGCCAGCGGTAGCCGCGGGGCGTGACCATGCGACCCGCGATGTCGCGGGTCGCCGTGTTGCCCACGGTCACGACCGTCATCATGTCGACCCATGCCGGGTCGAGCTCGGCCAGCGTGGTCAGCCGGCTGGTTCCGTCGGGCCGGGACGCGTTGCGCACGACGCCCACCGGCGTCGTCGGCTCCCGGTGCTCGGCGAGGATCGACAGCGCCTTGGGCAGCTGCCAGTCGCGGCCCCGGGAGCGGGGGTTGTAGAACGTGACCACGATGTCGGCCTCCGCCGCGGCCCGCACCCGCCGCTCGATGACCTCCCACGGCGTGTGCAGGTCGGACAGGCTGATCGACACATGGTCGTGGCCGAGCGGCGCACCGAGGATCGCGCCGGCCGCCAGCGCGGCCGTCACGCCCGGCACCCCGACCACGTCGATGTCGTCGGACGCCTCGGCGAGCGCCGGCGACGCCATGGCGTACACGCCCGCGTCCCCGCTGCCGATCAGCGCGACGGCCTGCCCGCGCCGGGCCTCCTCGACGGCCGTGCGGGCGCGCTCCTCCTCGGCGCCCAGACCCGACTCCAGGATCCGGGTGCCCGGCCGCAGCAGGTCGCGGATCTGGTCGACGTACTGGTCGAGCCCGACGAGCACCGAGGCCCGCCGCAGCTCGGCCGTGGCGCGCGGGGTGAGCAGGTCGCGGGCGCCGGGACCGAGCCCGACGACCGCGAGCCGCCCGCGCGCGGGGCGCCGTACGACGGCACAGGTGGCCATCGAGGCGTGCCCGTCCGCCCGCGCCGACTTCCGCTTGGGGACGAGGAGTTCACCGCCGCGGGCGAGTGCGGAGGCCTCGGCGACGGACGGGGTGCCGACGGCGGTGAGGGGGGCGTCGGAGGGGTTGGGCACCTCGACCTTCGCCAGCTCCTCGGCGCGGTACGTCACCACGGGCACCCCGAGCCGGGCGGCCGCCTCGACGATGCCGGGCTCGTCGCGCTTGGCGTCCACGGTGGCGAGCTCGGCGAGGCTGCGCGCGGACAGTCCCGCGTCCCGCAACGCGTCCTCGACCAGGCCGAGCACCTCGTCGACCGGGACGCCCCGGGACGCGCCGACGCCGACGACGAGGGAGGGCGGACGCAACAGCACCTCACCGTCGGCGGGTTCGGCCGCGCGGTCCGTCAGCCGGACGACAGGAGCGTCCTGCGTGCGGCCCCGCGCCGCGAACGGCAGCGGCGGCAGCGGCCACGCCGTCTCCACCTCCAGTGCGACCGGCTCTCCGTCCAGCAGGGCCCGCGTCACACCGGCGACGTCGCCCTCGACGGGGAGACCGAGCGTGTCCAGGCCGGGAACGCCGACGGCGTCCGTCGCCGTGGTCACCACGGGCTCGGCGCCCAGCAACCCGCCCACCCGCACGGCGAGTTCGTTGGCGCCGCCACCGTGCCCGCCGACCAGCGAGACGGCGAACCGCCCGGCCTCGTCGACGCACACCACACCCGGGTCGGTCTTCTTGTCCCCCAGCAGCGGCGCCACGAGCCGTACGACGGCCCCGGTCGCCAGAAAGCACACGAGCTGCTCGCACTCCGCGAACGCGGCCCGTACGGCGTCCCCGACGGGACCCTCGTACACGCGCGTGCGGTCCGGCCACGCCGCGGCCAGCCGGTCGCGTGCCGCCGCCCCCGCCGCGGTGGCGGAAATGAGGCCGATCACAGGGCAACTCCTTCATCAGTGAACGCTTGAGGCCGGACACCCCACAGCAGGAAAACCGGATTGGTCGCCGCCAGCCGGGTCACGTTCCCCGGCAGCGGCGCCAGCCGCGAGGACTGCAGCAGCACCCCGCCGGAGTCGAACCCGGCGCCGTCGAGCGCGGCGCGCACCGCGGGCACCCGGTCGAGCGCGGCCACCGCGACGACGACGGCCCGGCGGGCCCGCCGGGCGCACACGTCGACGATGCCGGGCAGCTCGCGCCCCCCGCCGCCGACGAACACCGCGTCGGGGTCGTCGAGCCCGGCCAGCACGTCGGGCGCCGCGCCATGGACGACCTGCACGTCGACGCCGTGGGCGCGGGCGTTGGCGCGGATGCGTGCCACCCCGTCCGCCGCCTTCTCGACCGCGCTGACGGCGGCCCCGAGCCGCGCGCACTCCACGGCCACGGATCCCGACCCGGAGCCCACGTCCCAGACCAGGTCGCCGGGGCGCGGCCCGAGCCGGGCCAGGGCCAGCGCCCGCACCTCGAACTTGGTGATCATCGAGTCGCGGTGCGCGAAGTCGTCCTCGGCCAGCGCCCATCCGGCGGGACCGGCCTGCGGCCCGGCGACGGTCCGCACGGGGCCCAGCGCCCGCGTCTCGTCCAGGCACAGCACGACGCTCACGGCCGTCCCCCAGTCGCGTCCGGCGGCCTCCGCGGGCGAGACCCGCTCCACGCTCTCGCGCCCCGGTTCGCCCAGCGCGCGGGCCACGACCAGCGTCCGGTCGGGCGCGCTGCGGGCGAGCGCGGCGCCCAGCTCGGCGGGACCGGCGCCCGGCCCGGTCAGCACGGCCGTCTTCGGGTACGCCCGGCACATGTTGACGGCCGTCCGCGCATTGCGCCCGTGCGCGCTGACGACCACGGCGTCGTCCCAGGTCAGCCCGATCCGCGCGAAGGCGGCCGCCACCGAGGAGACACCGGGCCGGACGTCCAGCCGACGCGGCCCGAACCGCTCGGCCAGCGCCCGCACGATCCCGAAGAACCCGGGGTCGCCCGAGGCCAGCACCACCACGCGACGCTCCTTGCCGACGTACGCCTCCACGGCGTCCAGGGCCGGCGCCAGCGGACCGAGCACGATCCGCTCGACGGTCGCGGGCAGTGCCACGGCGTCCAGATGCCGCCGCCCTCCCACGACGAGCTCGGCCCCGGCCAGCACGTCGGGGGGAGGCGGCGCGCCCGTCCCCGTGCCGACCACCGTGATCAGACGGCTCACGTACTCGCACCCCGCGTCCGCAGCGCCCGGCGGGCCTCCGGGTCGGCCTTGCGATAGCCGTGGAAGTGACCGGGGTGGTACAGGTGCGAGCGGGTTCCGTGCGCGTCGAGGGCCGGACCGACCAGGAAGAGGGTGTGCTTCCAGAGCTTGTGCTCCTTGACCGTCTCCTCCAGCGTCTCGATCGTGCACTTCACGACCAGTTCCTCCGGCCAGGTCGCCTGGTAGGCGACGACGACCGGGGTCGAGGTCGGATACCCGCCCTCCAGCAGCTCCCGCACGAGCTGCCCACTGCGCGCGGCCGACAGGAAGACCGCCATGGTGGTGCCGTGCTTGGCGAACTCGCGTACCTCCTCGCCGGGCGGCATCGGCGTCTTGCCGCCGCCGAGGCGGGTCAGGACGACGGACTGCGCGACCTCGGGGATCGTCAGCTCGCGACGGGCCAGCGCGGCGACGGCCGAGAAGGAGGAGACGCCGGGCACGATCTCGGTCTCGACGCCGATCTCCTCGCACCGGTCGAGCTGCTCCTGCGTGCCGCCCCACAGGGCGGGGTCCCCGGAGTGGATGCGGGCGACCTTCAGGCCCTCGGCGCGCGCCCGCTCGTAGACGGCCACCACGTCCTCCAGGGACATCGTCGCCGAGTCGAGGATCTCCGCCCCCTCACGCGCGTGTTCGAGGACCTCCGCCTGGACCAGGCTCGCGGCCCAGATCACGACGTCGGCCTCGGCGATGGCACGCGCGGCGCGGAACGTCAGCAGGTCGGCGGCGCCGGGGCCGGCGCCGACGAAGGTCACCTTGCCGGTGGGGGCATCGGCCATGGGTTCGGGTCCTCTCATAACGGGCTTCGTACGTGCTTTACCGGGGTCGGCGAGCGGCGCGGATGTGCGCGATCGGGGGTTGATCGGATAGCAAGGGCGTATGGCGGTCTTCGTCGCGCTCGGCGCGTTCCTCATGACGCTCGCCGGCGGCTGGACGGCACAACGCGTGACCGACCGCCGCCACCTGGTGCTGGGCCTGGCCGGCGGCCTGATGCTGGGCGTGGTCGGCCTGGACCTGCTGCCGGAGGCTCTGGAGGCGGCGGGCACGGAGGTCTTCGGCGTCCCGGCCGCGCTGCTGCTCTTCGTCGCCGGCTTTCTGCTGGCCCATCTGGTGGAACGGCTGCTGGCGGTGCGTCAGGCCGCGCACGGCGCCGAGGAGCACGACGGCCGGGCCCCGCAGGTGGGCCTGACGGCGGCCGCGGCCATGGTCGGCCACAGCGCCATGGACGGCGTGGCCATCGGCGCGGCCTTCCAGGTCGACGGCGGCATGGGCGTGTCCGTGGCCCTGGCGGTCATCGCCCACGACTTCGCCGACGGCTTCAACACGTACACGATCACGAGCGTGTACGGAAACGCCCGCCGCAAGGCGCTGGCCATGCTGTTCGCGGACGCGGCGGCACCGGTGGCCGGCGCGGCCTGCACGTCCTTGATCGCCATCCCCGCCCAGCTGCTCGGGGGCTACCTCGGCTTCTTCGGCGGCGCCCTGCTGTACCTGGCGGCCGCCGAGATCCTTCCCGAGGCCCACCACGAACACCCCGCCCGCTCGACCGTGCTGTGCACGATCGCGGGCGCGGCCTTCATCTGGCTGGTGGTGGGTCTGGCCGCGTGACCCGGACGCGGGCGCACTCACAGCTTGCCGCCCCGGCCGCCCTCGCGCCGCGCGGGCGCGATCAGCGTGGACAGGTACGGCAGCGGTTCGCCGTCCAGCTCGTCGGCGGGCCGGATGGACTCCTGCTCCAGCCCGAGCGCCGACCCCCACACCGCGTCCCCGATCCGCCCGGTCTCCCGCAGCGCCTCGGCGACCTCGGCGGCCTGCCGCCCGAACTTGTAGGCGACGACCGTCCCCGGGCCGGCGAGCGCGTCCTTCAGCACGGCCGAACCCGCCGTCACCGGCACCAGCGTCAACGGCTCGGTGCCCTCGGTGAGCACGGCGCCGGACCGCGCCGCGAGATCCTGCATGGCGGTGATGCCCGGGACGGTCTCGATCACGACGCCCGGCACCGACTCCACGATGGTCTGCGCGAGATAGGTGAACGTGGAGTACACGTTGGGATCGCCGATGGTCGCGAAGGCGACCGAACCGTGCCGCCGCAGCAGCTCGGCGACCCGCTCCCCGGCGGCGTCCCAGGCGGCCTCGCGCCGCGCCCGGTCGATCCGCTCGTTGAGCGCGAACACGACCCGGACGATCTTGTCCTGCGGCGCGTAGTGCAGAACGGTGGCCTCCGCCCGCCCCCGCTCACCGGTGTCCATCACGGGCACGACGACGACCTCGGCGGCCCGCAGCGCGTTGACGCCCTTCACGGTCACCAGCTCCGGGTCCCCGGGGCCCACCCCGACTCCGACCAGCCTGCTGCTCATGACGTCCGGCACCTCTCCACGAACCGACGGGCCACACCGGGCTCGGCCGCCCAGTGCGTGTGCAGATAACTCGCGTGCACACCGCGCTCCACGAAACCTTCGACCCGCCGCCGCGGGGTCCGCACCCCCCAGGCCGCAACCGCCCCCGAGCCCGGCTCCACGACGGTCCGGTGGAACTCGTGCCCGCGCATCCGCGTCCCCGCGACGGCCAGCACGCTGTCGCTCACGGCGACGGCGTCCCGGTACCCGAGGGTGAGCCGCTCGGACATGCGGGCGGTCGCGTCGAGCACCCCGCACATCGGCTGCCCGTCCAGCTCCCGGCACAGGTACAGCAGCCCGGCGCACTCGGCGGCGACCGGGGCGCCGCGCTCCGCGAGGGCGGCGACGCTCTTCCTCAGCGGCTCGTTGGCGGACAGCTCGGCGGCGTACACCTCGGGGAACCCGCCCCCGATGACGAGCCCGGCGGTGCCCTCCGGGAGGGATTCGTCCCGCAGCGGGTCGAAGACGACGACCTCGGCCCCGGCGGCGGTCAGCAGTTCCGTGTGCTCCGCATAGGAGAAGGTGAACGCCGCCCCACCGGCGACGGCCACCCGCACCTCGCCGGCAGAGCCGTTCTCACCCGGCCCGTCCGGCGTTCCGGGACGAGGCCCGGCCGCGTCCCAGGGCGCGCAGGACAGCGCCCCCGCGCTTCGCGCCAACGCGAGCAACGCCTCGAGGTCGCACCCGTGCGCGACCTGCGCGGCCATGGCGGCGACCGCCTCCACCGCCGGCGCCCGCCGTTCGGCGACCGGCACCAGCCCGAGGTGCCGAGAGGGCGTGTCCACCTGGGGGGCCCGCCGCAGGGCGCCCAGCACCGGCACCCCCGCCGAGTCCAAAGCGTCCCGCAGAAGCTCCTCGTGCCGGTCGGAAGCGACCTTGTTGAGGATCACGCCCCCGATCCGCACCTGTGGGTCCCAGGAGGCGAAGCCGTGCACGAGCGCGGCCACGGAACGCGACTGCGACGACGCGTCGACCACGAGGACGACCGGAGCCCGCAGCAGCTTCGCCACCTGGGCGGTCGACGCCAGCTCCCCCTCCCCGGCGGCCCCGTCGTACATCCCCATCACGCCCTCGACGACGGCCACGTCACAGCCGGACGCGCCGTGCGCGAACAGCGGGCCGATCAGCTCCGGCCCGCACAGGTACGCGTCGAGGTTGCGTCCCACCCGCCCGGTGGCGAGCGCGTGGTACCCGGGGTCGATGTAGTCCGGCCCGACCTTGTGCGGGGACACGGCGAGCCCCCGCGCGGTGAGCGCGGCCATCAGCCCCGTGGCGACGGTCGTCTTGCCGCTGCCCGAGGAGGGCGCGGCGACGACCAGCCGGGGGACGGAGGACGGGGACGGGGAGGTCAGCACGGCGTCACCACTCGATGCCTCTCTGGCCCTTCTGCCCCGCGTCCATCGGATGCTTGACCTTGGACATGTCGGTCACCAGGTCCGCGAAGTCCACCAGTTTCCCGGGCGCGTTCCGCCCGGTGATCACGACATGCTGGGTGCCCGGCCGGTCGCGCAGCACGTCGACGACCTCGTCCGTGTCGATCCAGCCCCAGTGCATCGGGTACGCGAACTCGTCGAGCACGTAGAGCCGGTACGTCTCGGCCGCCAGGTCCCGCTTGACCTGCTCCCAGCCCTCGCGGGCCTTCTCCTCGTTGTCCATCTGGGCGTCCCGCTGGACCCAGGACCACCCCTCGCCCATCTTGTGCCAGTCGACGGACCCGCCCTCGCCGCTGGCGCCCAGCACACGCAGCGCGTTCTCCTCGCCGACCTTCCACTTGGCGGACTTGACGAACTGGAACACCCCGATGGGCCACCCCTGGTTCCAGGCGCGCAGCGCGAGCCCGAACGCGGCGGTGGACTTGCCCTTCCCGATCCCGGTGTGCACGACGACCAGCGGCCGGTTGCGGCGCTGACGCGTCGTCAGTCCGTCGTCCGGCACCACACTCGGCTGTCCCTGCGGCATTACGCGGCCCTCCTCTGCACGTCCTTCACCAGCCCGGCGATCGAGTCCGCCCGCAACTCGTCGAGGGTCACCGCCGTACCTCCCAGTTCGCCCGCCAGCTGTCCGGCCAGCCCCAGCCGCACCGGACCCGACTCGCAGTCCACGACCACGGACGCGACGTCCCCGGCCGCGAACAGCCGAGCCGCCCGTCCGGCCAGCGCCACGGGCTCCGGCCCGCCGGTGGCGCGTCCGTCGGTCACGACGACGACCAGTGCCCGCCGCGCCGGATCCCGCAGCCGCTCCCCCCGAAGCACGTCGTGCGCCTTGAGCAGCCCTGCGGCCAGCGGCGTCCGCCCGCCGGTCGGCAGCGACTCCAGCCGGGCCGCCGCCGCGTCCACGGACGACGTCGGAGGCAACGCCACATCGGCGGCGGACCCCCGGAACGTCACCAGCCCCACCTTGTCCCGCCGCTGGTACGCGTCGAGGAGCAGCGACAGCACGGCGCCCTTCACGGCGCTCATCCGCTGCCGCGCCGCCATCGACCCGGAGGCGTCGACGACGAACAGCACGAGATTGCCCTCCCGCCCCTCCCGGGTCGCCTGCCGCAGATCGTCCCGCCGCACCACCAGTCCCGGCCCGGACCGTCCCCGCGCCCGCTGGTGCGGTGCGGCCGCCTGCACCGTCGCCGCCAGGTGCAGCTTGGTCAGCGCGCCCCGGGGCCGGCGCGCCCCCGTCGTCCGCCCGTGCTCGGTCCTGGCCCGCGAGCGCCGTCCGGCGGCCCCCTCGCCGAGCCCCGGCACGCTCAGCACCTTCGTACGGAACGGCTCGGCGGCCCGCACGGCCTGCTGCTCACCGGCGCCGGCGCCCGAAGGCTCCGGTTCGCCGCCCTCGCCGGCCTCGGGACGCGCGCCGGTGTCACCGCCCTGCGGGCCGTCCGGCTCCGACGGCGGCTGCCCGCCGCCCCCGCCGCCGGGTCCGTCCGGGTCGGGATCCTGGTCCTCGTCGCCCTCCCCGGAGAACTCCTCCAGCGTCTCGTCGAGCTTGTCCTCGTCGAGACCGGGCGCGTCGAAGGGGTTGCGGCGCCGCCGGTGCGGCAGCGCCAGCAGCGCGGCCTGGCGCACGTCCTCCGCGAGGACGTCCGTCCGCCCCGCCCAGGCCGCCAGCGCGGTCGCCGTGCGCGCCATCACGATGTCGGCCCGCATGCCGTCCACCTCGAACGCCGCGCACGTCGCCGCGATCTGCCGCAGCGCCCCGTCGCCCAGCCGCACCGACGGCAGCAGCTTGCGCGCGGCCACGATCCGCCCGCGCACGTCGGCCTCCTCCTGCGCCCACCGCTCGGCGAACCCGTCGGGATCGTCGTCGTAGGCGAGCCGGCGCCGCACGACCTCCACCCGCTGGTCGGGCTCGCGCGAGGCGGCCACCTCCACCGTCAGCCCGAACCTGTCCAGCAACTGCGGCCGCAGTTCGCCCTCTTCGGGGTTCATCGTCCCGACGAGCAGGAACCGTGCGGCATGACGCACCGAGACGCCCTCGCGCTCGACGTACGAGGCGCCCATCGCCGCCGCGTCCAGCAGCAGGTCGACCAGGTGGTCGTGCAGGAGGTTGACCTCGTCGACGTAGAGGATCCCGCGGTGTGCCGCGGCGAGCAGCCCCGGCTCGAACGCCTTGACGCCCTCGGCCAGCGCCCGCTCGATGTCGAGGGCGCCGACCAGCCGGTCCTCCGAGGCGCCCACCGGCAGTTCGACCATCCGCGCCGGCCGGGTCTCGAACGCCCCCGGCTCGTGCGGGCCGTCCGGGCAGGCGGGGTCGGGGGAGTCGGGGTCGCAGGAGAACCGGCAGCCGGAGACCACGTCCAGCGTGGGCATGAGCGCCGACAGGGCGCGCACGGCCGTCGACTTGGCGGTGCCCTTCTCGCCGCGGACCAGCACGCCGCCCACCGCCGGCGACACGGCGTTCAGCAGCAGTGCGAGCCGCAGGTCGTCCTGGCCGACCACGGCCGTGAACGGGAAAGGAGTGCTCACTTCTGGTCGTCCTCCAGGTCGCCTTCCAGCTCCAGGTAGGTGGCGCGCAGCCGCTCGATCGTGTCGGCGTCCGGCTCCGCCCACAGGCCGCGTTCGGCGGCCTCCAGGAGTCGCTCCGTGATCCCGCGCAGCGCCCACGGGTTGGACTTCTTCATGAAGTCCCGGTTGTCCGCGTCGAACACGTACTCCGCGCTGAGCTTCTCGTACATCCAGTCGTCGACGACCCCGGCCGTGGCGTCGTAGCCGAACAGGTAGTCCACGGTCGCCGCCATCTCGAAGGCGCCCTTGTAGCCGTGCCGCCGCATCGCCGCCATCCAGCGCGGGTTGACCACCCGGGCGCGGAACACGCGGTGCGTCTCCTCGCCCAGGGTGCGGGTCCGCACCTGGTCGGGCACGGCGCTGTCGCCGACGTACGCCTCGGGGTTGGCGCCCGTCAGGTGGCGCACCATCGCGACCATGCCGCCGTGGTACTGGAAGTAGTCGTCGGCGTCGACGAGGTCGTGCTCGCGGGTGTCCACGTTCTTCGCGGCGACTGCGATCCGCTTGAACGCCGTCTCCATGTCCCCGCGCGCCGCCCGGCCGTCGAGCCCGCGCCCGTAGGCGTACCCGCCCCAGACGGCGTACACCTCGGCGAGGTCGGCGTCGGAGCGCCAGTTGCGGGCGTCGATCAGCGGCAGCAGACCGGCCCCGTACGCCCCCGGCTTGGAGCCGAAGACGCGGGCGCTCGCGCGCCGCCGGTCCCCGTGCGCGGCCGTGTCCTCGTCCACGTGGGCGCGCACGAAGTTGGACTCGGCCGGCTCGTCCAGCTCGGCCACCGCCCGCACCGCGTCGTCGATCAGCCCGACCACGTGCGGGAACGCGTCCCGGAAGAAGCCGGAGATACGGACGGTGACGTCGATGCGCGGCCGGCCCAGCTCGGCGAGCGGGACGACCTCGAACCCCGTCACCCGGCGCGAGGCGTCGTCCCAGACGGGACGGCAGCCCAGCAGCGCCAGGATCTCGGCGATGTCGTCGCCCTGCGTGCGCATGGCCGACGTGCCCCACACCGTCAGGCCGACGGACTTCGGATACCCGCCCGTGTCCTGCAGATACCGCTGCACGAGGGAGTCGGCGAGCGACTGCCCGACCTCCCAGCTCAGCCTGGACGGGATGGCCTTGGGGTCGACGGAGTAGAAGTTCCGACCGGTGGGGAGCACGTTGACCAGGCCGCGCGTGGGCGAGCCGGAGGGCCCGGCCGGAACGTAACCGCCGTCCAGCGCCTTGAGGATGTGCCCGATCTCGTCCGTCGTCCGGGCGAGCCTCGGCACCACCTCGGTGCACGCGAACTCCAGCACCGCGACGGCGTCGGGCAGTTCGGCGCCGCCGAGCACGTCACGCACCAGCGCGCGGCTCTCCGCGACCGCCCAGTCCCGTGCCTCCATGCCTTCCGCGACCCGCCGGCACAGCTGCTCCAGCAGATCGATCGCGTCGGACGCCGTCCGCGACGGCCCCTCGACGAGGTCCGTCAGCTCCACCGGCGCCTTCACGGGCGCCCCCGGCTCGGACAGCAGCTCCTTCTCGTCGAGCCCGAAGTGGGCCGCGAACGACGCCCTCAGCCCCGGCAGCGCGTTCGCCTTCCCGCCCCACACCTGCGAGGCGCGCAGCACGGCCAGTACGAGGTTGACGCGCGGTTCGCCGACCGGCCCGCCGCCCAGGACGTGCAGCCCGTCGCGGATCTGCACGTCCTTGATCTCGCAGAGATAGCCGTCGATGTGCATGACGAACTCGTCGAAGGAGTCGTCGTCCGGCTGGTCGTCGACGTGCAGGTCGTGGTGGAGCTCGGCGGCCTTCACCAGCGTCCAGATCTGCGCGCGCACGGCCGGCGCCTTCGCCGGGTCGAGGTCGGAGACGAGCGCGTACTCGTCGAGCAGTTGCTCCAGCTTCGCCAGGTCGCCGTAGGTGTCGGCCCGCGCCATCGGCGGCACCAGGTGGTCGACGACCGTGGCGTGCCCACGCCGCTTGGCCTGGGTGCCCTCGCCGGGGTCGTTGACGATGAAGGGGTAGATCAGCGGCAGGTCGCCGAGGACGGCGTCCGGCGCGCAGCCGCCGCTCAGCCCGAGTCCCTTGCCCGGCAGCCACTCCATCGTGCCGTGCTTGCCCATGTGCACGACCGCGTCGGCGCCGAAGCCCCCCTCCGACGCCGGGGCCTCCAGCCACCGGTAGGCGGCCATGTAGTGGTGCGACGGCGGCATGTCGGGGTCGTGGTAGATCGCGATCGGGTTCTCGCCGAACCCGCGCGGCGGCTGGATCATCACCACGACGTTCCCGAACTGCAGGGAGGCGAGCACGATGTCGTCCCCGTCGACGTACAGCGAGCCCGGCGGCTCGCCCCACGCCTCCAGCATGGCGGCCCGCAGCTCCGGGTCGAGCCTGTCGAACCAGGCCCGGTAGTCGGCCAGCGGCACCCGGGCCGGCGCGGCGGCCAGCTGCTCCTCGGTGAGCCATTCGACGTCGTGGCCACCGGCGTTGATGAGCCGGTGGATCAGCTCGTCCCCGTCGTCGGGATGCCCCTCGACCACGTACCCGGCGTCCCGCAGCGCATCCAGCACCCGCACGGCCGAGGCGGGCGTGTCCAGGCCGACGGCGTTGCCGACCCGCGAGTGCTTGGTCGGGTAGGCGGTGAACACGAGCGCGAGCTTCTTGTCGCCGTTCGGCTTGTGCCTCAACTGCGCGTGCCGGACGGCGATCCCGGCGACGCGCGCCGACCGCTCGGGGTCGGCGACGTACACGGGGACGTCGTCGGGGCCCTGCTCCTTGAAGGAGAAGGGCACGGTGACCAGCCGCCCGTCGAACTCGGGGATCGCGACCTGCATCGCCGCGTCCATGGGGGACAGCGCCGCGTCGGACTCGTCCCAGGCCGCACGCGACGACGTGAGGCAGAGCCCCTGCAGCACGGGCACGTTCAGCTCGGCGAGCGCCCCGACGTCCCACGCCTCCTCGTCGCCGCCCGCCGAGGCCTGCGAGGCGTGCGCGCCGCCGGCGGCCAGGACGGTGGCGACGACGGCGTCCGAGCGGCCGAGGATCTCGTACAGCCCGGCGTCCGCGCCGCGCAGCGAACCGCAGTACACGGGCAGGGCGTTGGCGCCCCGCGCCTCGATCGCGTCGCACAGGGTGTCCACGAAGGCGGTGTTGCCGCTCAGCTCGTGGGCCCGGTAGAAGAGCACGCCGACGGTCGGCCGTCCCTCGGTGAACGCCCGCTCGCCGTGGACGCCGTACTCCGGCATCTTCTGCGGTTCGACGAACCCCTCGCCGGTCAGCAGCACGGTGTCGGAGAGGAACCGCGCCAACTCGGTCAGGTTGGCCGGCCCGCCCTCCACGAGGTACCGCAGCGCCTCCGCCACGACCCCGGCCGGCACTGACGACTCGGCCATCAGCTCGGCGTCCGGCACGGTCTCGCCGCCCAGCAGTACGGTCGGAACGCCGGACGCCCGCAGCGCGGCGAGACCGTCCTCCCAGGCCCGCTTCCCGCCGAGCAGCCGTACGACGGCGATGTCCGCGCCGTCGAGGAGAGCGGGCAGCTCGTCCGTGACGCCGACCCGGGTCGGGTTGCCGATCCGGTAGTCGGCGCCCGTGGCGGCCCGGGCCGCCAGCAGATCGGTGTCGGCGGTCGACAACAACAACACTGTGCTCATGCGGGCGCTCCCGGTGGAATGAAAGGCAGTCCTTGCGGCGCGCCCGACTCGATGAGCCGCCAGAGCGCGTCGGTGTCCGCGTGCTGTTCGATCAGGTCGCCGAGCCGGTCGAGCTGCTCCTCGCGCAGCCCGGCGAAGGAGGTGTCGGGGGCCGGCACGAACCGGCGGCCCGCGGCGGCCGCCACATCGCGCAGAAACGCCCGCCGGAACCCGTCGGACTCCAGCGAGCCGTGCCAGTGCGTGCCCCAGGTCTGGCCGACCCGGCAGCCGTCGAGGAAGGCCTCGCCGCCCATGACGTCGGCGACCCCGTGATGGATCTCGTACCCCTCGACCCGTTCGCCGAGGGCTTCGCCCGTCGGCCGGGTGAGGGTCTTCTCCCGGGCGAACCGCACCCGGACCGGGAGGACTCCGAGCCCCTCCACCCGGCCGCGCCGGGACTCGACCTCGTCCTCGATGTGCTCGCCGAGGATCTGGAAGCCTCCGCAGATGCCGAGGACGGGCCGCTGCTCGGCGGCCCTGCGCAGGAGGGCCTCGGCCAGCCCCCGTTCGCGCAGCCACTCCAGGGCACGGACCGTCCCCCGGGTCCCCGGAACGACGACGAGGTCGGCGTCGGCCAGTTCCTCGGGCCGGTCCACGAACCGCACGACGACGCCGGGTTCGGCGGCCAGCGCGTCCACGTCCGTGAAGTTCGACATGAGCGGGATCGCGCAGACGGCGATCCGCAGCACGTCCTCCCCCACGGGCGGAGCGGTGTTGGACTCCCGCACGGTCCCGCGCAGCGAGACGCGGAGCCCGTCCTCCTCGTCGATCCCGAGCCCGTGCCGGAACGGCAGCACTCCGTAGGTCCGCCGTCCGGTCAGCCCGTGCAGCATGTCGAGGCCCGGCTCCAGCAAGGAGACGTCCCCCCGGAACTTGTTGACGAGGAACCCGGCGACGAGCGCCTGGTCCTCGGGGGAGAGCAGCGCCACGGTCCCGAAGAACGAGGCGAAGACGCCGCCGCGGTCGATGTCGCCCACGACCAGCACGGGCAGCCCGGCATTGCGGGCGATCCCCATGTTGACGATGTCCGTCCGCCGCAGATTGATCTCGGCAGGACTGCCGGCCCCCTCACAGATCACCGCGTCATACGTGCCCCGCAATCCGGCGAGACAGTCGAGAACGGTCCCGAGGAGCTTCTGCTGCCGCCCCCCGTGGTACCCGCGGGCGCTCAGCTCGCCCACCGGCTTGCCCAGCAGCACCACCTGACTGCTCTGCTCGCCGCCGGGCTTGAGCAGCACCGGGTTCATCAGCGCCGTCGGCTCGATGCGGCAGGCCTGCGCCTGCATGGCCTGCGCCCGCCCGATCTCGGCGCCCTCCCGCGTCACGAACGAGTTCAGCGACATGTTCTGCGCCTTGAACGGCGCGACCTTCACCCCCTGCCGCACCAGCCACCGGCAGATCCCGGCCGTGACGACGCTCTTGCCGGCGTCGGAGGTGGTGCCGGCGACGAGGAGACCCCCGCTCATGACGTACGCCCCTTCCGCGCGCCCAGCGTGTCGCGCGCGTTCTTCGCGACGAAGCGCGCGGCGACGGTGACGCCGAGCGCGAGCAGGCCGACGTGGCGGGACAGCCGCGCGGCGCGTTCGATGTCCCGCGCGACGACGGGCCGCCCCGCCGCCCCGTTGAGCACGGGCCGGTGCTCCACCCGGCCGCCGTAGGACAGGGTCCCGCCCAGCCGCACCCCGAGGGCGCCCGCGAAGGACGCTTCCACGGGGCCCGCGTTGGGGCTGGGATGCTTGCCGGCGTCGGCGCGCCAGGCTCGTACCGCGCCCCGCGGATCGTCTCCGGCGACGGCGGCGAGCACGGCGGTCAGCCGTGCCCCCGGCCACCCGGCGACGTCGTCGAGCCGGGCCGAGGCCCACCCGTAGCGCAGATGGCGCGGCGACCGGTGTCCGACCATCGCGTCGAGGGTGTTGACGGCCCGGAACCCGAGCAGCCCCGGCACCCCGCCCACGGCGCCCCACACCAGGGCGCCGACGACGGCGTCGGAGGTGTTCTCGGCGACGGATTCCACGACGGCCCGGGCGATCCCGTCGGCGTCCAGGGCCTGCGGGTCGCGCCCGCACAGATGCGGCAGCCGTTCCCGGGCGGCCTCGACGTCCCCCGCCTCCAGGGCCCGGCCGATGCGCCGGGCCTCGCGGACGAGGGAAGTGCCCCCGACGACCGCCCAGGTGGCGGCTGCGGTGAGGGCGACGGAGGCGGCGGGACGGTCGCGCACGGCCCGCGAGGCGACGGCTCCCAGGGCGACGGCGCCGCCCGCGCAGACGACGGCGTGCAGGGCGCCCCACCCCCGGTGGTCCCGCCACAGCAGCCGCTCGACGGCGCCCGCAGCCCGCCCGAACGCGGCGACCGGGTGTCCCCGGCGGGGATCGCCGAGGAGCAGGTCGCCGAGGAGGCCGGCGGCGGCGCCGTACGCGTGGACGCGATCGGCACCCATCGGCTCAGCCGGCCGTGAGGGCGGGCAGCGACCTGATGGCGACGCGAGACGGGCAGCCGAGCATGGCTATGTGTCCTCACTCAGGGTGTCCACGCCCTGGTTCGACGAGACCGCGGCGAGAGTTCCTGGCTCCCGGGGGTTACTACCCCGGTGACAGTGGCGGGACCGCGCCGGATTCGCACCGGCTTCCTCTTCTGCCGCCGTACATGGCTCGGGCAGTCCACCACGGGCCCGGAAGGGTCGTCAACTTGCTGTTGACCTGCAGGAGGAGAGTGTGCAGAACCCCACACGCGGGCGATCGGCGGGGTCACACGGACAGGGGGTGCGGGACGGCGATCCGTCCCGCACCCCCTGGGTGTCCGATGGCGCGTCAGGTCACGGCCGACGCGTCAGGCCACGATCAGCGAGATCCCGTACGCCACCGCCGCCGCACAGGCCGCGAAGCACGCGTACGCGCCCGTCACCGCGAGGGTGGCCGAGCCGCCCTCCGCCGTCGCGCGCTCCTGCCGCGACAGGCCCATGACGCCGAGGGTGAACAGGGCCACGAGGCCCACGGTGACCACGAGGCTGACGCCGAACACGGAGCCCAGGGCTGCCCAGTCGATCTTCATGATGCTTCTCTTCCTTCGGACCGGACGCGCCGGCTCAGACGGTCGCGGCCGGCGGGGCGGCGGGGGCCGCCACGGGCTCGGGGGCCGGGGAGGGGATGGTGGCCGTCAGGTCGTCGGCGATCTGGCCCGCCGGAGGCGGGGTGACGGCCGCGATCGCCGTCGTGACGACGCCCGCCGGCTCCGCGGTCTCGTTGACGTTCGAGGCGTCGACGACCTCGCGCCGGGAGATCTTCCAGATGGCCGCGCTGGAGGCGATCAGGAAGACGGCCACGACGGCCGTGCCCCAGGAGCCCAGGCCGGTCACGGCCTCGGCGAGCGCGCCCACCAGGGCCGCCGCCGGCAGGGTCAGGCCCCAGGCCACGAACATGCGGGTCGCCGTCGACCAGCGGACCACACCGCCCTTGCGGCCCAGCCCCGCGCCCATCACCGAACCGGAGACCGAGTGGGTGGTGGAGAGGGAGAAGCCGAGATGGGAGGAGGCCAGGATGACGGTGGCCGCGCTGGTCTGGGCGGCGAAGCCCTGCTGCGGCTGGAGGTCGGTCAGGCCCTTGCCCATGGTGCGGATGATGCGCCAGCCGCCGAGGTAGGTGCCGAGCGCGATGGCGAGGCCCGCGGAGAGGATGACCCAGGTGGGCGGGTCGGAGTCGGGGGCGACGGCGCCGCCGGCGACCAGGGCGAGGGTGATGATGCCCATCGTCTTCTGCGCGTCGTTCGTGCCGTGCGCGAGGGAGACCAGGCCGGCCGAGGCGATCTGGCCCGTGCGGTAGCCCTTGGCCGCGGCCTTGCCGTCGGCCTTCTTGCCGAGGGTGTAGGAGAGCCGGGTCGCCAGCATCGCGGCGACGCCCGCCACGATCGGCGCCGCGATCGCCGGGATCAGGACCTTGGTGACCAGCACGTCACCGTGCACCGCGCCCGTTCCGGCCGAGGCGATGGTGGCGCCGATCAGACCGCCCATGAGGGCGTGGGAGGAACTGGAGGGCAGGCCCACCAGCCAGGTCAGCAGGTTCCAGAGGATCGCGCCGACCAACGCGGCGAAGATGACCTCGGGACGGATGCCGGTCTCGTCGACGAGACCCTTGGAGATCGTGTTGGCGACCTCCACCGAGAGGAAAGCGCCCACCAGGTTCAGCACGGCGGACATCGCCACCGCGACCTTGGGCTTGAGCGCACCGGTCGAGATGGTCGTGGCCATCGCGTTGGCGGTGTCGTGAAAACCGTTCGTGAAATCGAACGCGAGTGCGGTGACGACCACAATCGCGAGGATCAGCGAGAAGTTTTCCATTTACCCAGGCAATCGTTCGAAGTCATTGGTGCGTTGACCGTAGGCAATCTGGGTGAACGGAAGATGAACTGGGGCGGGCGTCGGGGTGTCCGTGCAAGGGCTTTGGGGCCGGCGTCGCCGCGATGCCCGAGTTGCGCCCAAGCGCCGCACGGCCGACCGCCCTTGGCCGCCCTCCGCCGCCCGTCCACGGGACCGCCGAAGAGATTTTGGTCACCCGGCAGGACGCCGCTGCCGGGCTGCCGCCGGGAGGCCCGCGCCCAGCACCCCGGCGCACGGTGGTCACGGCGCTCCGGACGGCGCCGTCGTGTACGAAACGCGCGCCCCGCGCCGTGCGCGCGCGGCGCCCACGCAATGCCTGCGTGTGCCGGTGTACCGGGGGGCGGGGGGCGTTGGTGGTGCGGTGGTGTCCGGTGCGGGCGTCCGGTGGTGCGCGGTGCGGGCATCCAGGAGGTATCCGCCCGGGGATCCCCGGGTGCGGCAGCGGTCCCGTCGGCCTGCTGGCAGGATCGCGGCATGGCTGAGCAGCGACGCGAGCAGGGGGAGTTCCGGGACGCCCGGAACTGCGGGGACTCCCGGGACGGCGAGCAGGGCGCGGGGGAACGCCGGGGGAGAAGAGCGGCGACCCCCGAGGAGGCCCGGGCCTGGGAGGCGCTCGTGACGACGGCCCGTCGCACGGTGACCGACGGCCTCGTCGTCGGCACCTCCGGAAACGTCTCCGTGCGCGTCGGCGACACCGTGCTGGTCACCCCGTCGGGAGTGCCGTACGACCGGCTCACGCCGGACGACGTCACCGGCGTCGACCTCGCCGGCCGTCAGGCGCTCGGCGCCCTGGTCCCGACGAGCGAACTGCCCATGCACCTCGCCGTGTACCGCACCACCGGCGCCGGGGCCGTCGTCCACACCCACGCCGTGCACGCCACGGCCGTGTCGACCCTCGTCCCGGAGCTTCCCTTCGTCCACTACATGGCGGGCGCCCTCGGCGGCCCCGTCCGGGTCGCGCCCTACGCGACGTACGGCACCGAGGAGTTGGCCGCGAACATGCTCCGGGCGCTCGCCGACCGCACCGGCTGCCTCCTGCAGAACCACGGCACCCTCACCTACGGCGCCACCCTCGACCAGGCCTACGACCGCACGGCCCAACTGGAGTGGATGTGCCGCCTGTGGCTGACGGCGTCGTCGGTTCCCGGCCTCAGCCCGACCCTGCTGACGGAGGACCAGGCAACCGAGGCGGCGGAGCGACTCCGAGGCTACGGACAACGCCCCTGACACCCCGGCGGCGCAGGGTCTTCACCGCCCCTCCGGACCGACCCTCCGGCCGCCTGCGCGCCATCGCGTGCCCGGCGTCGCGTCCCCCGGGCGGCCGCAATGCCTGTCGGCGGCCGTTGGGGGGCGTGGCGATGGTGGTGGGCCGCCGGTGCGGGGGGACGGGCAGGCGCTGTCGGTCCGGCGGGAGTGGGGCTTCGGGGGCTGCCCGGCCGCCTGGGCGCTCGCCGCGCGCCCGGCGTCCGTCCCCCGCGCGCCCGGCGTCGCGTCCCCCGGGCGGCCGCAGCACTGGCCGCCGTGGGGGATGACCCGGACACTGGACGGGTGCGCACAGTCACAGCGACGGCCGTCGCCGTCACCGCAGCCCTGGCCGCCGGCGCCGCCAGTGTCGCCGCCGGCCGGTTCGCCAGCGACGCCGCGCTGAAGGCGCCGCCCGGCAGGCCGCTGCCCACCGAACCCCGGCTCACCGTGCACGGCACGGCCGCCGGGCAGATCACCCTCACCCGCGACCTGGCCGCCCTGCGCCCCGGCTCCTACGGCCTCTCCGGCAACGGCTCCCACGCGGTCGTCGGCGCCGTGCTGCCCGCCGCCCCGCACTCCGCCGACACCGTGGTGCGCCGCCTGGAACGCGTCACCCACGGGTCCCTGAACCCCGGCGACGCGGTCTGGCTGACCCCGAACCTGCACGTCGGCAACCCGGACAGCGCCCTCGGCCTGGACCACGCCGACGTCGACATCCCCGGCGAACTGGGCAACCTGCCCGCCTGGTTCGTGCCGGGCGCGCGCCGCACCTGGGTGATCGCCGTGCACGGCCTGGGCGCCACCCGGGAGCACGCCCTGAACCTCCTGGGCTTCCTGCACCGGCGCCGCTTCCCGGTGCTCGCCCTCTCCTACCGCGGCGACCTCGGCGCCCCCCGTTCCCCGGACGGTCTCAGCCACCTCGGCGCGACCGAATGGCGGGACCTGGACGCGGCGATGCGGTACGCCGTGCGCTACGGCGCCGAACGCGTCGTCCTGTTCGGCTGGTCCACCGGCGCCACCATGGCGCTGCGCGCCGCCGCCGACTCGGGCCTGCGCGACCTCGTCTCGGGGCTCGTGCTCGACTCCCCGGTCCTCGACTGGCGGACCACGCTGCGGGCCCTGGCCGCCGCCCGGCACACGCCCGGCGCGCTCCTGCCGCTCGCCGTCCGCGCCGCCGAGGGGCGCACCGGCCTGCACGGCCGGGTCGGCGACCATGCCGACGCGGCCGCCGACCCGGACCGGCTGCGGGTCCCGACGCTGATCGTGCACGGCCCCGACGACGCCGTCGCCCCGTGGAGCGCCTCCCGCCGCCTCGCCGACCGCCGCCCCGAGCTGGTCTCCCTCCACACCGTGGCGCACGCACCGCACGGCGCCATGTGGAACGTCGACCCCGCCGCCTACGAGGAGGCGCTGCGCCGCTTCCTGACCCCGCTGATGTGACCCCGACGAACCCCGGTGCGTCCTCCGAGGCGCATCTGACGGCTCCCGCCGCAACGGTCCACCGCAACGATCCGCCGTACGCAATCCGCCGTACGCAATCCGCCTACGCGATCAGACGCACACGATCCGGCGTACGCGATCAGACGCACGCGATCCGCTCGAGCCGGTCCGCGATCGACCGCCGGGGCCGTTCCGGGTCCGTTCCGCGTCGTCCCGGGTCGCTCGCAGCGTTCGGCGCACCCGGACGCCGAGAGCGGTCGCGAGGGTTCCGTTTAAGCCCGTACCACTGGCCTGAAGGCACCGCCTCACCCCTCTCGGCACCCCGTGCCTTGGCCAGTCCCTTAGCCGCCCGTGACATTCCGTTTGGGTTTTCGGACCGTCAACCGGAAGACTGCACCCGTGACGTCCCGTATCCCGCGCGACTCCAGGCTTCGACTCGTCCGCCCGCGACCCCTGGCCGCCGCCCCCTCAGCTGTGAACGAGCGGCGCCCACGCCGCCCCGCACCCCGCCCGCCGGAGGGCACTCCGGCCCCCGCGGAGCTGGCCAGAATGGCGCGCTCCGGACTGGCCGCCGCGGCCCGCGTCGCCCGCTGGGCCGACAACGCCCTCGGCCCCGGCCGCGACGCCGCGACCACCGACGGCAAGGCCACACTCTCCGACGCGACCGCCGAACGGGCCGCTAGCGATCTGGGCCTGACCACGGACCGGGTCCGCGCCGACTGGGACACCGCCCGGCTCGCCGGTCTCGTCGAGGTGCACGGCGACAGCGCCCGCCCCGGCTGGCGGCTGCGCGCCTGGGACCGCGACGACAGCGCCGTCCTGCGCGGCTGGGTCGCCCTGTTCGACGCCTGGTCGCTCGCCTCGCCCGAACCCGAGGACCAGGAGCCCGCAGCGGTCGCCGAGGTCGTCTCGGCCATGCCCCAGGTGCTCTCCTTCCTCCAGCTGTCCGCCGGGCCCGTCCCCGTCGAGCAGCTGCTGGACCTGCTGCGCCAGCGCGTCACCGAGCTGCGCACCGAGCGCTGCGAGGTCCCCTACAGCGCAGGTTCCGAGCCCGCGACGCCCCTCGCCCCGGTCACCTCCGCCGACGCCGAGCCGGCGGAGCCCGCCCAGGACGCCGAACTCGTCCCCCTCCTCGACTGGGCCCTGCGCGCCCTCGCCTCCGTGGGCGCCCTCACCTACGGCGACGCACAGGCCACGCTCACCCCGCTGGGCAGCTGGGCGGTCTGGGTCAAGCTGGAGCAGATCTGCGTCGCGGCGCAGAGCCCCGCCGGGAACATCGAGCAGTCGGCCGAGGCCATGCTGCGCGGCTGCGCCCAGCTCCGCCCGAACGCGGCCCGCGCCGAGTACCGCGCCTGGCTCGCCGCCCGGACCGTCGGCAGCGCCGTCAGCGAACTGCTGCTGGCCGCCCGCGGGGACGACGCCCTGCTGCGCGGCCTCGCCTTCGAGGCGTTGCGCGTCGTCGGCGCTCCCGCCGAGCCCGACGTCCGCGCGGTCGTGGACGAGCCCGCACTGCGGCCGTACGCCCTGCTGTGGCTCGCCGAGCACGACGGCGTCGACCCCGAGGACGCCCACGAGGTGCTCACCCGGGAGGAGGCCACCTGGCTGTGGGTCGACACCGCCGCGGCCGTCGCCGACCACGGGGAGGCGCCGATGCTCGTACGCCATCTGGAGTCCGCGCTGCAGCCGACCGTGCCCGCCCTGCTGACCGAGGTGCGGGCCGTCGGGCATCCGCGGACCGTGCAGGTGCTGGTGGCGCTGGCCGCCGCGCACCCCGACCCGGCCCTGGCCAAGGCCGTGCGCAGGGCCGCCTTCCAGGTGCACACCGGGGGCAGCTGAACCGAGCGCCGGGCGGCCGCGCCGTGGGACGGGCCGTGCCGGGCGCTCAGCCCTGTATCTCGGGCGCGTACGTGCCGAAGCTCCAGAGGTTGCCCTCCAGATCCCGGGCCATGTAGTCCCGGGATCCGTAGTCCTGGTCCGTCGGGGGCATCAGGATGTCCACGCCGTGCTCCGCGGCCCGCCGGTGGTGTGCGTCCACGTCGTCCACCACGACGTACACGCCGGCCGGGCCCGCGTCCTTCATCGCCGTGTCGAAGACGCCGCCGCGGCCCTTGGAACCGAGCATCACCGCGCCGTTGCCCTGCACCAGTTCGGCGTGCATCACCGAGCCGTCCTCGCCCTCGTACACGGACAGCTCCGTGAACCCGAGGGCCTCGGTGAGCTGCCGGATCGCCGCCCTCGCGTCGGCGTACAACACCGTCGGGTAGATGCTGGGACGCCCGCCGTTCGTGCCTGCCATACCGACCACTCCCTTGTGATCACTGCCGGGTGATGTCGTCCGGCGTCCAGTCTGGCAGCGGCCACTGACAATGGCGTATCGCACACCCGCGCGCCCGGATCGAACGCCCGAACACAGAAAAAGTGCTTGCACGGTCCCGTTAGACTGGCCCCATGGCCATTCTCCTCGCGCATTAGACGGCGGGAACGTCCTCAGCCGCCCATCCCGCCAACGACCCCGCACTGGAGTCTGTCCGTGATCTCCGCCTCCGGCATCGAACTGCGCGCCGGTGCCCGCATCCTCATCGAGAACGCCTCCTTCCGTGTAGCCAAGGGGGACCGCATCGGCCTGGTCGGGCGCAACGGCGCCGGCAAGACCACCCTGACCAAGGTCCTGGCCGGCGAGGGCATCCCGGCCGGCGGCCAGGTCACCCGCTCCGGCGAGGTCGGCTACCTCCCGCAGGACCCCCGCACCGGCGACCTCGACGTCCTGGCCCGCGACCGCATCCTCTCCGCGCGCGGCCTGGACGCCCTGATCCGCAAGATGCGCGAGAACGAGCAGCGGATCGCGAACGGCAGCGGTGCCACCCGCGACAAGGCGATGCGCCAGTACGAGCGCCAGGAGACGGAGTTCCTCACCAAGGGCGGGTACGCCGCCGAGGCCGAGGCCTCCACCATCGCCGCCGCGCTCAACCTGCCCGACCGGGTGCTCGGCCAGCCCCTGCACACGCTCTCCGGCGGTCAGCGCCGCCGTGTGGAACTGGCCCGCATCCTGTTCTCCGACGCGGACACCCTGCTGCTCGACGAGCCGACCAACCACCTGGACGCCGACTCCATCGTCTGGCTGCGCGACTACCTCAAGACCTACCGCGGCGGCTTCATCGTCATCAGCCACGACGTCGACCTGGTCGAGACGGTGGTCAACAAGGTGTTCTACCTGGACGCCAACCGCTCCCAGATCGACGTCTACAACATGGGCTGGAAGCTGTACCAGCAGCAGCGCGAGGCCGACGAGAAGCGCCGCAAGCGCGAACGGCAGAACGCCGAGAAGAAGGCCGCCGCGCTGCATTCGCAGGCCGACAAGATGCGCGCCAAGGCCACCAAGACCGTCGCCGCGCAGAACATGGCCAAGCGGGCCGACCGGCTGCTCGCCGGCCTCGAGGCCGTCCGCGCCTCCGACAAGGTCGCCAAGCTGCGCTTCCCCGAGCCCGCGCCCTGCGGCAAGACGCCCCTGATGGCCGAGGGTCTGTCGAAGTCGTACGGCTCGCTGGAGATCTTCACCGACGTCGACCTGGCCATCGACAAGGGCTCCCGGGTCGTCATCCTCGGCCTGAACGGCGCCGGCAAGACGACCCTGCTGCGGCTGCTGGGCGGAGTGGAGACGCCCGACACCGGTGAGGTCGTCCCCGGGCACGGGCTCAAGCTCGGCTACTACGCCCAGGAGCACGAGACCCTCGACCCCGAGCGCACGGTGCTGGAGAACATGCGCTCCGCCGCCCCCGACCTGGACCTCGTCGAGGTCCGCAAGGTGCTGGGCTCGTTCCTGTTCTCCGGCGACGACGTCGACAAGCCGGCCGGTGTGCTCTCCGGCGGCGAGAAGACCCGACTGGCCCTCGCCACCCTCGTGGTCTCCTCGGCCAACGTGCTGCTCCTCGACGAGCCCACCAACAACCTCGACCCCGCCAGCCGCGAGGAGATCCTCGGCGCGCTGCGCACCTACAAGGGCGCGGTCGTCCTCGTCACCCACGACGAGGGGGCGGTGGAGGCGCTCCAGCCCGAGCGGATCATCCTGCTGCCCGACGGCGTCGAGGATCTGTGGGGTTCCGACTACGCGGATCTCGTCGCCCTGGCTTGATCATCGGCGATGGATCATTCGGCCCATCGGTGATCCATCATCTGTGTGAGATCTCCTCGTATCGAGGTGTGTCCTACATCGATTTCACGGCCGATCCCTTTGTCGACAAGGGATCGGCCGTCGCGCGTCTCTGACCTGGCACTTCGCGAAAGAACCCGTTCGGCGGTACGAACGCGTCGAGGTGGAATCTCGGATTCCGCTTGTGGGGACGCGCTCCTGTCGTCAAAACCATGTCGCACGGACCTTGCCGAATGGGTGGCCATCGCGTCCCGGAGGGGTGATCATGAGGAGACCAGAGCGCACTTCCCATGAGGAGGCACGGGTGGCCGAGACTCTGAAGAAGGGCAGCCGGGTGACCGGCGCCGCGCGCGACAAGCTCGCGGCAGACCTGAAGAAGAAGTACGACTCCGGTGCGAGCATCCGGGCACTGGCCGAGGAGACCGGCCGCTCGTATGGCTTCGTGCACCGGATGCTCAGCGAGTCGGGCGTCACGCTCCGTGGGCGTGGCGGGGCGACACGAGGCAAGAAGGCCGCCTCGTCCTGACTCTCGGGCGGCCCATCGGTTTCAGCGGTGGCCACCCGGTCGGTGATCCGATCGGCCGGGTGGTTACTGTGCAGTCACTTAGCTGACCGCTAGCTGACCGCACCCACCGGAGGCGCCCCATGGCCACGCCCGACCAGGAACTCGTTCCTCTGCTCGACAAGGACGGCGTACGGCTCACCGTCGACGACACGCTCGCCACGGTGACGCTCGCCAACCCGGCCAAGCGCAATGCACAGAGCCCCGCCATGTGGCGGACTCTCGCCGAGGCCGGGCGGCTGGTGCCGGGCTCCGTCCGTGTGGTCGTGCTGCGCGGCGAGGGCAAGTCCTTCTCCGCGGGGCTCGACCGGCAGATGTTCACGCCCGAGGGCATCGAGGGCGAACCGTCCTTCATCGATCTCGCACGCAGTGGCGACGCCGAACTCGACGCCGCCATCGCCGGGTTCCAGGAGGGCTTCACCTGGTGGCGGCGCAACGACGTCGTGTCCATCGCCGCCGTCCAGGGGCACGCCATCGGAGCGGGCTTCCAGCTGGCCCTCGCCTGTGACCTGCGCGTCGTCGCCGACGACGTGCAGTTCGCCATGCGCGAGACCAGCCTCGGCCTGGTGCCGGACCTGACCGGCACACACCCCCTCGTCTCCCTCGTCGGCTACGGCCGTGCCGCCGAGATCTGCCTGACCGGCCGGTTCGTGCACGCCGAGGAAGCGGTGAGCACCGGCCTCGCCAACCTCGCCGTGCCCGCGCAGGAGCTCGACAGCACGGTCCGTGACCTGGCCGCGGCGATCCTGGCCGCGCCCCGGGAGGCCGTCATCGAGACGAAGGCGCTGCTGCGCGGCGCCGCCGACCGCACCTACGACGAGCAGCGCGCCGCCGAGCGTGCCGCCCAGGCCCGCCGCCTGCGGGACATGGCGGGCGTGGGCGAGTGAGCGGAGTCCCCGCCGGCCTGGCGGTCACCTCACCGCCGTGACCAGAACGGTCACCGGCGGGTGATCCCTCAGCGCCTCCGACACCGCCCTGCGCACCGCCCGGGCCACCTCCAGGGCCTGGTGGGTCGCACTCACCGCGATCTCCACCTGCGCGTGGCGGCCCGGCAGGGCGGTCGCGTGCCGCCGTTCCTCGAGGCGTACCGCCCTGCCGGCGACGTCGGTCAGCCGGGCCACTCCCGGCACGGACAGGGCGGCGACGGCCGCGCGTGCCTCGTCGCCGTGCTGCGCCGCCGCGACGGTCGGCGCCTCGGTGACGGTCCGCTCCGGTTCCGGTCCGGGGTCCTCGTCCAGCAGCGCCGTCACGCGCAGGTCCACCTCCGACACCGCCAGGCCGAGGCGTTCCGCCGCGGCCGCCGCCAGCGCCGTGCGCAGGCGGGACGCCGTCGTCTGCAGCGGCTCGGACGAGGACGCGGCGACGTCCGCCGTGACCCGCAGCGGCCCGGGCGGCAGGGCGCCCGGCGGAGGCGGCACCGCGGGCTCGTGCACGTCCGACGAGTCGGCCAACGCGATCCGCAGCGTCCCCAGCCGCACGCCCCGCACCTCCCGCACCGCCCGCCGCAGCACCGCCTCGGCCGCCGCCTCCGTGATCCACGCACCGTCCCGCGGCCCGCCCAACGGGAGCAGCCTGCCCAGGCCCAGCTGCTGCCGTACCGCGCTCGTCCATCCGTCGACCGTCATTGCTCCAGCGTGCCGCATCCCCGGAGCGAGGTCGGGCAACCGCGCTTACCGTGGTCGAAGAAGACAACGGAAAAACCGGACGTAAGGACGTACGGCGATGACCGAGACAACGGAGCAGAACCGGACGCAGACCCCGGACGGCGGAACCGATCCGCTGCAGACCCGCAAGACGCCCCGACGCGGCGGCGGGGACCCGGCGACCCGGGGCCGGACCACCATCGCCGACGGGGTCGTCGAGAAGATCGCGGGCCTGGCGGCACGTGACGTCCTGGGCGTCCACGCGATGGGCAGCGGGCTCAGCCGCACCTTCGGCGCCGTGCGCGACCGGGTCCCCGGCGGCTCGAAGTCCGTGACCAGGGGCGTGAAGGCCGAGGTGGGCGAGGTGCAGACCGCGCTCGACCTGGAGATCGTCGTCGACTACGGCGTGGCCATCGCCGACGTCTCCCAGGCCGTACGGGAGAACGTCGTCGGGGCCGTGGAGCGGATGACCGGGCTGGAGGTCGTCGAGGTCAACATCGCGGTGAGCGACGTCAAACTGCCCGACGAAGAGGACGAGGAGCCGGAGCCCCGGATCCAGTGACGCAGACGGCCGGGTGACCGGACCGCCGAGGGGAGAGCACCTTGAGCATGGCCGTGGTCGGCATGATCGCCGGCATGGCGCTGGGCTTCGCCGGATACTTCGGCGGGTTCGGGGCCTTCCTGCTGGTGGCGGCACTGGGCGCCATCGGTTTCGTCGTCGGCCGCTTCCTGGAGGGGGACCTGGAGCTCGGCGATTTCTTCCGCACCCGTGACGGCCGCCGACGGTGACCGCCGTGGACGAGGGGAACGATGTCGTCGACAGACCCCGGCAGGTCGTTCCCCCGGGTGAACGCGGCGCGACGCGCATCGCCGACCGGGTCGTGGCGAAGATCGCCGCCCAGGCCGCACGCGAGGCGGTCGGCCCGCTCCCGGCGGACGCCGGGCCCCCGCACGCCACCGTCGTCGTCCGGCCCTACGCGAACCCTGCAACGAGCGGGAGCGCCCCCATGGGCACCGCGCACGTCCGGGTCCATCTGGAACTCGGCTACCCGACCGACATCGGGGCCCGCTGTCACGAGGTGCGTCGTCATGTCACCGAGCGGGTAGGCGCGTTGGTGGGAATGGAGGTTCCGGAGGTCACCGTCCAGGTGGAACGGCTGCACCTGACACCGGCCCCCGGCGCGGCAGAGGGGAGGGCACGATGAGCGAGTCAGGCCCGCGGGCCGGCGGTGCGGTGCCGGTGCTGGAGAAGCCGGCGCAGGACGAAGTCCCCGGTGGGGCCGGTCCGGCCGACCACCGCTTCTGGTCGGCGCGCCGCGTCCCGGCCGCCGTAGTCGCGGTGCTGCTGCTGGTCGTCGCGGCCGCCTTCCTCTACGACGTCACCGCGGTCCGCGTCCACCGGCCCGCCATGGCCTGGCGGCGCGAACTCGCCGGGCAGCTCGCCGAGCGCCCGCTGGACGACATCTGGGTGCTGGTCGGCGCCGGTGCGGCGGCGGCACTCGGCCTGTGGCTGATCGTCCTGGCGGTCACCCCGGGCCTGCGGGACGCCCTGGTGATGAGCCGCCCCCGCCCCGACGTCCGCGCCGGGCTGCACCGTGGCGCCGTCGCGCTGGTGCTGCGCGACCGGGCGATGGAGATCGCCGGCGTGCAGTCGGTACGGGTGCGCGTCCGCCGCCGCAGGGTCACAGTCCGCGCCGTCTCCCACTTCCGCGACCTGGACGACGTCCACGCGGACCTGGACACCGTCCTCACCGACGCGATCCGCGGCCTGGGCCTGGCCCGGACGCCCGCGCTGTCGGCCCATGTGCGCCGGCCCGGGAAGAAGGGGTGAGGACCGTGCTCAAGACCGTCAACCGGGTGCTCATCGGCGTCGTCGGCCTGGTGCTGCTCGCCGTCGGCGGCGCGGTGCTGGCCGTCGGCCTGGGCGCCGCCCCGCCTTCCTGGTGGCTCCACGCCGACCGTCACGACGCTCTGCTCACGGTCGCCGAGCGCACCCGCTGGCGCGGCGAGGCCTGGTGGTGGCCGACGGTCATCGCCGTCCTGGCCCTGCTCGTGCTGCTCGGCCTGTGGTGGCTGACCGCGGTCCTGCGCCGGCGCCGGCTCGGCGAGGTCCTCGTCGACACGGGGGACGGCGCGGGAGCGCTGCTGCGGGGCAGGGCTCTGGAGGGCGTCCTCGAGGGCGAGGCGGGCCGGCTGGACGGCGTCGCCGAAGCCCACGCCCGTCTGACCGGCCGCAGGGACGCTCCCGAGGCACGGGTCCGGCTGCTCCTGGAGCCCCATGTGGACCCGGCCGCCACGCTGAACCGTCTGACGACCGAGGCCCTCGCCCACGCCAGGGATTCGGCGGCGCTGGCCGCACTTCCCGCGAAGGTGCGCCTGAAGGGCGCCAAGCACAAGGCGGAAAGGGTGAGTTGAGCGGAAGGGGCGAGTCGGGCCCCGGCGAGCCGGGCCCCGACGGGCCCGCCCGCGTCCCGCGCCTTCCTCAGAAGCCGTGCCGCATCCCGCCGTCGACGGGCAGCATGATCCCCGTCAGGTAGGAGGCGGCCGGCGACAGCAGGAACGCCGCCGCCCGGCCGAACTCCTCCGGGGCGCCGTACCGCCGCAGCGGAATCCGGGACTCGTTCGCCGTCCGGGTCGCCTCGGGGTCCGCCGACATGGCGTCCAGCTCCCGCACCCGGTCGGTGTCGATGCGCGCCGGCAGCAGCCCGACGACGCGGATCCCCCGGGGGCCGAGCTCGTCGGCGAGCGACTTGGCGAACCCGGCGAGCCCCGGCCGCAGGCCGTTGGAGATCGTCAGCCCGGGAATCGGCTCGTGCACCGACCCCGACAGCACGAACCCGATGACGCCGCCCGCCTCCAACTCGGCGGCGGCGGCCCGCGCGAGCCGGACCGCCCCGAGGAACACCGACTCGAACGCGGCCTGCCACTGCTCGTCCGTGTTGTCCGCGACGAACCCGGGCGGCGGACCGCCCACGCTCACCAGCACCCCGTCGAACCCGCCGAAGGCGTCCCGCGCCGCGGCGATCAGCCGGGCCGCCGCGTCGGGGTCGGCGTTGTCCACGGCGACGCCGACGGCGTTCGGCCCCAGCTCGGCCGCCGCCTCGGCGACCCGCTTGTCGTCCCTTCCGGTGAGGACGACCTTTGCGCCGTCCGCGACGAGTTCACGCGCGGCGGCGTTGCCGAGTCCGCGCGTGGCCCCCGTGACGACGTACACCCGGTCCTTCAGTCCAAGATCCATGGCCCCTATCCTGCCTCGTCGGCGCCGAACAGGGTGAGGGCGGTGTTCACCAGGCCGATGTGGCTGAACGCCTGCGGGAAGTTGCCCAGGTGCCGGCCGGCCACCGGGTCGTACTCCTCCGCCAGCAGACCCACGTCGTTGGCCAGCCCCACCAGCCGCTCGAACAGCTCCCGCGCCTCCTTCGTGCGGCCGATCATGTGCAGCGCGTCCGCCAGCCAGAACGAGCAGGCCAGGAAGGCGCCCTCGTCGCCCGGCAGCCCGTCGACGGTGACGCCGTCGGTGCTGTAGCGGCGTACCAGGCCGCGGTACCCGAGTTCGTCGCGGATCGCGTCGACGGTCCCGACGACCCGCGGGTCGTCCGGCGGCAGGAAGCCGACCCGCGGGATGAGCAGCAGGGAGGCGTCCAGGTCGGCCGAGCCGTAGAACTGGGTGAAGGTGTTGCGCTCCGGGTCGTAGCCCTTCTCGCACACCTCCCGGTGCACCTCGTCGCGCAGCGCCCGCCAGCCCTCCGGGTCGCCGCTCAGCGTCGGGTACTCCTCCAGCGCGCGGACCGCCCGGTCGGCGGCCACCCACACCATCACCTTGGAGTGCACGAACTGGCGTCGGCCGCCGCGCACCTCCCACAGTCCCTCGTCCGGCTGCCGCCAGTTCTCGCTCAGCCAGTTCATCAGCGCGCACTGCAGCGACCACATGTGCGGCCTGGGCGACATGCCCGAGGTCCGGGCCAGCGACAGCGAGTCCATGACCTCGCCGTAGACGTCCAGTTGCAGCTGGTCCACGGCGCCGTTGCCGATGCGCACGGGCGAGGAGCCGGCGTAGCCGGACAGCCACGGCAGCTCACACTCGGGCAGCCGGCGCTCGCCGGCCAGGCCGTACATGATCTGCAGGTCCGCCGGATCGCCCGCGACGGCGCGCAGCAGCCAGTTGCGCCATACCTCGGCCTCGTCCTGGTAGCCGGCCGCGAGGAGCGCGCCGAGGGTGAGGGTGGAGTCGCGCAGCCAGCAGTAGCGGTAGTCCCAGTTGCGGACCCCGCCCAGCTCCTCGGGAAGGGACGTGGTGAGCGCGGCGGCGATGCCGCCGGTCGGGGTGTAGGTGAGGGCCTTGAGGGTGATCAGGGAGCGCACCACCTCGTCCCGGTGGGGTCCGTCGTAGCAGCAGCGGGCGGCCCACTCCTGCCAGTCCTCGACGCTGGCGCGCAGGGCTTCCCGCGGATCGACGAGCGGTGGGCGGGACTCGTGGGAGGGATGCCAGGTCAGGACGAAGGCGACCGACTCTCCCTCGGAGACGGTGAACTCCGAGTGGGTGGTGAAGTCCTCGCCCCAGGTGCGCACCTCCGGCTCGCTGCGGAACCAGACCGCGTCGGGTCCGGCGATCGCCACGCGATGCCCGTCGACCCGGCGCACCCACGGGACGACCCAGCCGTAGTCGAAGCGCAGCCGCAGGGCGCTGCGGACGGTGACCCGGCCGCTCAGCCCCTCGACGATGCGGACGACGTCCGGGGCCCGGTCGCGCTGGGGCATCAGGTCGGTGACCCGGATCGCGCCCGCGTCGGTCTCCCACTCGGTGTCCAGCACGAGGGTGTCCGGCCTGTAGGCGCGCCGGGTGCAGGGGCCTTGCACGCCCTTCGGAGCGATGCGCCAGTGGCCGTTCTCCTCGTCGCCGAGGAGCCGGGCGAAGCAGGCCCCGGAGTCGAAGCGGGGCAGGCAGAGCCAGTCGACCGAGCCGTCCCTGCCGACCAGAGCAGCGGTCTGTTCGTCGCCGATGAGGGCGTAGTCCTCGATGCGGGGGTGCACGGGGTTCCGGGTTCCCGGCGGACCGGGAGGGCAATCAGGGTGAGGCCGGGTGAGTGACGACCTTGCGCCGGTGCGCGGCCCGGCTACACCGTCGCCGGCTCGGCCTGCTCCGACTCCTGTGCGGCGGTGGCCCGGTCCCGGGCCTCGCGGCGGGCCATGATCAGCCAGCCGACGGGCACACCGACGGAGAACAGCCACCACTGGATGGCGTACGCGTAGTTCAGGGCCGCGTCCTCGCTGCCGGGCGGCCCGAGCAGCTCCGGGGTGTCGCCCTTCGGCTCCGGCGCCGTCTGCACGATGTAGCCGCCGAGCACCCGGGCGCCCAGCCGCCGCGCCTCCTGCTCGCTGTTGATCAGCATGACCTGCCGGTCCGGCAGTCCCTTGAGGTTCTTGATGCCGCTCGCGGCGGTCGTCTCGTCGGGCATCAGCCGCCCGGTGACGGTGACCCGGCCGCGGGGCGGCGCCGGGACCTCCGGGAAGGCGGTCTGGCTGGGGCCGTCCGCGGGGATCCAGCCCCGGTTGACCAGCAGCACCTTGCCGTCCGTCAGGACGAGTGGCGTGAGGACGTGGAAGCCGACCGTCTCGTCGGCGTTGACGCGACGCCGGACGACGACCTCGTGTCCGGTGTCGAAGACGCCGGTGGCGGTCACGCTCCGGTACCGCTCGTCGCGGGTGACGGTGTGTCCCGGGGTGGTCAGCTTCTCCACGGGCACGGCCCGGGCGCCCAGCGCGTCGGAGACCAGCTGGTTGCGCGCGGTGCGCTCGTCGTAGCGATGCATCTGCCAGAAGCCCAGCCTGATCATCGTGGGGATGAGGAGGAGGGAGACCAGCGTGAGGATCACCCACTGCCGGGACAACAGGAAGCGGTACACCCCACGACGGTACAACTCGGTCGTGGGGCGCACCGCGCCGGGTACCGGAAGGGGGCCCTCCGGAATCGGCGTCCGACGGATTCCCGACGGACCTCCCGACGGATTCCGGGACGGCTCACACCTTGTCGACGATGCCCACCCTGCCCTCCGCGCGGGCGCAGTGCGCGCCGCAGAACCAGTGACCCTCGACCTCCACGCCCTGACCGATGATCTGGACCCTGCAGTGCTCGCAGATGGGGGCCATGCGGTGGATCGCACAGGAGAAGCAGTCGAAGACGTGGATCGCGCCCTGCGCGTGCACCTCGAAGGTCATTCCGTAGTCATTGCCGCAAACTTCGCATCTCGCCATGCGCCACAGGGTGAGCCGTCGCCCGCGCGCGGGCGAGTGGGCGACGGGCGAGTCGCGCGGCAATCACCCGTACGCACGGGTCGCCGCCCGCACGGATGCCCATACGGTCGCCGTGAGTGCGGGGCACCGCTCGCGTGGGTCACTCGTCGGCGGGCTCCACGTCGCGCAGGAGCTGCCCGAATGCGGCCTCGTCCACGACGGGCGTCCCGAACTGCCGGGCCTTGACCGCCTTGGACGTGCCCGAGTCGGGATCGTTGGTGACCAGCAGGCTGGTCAGCCGGGACAGGCTCGTCGCCACATGCAGCCCCGCCTCGACGGCGCGGTCCTCCAGCAGTTCGCGTTCGACGGAGGTGTCGCCCGAGAAGGCGATGCGCATGCCCTGCTTCAGCCTTTTGCCGTCTTCGTAGCGACCAGGGTTGGGATGGGGGCATGCGGGCCTCTTGCGGGACGGCCGCCAAGTGCCGGGCCGGTAGGCGCCGTAGCCGCTGCCGCCCGGACCGCCGGCCTGCCGGCCGATCAGGGGGGCGGGCCGGTCGGCCCACTCCGTGAGCGGGCGGCACTCGAGCAGCGGCAGGCGGACGCCGCCCGCCGCCGCGGCCCGCAGGCTCGGCCGGAACGCCTCCGCGAGCACGCGCGCGTCGTCGAGCGCGTGGTGCGCCCGCTGCTGCACCACCCCGAAATGGGCGGCCAGCGACTCCAGCTTGTGGTTGGGCAGCGGCAGGGCCAGTTCCTTGGCGAGCGCGATGGTGCACAGTCGCTGCCGCACCGGCGCCTCGCGCTCCGCGCGCGCGTACTCCCTCGCGATCATCTGCCAGTCGAAGACCGCGTTGTGCGCGACGAGCACCCGCCCGTCGAGCCGCGCGGCGAACTCCTCGGCCACGTCACGGAAGAGGGGCGCGCCCTCGAGCACGTCGCTCGTCAGACCGTGTATCCACACCGGGCCCGGGTCGCGCTCCGGGTTGACCAGCGTGTACCAGTGGTCCTCGACCTCACCGCGCGCGTCCAGCCGGTAGACGGCGGCCGAGATGATCCGGTCGTCCCGGGCCAGGCCGGTGGTCTCCACGTCAACGACCGCGTACCCCTGGGGATACGCGGTCGGCCACTCCGTGGGGGACGACGCTGTCGTCGTGTGGTCTTCGAGCATGGTCACTGAGGATACGGGCCCCCACCGACAGCTCGCCGCACCTGCCCCGGGGGGACGGTGCAAGAAGCCCCACGGAACGTACGGGAGTTCGCGATGCGCACGCGCGCGTGTGCTCGGCCGTCGGCTGACGGCCGGCCAACTGCTCGGTGACCGGCCCCCGTTCGGGCGTCCGCGGCCGACTCTCCCGCGCACCGGCCCCTCTTCGCCCTCACTTGGGCCTTTTCATCACCTTCGACCCGTTTCCCTCCCCGTGCGTTCCCACGGCTGTGAGCGTCGGTGCGGTGCCCTCGCCCCCCGGGGTGCCATCCTCCGTCCTGTGACGGAACCAACCCACGCCGAGGCCCACGAGGGCTCGCTCGGATCGCGGCTGAACTGGCTGCGTGCCGCCGTCCTCGGCGCCAACGACGGCATCGTCTCCACCGCGGGCCTCGTGGTCGGCGTGGCCGGCGCCACGGACGACCGTTCCGCGCTGCTGACGGCCGGCCTCGCCGGTCTGCTGGCCGGCTCGATGTCCATGGCGGCGGGGGAGTACGTCTCGGTGTCCACCCAGCGGGACTCCGAGAAGGCCGCTCTCGCGATGGAGCGCCGGGAGCTGCGCGAGCAGCCGGAGGCCGAACTGGACGAACTGACCGAGTTGCTGGAGGAGCGGGGGCTGTCCCGGGAGGTGGCCCGGGAGGCGGCCGTCCAGCTCACGGAACGGGACGCGCTGAGGGCCCATGCGCGCGTGGAGCTCGGCATCGACCCGGACGACCTCACCAACCCCTGGCACGCGGCCTGGGCGAGCTTCCTCGCCTTCACGGCCGGCGCACTGCTGCCCCTGCTGGCCATCGTGCTTCCTCCGGCGGACGGGCGGCTCGCGGTCACCGTCGTGTCGGTCCTGGCGGCGCTGGCCGGCACGGGCTGGAGCAGTGCCCGCCTGGGCTCGGCGGCGCCGGGCCGGGCGGTGCTGCGGAACGTGGGCGGCGGGGCACTGGCGATGGGGGTGACGTACGCGGTCGGGGCGCTCCTGGGAGCCGCGGGGGTGTGAAGAAGGCGTGCGGTGCCCGGCGTGCCGTCGCGGCCTGTTGGCGGGGATCACCAACAAGCAAGCGCATACCCCCGGTAATACTTGTCGGTAACAACGTCTAGCCGCAGCCCACCAGCGGTTCTACGGTGCCCTCATGCCGAACCTGCCCGATGTCGTGCTGTGGTCGATACCCGCCTTCGTGCTGCTCACCGTGATCGAGGTGATCAGCGTCCGCATCCATCCCGACGACGATGCGGCCGGGTACGAGACGAAGGATGCCGTGACGAGCGTCGGCATGGGGCTCGGAAGCCTCGTCTTCGACTTCGTCTGGAAGATCCCGATCGTCGCGATCTACACGGCGATCTACGAACTCACGCCCCTGCGCGTCCCCGTCCTGTGGTGGACGCTCCCGCTGATGCTGCTGGCGCAGGACTTCTTCTACTACTGGTCCCACCGCGGCCACCACGTCATCCGCGTCCTGTGGGCCTGCCACGTCGTCCACCACTCCAGCGAGAAGTTCAACCTCACCACCGCCCTGCGCCAGCCCTGGACCTCGCTGACCGTCTGGCCGTTCTACGTCCCGCTCGTCGCCGCCGGCGTCCACCCGGCCGCGCTCGCCTTCTGCTCCTCGGCCAACCTCGTCTACCAGTTCTGGATCCACACCGAGCGGATCGACCGGATGCCCCGGTGGTTCGAGTTCGTGTTCAACACGCCGTCCCACCACCGCGTCCACCACGCCTCCCAGGGCGGCTACCTGGACCGCAACTTCGGCGGCATCCTCATCGTCTGGGACCGGCTCTTCGGCTCGTTCGTGCCTGAGGTCGACCGGCCCGTCTACGGGTTGACCAAGAACATCAACACGTTCAACCCGATCAAGGTCGCCACCCATGAATACGTCGCGATCGTCAAGGACGTGAGGGCGGCGGCCGGTTGGCGCGAGCGGGCGGGGCGGGTCTTCCGCGGCCCGGGCTGGCAGCCCGCGCCCTCACGCACCCCGGGCTCCACCGCCGCCCCGGTCGAGGAGACCACGGCCGCGTGACCCGCTCCCGCGTCCTCCTCTCCCTGTGCGGGCTCGCCGCGGCCGTCGACCTGCTCAGCCTCGCGGCCGGCTCCGACACGGGCCACCTGCTCGCCAAGCCGCTGCTCATGCCCCTCCTCGCCGCCTGGGCGGCCGTGAGGGGAGCCCCCCGGCTGCTCCTCGCGGCCCTCCTGTGCGGCTGGGGCGGCGACACCCTGCTGCTGTTCGACGCCGACCCCGCCTTCCTCGCGGGCATGGCGTCCTTCGCCGCCGGGCACGTCTGCTACCTGGCGCTGTTCCGGCGCCTGGGCCGTCCCACCGGGCGGGCCGCCGCCCTGCTCGCCCCCTGCTACGCCACCGCCCTGATCGCCACCGTCGCCCTGTTGTGGCCCGGACTTCCCCAGGAACTGCGGCTGCCCGTGGCCGTCTACAGCGCCCTGCTCACCGCCATGGCGTACACCGCCACCGTGCGGGTCGGCCCGGTCGCCGGCGCCGGCGGCGTGCTGTTCCTGCTCTCCGACACCCTGATCGCCACCGGCGTCGCCGACTGGCCGCAGCTCCCGCGCCCCGACCTGTGGATCATGCTCACCTACCTCGCCGCGCAGTTCCTGCTGGTCCGCGGTGTCCTCGGTGAACGACCGGAGCAGGCGGCGGCGTACCGTGAAGTGCGCTCGACCACCCCCTGAGCGCCCTCACGACACCGCACGACCGCACGAGAAGGACCCTCGACATGCGCGCCACCACCATCCACGCCCCTTTCGACATGCGGGTGGAGGACGTTCCCGACCCCGTGGTGCGCATGCCCGGCGACGCCGTGGTCCGGGTGCTGCGCGCCTGCATCTGCGGCAGCGACCTGTGGGCGTACCGCGGTGAGGCGGCCCGGGAACCGGGACAGCGGATCGGGCACGAGTTCCTCGGCGTGGTGGAGGAGACCGGCTCCGACGTGACGACGCTCAGGCGCGGCGACCTCGTCGTCGCGCCCTTCATGTGGTCCGACGGCGTCTGCGACTACTGCCGCGAGGGCCTGACGACGTCCTGCGAGCACGGCGGCTTCTGGGGCTCCGTCGGCCACGACGGCGGCCAGGGCGAGGCCGTGCGCGTGCCGTTCGCCGACGGCACCCTCGTCCGGCTGCCCAAGGAGGCGGCCTCCGACGACCACCTGCTGGCCGCGCTGCTCACCCTCTCCGACGTGCTGGGCACCGGCCACCACGCGGCCCTCGGCGCGGGCGTGAGGCCCGGCGCCACCGTCGCCGTCGTCGGGGACGGCGCCGTCGGTCTGTGCGCGGTGCTGGCCGCCAAGCGGCTCGGCGCCGACCGCGTCATCGCCCTCGGCCGCCACCGGGCCCGCACCGACATCGCGCGCCGCTTCGGCGCCACCGACGTCGTCGCCGAGCGCGGGGACGCGGCCGTGGAGGCGGTCCGCGAACTCACCCGCGGCCAGGGCGCGCACGCGGTCGTCGAGGCGGTCGGCACCGAACAGTCCATGCGCACGGCCCTCGACATCAGCCGGGACGGCGGCGCCATCGGCTTCGTCGGCGTCCCGCACGGCAGCGGAACCGGCCTCGACCTCGGCGTCATGTTCGACCGCAACATCGCGCTGCGCGGCGGCGTCGCCCCGGTCCGCGCCTACCTCCCCGAGCTGCTGCCCGACGTGCTGAGCGGCGCGATCGACCCGTCGCCGGTCTTCGACCTGACCGTCGGCATCGAGGACGTCCCGGACGGCTACAAGGCGATGGACCAGCGCACCGCCCTCAAGGTCATGGTGACCTTCTGACGTGCTCAACAGTTGAGCGTCAACCCCGACCGTCAACCCTTGACGGGCAACGGCAACGCCGTCAACAGCCCCGACACCGCCACCGCCGCTCCCAGCGCGACGACCTCCACGCGCGCGGGGGAGCAGGCGGCCAGCGGGTCGGGGGACCGACGCAGCCGCGTCCGCGCACACAGGGCGAGCAGGGCGACCACGCCGACCACGAGCATCTTCCCGAGCAGCACGCGCCCGTAGGCCGTCGTGGTCAGCTGATCGAGCAGGGATCCCGGCGGCAGCCGGCGCAGTGAGCTGCACAGCCCGGTCGTGCAGACCGCGGCGAACAGCAGGGCCGCCACGCGCGCGTAGAGGCCGAGCAGCGCGGCGCCCGCCCCGGACCCGTCCCACCGGCGCAGCGTGCGGAGCACGTTGAGCAGACCGCCCGCCCACACCGCCGAGCACATCAGGTGCACGACGGTCAGCCCGGAGCCGATCAGCGGCGTGTGTTCCGTCGGCGGGTGCGCGCGCAGCGCCTCCGCCACGACCACCACCGCCAGGGGCCACGCCTGGCGGTTCGGCCGGCGCGACAGCGCGCACAGCCCGGCCACCGCGAACGCGATCGCCTCCAGCAGCGCGAGCACGCCGGCCCGCGATCCGTGGCCGTGGGGCGCCAGCTCGCCCGCGGCCGCCGCGGCCGCGAACCCCACGACGGCCGCGTACGGCGCCCAGCCGGCGGGCCGGGCGAGCGGGGCGTCCGGCACCCGCCGGGCGAGTCCGGTCACGAACACCTCGCCCGCCTGCACGCACAGCGCCGCGAACAGCGCCGCCCGCAGCAGCGCGACCGTACCGGAGTCCGGGGCCGTGGTCTGCCCGGTGCCGTGCGCGGCGACGGACGGCCCGAGCAGCGGGACCAGGGCCGCGAGCCCCACCAGGACGAGCACGGCCACCGCCCGGCCGGGGCCGGTGCGGCGCGTGGAGTCGATTGCTTCGGTCGGTCGTATGAGGGCCATGCCAGGATCTTCACCACGCGCCACAAATGCGGGCAAGTTGGGCCAAAGTGGCCGGGGCGGTGTCGCGCCGTCCGGAGGCGAACCGCCGACGGGTCAGAGCCAGCGCGCCGGATCCGCCCCCCACGGCCCGGGCGGCCGCGCCCAGTCGCCCGGCCCGCCGTCGAACGACACCGGCGCGAGCGCGTACCGCAGCCGCCCGATCGGGCTGTCGGTCTCCCCGAGCCAGGTCTCCGGGCCGATCCGGCCGTCCCCGGCCGCCTCTTCGCCCGTCGCCCCGGCCGATCCTGCGCCCGTCACCCCGCCCCAGCCTGCGGCCGGCCCTGCGGCCGTCGCCCCGCCCGGCTCCCCGTCGGGCCCGCCTGTCGCCCGGGCGCCCTCCTTGGTCTTCCCTTTGCCCTCCTCTTCGTCCATCCGGGCGCTCTCGGTCAGCCATGCCGCGGTCCGCGCCAGCGCCAGCCGCACGAACCGGCTGCCGCCGTCGTACGACTGCTCGGTCAGCGCGCGCAGCACGGCCGCCGCCAGCAGGTACCCGGTGCCGTGGTCGAGGGCCTGCGCCGGCAGTGCGCCGGGCCGCTCCCTCGAACCCTCGGTCGACGCGATGCCCGTGGCCACCTGGACCAGGCTGTCGAAGCCGCGCCGCCCGCCCCACGGCCCGTACGCGCCCCACGCCGACACCTGCGCCACGACCAGCCCCGGCCGGCGCTCGGCCAGCGCCTCGGGGGAGAGCCCGAACCGGTCCAGGGCGCCCGGCCGGTAGCCGGTGACCACCACGTCCGCCGCCGCGAGCAGCTCCTCGAAGACGTGCCGGTCCGCCGTCAGGTCCAGCAGCGCCGAGCGCTTCCCGAAGCCGGTGTCGGCGTGCTGGTCGGGCAGCTCCGGCAGGGCGGGCGCGTCGACACGCAGGACGTCCGCGCCCAGCAGGGCGAGGGTGCGGGTGGCGACCGGTCCGGCGAGGACCCGGGTGAGATCCAGGACGCGCAGTCCGGCGGCGGGCAGCAGGGGGACGCCGTCGAGCGGCGCGAACGCACGCGCGCGTGCCCCGTCCAGCCGGCCTCGCTCGACCAGGGGGCGGGCGGCGACCGCGGCCGCCTGCTCGTGGGCCGCCCACTCCTGGGGCGTGCGCAGCGCGACGGCCAGTCCGCCGGCCGCCTGGACCGCGTCCTCCACGTCCAGGGCGGCACGCTCGGCGAGCGCGCCCTCCACGGCGGCCGGGCCGGCGTCCTGGGGGAGGCTCAGCGCGCGCAGCAACCGCTCGCGGTGGTGCGGATAGTTGGCGTGGGTGCGCACCCAGCCGTCGGCCGTCCGCCAGAACCGGGACAGCGGGGCGAACAGCAGGGGCGGACGCCCGTCGACCAGCAGGTGCCGCTCGCTGGTGAACGCCGCGGCGACCGCTCCGTCGTCCACCCGCACCAGCGGGGCCTTCGCGAGGCCGGCCCTGCGCGCCGCCAGCTCGGCGGCGGCGAGCGCGCACGTGCCGACGCAGGCCCGCGCCAGCTCCCGCACGGGGAGTCGGGCCGGCAGGACCCCCTCCCGTGCCACGGTCGCCACGCGCGCGAGAAGGGCGGGATCGCCGCCCAGTTCCGACCATGCGAACCTGATGTCAGTCATGACTGCATGATGCATTATTGATTCAATCAATATATGCAAAAAGGCCGGGGCGACCGGAGACCGGCAGGAGGAAGGGCCGGACGGATGATCCGCCCGGCCCTCATGACCCTCGTTCAACGACTGAACGACTGAACGACTACTTCACGGCGCGCAGCGCGTTCACGACGCCGAAGCCGAAGAAGCCGTTGAGGCGCTTGCCGCCCACGCACGTGGCGTCCACGACGCCGTTGCCGTCACCGTCGTACGGCTCGGTCGGGCACGCCGTGCTGTCCGCCTGCAGCTTCAGCAGCGCCTGCAGCTGGGCCGGGCTCGCGTGCGGGTGGGTCGACTTCAGCAGCGCGGCCACGCCGGCCACGTGCGGGGACGCCATCGAGGTGCCCTGCAGGAAGCCGTACGCGTTGTTCGGCATCGTGGACAGGATGCGGCCGTTGGCCGACGGAGTGTCCGGGATCTGGTACTTGTCGCCGCCCGGAGCCGCGACGTCGACGACGCCCAGGCCGTAGCTGGAGTAGTACGACTTGGTGCCCTTGACGCCCGTCGCGCTCACCGTGACGACGCCCGGCAGCTGGGTCGGGACGTCGAAGCACTCGTGCGGGTCGACCGTCCGCGTCACCGGCGTCGAGTCGTCCGGGCTGGACGCGTCCTCGAGGGCGTCGGAGTCCAGGTCGTGGTTGGAGTTGCCCGCCGAGGCCACATTGAGCGTGCCCTTCTTCTGGGCGTACAGCTGGGCCCTGTTGACCGCGTCGACGATGGCCCGCTGGTCCGGGTCGTCCATGCAGTTGTACAGCCACGGGTCGACGTAGTAGCTGTTGTTGGTGATCTCGACGCCGTGGTCGGCGGCGAACACGAACGCGCAGACGACGTTCTCCGGGTAGAAGAGGCCGTCCTTGGGGTCGCTCACCTTGATGCCGGCGACCTTCACGCCGGGCGCGACGCCCGCCACGCCGATGCCGTTGCGGGCCGCGGCGATCTCACCGGCGACATGGGTGCCGTGGTAGTCGTTCGCGGTGTACGGGCGCCAGGCGCCCTCGCTGGTGTCCGCGACGCCGCCGACGCAGTTCGCGGACTGGGACGCGGAGAAGTTCGGCGCCAGGTCCGGGTGGGTGTCGTCGACGCCGGTGTCGATGACGGCGACCGTCACCCTCTTGCTGCCGGGGTTGATCGTGGCGGCCTTGTCGGCGCCGATCGCCCGCAGGTCCCACTGGTCGGCCTCGAGCGGCTCGCTCTGGCCCGCCGCGTCGGACGCCTTCGCGACCTTCGCGGCCTCGGCCTGCGACAGGACCTGCGCCGCGCCCTCGTCGGTGGTCCCGGCGGCGCTCAGCGGCGCGGTACGGGTGGCGCCGGCCGACTGCACGCCGCGCACCGCGCGTATCTGCGCGCCGAAGTCGGGATTCGCCGAATGGACGACGAGCACGCCGATCCTGTCGTACGCCGCGACGACGGTGCCGCCGGCCGCGGCGATCGCCTTCTTCACCGACCCGATCGTGCGGTGGTCCGCCTTGGTGTTGACGACGTACGCCAGGGTTGCGGCGTCGGCCGTCGTGGTGGCGGAGGTCGTGACCGGGGCCGCGGAGGCCGCCGTCGGCAGGAAGCCGAGCGAGGCGGTCAGCGACAGCACGACGGGCACCGCGAGCGCGAGGCGGCGTCTGGAAGGCAGATGAGCCATGGGGTCTCCACATCATCCGGAAACGGGACCTGGCCCAGGCGCAGGTGCTGCCTGGGCAGGTACATGACGGGTGGTGCTCGCCCGAAGCTATCTCCCTGACTCACCGGCCAGCAATGACTTCCAGGCGGCGAGTTTGCCGACCCATGACCTGAACCGGACCCCGCTCGTTGGTCATGACCTGCCGAAGGCCACTTCGACAAACCCGCCCGACGCGTTGAACCCGTCCCCGTGCGGCGCCGTGACCTTGGGCAGGGAGCGAGAGGACACTCGCCTCCTTTCGCCGTCCGACCCGCATCCGCAACGAGGAGACTCCGTGGCAACCGAGACACCGCCCCCCTCGAAAACCCCAGCCCGACTCCCGTCCACCGAGGAGTTCGTCGCGGTGCAGGAGAGCCCGGAGTTCGGTGAACTGCGCGGCGCCTACCGCGGCTTCGCCTTCCCGCTGACCGTCGCCTTCATCGCCTGGTACCTGCTGTACGTCCTGCTCTCCAACTACGCGGGCGACTTCATGGGCACCAAGCTCTTCGGCAACATCAACGTCGCGCTCGCCCTGGGCCTCGCCCAGTTCCTCACCACGTTCCTCATCGCCTGGTGGTACGCGCGGACCGCGGCCGCCAGATTCGACCCCAAGGCCCAGGCCATCAAGTCCCGGATGGAGGACGGCGCATGAGCCCCGCACAGCACCCCGCCCTGCTCGCCGCCGGTGAGGCCAGCGAGCACCGCACCCTGATCGTCACCCTGTTCGCGGTGTTCGTCGTCGCGACGCTCGTCATCACCGTCTGGGCCGGCCGCCAGACCAAGGACGCCGCCGACTTCTACGCCGGCGGCCGTCAGTTCACCGGATTCCAGAACGGCCTCGCCGTCTCCGGCGACTACATGTCCGCCGCGTCCTTCCTCGGCATCGCGGGCGCCATCGCCCTCTTCGGCTACGACGGCTTCCTGTACTCCATCGGCTTCCTGGTCGCCTGGCTGGTCGCCCTGCTCCTGGTCGCCGAGCCGCTGCGCAACTCCGGCCGCTACACGATGGGCGACGTCCTCGCGTACCGCATGCGCCAGCGCCCCGTCCGCACGGCCGCCGGCACGTCCACCATCGTCGTGTCGATCTTCTACCTGCTCGCCCAGATGGCGGGCGCGGGCGTCCTGGTCTCGCTCCTGCTCGGCATCACCAGCGACGGCGGCAAGATCGGCATCGTCGCCCTGGTCGGCGTCCTGATGATCGTCTACGTGACGATCGGCGGCATGAAGGGCACCACCTGGGTCCAGATGGTCAAGGCGGTCCTGCTCATCGCCGGCGCCCTGCTGCTCACCTTCCTGGTCCTGCTGAAGTTCGACTTCAACGTCTCCGAGCTGCTGGGCTCGGCCGCCGACAACAGCGGCAAGGGCGCCGCCTTCCTGGAGCCCGGCCTGAAGTACGGCGCCACCGGCACCACCAAGCTGGACTTCATCTCCCTCGGCATCGCCCTCGTCCTGGGCACCGCCGGCCTGCCGCACATCCTGATCCGCTTCTACACCGTGCCGACCGCCAAGGCCGCCCGGAAGTCGGTCCTGTGGGCCATCGGCCTGATCGGCGCCTTCTACCTGATGACCCTCGCCCTCGGCTTCGGCGCCGCCGCGCTGATCAAGCCGGACGAGATCACCGCGTCCAACAAGGCCGGCAACACGGCGGCGCCCCTGCTCGCCCTCCATCTGGGCGGCGTCGACTCCAACTGGGGCGCGATCCTGCTGGCCACCATCTCGGCGGTCGCCTTCGCCACCATCCTCGCGGTCGTCGCCGGCCTCACCCTGGCGTCGTCCTCGTCCTTCGCCCACGACATCTACGCCAACGTCATCAGGAAGGGCGAGGCCACCGAGAAGCAGGAGATCAACGCGGCCCGCTACGCCACCGTCGGCATCGGCGCCGTCTCCATCCTGCTCGGCGCCCTCGCCCGCGACCTGAACGTCGCCGGTCTGGTCGCCCTGGCCTTCGCGGTCGCCGCCTCCGCCAACCTGCCGACGATCCTCTACAGCCTCTTCTGGAAGCGGTTCACCACCTCCGGAGCCCTGTGGTCGATCTACGGCGGACTGGTCACCGCGGTGGGCCTGGTGCTGTTCTCGCCGGTCGTCTCCGGCAAGCCGACCTCGATGTTCCCGGACGTCGACTTCCACTGGTTCCCGCTGGAGAACCCCGGCATCATCTCGATCCCGGTCGGCTTCCTGCTGGGCGTCGTCGGCACCCTGCTGTCGAAGGAGGAGCCCGACAAGGACAAGTTCGCCGAGCTGGAGGTCCGCTCCCTGACCGGCACCGGAGCCCATTGAGCACCCGCCGTCCACGCTCCCCCCGCGGCCGCGTCGTAGTTCCCTACGACGCGGCCGCGTCCCACCTCGTGGGATCGGGCTCTGTCGTTGTCAGTGGTGTCACGTAGGCTCGCAAGTGACGGAGCAGACAAGCGATCCACCACGAGGGAGGGGGCCCGCGTGCTCATCGACACTTACGGCCGAGTGGCCACCGACCTGAGGGTCTCGCTGACCGACCGCTGCAACCTGCGCTGTACGTACTGCATGCCCGAGGAGGGCCTGCAGTGGCTGGCCAAGCCCGACCTCCTCACGGACGACGAGATCGTCCGCCTGATCGACATCGCGGTCTCCACGCTCGGCATCGAGGAGGTCCGCTTCACCGGCGGCGAGCCCCTGCTGCGCCCGGGCCTGGTCGGCATCGTCGAGCGGGTCGCGGCGCTCACCCCCCGCCCCCAGACGTCGCTCACGACGAACGGCATCGGCCTTCGCCGCACCGCCCAGGCCCTGAAGGCGGCCGGCCTGGACCGGGTCAACGTCTCCCTCGACACCCTGCGCCCCGACGTCTTCAAGACCCTCACCCGCCGGGACCGTCACAAGGACGTGCTCGAAGGCCTCGAAGCCGCCCGCGAGGCAGGCCTGACCCCGGTGAAGGTGAACTCGGTCCTGATGCCGGGCCTCAACGAGGACGAGGCCCCGGACCTCCTCGCCTGGGCCGTCGCCCACGACTACGAGCTGCGCTTCATCGAGCAGATGCCGCTGGACGCGCAGCACGGCTGGAAGCGCGAGGGCATGGTCACGGCCGGGGACATCCTGGCCTCCCTGCGCACCCGCTTCGACCTCACCCCCGAAGGCCAGGACGAACGCGGCTCGGCCCCGGCCGAACGCTGGCTGGTCGACGGCGGGCCCCACCGCGTCGGCGTCATCGCCTCCGTCACGCGCCCCTTCTGCGCCGCCTGCGACCGCACCCGCCTCACCGCCGACGGCCAGGTCCGCACCTGTCTCTTCGCCCGGGAGGAGACCGACCTGAGAGCGGCCCTGCGCTCCGGCGCGCCCGACGAGGAGATAGCCCGCATCTGGCGCCTGGCCATGTGGGGCAAGAAGGCCGGCTCGGGCCTGGACGACCCGAGCTTCCTGCAGCCGGACCGTCCGATGTCGGCGATCGGCGGCTAGCCGCCGCGCGGCGGGGGCACCGCACGGGACCCGGCCTAGCGGGGCTGTGCGGACTCCCACTCGGTCAGCAGGACGACGTCCTTGAGGAAGCCGCGAACCCCGAGGAACTGCGACAGATGTTCTCGGTGCTCCTCGCACGCGAGCCACGTCTTGCGCCGCTCGGCCGTGTGGATCTTCGGGTTGTTCCACGCCAGCACCCACACCGCGTCGACACGGCAGCCCTTGGCGGAACAGATCGGGGTCTCGTCACTCACAGGTTCGTCTCATCCACACGCACACAAAGGCGACGCCGAGCAGCCACGGGGGGAGCTGCCCGGCGTCGGTCCGTCGCTCCGACGGGGGATGCGGAGCGCGTACGAAGTATGTCACGGCCGACCGCTCCCACGGCACTGGAACAACATGATTGATCTGAGCTTTTCCTGAGCTTGGCGCGCAGCCGGTTCACGGCTCGCCGACAGCCGGCTCATGGTCGCGGCTCCGTCGGATCGGCCGCCGGTTCCGCCCGGCGGGCCTGCGTGAAGCCTTCCTCTTGCGCTGCGGATTCGGCCTGCTCGCCCTCGGCCCGAGGCTGGGCGATCATCGGCCGGACCTGCGCGGTGATGAAGGTGGAGGGGAGCGAGGGCACGTTCTCGCGCCCGGCGTTGGCGATCACGACCGCGATGTAGGGGAGCACCAGCCCCAGGACCAACGCCACGACGGCCACATGGCGTTCCACGTTCCACAGTGTCGCCGCGAGAATCACCGAGACCGTACGGACCGACATCGAGATGACGTACCGCCGTTGCCGGCCCCGCACGTCGTCCTGGAGACCCTGCCGCGCTCCGGTGATCCGGAACACCTGGACGTTTCCGCCGCCGACATGCTTCCGCATCACATTCCACCGTCCGCCCGCATCGGCCCCTCACCGACTGTCCACGTTACGCCGCGTGTGCGCCGCATTCGAGGCCGGGTCACCCCTCCACGGCGAACGTTCTGCGCCGTCCCGCGTACGGCTGTACCCGACATGCGCCGTAGCGCGAGCGGATCGACACTGAGGGCAATGCTCACGTGGAGCACGTACGAGGAGGCAGCCATGGGCTGGTTGTGGGCGATCATCGTGGGTTTCGTGCTGGGCCTGATCGCGAAGGCGATCATCCCGGGCAAGCAACACAGCCCACTCTGGCTGACCACCATTTTCGGCATGCTGGGCGCGATCGCGGGCAACGCGATCGCCCGCGCGTTCGGGGTCGAGTCCACCTCCGGCATCGACTGGAGCCGTCATGTGTTCCAGCTCGTCGCCGCCATCGTCATCGTCGCCCTGGGCGACATGCTCTACATGGCGGCCTGGGGCAAGAGGAAGTACCACGCCTGAGCGGACACCCGACGAAGGGGCGGCCTCCCGCGGGAAGCCGCCCCTCGTGGTTCCGTCGACCGGACGGTCCCGCCGGTCAGGCGGTGACCTCCACGGCGGCCAGGTTCTTCTTCCCGCGCCGCAGCACCAGCCACCGCCCGTGCAGCAGCTCGTCCTTCGCCGGCACCGCGTCCTCGGCCGTGACCTTGACGTTGTTCACGTAGGCCCCGCCCTCCTTCACGGTCCGTCGCGCCGCGGACTTGCTGGCCACGAGACCGACCTCCGCGAACAGGTCCACCACCGGGCCGAGCTCGGCGACCTGGACGTGCGGCACCTCGGACAGCGCCGCGGCCAGCGTCCGCTCGTCGAGGTCCGCCAGCTCGCCCTGACCGAAGAGCGCACGGGACGCGGCGATCACCGCGGCCGTCTGGTCGGGGCCGTGCACCAGCGTCGTCAGCTCCTCGGCCAGCGCGCGCTGCGCGGCACGCGCCTGCGGACGCTCCTGTGTCTGCCTCTCCAGCTCCTCGAGCTCCGCACGGGACTGGAAGGACAGGATCCGCATGTAGGTCGAGATGTCCCGGTCGTCCACGTTCAGCCAGAACTGGTAGAACGCGTACGGCGTCGTCATCTCCGGGTCCAGCCAGACGGCGCCGCCCTCGGTCTTGCCGAACTTGGTGCCGTCCGCCTTGACCATCAGCGGCGTCGCCAGACAGTGCACCGCGGCCTCGGGCTCCAGCTTGTGGATCAGGTCCAGACCCGCCGTGAGGTTGCCCCACTGGTCGCTGCCGCCCTGCTGGAGGGTGCAGCCGTGGCGCCGGTACAGCTCCAGGAAGTCCATGCCCTGGAGCAGCTGGTAGCTGAACTCCGTGTAGCTGATGCCCTCCTGAGACTCCAGTCGCCGGGCGACCGAGTCCTTGGTCAGCATCTTGTTGACGCGGAAGTGCTTGCCGATGTCCCGCAGGAACTCGATGGCCGACAGACCGGCCGTCCAGTCCAGGTTGTTCACCATCACCGCGGCGTTCTCGCCCTCGAAGGACAGGAACGGCTCGATCTGCGCGCGCAGCCGGGTCACCCAGTTCGCGACCGTCTCCGGGTCGTTCAGCGTCCGCTCCGCCGTGGGGCGCGGGTCGCCGATCTGGCCGGTCGCCCCGCCCACCAGGGCCAGCGGACGCAGGCCCGCCTGCTGGAGGCGGCGCATGGTGAGGACCTGCACCAGGTGGCCGACGTGCAGGCTGGCCGCGGTGGGGTCGAAGCCGCAATAGAACGTGACGGGACCGTCCGCGAGCGCCTTGCGCAAAGCGTCCTCGTCAGTGGACAGGGCCCACAGGCCGCGCCACTTCAGCTCGTCGACGATGTCCGTCACGGTTCTCGCACTCTCCCTGATGATCTTCTTGAGGTTCTCCGGGCGGTCGGACGACCGCCGGCTACGAGGTTATACGCCCTGGCTGACAGAGCTCATATTGAAGTCCGGCACTCTCAGCGCGGGCATCGCGGCCCTTGTGAACCAGTCGCTCCACTCCCGGGGCAGCGTCTTCTCCGTGCGCCCCGCCTCGGTCGCCCGCCCCAGCAGGCCGACCGGCGACTCGTTGAACCGGAAGTTGTTCACCTCGCCGACGACCTCGCCGTCCTCGACGAGATAGACGCCGTCCCGCGTCAGGCCGGTCAGCAGCAGGGTCGCCGGGTCGACCTCGCGGATGTACCACAGGCAGGTCAGCAGCAGTCCGCGACGGGTGTCCGCGACCATCTCCTCCAGGGAACGGTCCGCGCCCCCGTCCAGGATCAGGTTGTCGGCCCCCGGAGCCACCGGCAGACCGGTCAGGGCCGCACTGTGCCGCGTGGTCGTCAGGTGCTTCAGCTCGCCCGCGCCGACCCACTCGGTGGACCGCAGCGGCAGTCCGTTGTCGAAGACGGACTGATCGCCGCCGGAGGAGTGCGCGATGACGAACGGCGCCGACTCCAGACCCGGCTCGTTCGGGTCGCTGCGCAGCGTCAGCGGCAGGTCGGTCAGCTTCTCGCCGAGCCGGGTGCCGCCGCCCGGCTTGGAGAACACCGTCCGGCCCTCGCTCGCGTCGCGGCCCGACGCCGACCACAGCTGGTAGATCAGCAGGTCGGCCACCGCGGTCGGCGGCAGCAGCGTCTCGTACCGCCCGGCGGGCAGCTCGATCCGCCGCTGCGCCCAGCCCAGCCGCACGGCCAGCTCGGCGTCGAGCGCCGCCGGGTCGACGTCCTTGAAGTCCCGCGTCGAGCGCCCCGCCCACGCCGAGCGCGTGCGGTCGGGGGACTTGGCGTTGAGCTCCAGCGTCCCGTTCGGCTGGTCGTGCCGCAGCCGCAGCCCGGTCGACGTGCCCAGGTAGGTCGAGACCAGCTCGTGGTTGGCGAACCCGTACAGCTCGCGGCCGCCCGCCCGCGCGCGTGCGAACGCCTCGCCCAGGGCCGGGGCGAAGTCGGCGAACACCGCGGACGAGGTCTCCGCGGGCGGGTCGGTGAACTCCGGGGACGGCGCCACGCCCGCGACCAGCGGCTGTGCGTCCTCTGCGGGCGCCGCACCGCGCGCGGCGGCCTCGGCGGCCCGCACCAGGGGCTCCAGCTCGTCCGAGGTCACGGCGGCCCGTGAGACGACGCCGGACGCGGTGCCCTCCTTGCCGTCGACCGTCGCGATCACGGTGAGCGTGCGCCCGCGCGTGACGCCGTTGGTCGTCAGCGCGTTGCCGGCCCAGCGCAGGTTCGCCGTCGACTGCTCGTCGGCGATGACGACGCAGCCGTCGGCCCGCGACAGCTCGAGGGCGCGCTCGACGACCTCGTGCGGCTTGTTGCTACGGGCGCTCATCGGCCGGCCTCCTGCGTGGTGTTCAAAATGTTGACGCCCTTGAACAGGGCCGACGGGCAGCCGTGCGACACCGCAGCGACCTGGCCCGGCTGGGCCTTGCCGCAGTTGAAGGCGCCGCCGAGGACGTAGGTCTGCGGACCGCCCACCGCCGCCATCGACCCCCAGAAGTCGGTCGTCGTCGCCTGGTAGGCCACGTCCCGCAGCTGCCCGGTGATCCGCCCGTTCTCGATCCGGAAGAACCGCTGCCCGGTGAACTGGAAGTTGTAGCGCTGCATGTCGATCGACCAGGACCGGTCGCCGACGACATAGATGCCCCGGTCGACGCTGCCGATGAGGCCCTCGGTCGACATCCCGGCCGGATCCGGCCGCAGCGACACGTTGGCCATGCGCTGCACCGGCACATGCCCGGGGGAGTCGGCGAACGCGCAGCCGTTGGACCGCTCGAAGCCGGTCAGCTTCGCGATCCGCCGGTCCAGCTGGTAGCCGACGAGCGTGCCGTCCTTCACCAGGTCCCAGGACTGGCCCTCGACGCCCTCGTCGTCGTAGCCGACGGTGGCCAGGCCGTGCTCGGCGGTGCGGTCGCCGGTGACGTTCATCAGGTCCGAGCCGTAGCGCAACTTGCCGAGCTGGTCGAAGGTGGCGAAGGAGGTGCCGGCGTAGGCGGCCTCGTAGCCGAGCGCGCGGTCGAGCTCGGTGGCGTGGCCGATGGACTCGTGGATGGTCAGCCACAGGTTGGAGGGGTCGACGACCAGGTCGTACAGCCCCGGCTCCACGCTCGGCGCCCGCATCTTCTCGGCGAGCAGCTCCGGGATCCGGTCCAGCTCGTCGTCCCAGTCCCAGCCGGTGCCGGTGAGGTACTCCCAGCCGCGTCCGACGGGCGGCGCGATGGTGCGCATCGAGTCGAACTCGCCGCTGGACTCGTCGACCGACACCGCGGTCAGCGACGGGTGCAGCCGCACCCGCTGCTGGGTGGTCACCGTCCCGGCCGTGTCGGCGTAGAACTTGTTCTCGTGGACGGTCAGCAGCGAGGCGTCGACGTGGTTGACCCCGTTCGCCGCCAGCAGCCGCGCGCTCCAGTCCGCGAGCAGCGCCGCCTTCTCCTCGTCCGGCACGGTGAAGGGGTCGATCTTGTACGACGACACCCACGTCTTCTCGGCGTGCACCGGCTCGTCGGCCAGCTCCACCCTCTCGTCCGACCCGGCGGCCTTGATCACCTGGGCGGAGAGCCTGGCCATCGCCACGGCCTGCGAGGCGACCCTGGCGGCCGCGTCCATCGTCAGATCCACGCCGGACGCGAACCCCCACGTCCCGCCGTGCACGACACGCACCGCGTAGCCGAGGTCGGTCGTGTCGGACGATCCGGAGGGCTTGGCGTCCCGCAGCCGCCAGGACGCGCTGCGCACCCGCTCGAACCGGAAGTCCGCGTGCTCGGCCCCCAGCGCACGCGCGCGTGCCAGAGCGGCGTCGGCGAGGGCGCGTAGGGGTAGTGCCGTGAAACTTTCATCGATGCTATGAGGCACCTACGTCTCTCCCTGGTGTCGTCGCGTGTGAAGACCTCGATCATGTCGCGCCCGGCGGCCGCCGGACCACACCTTTCCGCCCGGCTTCCGCAAACTTTCTGTAGGGACCCCACAGTCAGCTCCTTGAGCCACTGTCGGTGCCCGAATGTCCGCGAGCCGAAGCGGACCGATAGGTTTCGAGGGAAGCCGCCTGCCGGTCAGAGTGCGGTCAGGTGTGTCAGACCCCTATCGAAAGGGTGATCCGTTGAGCCGCTCGGTTCTCGTCACCGGAGGAAACCGGGGCATCGGCCTCGCCATCGCCCGCGCGTTCGCCGATGCCGGCGACAAGGTCGCGATCACGTACCGCTCGGGCGAGCCGCCGGCCGCCCTGACGGAACTGGGCTGCCTCGCCGTCAAGTGCGACATCACCGACCCCGAGCAGGTGGAGCAGGCCTACAAGGAGATCGAGGCCGAGCACGGCCCCGTCGAGGTCCTGATCGCCAACGCCGGCGTCACCAAGGACCAGCTGCTGATGCGCATGACCGAGGAGGACTTCACCTCGGTCATCGACACCAACCTCACCGGCACCTTCCGTGTGGTCAAGCGCGCCAACCGCGCCATGCTGCGCGCCAAGAAGGGCCGCGTCGTGCTGATCTCCTCGGTGGTCGGGCTCCTCGGCTCGGCCGGTCAGGCCAACTACGCCGCCTCCAAGGCCGCCCTGGTCGGCTTCGCGCGCTCCCTCGCCCGTGAGCTGGGATCCCGCAACATCACTTTCAACGTCGTCGCGCCCGGCTTCGTCGACACCGACATGACCAAGGTGCTCACCGACGAGCAGCGCGCGGGCATCGTCTCGCAGGTCCCGCTCGGCCGGTACGCGCAGCCGGAGGAGATCGCCGCGACGGTGCGGTTCCTCGCCTCGGACGACGCCTCGTACATCACTGGAGCCGTCATCCCCGTTGACGGCGGACTGGGAATGGGTCACTGATCACCATGAGCGGAATTCTCGAGGGCAAGCGCGTCCTGATCACCGGTGTGCTGATGGAGTCCTCCATCGCCTTCCACACCGCCAAGCTGGCCCAGGAGCAGGGCGCCGAGATCATCCTGACCGCGTTCCCGCGGCCCACGCTGACCGAGCGGATCGCCCGGAAGCTGCCCAAGCCCACCAAGGTCATCGAGCTGGACGTCACCAACGACGAGCACCTGGGCCGGCTGGCGGACGTCGTGGGCGAGGAGCTCGGCGGCCTCGACGGCGTGGTGCACTCCATCGGCTTCGCGCCGCAGGACGCGCTCGGCGGCAACTTCCTCAACACGCCGTTCGAGTCCGTGGCCACGGCCATGCATGTCTCGGCGTTCTCCCTGAAGTCGCTCACCATGGCCTGCCTGCCGCTGATGCAGAACGGCGGCTCGGTCGTCGGCCTCACCTTCGACGCCTCGTTCGCCTGGCCGCAGTACGACTGGATGGGCCCCGCGAAGGCGGCCCTGGAGGCCACCAGCCGCTACATGGCGCGTGACCTGGGCAAGCAGAACATCCGCTGCAACCTCGTCTCGGCCGGCCCGATCGGCTCCATGGCCGCCAAGTCCATTCCGGGCTTCGACGAACTGGCCGCCGTCTGGGACAACCGCGCCCCGCTGGAGTGGGACCTCAAGGACCCCGAGCCGGCCGGCCGCGGCGTCGTCGCCCTGCTGAGCGACTGGTTCCCGAAGACCACGGGCGAGATCGTCCACGTGGACGGCGGTCTGCACGCCATCGGCGCGTGACCTGCCGCTGAGACACCACCGACGGGTGGGGCCCGCGTCCTCGGGACGCGGGCCCCACCCGTCACTCGTTCGGCCCATCCGACCGGGCGGTCGGGGCTGCCGACCAGGCATTCTTAAGTACGCGTTCACCCACGCGCTTCCCTCCCCAGCTCTGCCGAGGAGGTTCCCTTGTGCGCCTGTTCCTCAGCCTCGCCCCAGTGACCGCCGCCGTCGCCCTCGTGCTCTGTCCGCCGTGCGACGCCCTCGGACACGCGCGCGTGGAGCATCGTCCCGAGCCGTTCGGCGCGGAGTGCCGGATCGGCGTCAGCGGCTCCCGCGTCGTCGCCTCCTGTCACAACCCCTACGCCGACACCGACCGGGTCCGCCTGCACATCGAGTGCGCGCGCTGGTGGGACCTGGACACCGACGGCACGCCCACCGACGCGGGCCCGGCCCAGACCGTGCGGCTCACCGGCCGGTGCTGGAAGGAGGTCGGCTCGGCCTGGGTCAGCCACCAGAGGCGGTGAACCGTCCGGGCCGGCACAGCAGCGGGTAGGCGGCCGCCTCGACGGCGGCCGTCTCCGCGTCGCCCGCGCGGATCGCGTCCACCAGCCGCGAGTGGTCCATGTACGTCTCCGGCGTCAGCTCCTCGCCGACGTCCTCGCGCAGCCAGTCCCGCAGGACCTCGCCGAGGTCGGCGTACATCGCCGTCAGGACGTCGTTGTGGGAGGCCGCCACCACCGCCAGGTGGAAGGTCGTGTCCGCCGTCACGAACGCCTCCGCGTCGCCCGACTCCCACGCCTGCTCGCGCCGCAGCAGGAGCGCCTCCAACTGCTTGAGGTCCTTCTCCGTGCGCCGGCCGGCCGCCAGCTTCGCCGCGCTCGACTCCAGTGCGGCGCGCAGCTCGGCGATGTGCCCGGGGTCGGCGTCGGCGAAGCGGCGGTGCATCACGCCCGCCAGCTCGCTGGTCGCCACGACGTAGGTGCCCGATCCCTGCCGGATGTCCAGCAGCCCGTTGTGCGCGAGTGCCCGGACCGCCTCGCGGACGGTGTTGCGGGCTACGCCCAGCTGCTCGACCAGCTCGGGCTCGGTGGGGATGCGCGAGCCGACTGGCCACTCGCCCGAGGTGATCTGGGTGCGCAGCGCGGCGATGACCTGCTCGGAGAGCGCCGAGCGGCGGGGATGGCTCAGGGGCATGGCACACCTTCGCACGGCCGGGACGACCGGGGGACGCCCGGGCATGGACAACCAATCATCCTATGATTCTATGATGGGCGGCATGGTAAGCGAGCAGACACGCACGACGTCCCCGCCCCTGCGCACCTCGGCGGAGGGCAGGGCCCTGCGAGCCGCCACGCGCGCGTGGCCGACGCGGCTGCTCGTGGCCGGGATCGTGCTGGCCGCCCTCAACCTCAGGCCCGCCATCACCAGCCTCGGCGCGCTCCTCGAAGAGGTCCGCGACGGGCTCGGCATGAGCGGCAGCGTGGCCGGGCTTCTCACGTCCGTGCCCCCGCTCTGCTTCGCCGTCTTCGGCGTCATGGCTCCCCGCCTGGCCCGCCGTTTCGGACCGGGCGCGGTGGTGTGCGCGGGGATGGTCGCCATCACGGCCGGCCTGATTCTCCGCCCCTATGTCGCGGGCACCGCGGGATTCCTCGCCGCCAGCGCCCTCGCCCTCATGGGCATCGCCGTCAGCAACGTCCTGATGCCGGTCATCGTCAAGCGCCACTTCCCCGACCGGGTCGGTTCCATGACCGGCCTGTACTCGATGGCCCTCGCCCTGGGCACCTCGACCGCCGCCGCGGTCACCGTGCCCATGACCGAGGCGCTGGGCGGCAGTTGGCGCACCGGGCTCGCGGTGTGGGCGGGCCTGGCGGCCGCGGCCGTCCTGCCGTGGCTGCCGCTCGTCCGCGCCCGGAGCACGGAACCGGGCGCCGCGCCGGCCCCCGCGCGAGTCCCCGACGCCCCGCTGCGTGTCACCCGCAGCCGGACCGCCTGGGCCCTCGCCGTCTTCTTCGGCCTCCAGGCCACCGCCGCGTACATCACCATGGGCTGGATGCCGCAGATCTTCCGGGACGCGGGCGTGCCCGCGAGCACGGCCGGACTGCTCCTCGCCGTGACGATGGCGATGGGCGTGCCCCTGGCCTTCGTCATCCCGCGCGTCGCCACCCGGCTGCCCCACCAGGGTCCGATCGTGCTCGCGCTGGGCGTCTGCGGCCTGGTCGGATACGCCGGCCTCTACCTCGCGCCCGCCGCCGGCGCGTGGGCCTGGGCCCTGCTGCTCGGCATCGCCAACTGCGCCTTCCCGCTGGCCCTCACGATGGTCGGGATGCGGGCCAGGACCGGGGCCGGCGTCGCCCAGCTGTCGGCGTTCGCGCAGAGCACCGGGTATCTGATATCCATCCCGGGCCCGCTCCTGGTGGGCGTGCTCTACCAGCACAGCGGCGGCTGGGACCTGCCCCTCGTGCTCATGGCGGCCCTGATGGTCCCGCAGACCGTCGTGGGCGTCCTGGCCGGCCGCGACCGCACGGTGGAGGACGAGGCCGCCCGCTGACCCCGGGGGAGTCGATGCCGCCGCGAGGTGCGAGACTGGCGGCATGCCCGTGCTCGACCCGAATCCGCAGAACGGCCAGAAGAAGATGCTGCTCGTCTTCGGCTCGTTCTTGGCCATCTTCGTGATCATCGCCGTCATCGCGACCATCGCCTCGCCCTGACCTCCGGCCGCCCCGCCGTCACCGCCCGGCCCGGGATCCCGGCGGGCCGGGGGTGGGGTTAACCCCCCGGTCCCCTAGGGGGTGAGGGTCAGGGTCAAGTGGGTGGATCACCGGATGGGTCGAAGGCCGCCGCTTCCGTACTTTCGAAGGGTGACCGCGGGAAGCGGATCACCTCCACGGTCCACGGACCATTCGAAGTCAGCGGAGGCACCCATGTCGGCCCCTACGCACACCCGGCCCCGCCCGGCCACCCCGGGCGGCCTCGACACCCGGCTGCCCTGGTGGGCCCTCGCCCTGCCGACGCTCGCCTTCGTCACCCTGCTCCTGCTGATACTGAACCCCGCCGACGCCCACGCAGCCGGCGGCGACCCGGTGATCACCCACCTCGTCGAGCGCGTGCAGCAGCTGCTCGCCCGCTAGAACGCGCCCCCGCCGGCCGAGAGGGCCGCCGCCGCACCGCACGGGCGGCTCCGGGCAGCTCGGCGCAGTTCCGGGCACCTTCGCACCCCTGGTGAAGCCCCCTGTCAACTCCCTGCGCCTGCTGGCCTGTTTCATGCGAAGCTGGGACTCATGAGCGTCGCAGAACCCCGCAGGATCATCCTCTTCCGCCATGCGAAAGCCGACTGGCCACAGGTGACCGACCACGAGCGTCCGCTCGCTGAGCGGGGCCGCATGGATGCGGCCGTCGCCGGACGCAAGCTGACCGACTCCGGTATCCCCGTCGACCTGGCCCTGTGCTCCACCTCGACCCGCACCCGGGAGACGTGGAAGCTCGCGGTCCACGAGTTCCCGCACCGGCCGAAAACCGTCTACGAGGAGCGGATCTACGAGGCCTCTCCGGGCGAGCTGATCGCCCTGCTCAACGAGACCCCCGACGACGTGCGCACCCTCGTCCTGATCGGCCACAACCCGGGGATCCAGGGCCTCGCCGAGATCCTGTCCGGCAGTTCCGACGGCGACGCGGGGGAGCGGATGAGTCGCCGCGGCTTCCCGGCCGCCGCCTTCGCCGTCGTCTCCTTCGAGGGCCCCTGGAAGGCCCTGGAGCCGGGCGTGGCCACGCTGCTCGACTACTGGGCCCCCGCCGAGTGACCCTGCCGGCACACCCGAGGGCCCGGCGCCGTAATGGCGCCGGGCCCTCGTCGTTCGTCCGCGTCTCCGCGTCTCCGCGTCTCCGCGTCTCCGCGTCTCCGCGTCCTCGAGCCCGAGCCGCACGCATGTTCGAGGTGCCCGAGTGTCTGGATGTCAGGGTGTCCGAGTGTTCGGGCGTCCGGCAGGCTCGGGCGGGCGGGGACTACTGCTCGTCGTGCGTCTCCGCGGCCTCGACCTCTTCGCGGGTGATGCCCAGCAGATACAGGACGGTGTCCAGGAAGGGCACGTTCACCGCCGTGTGCGCCGCCTCGCGCACCACCGGCTTGGCGTTGAAGGCGACCCCGAGACCCGCCGCGTTGAGCATGTCCAGGTCGTTCGCGCCGTCACCGATCGCCACGGTCTGTGAGAGCGGGACACCCGCCTCGGCGGCGAACCGGCGCAGCAGCCGCGCCTTGCCCGCGCGGTCCACGATCTCGCCGGTGACCCGGCCGGTCAGCTTCCCGTCGACGATCTCCAGCGTGTTGGCCTGGGCGAAGTCCAGTCCGAGCCGCTCCTGCAGATCGTCCGTGACCTGGGTGAAACCGCCGGAGACGACGCCCACCTGGTAGCCGAGCCGCTTCAGCGTCCGGATCAGGGTGCGCGCACCCGGCGTCAGCCGCACCTCGGCGCGCACCTTGTCCACGACCGAGACGTCCAGCCCCTCCAGCAGCGCCACGCGCGCGTGCAGCGACTGCTCGAAGTCCAGCTCCCCGCGCATCGCGGCCGCCGTCACCTCGGCGACCCGGTCCTCGCACCCGGCGTGCGCGGCGAAGAGCTCGATCACCTCGTCCTGGATCAGGGTGGAGTCGACGTCCATGACGACGAGCCGCTGGGCCCGGCGGTACAGCCCGGCGTCCACCACGGCGACGTCCACGCCGAGCACCGCCGCGTCCGTGACCAGGGCCGTGCGCAACGGCTCGGTCTCCACACCGGAGACGGCGAACTCGACGGCGGTGACGGGGTACTTGGCCAGCCGGAAGATACGGTCGATGTTGCCGCCGGCCTTCGTGATCTTCGAGGCGATCGCCGCCGTGGCCTCCGCGGTGAGCGGGTGACCGAGCACGGTGACCAGCGACCGCCCGAGGCCGCGCGGCCGGTTGTCGCCGAGGCCGGAGATGATCTCCGCCTGCATCTTCATCGACTCGGCCCAGCTGTGGACCGTCGACCGCAGGTCCCCCTCCAGGCCGGCCGGCGGCTCGGTCACGAGCGCGCACAGCACCATCCGGCCTCGGGTGACGACCTGCTCGATGTCGACCACGTCGACGGAGTAGGCGGCGAGGGTGTCGAAGAGGCCGGCCGTGATGCCCGGCCTGTCCTTGCCGAAGATCTTGACAAGGAGCGTGGGGACGTCGGAGGACGAAGTCTGCAAAGCGCTCATGGTGTATCCACCGTATCCGGCACCCAGTGCCGTGCGCCGCCCAGGTCCGCCTGCCGGACAGGGAACAGTGGGTGTCGTCGAGGTTGCCTGCGTCTCGACGGACGGTCGACGGCGTCCCCGTCCGGGCTCCCGGCCTGCGTCACCGTGGTCCGCGGGGTGGCCTCGGCCCCCTGGGCGGGGGTGGGGGAGGAGGCGGCGGCGGTCCCTCGTCCGTTCCGGACGGCGGCCGCTCACGGGGCCCACGAGGAGGCGGCCCGATCGGCCGGACCACGGTCGGGGCGCCGTAGACGTCGTCCGATCCCGGCGGTGGGGGCTCGCTCCGCCGGGAGCCCCCGTAGGGCCTCGGCCGCCCGCCCTTCTCCCCCTCCGCCGCCCCCGGCCCCTGATGCGCGTCGCGCGCCGCAGGCCCCGCCCCTGTCCCCGCTCCGCGCGCTGTCCGCGGTCCGTCCCCTGTGCCTGTCCCCGACGCCGCTTCCGGACGGGCGTCCCGCGCCTCGCGCAGGCCGTCCGGGAGACGCAGGTAGGGATTGGTGTCCGGGTTCGGCGGCCGGTACGACGGCGCGTCCGGCGCGTACGGCCCCGTCAGGTCGTCCGTGTACCCCGAAGGCCCACGGCCCTCGCCGGGGCCCCGCGCCCCGGCCCACGCGTCACCGCGTGCCAACGGCGCGGCCCGTCGTCCCGCGGCCCCGGTGGCACGGGCCAGCAACGCACCGGCGGCCCCTGCCCCCGCGCCCCACACAGCACCCAGAAGCAGCGCCATGCCCAGGTGCCCGTGCAGCTCGATCCCGGCGCCGAAGGCGTCGAAGCCCAGGACGGACAGCGACGCGTTCACGGACACGTCCGTCAACCAGGCGATCAACGGCAGCGCCAGCGCGGTCGCACCCCCCAGCCGCACGGCACACCGCCCCGCGAACCTGCCGAGACCACTTTCCTGAGCACCGGCCCCCGGCCCCGCCACGGCACCCGGCGAGGCCGCCGCGCCCGTGCCCCGGGCTTCCGTCCCAGGCCCCCGCGAGGCCGCCACGCTCCCGCCCCGGGCCTGCGAACCCGGCCTCCGGGAGGCCGCCGCACCCGGGTCACCGGCTCCCGCCCCGCTCCCCGCGGTCCCCGCCCGCGCTTCTCGTCGGTCGCCTTCACCGGTGGCGCCCGGCCCCTGAGCCCGCCCGGCCCCCGGCTCACTTCCCGCCCCCGCGGGCGTCCGCGCGGCCGTCAGCACTCCCGCCAGCAGCATCATCAGTGCCGCCGCCACTGCCAGCAGCCACGCCCGTCCGTCCAGCTCGGCCAGGCGGCCCAGCGTCACCGACTGTTCCGCGCCGACGCCCAGCAGATCGTCCAGCGGGTCCGGGAGCAGGTTCGTCAGGGCGCCCGTCGCCCGCCCGTCCCACGGCACGAACAGGCCGATCGGGATGCCCAGCCAGACCCCGTTCGGCGCGCCGAGCAGTGCCGCTCCCGCGATCCGCTTCGGGTGGTCGTCGCCGATCGCCGCGTACGCCGCCGCGGCGAACCCCGCGGCGACGGCCGTCAGCAGCACCGTGACGACGGCGGACACCGCCGGCCGCACCACGCGGTGCACCGCCTCCCAGCCGGGCGGCAGCGGCGTGCGGCGCGAGGCCAGCAGGGCGATCAGCAGGATGCCGAGCGACCAGCCGAGACCGCCGAGCAGCGTGGGCACGGTGTCGACGGTGAAGCCGACCGCCGCCTTCGCGCCGACCAGGTCGCCGAGCCGGTCGGGCAGCAGCCCCCCGATGTCCCCGACGTCCCCGAGCCCGGGGATCTCCAGGCCGCCGCCCCCACCGTCTCCGCCGGGCAGGTCGTCCAGCCCCAGTGAGCCCCCGTCGAGCGTGATCACGTCGTGCCCCGCCCAGGCGAGGCCGCCGAGCATCGCCACGAACAGCGCCACCATCGCGCCGACGCGTGCGAGGAGTTCGGCCGGGGCTATCACAACTCCGGCCGCGCGCAGGGACCGTAGGAAGAACCACGACAGCAGCAGCGCGCCCACGAGACCGACACCCAATGGCGTGATCTCGATGGCCGTGTCCGCCTCCGCGCCCGTGAGCCCGAACGCGGACACATCACCGGACGGAGTCACCGAGCCGCCGGCCCCCAGGGCCACCACCGCGGCCGTCATCGGGCCCAACGAGCCCGCCGCGTCCGCCCCGAGCAGATGCAACCCGAGTGCCGCGGTACCCGCCATGCCGATCAACGCCCAGCTCACCGCGGCGATCGCGGCGAGCAGCACGTCCGTCCACGGCACGCCCTTGCCGCGCGCCACGCTCCCGCCGCCCCCGACACCCGTGCCGGCACTCATGCAGACCCCCCGATCCGCGGTGCGGAACGGCGAAGATCGCCGCTTCCATCCCCCTCGCGTGCTTTTACCACTCTCCGGGCCGTTTTCAACCCCGTCAACGGGATCGGCCGGTACGCGCGCGCGGACTCCTCACAAGGCCCGACTTTCGGTCAGGGGGCCGCTACTGAAATAGTTCCCCCCGATGTTCGACATCCCTAGACTCCCCGTCGATGGGGCTAACTCGGGGGACAACTCAGTGGGGCTGGAGTGCCGGAACTCGTACTGGAATTGAACGGACGCACCTGGACGCTCGATCCGTCCAGGTCATACACCCTGGGACGTGATCCCCAGGGGGACATCGTCCTTGAGGACGCCAGGGTCTCCTGGCGTCACGCCACGGTCAGCTTCGACGGCCGCAGTTGGGTCGTCGAGGACCATGGCAGCACCAACGGCACGTTCGCGCAGGGGCAGCGGATCCATCGACTGGAGATCGGTCCCGGCTCGGCGTTGCACCTGGGCAACGCGACCGACGGACCGCGCGTGAACCTCTCGGGAGCGCAGGCGCCCGCCGCGCAGCCCCAGCAGCAGCCGTACGCGGCACAGGGGGCGAATCCGGGCTGGGCCCAGCAGGCGCCGCCGCAGGCCGGGTGGCAGCCGCCGCAGCAGGCCGCGCCGCACGTGCCGCAGCAACAGGGCGCGAGCGAGCCGTACGTGCAGCAGGTGCCCGGTGGTGGCGCGGGGGCGCCGCCGGTCTACGGCGACCGCAGCCCCACCACGTTCCACCAGTTCTCCCTCGGCCGTGTGATGCGCATCGGCCGTTCGCTGGAGAACGAGCTGGTCGTCTCCGACCTCCAGGTCTCCCGTCACCACGCCGAGTTCCACTCGACGCCCGACGGCCGTATGGAGATCCGCGACCTCGGCTCGCACAACGGCACCTACGTCAACGGTCAGCCGATCCCCAAGGGCGGATCGGTGCCGCTCGGCCCGACCGACATCGTCGGCGTCGGCCACTCGACGTTCCGGATCGTCGGCGACCGGCTCGAGGAGTTCGTCGACACCGGTGAGGTCTCCTTCTCGGCCCGCCATCTGACCGTGACGGTCGACGGCGGCAAGCAGATCCTCAAGGACGTCTCGTTCGGCGTCCCGGAGAAGTCGCTGATCGCGGTCATCGGACCGTCCGGTTCCGGCAAGTCGACCCTGCTCAAGGCGCTGACCGGCTACCGCCCCGCCAACCAGGGCGACGTCCTCTACGACAACCGGAACCTCTACAAGCAGTTCGCCGAGCTGCGCCAGCGCATCGGTCTGGTCCCGCAGGACGACATCCTGCACAAGGAACTGACCGTCAAGAAGGCCCTCAAGTACGCGGCCAAGCTCCGCTTCCCCGCGGACACCACGCCCGCCGAGCGCGAGTCCCGCATCGACGAGGTGCTGCGCGAGCTGAAGCTGGACATCCACAAGGAGAAGAAGGTCACCTCCCTCTCCGGCGGCCAGCGCAAGCGCGTGTCGGTGGCCCTGGAGCTGCTCACCAAGCCGTCGCTGATCTTCCTGGACGAGCCGACCTCCGGCCTCGACCCGGGCATGGACCGCGACGTCATGCAGCTGCTGCGCGGCCTCGCCGACGACGGCCGCACGGTCCTGGTGGTCACGCACTCGGTGGCCGAACTCGCCATCTGCGACAAGCTGCTCGTGATGGCGCCCGGCGGCGCCGTGGCCTACTTCGGCCCGCCCGAGGAAGCCCTCAACTTCTTCGGCTACGACACCTGGGCCGACGTCTTCTCCGCCTTCGAGAACTACCGCGACTACGACTGGGCGGGCCGCTGGAAGGGCTCGCAGCACTACCAGATGTACGCCGCGGACATCGACGCCATCGCGCCGCAGTCCGTACAGATGCCGCCGATGCAGGCGATGAAGCCGCCGAAGCCGCAGGGCTGGATGTCCCAGTTCGTCACGCTGGTGCGCCGCTACGTCTCGGTGATCGCCTCCGACAAGGGCTTCCTGGCCCTGACGGTGATCCTGCCGGCCGTCCTCGGCGCGGTGAGCCTGCTCATCGACTCGGGCAACAGCCTGCTGCCCAACCCGGTCAACCCGAAGAGCGGCCGCATCATCCCCAACGGCACGGCCACCACCGTCCTGCTGATCCTCGCGGTCGGCGCCTGCTTCGCGGGCGCGGCCAACTCGGTCCGCGAGCTCATCAAGGAACGGGTCATCTACGAGCGGGAACGCGCGACCGGTCTGTCCCGCTCCGCGTACCTGATGTCCAAGGTGTTCGTGCTCGGCGTGGTCACCGTGCTCCAGGGCCTCATGGTGGGCGTGATCGGCTTCGCGAGCCGGGAGATCCCGACGGAGGGCCTGGTCCTCGGCAGCGCCACCATGTTCGAACTCTCCATCCCGATCATGGCGCTGGGCTTCACCTCGATGATGTTCGGCCTGGTCATCTCGTCGCTGGTGAAGACGGCCGAGAAGACCATGCCGCTGCTGGTGATGTTCGCGATCATCCAGGTCGTGTTCACCGGCTGCCTGTTCGCCCTGAACGGCGCGGTCGGCGTCAACGAGTTCTCGTACCTGATGCCCTCGCGGTGGGCCGTCGCGGCCGCCGGCGCCACGCTGGACTTCAACAAGATCAGCCCGCCCAAGGACGGCGGCGAGACGGACCCGCTGTGGGAGCACACCGTCGGCGCCTGGGGTCTGGACATGGCCGCGCTGATCGTCCTCGGCGTGATCTGCGGCTTCTTCGTGGCCCGCTTCCTGCGCCGCCACGAGCCCGAGGTCATGCGCAAGTAGTGCGCTCCGCACGACGCCGAAGGGCGGCGCCCCCGGTTTCGGGGGCGCCGCCCTTCGGCGTGCGGGGGTGCCTCAGTACGCGCTGTCGACGTTGTCGATCGTGCCGTACTTGTCGGCTGCGTAGTTCGCCGCGGCGGTGATGTTGGCGACCGGGTCGTAGATGTTCCAGGACGTGCCGGCGACGTGGTAGGCCTTGAACGTCGGCGGGATCACCTGCAGCAGGCCCTTGGACGGGATGCCGTTGATGGCGTTGATGTCCCAGTTGTTGATCGCGTTCGGGTTGCCCGAGGACTCCCGGATGATGTTGCGGTGCAGCCCGTCGTAGGAGCCCGGGATGCCCTTGGACTTCATGATGTCCAGCGAGTGCTTGATCCAGCCGTCGAGGTTGTTGGCGTAGTGCTTGACGGCGGCCTTCTTGATCGCGGCGCGCTTGGCGGACCGGCTCGCGGCCTCGCGGGCCTCGTGCGCGGCGGCGGCCTTCCTCTTGGCGGCGGCCGCGGCGGCCGCCTTCTTCTTCGCGGCCGCTGCCTTCGCGGCGGCGGCCTTCTTCTTCGCGGCGGCGGCCGCGGCGGCCTTCTTCTTCGCCTCGATGGCGTCGACCTTCACGCTCTTGGCGGCCAGCTGGTCGGTCACGTCGGCCTTGACGTCCTGCACGGGCTTGGAGCTGTAGGCGACCTGGGACGAGGACACGGCGTCCGTCGTGGTCGTCTGCGCGTCGGCCGGCACCACGGAGAAGGCGAGGGCGGCCGCGCCGAGCGTGGCGGCACCGGCGATCGCGATCTTGTGAGTGTTCTTGGGCATGCGGAAGGACCTCTTCGAATAGCGCGGAGGTCGCTCTCTTCGTCCGACGGCGGACAGCGGGTGCTCTCGGCACGAACTCCGCGGGGCGAACCCACGGCGCTGAGCGACGAGAGCAATTCTTAGCGGCCGCAAAATGGCCAGGCAAAGGTGTGACGTACGATCCCCGATAGTGGATCAGGGAAGGGCAAATCGGGACAGATCGAGCCATCTGCCCCGTTCACCCCAGACCCATTTATCTCCTATTGGTCCTAGTACGTGATGTGGGCCCTATGTGCGGGCTCACATGGATCTTGGCCCGTCCTCACGTCGAGTTGCCCGAGCAATGCTCTGTGTCAGGGCCTTTTTCGCGGAACGACGTCAGAGCCCCTGCGGGAGGACGAGGTGCACGTCCCCGAACTCGTGCCACAGGTAGAGCGCGCGCAGCGCCTCGTCGTAGCCGCGGGCGATCGCCTCCCGCCCCGCCACCGCCTCCAGCATCAGCAGATGCGAGGCCTCCGGTTCGTGCAGCCCGGTCAGCAGCCCCTCCACCGCCCGCACCCCGCGCGCGGGCGTGACGACCAGATCCGTCCACCCCGCACGCGCGCGTACGACCCCGTCGGCGCCGACCGCGGACTCCACGGCCCGCACGGCGGTGGTCCCGACCGCGATCACCCGCCCGCCCCCGGCCCGCGCGGCGTTGATCAACCGCGCCGACTCCTCCGGCACCGCGAACCGCTCCGGGTACGGCGGCTCGTGCACCTCCGCCGAGGCGACCCCGGTGTGCAGCGTGACCGGCGCGAACTGCACACCCCGGCTCACCAGCTCCGCCACCGTGCCCGCGGTGAAGGGCCGCGCCGCACTCGGCATCTCCGCACTGCCCGACCCGTCGGCCGACGGCAGCGCGAAGACCGTCTGGTAGGCGGACAGCGGCTGGTCCCGCTCGGTGTAGGAGTAACGGATGGGCCGCCCGTACTCGCGCATCAGCCCCCGAACCGCCCCTTCGGGGGAAACCCGCGCCCACCACAGCCGTCCGCTGCCCGGGCTCAGCGGGGCGGCCAGCGTCAGCCGCGCGCCCCCGGGCAGCCGCACCCGCAGCCCCACCGGGCCGCCCGCACGCGCACGCGTCGTGCCCTCGCCGTCCGGATCGCGCAGTTCGACCGCCCACCGCCCGTCGTCCCCGCGGGTGGAGAAGTGCACCACCACGCGCGTGTGCCCGATCCGCCCGTCCACGGCCGCCGCCAGCGTCGCCGAGGTGTTCACCACCAGCAGGTCCCCGGCCCGCAGCAGGCGCGGCAGGTCCCGGAACGCGTGATGCGTCACCTCCGTCCCCCGCGACACCAGCAGCCGCACGTCGTCCCGGCCCCGCCCCGGCCCGCGCTGCTCGGCGGGCACCCGCGCCGACAGCTCCTCGGGCACCTTCCGCCACCCTCCGGCGGGCTCGTGCGAGGGGATCCCCGTCGTCAGCGTCACCGCCGTCCCTCCAGAAGCGCCGGAGCCCCGTACCGCCCGCTCGGCGGACGCTCCTCCAGCAGCCGCAGGAAGGCGGGCGCCACCCCGGCCGGGTCAGGCCGGGGATCGTCGTCGCCCGGGACGGCCGCCGCGTACAGGTCCGTGGCCATGTCCCCGGGGTCCACCGCCCACACCCGCAGCCCCGGCTCCTCCACGCCGAGCACCGCGGCGAGCTGGTCCAGGGCCGCCTTGGACGCCCCGTAGCCGCCCCACGTCCCGTACGCCTCGGCGGCCGCGTCGGAGCTGACTGTGATCACCGCGCCGGCCCGCGCCCCAAGCAGCAGCGGCAGCGCCTCCTGGACCAGGCCCAGGGCCGCCACCACGTTCACCTCCAGCGCCCGCCGCAGCCCGTCCAGGGGCAGCGCCTCCAGCCGCACCAGCGGCTCGGCGCCCAGCGCGCTCGCGTTGTTCACCAGCAGGTCGCAGCCGCCGAGCTGCCAGGCGGCCGCCACCAGCCCGGACCGGTGCCCGGGATCGGTGACGTCCCCCGTGAGGGCCTCGACCCGGGTCCCGTACGCGGACACGGACGCCGCCGCCTCCTTCAGCGCCTCCGCCGTCCTGGCGTCCAGCACCAGATCCCAGCCCCGCGCGGCCAGCGCCTCGGCCAGCGCCCGTCCCAGCCCCTTCGAGGCCCCCGTGATGATCGCTACCGGCATGACAACCGTCCCCTCGTCCGACCGCCTCCGCTCGGCGGTGACCCCAACCTAGGAACGGGTCCGACGCCCCCGCCTCGGACGCGGGACGCAAGTGGAAGGGGCCCTTCGACGTAGGCCCGGACGCCCGGGACTCCGGGCCCGGTCCGGGAGACCGAGGACCTCGGACCTAGGTCTCCCGTCCCGCGCACCGCCGCCACAGGTCCGATCCGCTCCGTCGGACCCCGCCGGTACCGTGAGGGCATGAGTCAAGGCCCCCGGTCCGGCCTCGCCGCGGTGAGTTCCGCGCTGCTGGCCATGAGCAGGCACCTGGAGGTGCGCGACGTCCTCAAGACGATCGTCGCCTCCGCCCGTGAACTGCTGGACGCGCAGTACGCCGCCCTGGGCGTCCCCGACGACCACGGCGGCTTCGCCCAGTTCGTCGTGGACGGCGTCAGCGACAGCCAGTGGAAGGCCATCGGCCCCCTGCCCCGCCAGCACGGCATCCTGGCGGCGATGCTGCACGAGGCCGGGCCCCAGCGCCTCGCCGACGTCCGCAAGGACCCGCGCTTCGAGGGCTGGCCCTCCGCCCACCCCGACATGTCCGACTTCCTCGGCCTGCCCATCCGCGACGGCGACGAGGTCATCGGCGCCCTGTTCCTGGCCAACAAGAACTGCGTCAAGCCCGAAGGCGGCTGCGGCTTCACCGAGGACGACGAGGAACTGCTCTCGATCCTCGCCCAGCACGCGGCGATAGCCCTCACCAACGCCCGCCTGTACGAGCGCAGCCGCGAACTGACGATCGCCGAGGAACGCTCGCGGCTGGCCCACGAGTTGCACGACGCGGTCAGCCAGAAGCTGTTCTCCCTGCGGCTGACGGCCCAGGCCGCCGCCGCCCTCGTCGACCGCGACCCCGCGCGCGCGAAGGGCGAGTTGCAGCAGGTCGCCGCCCTCGCCGCGGAGGCCACCGAAGAACTGCGCGCCGCGGTAGTGGAGTTGAGGCCGGCCGCGCTGGACGAGGACGGCCTGGTCGCCACCCTGCGCACCCAGATCCAGGTCCTCGACCGCGCCCACACCGCCCGCGTGACGTTCGCCGGCAACGGCGTCCGGGCCCTGCCCGCCGCCCAGGAGGAGGCCCTGCTGAGGGTCGCCCAGGAGGCCCTGCACAACGCGCTGCGCCACTCCGGCGCGGACCATGTGGACGTCACCCTCCACAAGCGCGGCCCTGACACGGTCCTGCGCGTCACGGACGACGGCAGCGGCTTCGATCCGACGACGGTCCGCCGGGCCGGCCGTCACCTCGGCCTGGTGTCGATGCGCGACCGGGCGAGCGGCGTCGGCGGCACGCTCACGGTGCGGTCGGCGCCCGGCAAGGGCACCACGATCGAGATGGAGGCTCCTGGTGGCTGACGCAATCAAGGTGCTGCTCGTCGACGACCACCAGGTCGTCCGCCGGGGCCTGCGCACCTTCCTGGAGGTGCAGGACGACATCGAGGTCGTCGGCGAGGCCGCCGACGGCGCCGAAGGGGTCGCCCTCGCCGAGGAGTTGAAGCCCGACGTCGTGCTGATGGACGTCAAGATGCCCGGCATGGGCGGCGTCGACGCCCTGCGCCGGCTCCGCGAACTCGCCAACCCCGCGCGCGTGCTGATCGTCACCAGCTTCACCGAACAGCGCACGGTCGTCCCGGCCCTGCGCGCGGGCGCCGCCGGGTACGTCTACAAGGACGTCGACCCGGACGCCCTCGCCGGAGCCATCCGCTCGGTCCACGCCGGCCACGTCCTGCTCCAGCCGGAGGTCGCCGACGCGCTCCTGTCCCAGGACGAGGCCAACTCCGGCCAGGGCAGAGGAGGTTCGCTCACCGAGCGGGAGCGCGAAGTGCTCGGCCTGATAGCGGACGGCCGCTCCAACCGCGAGATCGCCCGCGCCCTGGTCCTCTCCGAGAAGACCGTCAAGACGCACGTCTCGAACATTTTGATGAAGCTCGACCTCGCGGACCGCACCCAGGCCGCGCTGTGGGCCGTGCGCCACGGTGTCGCCGGCTGACACGGGCGGACCGCCGGCTGACACGGGCGGACCGCCGACCTGGAAGCTCACCTTTCGATCCGAGATTCATACCGTCGTGGGAATGTCCCCCGGACGGCGCAACCTTCGTCGGTCCGAGCCGTTCTCCAGTGCGTGCCGCGGCGACTGCCGCGGCGATCGCTAGGAGGGCTCAGAAGTGAAGAACCTGAAGAAGGCAGCGGCTGTGACGATGGTGGCCGGCGGCCTGATGGCCGCGGGCGCCGGCATGGCCTCCGCCGCCGACGGCGCCACCGCCCTGGGCGAGGCCAAGGGCTCGCCCGGCGTCGTCTCGGGCAACCTCGTCCAGGCCCCTGTGCAGGTCCCGGTCAACGTCGTCGGCAACAGCGTGAACGTGATCGGCGTGCTGAACCCGGCCTTCGGCAACCTGGGTCTCAACCACTGAACCACTGAGGTCCTCACGGACCCGTCGTGACTCAGGCCTCCTCCGGCCGCCACCGGGGGAGGCCGTTCTGTTCGTCGTCCCGTCGTCCCGAGGTTCCCGTGATCCGAAGGGGCTGCTCCCGCCTCGCCGACCGCACCGTTCGCGATCACCGCCGTGCCGGGCGGCGCACGACCCGCGGCCGGGTCGGACACGCAACCGCGCGAGGAACGCAATTCCATGAACCTCGCCAAGAAGGCCGCCGTGGCCCTCACGGTCTCCGGAATCGCCGCAGACGGCCCGGACGCCCCGACCGACGCGGATGCCGAAGGCGCGGCCGTGACGTCGCCGGGCGTCGGCTCGGGCAGCACCATGCAGCTTTCGGTCGACGTCCCCGTCAGCCCGGTCGGCGACAGCGTGAACGTGATCGGTCCGCTGAACCCGGCCTTCGGCGACACGGCGGTCAACGGCCGAAGCCCGGCACCGACGTCACGCAGGGGCCCGCTGCCGACGCCGGGCCGTCGGCGCCAGCGGCCCGTCCGGCGTTCGGCGACGAGGCCCCTTCAGCGCCGCTGCGGCCCCGTGGCCCCGGGGGTGCAGCGTCCGGAGACGGGCACGCCAACCGGCGGCACATGAGCGCCGACGCTCACCGAACCCCCCGCTCCCGCTCCTCCACAACGGAGTTGTACGCGGCGACCAGCGCCCGCCGAGCCGTCCGCTCCACAGGCCGCAACGCCTCGGAGCGCGCCGCCATCTCGGCGGAGGCGACCGCACCCCCGTGCCCCTTCTCCCGGGCGAGGGACACCAGCAGTCCCACCCGCTGCGCCAGCTCCAGCACCCGCACCGCCCGCGGCGGATACCCCGGCGCCAAAACCTCCCGCCCACGCTCGGCCCGCGCCCGGTACGCGTCGATCGCCGCCTCCGCCACCGGCCCCGACCCCGCGACGTCCAGCCGCGTCAGCACCGCCGTGGCATCCCGCAGGGCCTCCGCCAGCTCCCGCTCGGCCTCGCCCAGCGACGGCACATCGGCCGGCGGAGCCTCCCGCACCGGCAGACAGTGCCAGACCACCTCGACATGTACATCACCGTCCGGCCCGGCCTCGTACACCTCCGGCACCAGCCCGTAGCCGGCGCCGTGACAGACCACCGCCTCCTCGGCGTCCAGCGCCCGCGCGTTGAACTCCGGCGGTCCGCTCAGCCCCAGCGGATGCCCCGGCACCGGCAGCGCCACTCGCAGCCCGGTCACCCCCAGCGTTCGCAGCCGTCCCAGCGCGAGCGTGAGCCCGACGGGTGCGGACTCGCCCGGCAGGCCCTCCACCCGGTGCACGGCGTCCTCGCCGACGATGGCCAGTACGGCGTCGTCAGGCGAGACAAATCCGGCCAACAGGGCATTTCCCCAAGCGGCGAGGCGACCAGAGCGCGGTTCCGAGAGCATGCCCCCAGCCTAAGGACCGGACCGATGGAACGGGCCGCCCGACCGGTGGCGTAGATTTTCCCGAAGGGGCCGCGCCCACCCACGCGCGGCGGTCCGAGCCACAGGCGCCCGCGACAACCGACCGGCCACACTGCAAGGGGAGACAACGCGCTCATGAGCGATGTTCTGGAGCTTCAGGACGTAACCGTGGTCCGTGAGGGCCGGGCTCTCGTGGACCAGGTCTCCTGGTCGGTCAAGGAGGGCGAGCGCTGGGTCATCCTCGGTCCGAACGGGGCCGGCAAGACGACCCTCCTGAACATCGCGTCCACGTACCTCTTCCCGAGCTCCGGCGACGTCTCCGTCCTCGGCGAGCCCCTCGGCAAGCCCGGCACCGACGTGTTCGAGCTGCGCCCGCGCGTCGGCATGGCCGGCATCGCCCTCGCCGACAAGCTCCCCAAGCGCCAGACCGTCCTGCAGACCGTGCTGACCGCCGCGTACGGCATGACGGCCGGCTGGCAGGAGGAGTACGAGGACGTCGACGAGCAGCGCGCCCGCGCCTTCCTCGACCGCCTCGGCATGAGCGACTACCTCGACCGGAAGTTCGGCACCCTCTCCGAGGGCGAGCGCAAGCGCACCCTCATCGCCCGCGCCCTGATGACCGACCCCGAGCTGCTGCTCCTCGACGAGCCGGCCGCAGGCCTCGACCTCGGCGGCCGCGAGGACCTCGTGCGCCGCCTCGGCCGCCTCGCCCGCGACCCCATCGCACCCTCGATGATCATGGTCACGCACCACGTCGAGGAGATCGCCCCCGGCTTCACCCACGTCCTCATGATCCGCCAGGGCAAGGTCCTCGCCGCGGGCCCCGTCGAGCTCGAACTCACCTCCCGCAACCTCTCCCTCTGCTTCGGCCTCCCGCTCGTCGTGGAACAGGTCGGAGACCGGTGGACGGCTCAGGGCCTGCCCCTGTCCTGACCCCGTGCCGACCCCTTCGCGCCCTGTCCGCGACGGGACGCCCGGCCCTACCATGACCCTGTGAACGACATCGACGCGTGGGTGTGGTGGCTCGTCGGCGCGGCAGCGCTCGGTATCCCGCTCGTGGTGACCGCGATGCCCGAGTTCGGCATGCTCGCGGTCGGCGCCGTCGCCGCGGCGATCGCCGCGAGCCTCGGCCTGGGGGCCGTCGCCCAGCTGCTCGTCTTCATCGTCGTCTCCGTCGCCCTCATCGCCGTCGTGCGCCCCATCGCGACCCGGCACAGCAGGCAGCGCCCCCAACTCGCGACCGGAGTCGACGCGTTGAAGGGCAAGCAGGCCGTCGTGCTGGAACGGGTCGACGGCTCCGGCGGCCGCATCAAGCTCGCCGGAGAGATCTGGTCGGCGCGCTCGCTCGACACCACTCGCGCCTATGACTCGGGGCAGGAGGTCGACGTCGTGGACATCGAGGGGGCCACGGCGATCGTCATCTGACCATGCTCAACTCCCGCACTGCGTAAGTCGACCGAACACCTCGCGAGCCGCACGACGGTCTGTCAGACTCGACCAGCAAGATCTTCAACAGACATAAGATCTTCCGAAAGCACCGAGGCGGAGAAGGGTACGGGGAGCCGACGATGGAACCGGTCATCATCGTCTTGATCATTCTGGTGGTGTTGGTCTTCATCGCCCTGATCAAGACGATCCAAGTCATCCCGCAGGCCAGCGCCGCCATCGTGGAGCGCTTCGGCCGCTACACGCGCACGCTGAACGCGGGCCTCAACATCGTCGTGCCGTTCATCGACACCATCCGCAACCGCATCGACCTGCGCGAACAGGTCGTGCCGTTCCCGCCCCAGCCGGTGATCACCCAGGACAACCTGGTCGTCAACATCGACACGGTCATCTACTACCAGGTGACCGACGCCCGGGCCGCCACCTACGAAGTCGCCAGCTACATCCAGGCGATCGAGCAGCTCACCGTCACCACGCTGCGCAACATCATCGGCGGCATGGACCTGGAGCGCACCCTCACCTCCCGCGAGGAGATCAACGCGGCCCTGCGCGGCGTCCTCGACGAGGCCACCGGCAAGTGGGGCATCCGCGTCAACCGCGTCGAGCTCAAGGCGATCGAACCGCCCACCTCCATCCAGGACTCGATGGAGAAGCAGATGCGCGCCGACCGTGACAAGCGCGCCGCGATCCTCACCGCCGAAGGCACGCGCCAGGCCGCCATCCTCACCGCCGAGGGCGAGAAGCAGTCCCAGATCCTGCGCGCCGAGGGCGAGGCCAAGGCCGCCGCCCTGCGCGCCGAGGGCGAGGCCCAGGCCGTGCGCACGGTCTTCGAGGCCATCCACGCGGGCGACCCGGACCAGAAGCTCCTGTCGTACCAGTACCTGCAGATGCTTCCGAAGATCGCCGAAGGCGACGCCAACAAGCTGTGGATCGTCCCCAGCGAGATCGGCGACGCCCTGAAGGGACTCTCCGGCGCCATGGGCAACTTCGGCCCCTTCGGCGGGGGTTCGGGCGGCAACAACTCCGGCAACGGCGGCAACGAGCGCCGCGAGAAGCCGTCCATCGACTGACCGCCCACGGACACGGCCGGGGCCCGCCTTCCGAGCGAAGGCGGGCCCCGGTCACGTACGGACGCCGACTAAGCGGCGTCCAGCGTCAGCCACTCCGGCAGCGCGGCCAGGTCGTCCTGACCGAGAGCCAGCAGCATCGCGTCCGCCGGCGTCGGCTCGAACGGCTGGCGCAGCAACGGCATCTCCGCCTGCTCCGGAGTCCGGTCCGCCTTGCGGTGGTTGTCCTCCGCGCACGAGGCGACGGTGTTCAGCCACGAGTCCTGACCACCCTGGGCCCGCGGCACCACGTGGTCCACGGTCGTCGCCCGACGGCCGCAGTACGCGCACCGGTGCCGGTCCCTGACCAGGACACCCCGCCTCGACCACGGCGCTTGTCTTCGGAACGGCACCCGCACGTACCTGCACAGCCGGATCACCCGGGGCGCCGGGATGTCGACCTCCGCGCCACGCATCCGCAGTTCGGGGTGGGCCTGCTCGACGACGGCCTTGTCCTGGAGCACCAGAACGACGGCTCGGTTCAACGTCACCGTCGACAGCGGCTCGAAGCTCGCGTTCAGCACCAGCGTGTCCCGCATACCAGCCCACCTCCTGTGTGCACCGGCCCACCCCCTGGCGGGCTGGGACCAACTCTGGCCGGGCACGCCGAGATGGACAACGCAATATCTGCTGCTCCACGGGAGGTGACCCCCGCGACCCCCGGCAACAAAAATGCCCGCCCCTGATCACTTCCAAGACCAGAGGCGGGCAAACGTTCAATGAACGATGAGCTGACTCATCCCTCCTTGGGATGTTCGTACTCACCGATCAGCTGGGCGCGGCCGATCGCGTGGAACCGCAGGTTGAAACCGACCACGGCAGGGGAGGCGTCGGCGTCCGGACCGAGCTTCTCCTGGTCCACCGCGTACACCGTGAAGACGTACCGGTGCGGCCCGTCCCCGGGCGGCGGCGCGGCCCCGCCGAAGTCCTTGCTGCCGTAGTCGTTGCGCGCGTGGACGGCGCCCTCCGGCAGCCCTTCGAACCGGCCGCCGCCCGCACCCGCCGGCAGCTCGGTCACCGAGGCCGGGATGTCGAACAGGACCCAGTGCCAGAACCCGCTGCCCGTCGGAGCGTCGGGGTCGTAGCAGGTCACGGCGAAGCTCTTGGTCTCGGGCGGGAAACCCTCCCACCGCAGGTGCGGCGAGGTGTTCCCCTCGGCGTGGACCTGGGCGTCCTTGAGCACCGCCCCTTCCTTCACATCCTCGCTCGTGACCGTGAACGACGGCACCGGCGGATGGAAGTCGTGGGGCAGCGGCCGCCTCTTCAGCTCGGTCACCTCGACACCTCCTGATCGATCGGAAAGGCACTCCCTCCGGAGCCTACGACCTTCACCACGTCACAGACCGCGGGCCCTCGCCCGTGGCTCAGAACCAGTTGCGCTTGCTGCCGACCTCGGACAGCCACTGGTTGAGGTACGCCGGCCAGTCGGTTCCCTGGTAGTCGTTCAGACCCACCTGGAACGAGCGGAAGGTGTCGCTGCCCTCGCTGAACAGGCCGGGCTTCTTGTCCATCTCCAGCACGACGTCCATCGTGTGCTCGTCGGCCACGAAGCTCAGCTCGACCTGGTTCAGCCCCCGGTACTGCGACGGCGGGAAGAACTCGATCTCCTGGTAGAACGGCAGCTTCTGCCGCGTACCCCGGATGTGCCCCCGCTCCAGGTCGGCGTTCTTGAAGCGGAAGCCCAGCTGGATGAACGCGTCCAGGATCGCCGTCTGCGCGGGCAGCGGGTGGACGTTGACGGGGTCCAGGTCACCGGAGTCCACGGCACGCGCGATCTCCAGCTCGGTGGTCACCCCGATGTTCATCCCGCGCAGCGCCTGTCCGTCGATCATCGTGACCGGCGTCTCCCAGGGGATCTCGAGTCCGAACGGCACCGCGTGCACGGCGCCCGCCTGCAGCTCGAAGGCGCCCCCGAGCCGCTGCTTGGTGAACTCGATGTCCTGCTTGTACTCCTGGTCGCCGCTCTCGACCTCCACCTTGGCCTGCAGCCCGACCGACAGCCCCTCGATCTGCTGGTTGACGGACCCGCCCTGGATCCGCACCTCGCCCTGGACGACACCGCCCGGAACGACGTTGACCTCGGTCAGCACGGTCTCGACCGAAGCCCCGCCGGCCCCCAGACTCGCGAGCAGCTTCTTGAACGCCATGACTCTCCCTCTACGACCTTCTTCGGACGGGATCTCTCGATCCCTACAAACGCGATCCGGACGTGGCCGGTTCCGCCTCCCACACCCTGGCAAGCCGAGTGCCCGCTGACCACCCCGACGCACCCCCCTGTCTGCACTACGCTCGGAGGGCATGATCGCGACCCCCGACCGTACGCCCCTGCCCAGGACCTTCTTCGACCGCCCTGTCCTGGAGGTGGCCCCGGATCTGCTCGGCCGGCTGCTGGTCCGCACGACCCCCGAGGGCCCGATCACCCTGCGCCTCACGGAGGTGGAGGCCTACGACGGCGCGAACGACCCCGGCTCCCACGCCTTTCGCGGTCCCACGGCCCGCAACAGCGTGATGTTCGGTCCCCCCGGCCACGTGTACGTCTACTTCACCTACGGCATGTGGCACTGCATGAACCTCGTCTGCGGCCCGGAGGGTGCGGCGAGCGCGGTGCTGCTGCGCGCCGGCGAGATCGTCGAGGGAGCGGAGCACGCGCGTAAACGTCGACCCTCGGCCCGGGACGACAAGGAACTCGCCAAAGGCCCTGCCCGACTGGCCACTGCCCTGGACGTGGACCGGGCCCTCGACGGCACGGACGCCTGTGCCGACGGGGACACCCCCCTGCGGATCCTGACGGGCACCCCGGTCCCCTCCGACCAGGTACGCAACGGCCCCCGCACCGGAGTATCCGGCGACGGGGCGGTCCACCCCTGGCGGTACTGGACCGCCAACGACCCGACGGTGAGCCCCTATCGTGCCCACGTCCCCAGGCGCCGCCGAAGTTGACTCGCTCATGGACGGGGCGTAACGTAGCCCGAGCCGCTTGAACCGGGTACGGCAATCGCCTGCAGCCGGAAGCGGCCAACCCACTACCTACAACGCCCCTCAACGGGAGCGAATTCGGCGTGCCCGCATGCCCGAATTCCAACTCGGCGGGACTCGATTATGAGTTGCGGAGGGGATCGGCTAACGTAGTGAATGTCGAAAGGCCGACGGGCGAAAGCCCAAAGCCTCCCGGCAAATCCCGCCGACAGGGAATCGGATCGAGAAAATGATCTGATAGAGTCGGAAACGCAAGACCGAAGGGAAGCGCCCGGAGGAAAGCCCGAAGAAGTTCGGGTGAGTACAAAGGAAGCGTCCGTTCCTTG
>NZ_JBVJSQ010000006.1:391658-507106 GCF_055606485.1 Streptomyces sp. NPDC037083 | reverse complement strand
CGCTGTTGAGTTCTCAAGGAACGGACGCTTCCTTTGTACTCACCCGAACTTCTTCGGGCTTTCCTCCGGGCGCTTCCCTTCGGTCTTGCGTTTCCCACTCTATCAGGGTTTTTCCGGCCCCCTGACCACCGTCCTGCAGGCATGCAGAAGATGATCCAGAGATAGGATCTGACAAGTTGGGTGCTGCTCGATGGACGCGCTTGATCGCGCCGCCCACCCTCAAGCAGGAGTACGACTGTACACGGGGCCGCGGAGCCGCTGCAAATCCGCTAGGCTAGTGGTCTAGACCACGGATCGGGAGCTTTCGTGCAGAACCGGTACTTCATCTGACATACCCTGCTGCACAGTGCGCCGCCGTCCTGGACAGGCAGTAACGGCCCATATACATCTCCACCCCTGGGAGGCTTCCCATGACCACCGTGACGTCCCCGCTCGCTGGACGCGCCATCGGACTGGCCGCGGTGCCGGATCCGGTCTTCTCCGGGGCCATGGTCGGCCCGGGCACGGCGATCGACCCGGAGCGTGAACCTTCCGAGGCGGTCGCCCCCGTGGACGGCGTCATCGTCTCTCTGCACCCGCACGCCTTCGTCGTGGTCGACGCCGAGGGGCACGGAGTGCTCACGCATCTCGGGATCGACACGGTGCAGCTCAACGGGGAGGGCTTCGAGCTTCTCGTGAACAAGGGCGACACGGTCACGCGCGGGCAGAGCATCGTGCGATGGAACCCGAGCGCGGTGGAAGCCGCCGGCAAGTCTCCGGTGTGCCCGGTCGTCGCGTTGGAGGCCACGGCGGACTCTCTCGCCGACCTCCGGGAAGACGGCGACGTGAAGGCTGGGGACACTCTCTTTTCCTGGCAGTGATGCCTACGCCGTCCTAATCCGGCGGCACACAGGACAACCACCGCGGCGGCGGGACCCGCCGCACTATCGGAGACGGGTGAGATGGAGACAACGCTGCGAGGCGTCGGCGTGAGTCACGGTGTGGCGATCGGCGAGGTGCGGCACATGGGAACGGCGGTGCTCGAACCGCCTGCCAAGCAGATCCCGGCGCAGGACGCGGAGCGCGAACAGGGGCGTGCCCGCAAGGCCGTGGAGGCTGTGGCAGCCGACCTGATGGCGCGCGGCAATCTGGCGGGAGGTGAAGCCCAGGCGGTGCTCGAGGCCCAGGCCATGATGGCTCAGGACCCCGAGCTGATGGTCGACGTGGAACGGCGTATCGCCGTCGGCAGCACGGCCGAGCGTGCCGTGTACGACGCCTTCGCCGCCTACCGCGAGTTGCTGGCCGGAGCCGGCGAGTACCTGGCTGGTCGCGTGGCCGACCTCGACGATGTGCGGAACCGTATAGTCGCCCGGCTGCTGGGCGTCCCGATGCCGGGTGTCCCGGACAGCGACGAGCCGTACGTGCTGGTCGCCCGGGACCTGGCGCCCGCGGACACCGCACTGCTGGACCCGACGCTGGTGCTCGGCTTCGTGACCGAGGAGGGCGGGCCGACGAGTCACAGCGCGATCCTCGCCCGTGCTCTCGGTGTGCCGGCCGTGGTGGCGCTGCCCGGCGCCGGCGAGCTCGCGGAGGGAACGGTGATCGCCGTCGACGGCAGCACCGGCGACATCTTCGTCAACCCGAGCGACGAGAAGAAGGCGCAGCTCGAGGCGGCGGCCGCCGAGCGCAGGGCGGCACTGGCCGCCTCGACCGGGCCCGGCGCCACCGCTGACGGTCACAAGGTCCCGCTGCTGGCGAACGTGGGCGGACCGGCCGACGTGCCGGCCGCGCTCGAAGCCGGGGCGGAAGGTGTCGGGCTCTTCCGCACCGAGTTCCTCTTCCTGGACGACAGCAAGAACGCGCCGTCCGAGGAGAAGCAGGTCGAGGCCTACCGGCAGGTGCTCGAGGCGTTCCCCGAGGGGCGCGTCGTCGTGCGCGTGCTGGATGCGGGGGCGGACAAGCCTCTGGACTTCCTGACTCCGGCCGACGAGCCCAACCCGGCTCTGGGCGTGCGCGGGCTCCGGACGCTTCTGGACCACCCGGACGTCCTGCGGACCCAGTTGACGGCCCTTGCGCAGGCAGCCGAGGGACTGCCGGTCTACCTCGAGGTGATGGCCCCGATGGTGGCGGACCGCACCGACGCCAAGGCGTTCGCGGACGCGTGCCGTGAGGCGGGTCTGCGAGCGAAGTTCGGCGCGATGGTGGAGATTCCGTCGGCCGCTCTGCGGGCTCGTTCGATCCTGCAGGAGGTCGAGTTCCTGTCCCTGGGCACGAACGACCTCGCTCAGTACACGTTCGCCGCCGACCGGCAGGTGGGCGCGGTGTCCCGTCTGCAGGATCCGTGGCAGCCCGCTCTCCTGGACCTCGTCGCCCTGTCCGCCGAGGCGGCCAAGGCCGAGGGCAAGAGCTGCGGTGTGTGCGGCGAGGCCGCTGCCGATCCGCTGCTCGCGTGTGTGCTGGCGGGTCTGGGGGTCACCTCTCTTTCCATGGGGTCGGCATCGATTCCCTACGTGCGCAGCGCGCTGGCGAAGTACACGCTGGCTCAGTGCGAGCGGGCCGCGGCCGCCGCGCGTGCGACGGACAGTGCTGAGGAGGCGCGCAGCGCGGCGCAGGCCGTGCTGTCCGGCGAGTAGGAGGAGCCGGCCTGTGACGGGTCGGTGAGCAGGGGCGCTCCGCCATCGGGTGGAGCGCCCCTGGCGTAGGGGGGCGTCCTTTCGGTCAGTGGGTGTGGCCGGGCGTCCGTCCCTCTGGGCCGAGGTCCGGCGGGAAGCAGTAGTCGACGTTGGATTCGGGTGAGATGAGGTCGCCGGATTCGACGTCCGTGCAGTAGGCGTCGAAGACCTCACCGGCGGTCAGTGGTTCGAGGCCGTCACCGCGCAGGCGCCATCCGTAGATCTGGTCGGAGGCGTCCGGAGCGGTGGTGCGCATGACCAGGCCGCCCGGGGTCTGGGTGGCGAGCCCGAGGGCGAGGACCGTGGTGAACTCGAGTGCCTCGGCCTCGTCGATGTGTGGGGTGCCGTTGGCCTCGTCGTCCGCGTGCAGGACGGCGACGAGCGTTTCGGGTGTGCCCGTGACGCTGCAGACGAGATGCCGGTCGCCTGGTGGGGCCGTGTCGAGGATGCGGGCGACGAGGTCCGAAGCGCGGGCGAAGGCGGCCCGGCCGATGTCCTCGCCGCAGGTGGCGCAGCCGCCGAGGCGGGCGAGCAGCGTGGCCGCGTACTCCCAGGTCGCCTGTCGGACGGCTTCGTCGACGAGGACGGACAGGAGGTCGGCGAGGGGTTGGCCTTCGTAGGGGACGGCCGGGCCGGTGGTCGCGAGTTCCGCGGTGAAGCGGGTGCGGTTGGCGGGGACGTCGGCGTCGAGGCCCTTCGCCGCGCAGAATTCGGCGTATTCCAGCGGGTCGAAGAGGGTGACCGTGGTGTGGCTGCCCTGCAGGGCGCGTGTCCTCAGCAGGCCTTCGACCTGCTGGAGATAGGTGGCGTGGTCGTCGAACGTGAAGGTGCGGTAGCGCCGCATGGCACGGAAGTCGTGTTCGTCGGGGAGCACGCCGATGGTGCCCGCGATTTCGCGGCGCAGGACACGTCGCATCGTCTGGTGGTCGGTGTGTGCCATGTTCTCCCCCTGTGTGCACGGTCGATCAATGCTCACTCACAGTAATCGACGGCACTGACAGTGAGGGTTTCCGAGGTTGGTCGACGAGCCTGGCGGCAACGAAACCTGCAGGTCACGGGCTGAGGAAGCCGGACGGCCCGGTGCCTCGCGGGCGTGCCCGGCAAGGCGCCGGGGCACACCCCGGTGTCGAGGTGTGCCCCGGTACGGGGTGTGCTCAGGCTCGCTTGCGGGCGAGGGCCTCGTAGAAGTGCAGGAGGTCGAGGTTGTCGATGGAGCCGGGGTTGACGGCCTTTTCCAGCGGGGTGCCCTGGAGGAGACGCTTGACCGGGACCTCGATGCGTTTTCCGGTGAGGGTGTGCGGGACTCCGGGGACCTCGATGACCTCGTCGGGGACGTGGCGCGGTGAGAGCTGTTCGCGGATGGCCTGTGTGATGCGGCCGAGAAGTCCTTCGTCGAGGACGGCGCCAGGGGCGAGGTGCACGAAGAGCGGCATCCAGTAGCCGCCGTCGGGCTGCTCGATGCCGATGACCAGGGATTCCTTGATCTCGGGGATCCGCTCGACGACCTCGTAGATGTCGGCGGAGCCCATCCGCACGCCCTGGCGGTTGAGGGTCGAGTCGGAACGGCCGTGGATGACGACGGAGCCGCGTGAGGTGACGGTGGTCCAGTCGCCGTGACGCCATACGCCGGGGTAGGTGTCGAAGTAGCTGTCGTGGTAGCGGCTGCCGTCGGGATCGTTCCAGAAGCGGACCGGCATCGACGGCATCGGGTTGGTGACCACGAGCTCGCCGACCTCGTCGATCACCGAGTGGCCGGCGGGGTCCCAGGACTGCAGATCGGTGCCGAGGCCGGGCGCCTGGAGTTCGCCGGTGTACACCGGGAGGGTCGGGACGGCTCCGGCGAAGCACGAGCACACGTCCGTGCCGCCGCTGACGGAGGCGATCCACAGGTCGTCGCGGACCTCGTCGTGCAGCCAGCGGAAGCCGTCCGGCGGGAGGGGGGACCCCGTGGTGGCGACGCACTGGACCTTGGAGAGGTCGAAGTCGCGGGACGGGTGCACCTCCGCCTTGCGACAGGCCATGACGTACGCGGCCGAGGTGCCGTAGAGGGTGGCGCCGGTGCGTTCGGCGACCCGCCACTGCGCGCCGGTGTCGGGGTAGCCGGGGCTGCCGTCGTAGAGGACGATCGTCGTGCCGGTCAGGAGGCCGGAGACGAGGAAGTTCCACATCATCCAGCCGGTCGAGGTGTACCAGAAGAAGCGGTCCTCGGGGCCCAGGTCGCAGTGCAGGCCCAGCTGCTTGAGGTGTTCGACGAGGATGCCGCCCTGGGACTGGACGATGGCCTTCGGCAGGCCGGTCGTGCCCGAGGAGTAGAGCACCCAGAGCGGGTGGTCGAAGGGGACCTGTTCGAAGACGGGTTCCTCGTCCCCGGCCGTCAGGGCCGACCATTCCAGGGCGCCCTCCGGCGGCTCGGTGCCGAGGAGGGGGATGTGGACCACCGCGCGCAGGGTGGGCAGTGCGGCGCGCAGTTCGGCGACGACCTCGCGGCGATCATGCTCCTTGCCGCCGTAGCGGTAGCCGTCGACGGTGAACAGGACGACGGGTTCGACCTGCTGGAAGCGGTCGAGGACGCTGCGGGCGCCGAAGTCGGGGGCGCAGGAGGTCCAGACGCCGCCCACCGCGGCCGTGGCGAGGAGGGCCACGACGGCCTGCGGGATGTTCGGGAGGTATCCGCTGACCCGGTCGCCCGGGCGGACTCCCAGCGCGCGCAGCTCACCGGCCAGGGAGCCGACCTGACGGCGCAGCTCCGACCAGGTCACCGGGCTCGGTTCGTGGATCTCGTCGACGTACAGCAGGGCCGGTTCGTCCGGTCGGGTGGCGGCCGCGCGCAGGGCGTGCTCGGCGTAGTTCAGCGTCGCCCCGGGGAACCACTCGGCGCCGGGCATGGAGCGGTCGCCCAGCACGCGCGCGTAGGGCGTCGAGAAGCGGACGTCGAACCATTCCGTGACGGCTTTCCAGAACGTCTCCAGCTCGTCGACGGACCAGCGGTGAAGCGCCGGATAACCGCCTCCGGACGGGGCTCCGTGGTGCTCGGCCGCCCAGGTCTGGAATTTCGTGACCTGGGCCTGGGCCATTCGCTGCGGATCCGGCCGCCAGAGCGGCTCGGGGTTCACGGTCGGCATGAATCGGCTCCCGGACTGTGCGCGTCGTGTGCGTCGCCCGCGCACGCGCAGGGGTGGTGCGCGAGACGCGGCTGACACGGACGATGCCATGTGATCGACTTCTGCACCAGGGTGGGTCCCACACAGTCCGTGTCGTGAAGATGTGGTCCCGCCATGGGTGAACGGCAGTTGAACGACCCGCGCGCGGGCCGCGGTCAGTGACAGGGTGAGCAGCATGGACGGTCGTGACCTGGTGCGTTCGATGAAGGCGGTCGGCTCCGCGGGAGCCGCCCAGGGGTTGCGCACCGTCAAGGCCTCGTGGCGCAGGATGCGGGCCGACGCGTCGGGGCTGCCGGTGCGGGGCCCCGAGCGCGCCCGGGTGCCAGGTCTGGTGCAGGACGCGGAACCGGGTCCCGGCGGGGGGACGCTCCGCTTCAGCCGCTCGGAGCTGAGGATCCGGGTCGCCGTGAACGGGGCCGTGTTCTGGGGCTGGGACGGAACGGAGCCCGAGCCGTCGTACGCGCTGGCCGGCCCCTGTCCCGAACCGGACCCGCGGGCGGTGCTGGAGCCGGACAAGGACGGCGGCTGGCGGGTCGTGGCCGAGCGGGTGACGGTCGTGGTCTCACGGCACGGCGCCATCGAGGTGTGCACTCCGGGAGGGGTGGTACTGCGTCGTGACCTGCCGCCCCGGTGGTGGGAGCGGCAGGACGGCGGACCGGCGCGCTGGATGCAGCGTTCGGAGGTGGCGGCGGACGCGCGCTTCTTCGGTCTCGGCGGCCGGGCGTCCGGGCCGCGGCTGCGCGACGGGACGTACCGCCTGTGGAACACGGATCCCGCGCATGCGTCCGGTCGCGGGCACGATCTTCTCCACCTGACGATGCCGGTGCAGGTGGTGGTGGCGGATGCGGCCACGCACCTGGTGTTCCACGACACCTCGTGGGACGGCACGGTCGTGCTGCGGGAGGGCGAGGAGGGGGCAGGCTCGGGGCACGACCGGCCGGGGGCGTGCGAGGTGCGGATGGACGGCGGGCCGTTGCGCTGCTGGGTGATGGTGGGCACTCCCGCGCGCGTGCTCCTCGCCTGGGCGTCGCTCACGGGCGCGCCTGCGGTGCCGCCCGAGTGGGCCCTCGGCCACCATCACGCCCGCTCGCGCTTCGGCAGCGAGCAGGAGGTCCGCCGGATCGTGGCGGCCCATCACGAGCACGGACTGCCGCTGGACGCGGTCCATCTCGACGTCGACCACTCCGACGAGCACCAGGTCTTCACCGTCGACCCGGACCGCTTCCCGAAGCTGTCGGTGCTGGCCGAGGAGTTGCGACGGGACGGGATACGCCTGGTGTCGGTCGTGCACCCGGCGGTCAAGGCCGCGCCGGGCAACGTCGTGTACGACGGCGGGGTCGGCGAGGACGCGTTCGTGCGGGACGCGTCCGGGCGGCTCGTCGAGGGTGTGGGGCGGATCGGAGAGGCGGTGTTCCCGGACTTCACGCACGCGCGTGTGCGCCAGTGGTGGGGCCGTCTCTACGGCGAGCGGATCGAGGAGGGTTTCACCGGCTTCTGGCACGACATGGACGAACCGACGTCGTTCGCCGCGTTCGGGGAGTCGACGTTGCCGCGGTCGGCGCGGCACGCACTGGAGGGGCGCGGGGGCGATCATCGCGAGGCGCACAACGTCTACGGGCTGTGCATGGCCCAGGCGGCGTACGAGGGCTTGCGGCAGCTGGCTCCGGAGCAGCGTCCGTTCGTCGTCTCCCGGTCCGGCTGGGCGGGCCTGCAGCGTTACGGCGGCGTCCGGTCGGGGGACGTGGGCACGGGCTGGACGGGGCTGCGGGCGTCGTTGTCCGTGGTGATGGGCCTCGGGTTGTGCGGCGTGCCGTATTCGGGGCCGGACGTGGGCGGTTTCGACGGCGGCGCTTCGCCCGAGTTGTATGTGCGCCGGCTCCAGCTGGGGGCTCACCTGCCGCTGTTCCGTACGCACCCGGGCCTGCGGGCGGGCCACCGGGAGCCGTGGGAGTTCGGTCCCGAGGTGTTGGAGCACGCGCGCGTGGCGTTCGTCCGGCGTCGGCGGCTGTTGCCGTACTTCGTGACGCTGGCGCATCTGGCCGCACGGACGGGCGCGCCCTATGTGCGCCCGGTGTGGTGGGGGTCGCCCGGGAACCGGGCGTTGCGGGACTGTGAGGACGCCTTTCTGCTGGGTGACTGCCTGCTGGTGGCACCGGTGCTGGAGCCGGGCGCCGACCGGCGTGCGGTGCAGCTTCCGCGGGGGCGCTGGTACGACACGGCGACGGGCCGGGCGTACGACGGGCCGGGGCGGGTGGTCGTGGACGCCCCGTTGTCGCGGATTCCGGTGCTCGCGCGCGCGGGCGCCGTCCTGCCGGTGCGGGGAGACGACGGCCGGCTGGAGCTGGAGGCGTGGGCGCCGCTCCGCGGGCGGACGGGTGGCGGCCTGGTGGTGCGGGGTTCGGACGACGGCTGGGAGGAGCCGGAGATCGAGCGGTACGTCGCCCGTTGGGAGGGCCCACGGGTCGTCGTCGAACTGGAGGGGGAGGACGGCCTGCGGGCGCCGTCCCACCCGGTGCGCATACGCGGGCTGGGTGAGCGTCGGGCTCAGACGTAGCGGCCCTCGAAGAACGCCCGCACGGCGTGCGTGTGCAGCGGGAAGGCGAGTGCCTCAGGCCTGTGCAGGAGGTGCCAGCCCTCGGTCTCGTCCGTGGCGGCGGACTCCGGGAGTCGGTCCGCGGGTCGTTCGGGAAGGAGCCCGAACAGCAGCAGGTGACCGTCGGGCGAGCTCATGGCGTCGGCCAGCCGCACATCGCGGGACGCTGCCTCGATGCCGGTCTCCTCCTTGAGCTCGCGGACGACTGCCTGCCGCCAGTCCTCACGGTGGTCGATGAAACCGCCGGGCAGGGCGATGCCCCCGCGCGCGGGGTCGATGGTTCGGGTGATGACGACCAGGGCGGTGCCCTTGGTGTCGTACACGGGCTGGAGCGCGACGGCCACCGGCAGGGGGTTGCGGTAGGCGACCGTGGCGCAGACCTGACAGGTGCGGGGCCAGCCGGCGACGCCCTCCCCGTAGGGCGCTCCGCAGCTCGAACAGTGGGAGTCGCGCGCGGAGTTCGAATGGGGGTGCTGAGTTTCGGACACGCGGCGGAGCGTATCCGATCTTGGGGAGGGCGTTGCACGGAGGCGGCTCAGTGCCGTCCGACCAGGGACTTGGTGGAGACGGGGAAGTCGAAGTAGGTGTCCGGGTAGGGCTCGGGCCTGAAGGTGTAGTGCCACCATTCCTCGGCCAGGTTCACGAATCCGAGGTCCTCCAGGGTGGTTTTCAGGAGCAGTCGGTTGGTCCGCTGCGGCCCCTGGATGCGTGCGTCGAGGGTGTGGGCCAAGGTGTCGAAACAGTCGAAGCCGGTTCCCATGTCGACCGAGTTGTCGGGGAAGCGCTGTTGTCGCGGTGCGTGACAGGGCACGAGAGGTTCGCCGGGGACGTAGGGCCTGGTCGGCCTGGCCGGGAGCCTCACGAGGGTGAGGTCCATGGTCGAACCGCGGCTGTGCCCGGACCTCTCGGCGATGTAACCGTCGGTGAACAGGCGGGTCTTGTCGACGTTCGGGTAGAACTCGGCCTTCGTCGCCTGGTCGTTCAGGTCCTCGGCCCATCGGACGAAGTGGTTCACGGCGCGCTGGGGGCGGTAGCAGTCGTAGACCTTGAGGGTGTACCCCCGGCGCAACAGTGTCGTCTGGGCCGTGTGGAGGGCTTCCGCGGCGGGCCGGGTGAGGAGGCACGTCGGCTGCAGATATCCGTCGATGCGCTCGCCGACGAAGTTGTGCGGCGTGTAGTAGCGCATCTCCTGGAGGATCGTCGGGTCCACGGCCTTCAGCGACACGAAGTCCTCGGGAGCGCTGGGGCCGGTGTGGGCCTGTGCGGCGGCGGGGGTGGTGGTCGCGGTCAGCAGGGCCGTGAGCATGGCCACGGCGACGCGTACGGCGCCGGAGAGTCGTGTCATGTCTCCTCCCTGCCCATTTCCCCACCGCCGTGCCACACTCCTGACGAGTCGTCAGACAAGAGTGGGGAGGGGACCTTGTCGCGTGCACGTACACCCGTGGTCGCCGGATGGTTCACCGGGGAGGGGGACGGCTTCAGACTGCTCGGAACGCGGTGCTCGGCGTGCCGGGCGGTGTTCTTCCCTCGCGAGGACAGCCATTGCCGCAACCCGCACTGCCGGAGCGACGACCTGGAGGAGGTCCCGCTCTCGCGGCGCGGACGCGTCTGGTCCTACACGGACAGCCGATACCGGCCTCCGTCACCCTATGTGACCGACCCGGAACTTCCGTGGGAGCCGTACGCGTTGATCGCTGTGGAGCTGGAGTCCGAGCAGATCGTGGTGCTGGGACAGGCGGTTCCCGGCATCACCGTCGCCGACCTGGCGGTGGGCATGGAGGTGGAGGTCGTCCCCGGCGTACTCGACGAGGACGCGGAGACGACCTGGACGACCTGGCGATGGCGGCCGACGGGGGTGGCGTGATGACGGCAGAGGTGGCGGTGCTGGGCGCGGGGATGCATCCCTGGGGCAAGTGGGGGCGCGGCTTCGCCGAGTACGGGGTGAAGGCGGCGCGGGCAGCGCTCGCCGACGCGCGCGTGGACTGGCGGAACGTCGACTCGATCGTCGGCGCGGACACGGTGCGTGGCGGCTATCCGGGCTATGTGGCCGGGGCGACGTTCGCGAAGGCGCTGGGGTGGCAGGGCGCCCGGGTCACGAGCGTGTACGCGGCGTGCGCGTCCGGGGCGCAGGCGATCGACACGGCCCGGGCCCAGATCCTCGCGGGCCAGGCGGACGTGGTGCTCGTGGTGGGGGCCGACGCCGCCCCCAAGGGCTTCTTCCGCCCGGCGGGAGGGGACCGGCCGGACGACCCGGACTGGCTGCGCTTCCGCGTTCTCGGCGCGACCAATCCGACGTACTTCGGGCTGTACGCCCGCAGGCGCATGGCGGTGCACGGGGACACGCCGGAGGACTTCGCGCAGGTCAAGGTGAAGAACGCGGCCATGGGAGCGCTGAACCCTAACGCGCGCTACCGGAAGCCGGTCACTCCGGAGGAGGTCGCCGCCTCCCCGGTCGTCGCCGATCCGCTGCGACTGCTGGACATCTGCGCGACCTCGGACGGCGGCGCGGCGCTGGTGCTGTCCAGCATGGAGTACGCCCGTCGGCACGGGGCGACAGACCCGGTGCGGATCAGGGCCGTGTCCACCGTGACGCCCCGCTACCCCAACCCGGTGCTCGACCTGCCGGACATCGCGACCGACTCGGCGGTGGGGGTCGAGCCGGCCGGTGAACCCTTCCGGGCCTCGATCGCCAGGGCCGCTTACGAGGAGGCGGGCGTCGGCCCCGAGGACCTGTCCCTCGCCGAGGTCTACGACCTGTCCACCGCTCTGGAACTGCAGTGGTACGAGGACCTGGGCCTGTGCGGCGAGGGCGAGGCCGCCAAGCTGCTGCGCGAGCGCGCGACCGCGCCGGGCGGTCGTATACCGGTGAACACGAGCGGAGGGCTGGCCTCCTTCGGGGAAGCCGTGCCGGCCCAGGCCATCGCCCAGGTCTGCGAGGTCACCTGGCAGTTGCGGGGGCAGGCGGGCGACCGGCAGATCGCGGATGCGCGCGTGGCCGTCACGGCGAACCAGGGGCTGTTCGGCCATGGTTCGGCGGTGGTGGCGGTGCGGTGACGGAGATCCGGATGTGGTGAGACGCACCAGCGGCCGGGGTCCGGGGCGTCCCCGCCGCGGGCGCGAGGCCAAAGGCCGGGCCGTACGCCGACGGTGTCGCCGCCTCCTGCCCGGTCCTCCCCTCCCCCAACCGTTCGCGTCGGGCTCCTTGACGCTCCCTCAGCACCGGTGAACACTTCCCGGTGTCAGCCGACATCGCCGTACATTCTCGGCGTATCCAGGCACGCGTCACGTGGGCTTCCCGACGGAAAGCCCGCTCCCTCAGGGGCGATTCGGCTACGACGGCACGCTCGTCACGGACGCCGGGCAGGGCGCGGGACCTCCCTGCCCCGGCCGAAGCAGCCACGGGAACCGCACCCTGCACGGAGCACCGGGGTCGATCCGCCCCGGGTCGGCCCAAGGAGCCGCCATGAGCAACGGAGACATTTTCGTCGGCGAGGTCATCGGCACCGCGATACTCATCCTGTTCGGCGCGGGCGTCTGCGCCGCTGTCACCCTCAGATACTCCAAGGCCCGCGCATCGGGGTGGGTCGTGATCGCCTTCGGGTGGGGGTTCGGTGTGCTGGCGGGCGCGTACACGGCCGCGCCCCTGTCGGGGGGCCACCTGAACCCGGCCGTGACCCTCGGCATCGCCGTCGACACCGGCGAGTGGGGCAAGGTGTGGGTGTACCTGCTGGGACAGATGGTCGGGGCCATGCTCGGGGCCGTCCTCGCGTACCTGGTGTACCTCGCCCAGTTCCACGCGAACGTCCGGCAGACGGGCACCACCGAGGGCACGGCCGACGAGCCGACACCGACCCTGGGCGTCTTCGCCACCATTCCCGAGATACGCAACCCGGTCGCCAACCTGATCACCGAAGTCATCGCGACGATCGCCCTCGTCCTCCCGGTCCTCGCCTTCGGGCTGACCAGAGGGCTCGGTGAGTCCGGAACCACGGTGCTGATCGTGTCCCTGCTCGTGGTCGGCATCGGTCTGTCCCTGGGCGGGCCCACCGGGTACGCCATCAACCCCGCGCGCGACCTCGGCCCCCGCATCGTGCACACCTTCCTGCCCATCCCGAACAAGGGCACCTCCGACTGGGGTTACGCCTGGATCCCGGTCGCCGGCCCACTGGTCGGCGGAGTGATCGCGGGTCTCCTCTACAACGCAGCCTTCTGAACCCAGCCCAAGGGGTAGCCATGACGGACAACGCCGAGAAGTACGTCGCCGCAATCGACCAGGGCACCACCTCCAGCCGCTGCATCGTCTTCGACCACAGCGGCGCGATCGTCGCCGTCGACCAGCGTGAACACCGGCAGATCTTCCCCAAGCCCGGCTGGGTGGAGCACGACGCCACCGAGATCTGGTCCAAGGTGCAGGCGGTGGTCGCCGGGGCGATCGCCAAGGCCGGGCTGCGCGCCGACCAGATCAGCGCCCTCGGCATCACCAACCAGCGTGAGACGACCGTGTTGTGGGACCGCGCCACGGGCAAGCCGGTGCACAACGCGATCGTGTGGCAGGACACACGCACGGCGGCCCTGTGCAACCGACTGGGGGGTGCCGACGGACAGGACCGTTTCCGCGAGCAGACCGGCCTGCCGCTGGCCAGCTACTTCTCCGGGCCCAAGGCGGCCTGGCTGCTGGACAACGTGCCGGGGCTCCGGGCGCGCGCCGAGCGCGGTGAGATCGCCTTCGGAACCATCGACTCCTGGCTCATTTGGAACCTGACCGGCGGCCCCGACGGCGGCCGGCACGTCACCGACGTCACCAACGCCGGTCGCACCATGCTGATGAACCTCGATTCCCTCCAGTGGGACGCCTCCATCCTGACCGCGATGGACGTGCCCGAGGCCGTCCTGCCGGAGATCAGGTCCTCCGCCGAGGTGTACGGCACGGCGGTGGGCCAACTGGACGGCGTGCCGGTCGCCTCGGCGCTGGGCGACCAGCAGGCGGCGGTGTTCGGACAGGCCTGCTACGACGTGGGCACGGCCAAGAACACGTACGGGACGGGCAGTTTCCTGCTGCTCAACACCGGCAACCGGCCGGTGCCGTCCAAGAACGGCCTGCTGACGACGATGGGCTACAAGATCGGCGGTGAGGCGCCCGTCTACTGCCTGGAGGGTTCGATCGCCATAACGGGTGCGCTCGTCCAGTGGTTCCGGGACCAACTCGGCATCATCCGTACGGCCGACGAGATCGAGACCCTGGCCGCGAGCGTCGACGACAACGGCGGCGCGTACATCGTGCCCGCGTTCTCGGGGCTGTTCGCACCGTACTGGCGCTCGGACGCGCGCGGCGTCGTCACGGGACTCACCCGCTACGTCACCAAGGCGCACCTCGCACGGGCCGTGCTCGAGGCCACCAGCTGGCAGACGCGCGAGGTCGTGGACGCCATGTTCCAGGACTCCGGGGTGCGGATCACGACCCTGAAGGTGGACGGCGGCATGACCAAGAACAACCTGCTCATGCAGCATCAGGCGGACGTCCTCGACGTACCCGTGATCCGCCCCCGGGTCTCCGAGACGACCTGTCTGGGAGCCGCCTACGCGGCGGGGCTGGCCACGGGCGTGTGGAACGACCTCGACGAGCTCAAGGCGCACTGGCAGAAGGACGCCGAGTGGGTCCCGGCGATGGAGACGTCGGTGCGCGACCGCGAGTACCGCAACTGGCGCAAGGCCGTGGAGAAGAGCTTCGGTTGGCTGGAGGACGGCGACGGGTAGTACGCGCGCGTGCACCCCTGTGAGCCACGGCCCGTACCCCGGTCGGCGGGTGTACGGGCCGTGCCGGCCCCGGGCGCGTCTCAGGTGGTGACGGTCTGACGGCGCTCGGTGCCGAAGTCCATCGCGTGCTGGACGACGCCGACCAGGACGTCGCGCACCGACCTCCGGTCGCGGGCGTCGCACAGCATCACCGGCACGTCGTCGTCGAGGTCGAGGGCTCCGCGCACGTCCTCCTCGGGGTAGAGCGCGGCTCCCTCGAAGCAGTTGACGGCGATCAGGAACGGTATGGAGCGCCGCTCGAAGTAATCGACGGCGGCGAAGCAGTCCTCCAGGCGGCGGGTGTCGGCGAGCACGACGGCGCCGAGCGCGCCCTCGGACAGCTCGTCCCACATGAACCAGAAGCGCTCCTGGCCGGGTGTCCCGAACAGGTAGAGCACCAGGTCCTCGCGCAGGGTGATGCGGCCGAAGTCCATGGCGACGGTGGTGGTGTGCTTGCCTTCGACGCCGGTGGTGTCGTCGACCGGACGGCCGGCCTCGGTGAGGTACTCCTCGGTACGCAGCGGCCTGATCTCGCTGACGGCGCCGACGAGGGTCGTCTTGCCCACGCCGAAGCCGCCGGCCACCAGGATCTTGAGCGTGACGGGCTCGACCGGGGGCTTGCCGCGCTCAGAACGCCCGAAGATCATCGATCTCTTCTCCTGCTTGATGGCTTGACTGGGGGGTGTGGGGCGGAGGTCCGTAGCCTCCGCCGCCGGGGGTCTCGATGACGAGTACGTCGCCGGGAGCGACGTCCACGGAGTCGCTGCCGGCCAGGCGGACCACGGTGCCGTCGGCGCGTTCCACGCGGTTGGCGCCGAGGGCGCCCGGGGCGCCGCCCGCCAGGCCGTAAGGAGGGACCCGGCGGTGCTGGGACAGGGTGGAGACGGTCATCGGCTCGCGGAACCGGATGCGACGGATCGCGCCGTCCCCGCCGCGCCACCGTCCCGCTCCGCCGCTTGCGGGCCGTACGGCGAACTCGTCGAGTTGCACGGGCAGCCGCCACTCCAGGACCTCGGGGTCGGTCAGCCGGGAGTTCGTCATATGGGTCTGGACGACGCTCGCGCCGGGGAATCCGTCACCCGCGCCGGAACCGGACGCGACGGTTTCGTAGTACTGGTGGCGTTCGTTGCCGAACGTGACGTTGTTCATGGTGCCGGAGCCCTCGGCCTGGACGCCGAGGGCGGCGTAGAGGGCGCCGGTGATCGCCTGGGAGGTCTCGACGTTGCCGGCGACGACGGCGGCGGGCGGCTCGGGCGCGAGCAGGGAGCCACGCGGCACGACGATCCGCAACGGGCGCAGACAGCCGTCGTTCAACGGGATGTCGTCGGCGACCAGGGTGCGGAAGACGTACAGGACGGCCGCGTTGACGACGGACAAGGGGGCGTTGAAGTTGGTCGGCAGCTGCGGTGACGTGCCGGTGAAGTCGACGGTCGCGGAGCGGGTCGCGCGGTCCACGCGCACGCGTACCCGGATGATCGCGCCCGAGTCGGTCTCGTAGGAGTACTCGCCGTCGTCCAGGGCGTCGATGACGCGGCGCACGGCTTCCTCCGCGTTGTCCTGCACGTGGCCCATGTAGGCCTGTACGACGTCGAGGCCGAAGTCCTCGATCATGCGGGCCACTTCGTCGACGCCTTTCCGATTGGCGGCGATCTGGGCGCGCAGGTCGGCGAGGTTGGTCCTCGGGTTGCGCGAGGGGTGGGGAGCGTCGGTGAGGAGACGGAGGGTCTCCTCCTCGCGGAAGCGGCCGTTCTCGGCCAGCAGCCAGTTGTCGAAGAGGACTCCCTCCTCCTCGATGGTGCGGCTGCCGGCCGGCATGGAGCCGGGTGCGATGCCGCCGATCTCGGCGTGGTGGCCGCGTGAGGCGACGTAGAACAGGAGCTTCGGGTCACTCTCCGTGACACTGCCGCTGTCGTTCATACCGGTGTCGAACACCGGGGTGATCACGGTGACGTCCGGCAGGTGGGTGCCGCCGTGATAGGGGTCGTTGACCGCGTAGGTGTCGCCGGGCCGCATCGAGGAGCCGCGGCGGCGGATGACCTCCTTGACGCTCGTGCCCATCGATCCCAGGTGGACGGGGATGTGGGGCGCGTTGGCCACCAGGTTTCCGTGGGGGTCGAAGAGGGCGCAGGAGAAGTCGAGGCGCTCCTTGATGTTGACGGACTGGGCCGTCGACTCCAGGCGGGCGCCCATCTGTTCGGCGATGGACATGAAGAGGTTGTTGAAGACCTCGAGGAGAACCGGGTCGGCTTCCGTCACGAGATCGGAACTCTGCGTGACCGCCGCGCGTTCCATGACCAGATGCCCGTCGTGGGTCGCGCCGGCCTTCCAGCCGGAGTCGACGACGGTCGTCGCGCCGGCCTCGGTGATGATCGCGGGGCCGGTGATCGTGTCGCCGGGAGGGAGGTTCTCCCGGCGGTGCAGGGGAACGTCGTGCCAGACGCCGCCGGTGTGGAGGCGGACGGTCTCGGGCGCGGCGGTACGGCCTTCGTACGGGGCGAGGGCCGACAGGTCAGGGGGTTCGGTGATGCCGGTGGCTTCGACGGAGAGCGCCTCGACGACGATCGGGCGGTCGAGCGTGAAGGAGTACGTGGCGCGATGACGTTCTTCGAAGGTGCGGCGCATCGCGGTGGGGTCGGTGAGCTCGACGGTGAGGGCGGTGTCGGTTCCGTCGTAGCGGAGCTGGGCGCGACGCACGACGCGGACATGGTGATCGGGGACGTCCTCGGCGCGGAGTTCGTCGCGGGCGGCCGCCTCGAGATCGTCGGCCGTCTTGAGGATCGCGGGCAGCGAGGCGGCTTCCAGGGGCGCTTCCACGGACTGTTCGCGCATGGCGGTCGTGTCGGCGAGCCCGATGCCGAGCGCCGACAGCACCCCGGCCATGGGCGGGACGAGGACGGTACGGATGCCGAGCGAGTCGGCGACCATGCACGCGTGCTGGCCGCCCGCGCCACCGAAGGTGGTGAGGGCGTAGCGGGTGACGTCGTGGCCCTTCTGGACGGAGATCCGTTTCACCGCGTTGGCGATGTTGGCGACGGCGATCTGCAGAAAACCCTCGGCGACCTGCTCGGGTGTGCGGTCGTCGCCGGTCTGCTCGCGGATCTCGCGGGCGAGGGCGCTGAAGCGGTCCGCCACGAGCGCCGCGTCGAGGGGCTCGTCGCCGCCGGGGCCGAACACCGCCGGAAAGTGGGCCGGTTGGATACGGCCGAGCATCACGTTGGCGTCGGTGACGGCGAGCGGGCCACCACCGCGGTAGCAGGCCGGCCCGGGCTCGGCGCCGGCCGAGTCGGGGCCCACGCGGTAGCGGGAGCCGTCGAAACGGAGAACGGAGCCACCGCCCGCCGCGACGGTGTGGATGTCCAGCATCGGAGCACGCAGTCGCACGCCCGCGATCTGTGTGGAGAAGACCCGCTCGTATTCGCCCGCGAAGTGGGAGACGTCGGTGGAGGTGCCGCCCATGTCGAAGCCGATGACGCGGTCGAAGCCCGCGAGCTGGGACATCCGGGCCATGCCGACGATGCCTCCGGCGGGCCCGGACAGGATGGCGTCCTTGCCGCGGAACTGGCTCGCTTCGGCAAGCCCGCCGTTGGACTGCATGAACATCAGCCGCACGCCTCGCAGCTCGTCGGCGACATGGCGCACGTAGCGGCGCAGGACGGGCGACAGGTAGGCGTCGACGACGGCGGTGTCCCCGCGCGGGACGAGTTTCATGAGCGGGCTGACCTCGCTGGACAGCGAGATCTGCGGGAACCCCGTGCGGGCGGCCAACTGCCCGACGGCCTGTTCGTGTGCCGGGTGCAGGTGGCTGTGCATGCAGACGACGGCGACGGCTCTGATCCCGTCGTCGTAGGCCTCACGCAGGGGACCTGCGAGAGCGTCCAGGTCGGGGGCGCGCAGGACCGTCCCGTCGGCACGGATCCGCTCGTCGACCTCCAGGACCCGCTCGTACAGCAGCTCCGGGAGTTCGATGCGGCGGGCGAAGATGTGGGGGCGGTTCTGGTAGGCGATGCGCAGCGCGTCACGGAAGCCACGGGTGATGACGAGAACGGTGCGCTCGCCCCGGCGTTCCAGCAGGGCGTTGGTGGCGACCGTGGTGCCCATGCGGACCGCCTCCACGGGCTCCTGCCCGCCCGCCAGGAGGGCCCGGACGCCGGCGACCGCCGCGTCGGCGTACCGGGCCGGGTTCTCCGACAGGAGTTTGTGCGTCAGGAGCCGGCCGTCCGGGCGGCGCGCGACGATGTCCGTGAAGGTGCCGCCCCGGTCCACCCAGAACTGCCAGCCGGTCACGTCTTCACCCCGCTTCCGCGCTGCTCACAGCGCTCGGAGGCCGTTGATCACGTCGCGCAGAATACTCTCGTCGGGCAGTTCGGCCGGGGGGACCGGCCGGTTCACATGGACGAATTCCGCGTCCACGAGGTCTCCGACGAGGACGCGGACCACTCCGATGGGCAGGTTGAGTTCGGCGGCGAGTTCGGCGACCGACTGCGGCGCCTCCCGGCACAGCAGCACGATGTCCACGTGCTCCGGGGACAGCGAGGGGTCCGCTTCCGCGTCCTCGGCATGAGGCTCCGCGACGACGAGCGCGATCAGATCGAGGCGATGCTGGACAGCACTGGTGGTGCGGCCGCGCGTCATGGCGTACGGACGGACGACCGGCCCGGCCTCGTCGTCGAACCAGTGACTGCTTCCCTGACCGTCTGTGCTCATGCCATCCCACTACCCGCCCGAGGGCAGATCGGTGCGCGGAGCGGTTCCCAGATGCACGCCGACCCGCTTGACCAGGAGCGTCATCTCGTACGCCACGAGCCCCACGTCCGAGTCGGCGTCCGAGAGGACGGCGAGGCAGCTGCCGTCACCGGCGGCCGTGACGAACAGGAAGGCGTCGTCGAGTTCGACGACGGTCTGGCGGACGCTGCCGGCCTCGAAGTGGCGGCCGACGCCCTTGGCGAGGCTGTGGAACCCGGAGGCGACGGCGGCGAGGTGCTCGCCGTCCTCGCGGGTCAGGTCCCTCGACACCCCCGTCGGCAGACCGTCGCCGGAAAGGACGACGGCCTTGCGGATGCTGGCGACACGATCGACGAGTTCGTCGAGGAGCCAGTTCAGCTCGCCGTTGTTGCCGGTGTGGCCGGTCGCCTTCGGTGCGGTCATCGACCGTCCCCCTTTGTCGTTCCTTGTGGTGCTGTGCCGCTGTGGGCGTCGTCGCCCGCGGCGTTCTCTACGCGGCCGCGCTGCCAGCCTCGCTGGAGCGAGGCCATGCGGCTGCGTACCTCGTCGGCGTCCCGGTCCGCGGGGTCGGCGCGGTTGTCGGGACGCTCGGCCGGGCCCTGCCTCAGCTGGGGGGCCAGGTTCGCCTGTCGCACGCGCCGTGGCAGCGCCCCCGCGCCGGAGCCGGAGTCATGAGCCGCGGCGCCTCGACCGCGGGCATCGCTCCTCGGGGCGCCGCCCCGGACACCGCCCTCGGTCCCGGCGGGTGCCGCGGCGGCGCGCTCGGCCGGGTCGTCGGGGCCGACGGACGGGGCCGGGGCCTGCCGTGTGCGGCGTGGAAGAACGGGGGCCTCGGACGGCTCCTGCGCACCGCGACCGGCGTGTTCCTGCAGCGCGGAGCGCTCGGCGCCGCCGCCGTGGGGAATCTGTGCCGTCGCGCCACGACGGCGGGACGGCAGAGGCGCCGGCTTGTCGTCGTCCATGCGGCGGGGGCCGGGCCTGGCCGGGGGTTGCGTGTCCGTCTCCGTGCGCGGAAGCCGCTGTTCCGGGACCGGACGGCCGTGCGAGCTGACCAGCTTGGGCGTCCGGCGTCCGGGCAGCAGCGGGACGGGCGGCGCGGCGGGGGTGTCGGTGACGGATCCGTCGGGTTCGCCGGGACCGGCCGGGCCGCCGGGCATCCTGCGGTGCTGGTCGACGGCGTCTACGCGCGGCTCGTCCTCGCTGCGGGTGAGGGAGCGACGGGGGCGGAAGAGACCGTCCTGGTCGTCGTCCTCGGCCAGAGGGACCCGGAAGCCTCCGAGTGCGTCCAGGTCGACCGGGGCCTCCAGCTCGATCGGTCCGTCGAGCAGCGAGGCGGGCACTCCGGGGAGCTGCGCCGAGGCCGGAGAGAGCGCGGACCTGCGCGTCTCCGCAAGCCCGGCCTCCTTCGGCGGCCGGGGACGGTCGAGCCGGAAACCGATGCCGTTGGTGTCGGGGACGTCGTCGGTCAGCAGCGCGTCGGGGATGAAGACGACAGCGGTCGTCCCTCCGTACGGCGAGGGCTGCAGGGAGACGCGGACGTTCTGGCGCTGGGCGAGCCGGCTGACCACGAACAACCCGAGGCGGTCGGTGTCGGACAGCTCGAATTCCGGCGTCTCGGCGAGCCGGAGGTTGGCCTCCAGGAGGGCTTCGGGCGCCATGCCGAGACCACGGTCGTGGATTTCCAGCGTGAAGCCGTTGGCCACCCGGTCGCCGTACACCTGGACGGCGGTGTGCGGCGGGGAGAACACCGTGGCGTTCTCCAGGAGTTCGGCCACCAGGTGGGTGAGGTCGGCGACGGCCGGGCCGGTCGCGGCCAGGCGGGGCAGGCGGCGGACCTCGATGCGTTCGTAGTCCTCGACCTCGGCGACCGCGGCGCGCACGATGTCCATGAGCTGGACGGGCTTGCGCCACTGCCGGGAGGGGGCGGCGCCGGAGAGGATCACCAGCCCCTCGGCGTGCCGGCGCATGCGGGTGGTGAGGTGGTCGAGGCGGAAGAGGTCGGCGAGCTCTTCGGTGTCCTCGGTGCGGCGTTCCATCGTGTCGAGCAGGGTGAGCTGCTTGTGCAGCAGGACCTGGCTGCGGCGGGCGAGGTTGACGAAGACCTCGGAGACGCCGGAGCGCAGTTCGGCCTGCTTGACGGCCGCCTCGACGGCGGCGCGCTGGAGGGTGTTGAGGGCCTGGCCCACCTCACCCAGCTCGTTCTTGTCGTACTCCAGGCGCGGCACTTCGGTCTCGACGTCGACCTGTTCGCCCGCGGACAGCCGGCGCATCACGCTGGGCAGGCGCACGCCGGAGGCCTCGTGGGCCTCCAGCCTGAGCTGGCGCAGGTCGCGGATGAGGCCGCGGCCGATGCGCACGGACAACACGAGGGAGACGAGCAGGGCGACCAGCCCGAAGACGCCTGCGACGACGGCCTTGACGATGACCTCCATCGCCACCGGGCCGACGCGGTCCTGATAGCGGTCGTTGGCCTGCTCGTCCAGGGTGCCGAGCTCGTCGAGGACGTTCCCGGCGGCGGTGTCCCAGCTCTTGGCGCTGACCCCGCGGGGCGGGTCTCCCGGCGTGGCGCCGGCGACGGCCTGTTCGACGGTCCGCAGCGGGGCGGTGGTGGCGTTCTTCCAGAAGCTCTCGTAGCGCTCGCGCTCCGCGGCGGGCAGCTGGACGAGACTGATGTCGTAGACCGCCTCGCGCTGCGCCTCCAGGTCGGAGACACCGCGGATCTCCGCACGGCTGAGCCGGCCCACGACCAGGGCGGAGCCGAGCAGCGCGTCCTCCTGGGAGAGCAGCTCACGGGCGCGGGCGACGCTGACGAGGGCCCGGTACTGCTTGTCCATCTCCACGCTGTCGACCACGTCCAGCTTGGCCAGCAGGGAGTAACAGGGGCCGATCAGCTGGGTGTAGAGGTCGAGGGCCTGGGCTCGGCCGACGGTTCCCTCCTCGACGCTGCGGCGCAGCGAGTCGAGGCCGTCGAAGGCGTCGAGTATCGCGGTCAGACCCTCACTGTCGTCCTGGTCCAGGACGTCGCGTACGTCGGGGTCCTTGGCGTTGCTGCGGATCTCGGCCAGAGCCTGGTCGGTCGCCGTCCGGGTGCGACGCAGGGCGGACAGCGCCTCCGAGGCCCGAGGGTCGGCGAGGTAGACGAGGGTCTGTCGGCGTTCCTGCTGGACGACGCGGACGGTGTCCTCGATGGGGTAGCCGACGTTTTCGACGAGCGAGGAGACGGTGAACAGGCGGCTCGCCTCGCGTCCCGTGAGCACCGTGGCGAATCCCCACAGGGCGGTCAGGGACACCAGCGGCACGAGAAGCAGCGCCACGATCTTCCGGCGGATCGATTTCCCGCGAAAGCGCATGGCCTCCCCCTGCTCGAACCCCCACCGGCAGGGGGCACACATGTGCGTCAACAAACGGCGCGAGCCTACTACCGACGCGCAGGTAACTCGAAGAGCCGTCCGGAAGATGAACTTCCGTACCGAGGGCGAGACATGGTGCGTTGTCCGGGCATTGTGGGAGATTGCCTCCCCGAATCCGATCGATCAGGCCCGGCTGGATTCGGTTGGCCCCGCTCAGGAGTTGGCCAGAATTTTTCGCAACTTGGGAATCTTCAGGGCACGTCACGCGTCCTACTCATTGGGAATTGGGGGCGGAATCGGCCACACGAGCCGTAGGCCGCACCTGGGCGGCGTAAAACAGCGCAAGCCGGGCAGCCACTGGGGAGCCGGGTCTTCGATCCGGAGGCGAGCGGACTGCTGGCGGTGGGGAGTGACACGGTGATGGGCACGGCGGAGCGGCGTGAGGCGGCAGCGGGCGGTACGGCGCTGCGGGACCCCGAGGCACCGGATCGCGACATTCCGGCGAACGGGCACGTGACAGCGGCGGGGTACGGCGGTACGGCCCACGGGTACGAGTCGCCGGAGCGCAAGGTCCCGGCGGCGAGAGGCGCGGACGCGGCGGACCAGGGCGTTCGGCCGACCGGTGGGGCGGACATGGGCGGTGCGTCCACCGCAGGACAGGCACGGACGGGCTACCGGCAGTTGTGGGTGGAGGAACCCGCGCGTCGGCGCCGGATGCCCGACCCGGTGCGCACGGCGGCCGTACGCGCGGTGCTCGTCATCGCCGTGACGCTGATTCAGGCCATGGTCGCCTTCCTGTGCACCCTGGCCGGGTCCTGGCTGGCCTTCCCCATGGTGATCAGCAGTGTGGTGAGCACGGTGCTGGCCACCTGGGGCGCGCTGGACGTCTGGGTGACCCGGCAGGTGTGGAACCAGCGCAACGGCGTGGTGTCGACGCCGAGCAGCACGGCGCGTTCACTGCGCCGCGAGCGGCGCCGGGCGCAGCGGCAGGCCCGGGTCGCCCAGCGCGCGCAGGAACGGATACGCAGGCAGGGCGGCGCGGGACGGCTGTCCCACTCCTGAGGCCGGTCGCAGGCGGGCGGGGCGGAGAGCGGCCGGAGCCGACGCGGGCTTCACCGTGCCGCCCCGTGCCGGGACGACCGGACGGGGGGGCCGATCACCTAGCCCGGCGTGGGCGGTTGGGATGCGGCGGCTCGACCGCGGCGCCCACAGGGCGCCCACAGTCCGTACTCCCCACCTCATTCTCACCTGCGCCCGTCGCGCGCCCCCCGGGGCCACGGAGGTCGCCACGGGGGGGCCGAGGACAGCCTGATCAACTGGCGTTCGGCGCGGGGCGTTTGAACATCCGTGTCGCCGTGATCTCGCTGTGCACCTGCGTCCCCTCGCCTTCCGCGGCGGGAGCCTGCTGGGGCAGCCCCGGCCGGAGGTGTTCCTCGACCCTGATGTACTTCAGGCCCGCCCGGAGGTCGGCGTCGTTGCGCAGACGGATGACCAGGGGGAACTCCGCCAGCGCCGTCGTGTCGAACAGGCCGGTGGTGTAGAGGAGCTGCACGCCGAGGGCGTCCGAGACCGCGCGCTGGAGCTCCAGCAGATAGGTGGCGTTGGCGCGGCCGATGGGGTTGTCGAGGAACAGCGTTCCGGCGTGACGGTGCTTGTCCCGGCCCCGGTCGTTGCTCCTGAGCGCGGCCATCGTGCAGTACAGCGCGATGGCCGCGGTGAGCAGCTGGCCGCCGGAGAACACATCGCCCATCTGACCGACGGGGACGCGTTCGGCGCGCAGCACGGCGTCCGGCTTGAGGATCTCGACGGCGACGCCCTTGGGCTGGAGGGCCGCGCCGACCCCGCGCAGCAGCAGCGACATGCCGTCGCGTCGCAGGTCGGAGTTCTTCTTGACGGCCGCCCTCGTCGCCTCGTCGATGACGTCGCCGAGCCGTTCGGTAAGAGTGGCCTGATCGGGCTCCTCGAAGCGGATGCGCAGGAACTCCTGGCCGGACCACTCACCGAGCCCCTCGGGCAGGCGGGAGAGGCGCTGCGCCGAGCGCAGGGTGGCGAGCGCGGACTCGACGAGCCCCCTGAGCCGGTCCACGATCGAGTCCCGGTTGCGCTCCAGTTGCTCCAACTCGTCGGTCAGGACACGCAGTCGGGGGGCGAAGGCGTCCGCCCACTTCTTCGCGTGCTCCGGCAGCGCGGAGGCGGGCAGCTCACGGATCTGCTGCCGCGCGGGAGTGCGGACCTGCTCGTAGCGCGTGGAGTTGGCGTGCCGCACGAGGACGTCACTGGCCTCGCGGACGGCGGACTCGGCGGCGGACAGGTCGGCGGCGCAGCCGCGCAGGGAGCGGCGGGCCTCGGCGGCCGACTGCCGGGCCTCCTCCAGGGTGCCGGGGTAGGGCTCGGGCTCCTCCTGCTCCTCCTCCGGGGTGTGCTCGCGCAGCAGGTCGCGGAGCATGGCGGCGATCTCGTCGAAACCGCCGGCCGCGTCCTCGGCGGCCCGGTGGGCGGCCAGGAGTTCGGCGTGGGCCTCGCGGGACTGGTTCAACGCCTCGGTGCGGGAGGCGAGTTCCGCGGTCGCGGTGCGCAGCAGCGCCTGTGCGTGCTCGGCGTCGCGCGGCTGGAGCTCCTCGGACAGCTCGGTGTGGGCCTCGCCGTCCTCGGGTGCGTGTCGCTCCGCCTCGCCGCGCAGACGTCCGAGCTGTTCGCTCGCGGTGGACATGCGGGTCTCCAGCAGCTGGACCAGCTCGTCCGCGCGGGCGGCGGCGGCCTGCCGGGACGGCCCGTCGGAGCCGTCGGGCGACTGCAGCAGCAGCTCGGCGCGCGTTCGGACCTTGTTGCTGAGCCGGTCCAGCTCGGTGCGGGCCGCGCTCTCGTCGCTCTCCGCGCGGGCCTGCTCGGCCCGCAGGTCGGCGCCGACGCCGACCTTCTCGTACAGCTGGGAGGCCGCCCGGTAGGCCTCGCGAAGGGCCGGAAGGGACGCCGTGGCGGCGTCCGTGCCGTCCTGCGGAACGTCGTCCGGGGCGCCCGCGATCTCGGCGCGTTCGGCGCGCAGCGCCCGCGCGGTGCGGCGGGCGTCGTCGGCGGCGCGCTGTGCGCCCCGGCGGTCCTCGTCGGCGGCGCGGGCGCGCTCCAGGCAGGCCTGGGCGCGGGCCTCCGACTCGGCCGCCTCGTCGGCGAGTTCACGCACCTTGACCTGCCAGCCGGCGCGCTCGCGCAGCCGGAAGGCGAGGCCGGCCAGGGCGTCGGCGGCGCGCCGGGCCTTCTGCGCGGCCTCCTGGCGCTCGTCGCGCACCTGGGCCGCTTCGGCGGCGGTCTCGTCGGCCTCCGCGCGCACGGTCCGCGCCTCGGCCAGCTCGGCCTCGGACTCCTCGGCGAAGGCGCGCGCCTCCCCGGCGGCCTGCGCCAGCTCGGTGAGCCGCCCGGCCGGACAGCCGGTGCGCCAGGAGGCGAGCCGTGCCGCGAGTTCCCGGTCCTTGCCGAGCCTGGCCGCGAGCCGGCGGATGTCCTCGTCCCGCTCGGTTGCCCGCGCGCGCAGCGTCTGCCGTTCCTCGTCGGCGGCGTGTTCGTCGTGCATGGCCGGGTTCGGCGGGACGAGGAAGACGTCGCCGCTGTCGGCGTCGCCCGGCGGGGTCGGTGCGAGCAGGGCGGCGGCGGTGCCGACGGCCACGGCCGAACGCGGCAGCAGCGCGGCTTCACCGAGCGCTTCACGCGCGCGTGCGTGCGAGTGGGGGTCGGTGATGATCACGCCGTCGACGAGCTCGGGCCGGGCGGCGAGCACCCGTGCGTGGTCGGCCGGGTCGACGGCCTGCGCGAGGTAGCGCCAGCCGGGCAGTGCGGGGATTCCGTTCTCGCCGAGGAACTCGACGGTGGCCAGCACGTCCGGGCCGGGCGGCAGGAGTCCCCCGTCGCCGAGCGCGCCGAGGATGCGCGAGTCGTCGGCGGCCGCGGTCCGCAGCTCGAAGAGCTGCCGTTCGGCGGAGGAGACGGCGTCGTCGAGGAGTTCGCGCAGTTCGTCGGCGCAGCGGTCCAGGTCCTCGGGGCTCAGCAGGGGACCGTGGTCCGCCTCGCCGTCCTGCCGCGGCTGGGGGATCTGGCGCCGCACACGGCCGCCGGTGAGCCCGAGCAGTTCCGCGAGCCGTTCCTCCCCGGCCAGGGCCTCCGCGAGCCGTCGCTCGGCCTCGTAGGACCGCTGTGCGGCCGTGGCCGCGTCGGCGGCACGGGCCGCGGTGAGTTCGGCGCGGGACTCGGCCGAGGCCGCCTCGCGTGCGTGCTCGCCGGCTCTGCGCGAGGCTTCGCGGGCGGTGTCCCAGGCGGCGACGGCCGTCTTCTCGGCGTCGCTGGCGGCGAGCGCGGCGCGCGCGGGATCGGCGTCGGGCGAGCTGTCGTCGAGCCAGCCCGCGCGTACGGCCTCGGCGGTCTCCTGCTCGACCTCGGCGAGGCGCTGGCGGAGGTGCCCGACCTCGCTGCGGGCGCGCTGGGCGTCGGTGGCGGCGGACGTGGCGTCCCGGTGGGCCGACTCGCCGACCTCCTGGAGGGCGGCCGAACGCTCCTCCTCCTCGTTGGCGAGGTTCTCGGCGCTCTCGGCGGCCGCGTGCAGGGCCCGTACGAGGTCCACGGCGGCCCGGGCGCGAGCGGCGAGGGCCGGGGCGGCGTCTCGCTCGGCCTCCTGGATCGCGGCGGACACCCGCGCGACGCGGTCGGCGGCGGCACGATGGCGCAGCACCGCTTCGGCGGCCTGCCATGCGGAGTGCAGGGTGCGGGCGTCGGCGAGTTCGCGCTTCTGGGCGGCGGCCGACTTCTCCGCGGCCGCGAGTGCCAACGAGGCGTGTCGGAAGGCGAGTTCGGCGGCGATCAGCGCACTGCGCTCCCGCGCGCCCTCGGAGTGGGTGACGGCGTAGGCGGCGGCCGTGACCCGCTGGGCGAGATCGCCGGCCCGCAGCTTCTCCCGCACCCCCCGCGCGGACAGCCGCCGGGCCAGCGCGCGGGTGCGCCGCTCGGCCCCGGCGTGGACGTCGCGCGCGCGTGCCCGCGCCTCGGCGGCCTCGACGATCCGGCCCAGCAGGTCCGCGGACCCGGCGGTGAAGTCCCGTTCCGCGATGAGCTCGGCGCGTCGGCCGAGCTTGTTGCCGAAGCCGCTGACCAGGTCGGCGAGCCCGTCGGTGTCCCGTGTGTCGGTCACGGCGCGCAGCAGCAGGTCGGTGAAGTCGGAGTCCTTCTTGACCGCGAAGAGGCCGGCGGCCTCGCCCTCGTCGGCGTTCATCTCCCGCTGGTAGCGGAAGAGTTCGGGGTCGAGACCCAGTTCGCCGAGGTGTTCGATCCACCGGTCGTGGATCTCCTCCCAGTGCACTTCCAGGTGCGGATACGCCTTCCCCGCCTCGGTGATGGCGTCCCGGAACCCCTTCATGGTGCGTCGGCGGCCCCGGGCGCCGGAGACGCCCTCGACCGGCGGGCGCACGGCGGTGGACTCGGCGACGGGCAGGTTGTCCAGGCTCAGCCCGGGTCCCGGCCGGAAGGAGTACCACGCTTCGGCGAACTTGCGGGGGTCGTTGGAGACCTGCCGCCCGCGCCACTCGCTCGCCTTGCCGACGACCACGCACTCGCCCGTGAGCACGTGCTGCCACTCCAGCGCCACGTGTCCGCAGTCGTCGGCGAGCAGGAACTTGCGCAGCACGCCGGAGCTGGCCCCGCCGAGGGTGTTGCGGTGCCCGGGCAGCATCACCGAGAAGATCAGTTTGAGCAGGACGGACTTGCCGCCGCCGTTCTCCAGGAAGAGCACGCCGGCGGGCGCGGGGCGGCGCGGCGGGCCTACGGGCTCCTCCTCGAAGAACTCCGCCTGCGTGGGGGCGGGGTCGGGCACGACGTCGCCGACGCCCCGCAGGTCAAGCACGGTGTCGGCGTAGCGCGCACCGGCAGGACCGATGGAGTAGAGGCGGACCCGGGACAGCTCGTACATGGCGGACTCTCGTAAGTCTTCGGCAGATCGGGGGGCGAGGAGCGCTGGGGGCTCGTGGAGGCGCTGGGCCGCTAGGAGTGGAACGGAAGGCCCGCGTCGGCCACCAGCTCCAGGTCGTCGCTCTCCTCGGCGGGCAGCAGGGTGGGCGTGCCGTCGGTGACCGGGACGACGCCCAGCTCCAGCAGTTCGGCCATGGCGGCGCTGCCGGCCATGTCGCGCACCTGGAGCTGGTAGCGGGCGGTCGTGCGGTAGGTGCCGCCGTTGTCGTCGCCGGTCCGCTGCAGGAATCCGGAGTCGGTGAGGAACGCGACGGCCTTGCCGACGATGCCGGTCGTCGAACCGGCGAGTCTGCGCGCGTCCTTGGTGGCGCCGGTGGAGCTGCGTCTGGCCCAGATCCGCCAGGCGGCCTCCAGGCCGGGCGCGTCGGTCGCGGGGTCGGTGTTCACGCCCTGCTCCTCCGCCCGTTCCTCCAGCCGTCGGCAGGCCTGGCGGACGAAGGCGTCGACTCCGTTGACGCTGACCCGCCCGATGTACCCGTCGTCGGCCAGGTCCTCGGGCCGCGGGAACGCCATCGCGGCGACGGCGAGGTGGGCGAGGCCGTGCAGGAAGCGGTCGCCGCCGTCGGCGGAGGCGCGGCGTGCGTAGTCGCCCATGCGCACGGCGAACACCGAGTCCTCGGCGGCGGTCACGGCCATTCCCGCGCGCGGGGACACCTCCAGCACGATCAGTCCGAGCCCGGCGGCGACGGCGTCGGCGAGCCGGGCGAACGCGGAGTCCTCCCGGTAGCGCCTCAGCAGCTCCGCGTACTCCTGGTCGCGCGCGGGCTGCAGTTTGGGCTGCAGCCCGAAGGCGACGAGCCGCGCCGCGTCGGCGGCGTCGGCGGGGGTGACGGCGGCGGAGGCCGGTGGGGCGGCGGCCTCCGGTTCACTCCGGTCGACGTGCTCGGTCACGGCTTCGGCTCCTTGCTGTTCTCGTGCGGGTTCGTTCGGTTCCCGGCCCGGCTCATGCCGCCTCCGTGCGGTCCGCCGCCATCCCCGCGGCGTCCAGCAGGGCCGTGCCGACGATGAGATCGGCCCCGCCGAACTCCGGATCGTCCAGCTCGGTCCCGTCGTCCACGGCGAACAGCAGCTTCTCCTCGCCCTGGCGGTAGGCGGTGCCGACGGCCGGGCTGGCCGCGTGCACGGCCAGCAGGGCCACCAGGTAGGGCAGATCGGGGTCGGCGCGACGAGCCTCGGCCAGCAGCCCCGACAGCCGTCGCGGCGCGTCAGCCGGCAGGTCGAGCAGTTCCATCGCCGCGGCCAGCTGCTCTTCGCTGAACCGGCTGTCGTCCGGCGTGGCGATGAGGTCCGGCTCCGGCATCTCCGCGCCCAGGTGCTCCCGCTCCAGGGGCGGTGTCAGCAGCAGGTCGACGAGATCGCCCACCCGCACGGACACCGGGGTGCGCAGCCCGGTGCCGTGGGCGAAGAACGCGTCGGTGACCCGGACCGCCTGCTGCAGCGGCAACGGGAGGACGGGGGCGAGGAGGTGTCCGTAGAGGTCGATGCCCGAGGACGTCATGGGGGTGGCGAAGGCCTGCCGGTCCTGCTCGGCGCGGAACAGCGGGCCGGCCTCCAGCAGGCGGGACTGCAGCTGCGTGTGCCGGCGGATGCAGTCCTTGACGATGTCGACGAGCTCGGCGGCCCGGCGCTTGTTCTCGGCGTCCTCGATCTCGTCGCGGGCCTTGCGGATGTTGGTGAGGATCGCGTTCTCGTGGCGGTACCGGTCGGCGACGTGGTCGAGGGCCTCGGCGATCATGTCGGGCACCGCGTTGAGCCAGTCCACCGCGCGCACGTTGCGCCGGGTCGCCTCCAGCGCGCGGCGCAGCGTCTCCGAGTACTGCACGGTCCGGTAGCGGGCCTGTTCGGCGGCCAGCTGGGCGTCGGCGAGGCGGCCCCGGCGGATGAGCACCTCGAGCTTGACCTCGGCGGCGATCTGCGCGCTGGTGACGTCGGTGTCGAGGGCGCCGACGAGGACGTTGACGGCTTCGTCGGTCGTGCGGAGGTAGACCGCTCCGCCGTAGCCGGGCACCTCCTCGATCAGCTTGAAGTCGTAGTCGCGGCGCACGTACGTGCCGTCCGGCGCGAACATGCCGTACGCGGCGCGGAAGCCGCGGTCGACGCTGCCGACGTTGATCAGGTTCTCCAGGACCCAGCGGGCCACCCGCTCGTGCTCGGCGACGGGCCGCCGGGGAGCCTGTGCGGCGATGCGCGGCAGCAGCCGGGCCACTATCTGGTCGTGGTCGGCGCCGGTGTCGAAGTCCATGTTGAGCGTGACGAGGTCGATGGCGGCGAGGGCGATCTCCGCCATGCCGTAGACCGAGTACTCACCGGCCAGGTTGGCCTTGCGCGCGTCGAGGTCGTGGATCGGCGCGGTGCAGGCGAGCGCGCGCAGCCGCCGCGCCAGCCCCTCGTCGGCGGCCGGACCCTGAGCGGGGCGCGGCCCCGCGCTGAGCTGGGGCGGAACACGGTCCGTCGAAGCAGGCGAAGTCACGGTGCACAGACTAGGTCCTCGGTCTGACATCGACCCAAACGACGCAGAAGCGACCGCCGTCACAGAGGCGCGAGAGCCCTCAGTCGCCGACGACCGGTTCGGCGCTCACCCGCCGCCGGTAGACCTCGACCACCCGCTCCAGCGAGTCGGCCAGGTACACCTCGAGCAGTTTCTCCGCCCCTTCCCGGTCGCCGGCCTGCAGGGCCTGCAGGATCTGGCGGTTGCGCTGGAGGTACGGCTCGTGCAGCCGGCGCGGCTCGTCCACCAGGTGGAAGGCCAGCCGCAGCTCGGCGAAGACGCTGCGCATCAGCTCGTCGGTGCGTGCGCTTCCGGCCAGGGCCACCAGCTCCCGGTGGAAGTGGAAGTTGGCCGTGCCCAGTTCTTTCCAGTCGTTCTCGACGGCCGCCACCTGTCCTTCCGTGACGCTCGCCCGCAGGCCGTCCAGCGCGTACGGAGGCTCCCCGAGACCTCGCACGACGGCGCACTCGACGAGCGCGCGCGTGCGGTAGATGTCCTCGACGTCCTCCACGGTCAGGACCCTGACGAACACGCCCCGGTTCAACTGGTGGACGAGCAGGCGCTCGTGGGTGAGCAGGCGGAACGCCTCGCGCAGCGTGTTGCGCGAGACCCCGAGGGCTCCGCCGATGCTGTCCTCCGAAAGCCGGGTCCCGGGCGGGAAGTAGCCCTCGGCGATACGGCTCCGGAGGATGTCCGAAACCCGTTCCGCCGTGCTCGTCCGGCCCAGAAGGGCGCGGTCGTCCGCCAGTCCCGCCAGCTGCTCTGCCATGCCCGGAATTGAACCGCAGACCCGAGAACGAGACAACAGGGGTATTGAAGAATCGTTCAACGATCCTCTACCTTCCTTTCCACGGCACCGCCCCGCCCCCACCGCGGCGACCCGCCTCCCGCACGGCACTGCTCCTCCCAGCACCCTTCGTCCTCCCTCAGCGAGGTGCCCCATGAGCACTCCCCTCCCACCGCAGGCCACGGCCGCCGACGACGCCCACCGCCCGACGGGCGAACACGCCCCCGACGACGGCGCGCTGGCCTGGCTGCGCGCCCTCGGCCCGCGCGGCCGCCGCGCCTTCGCCGGCGCGTTCGGCGGCTACGCCCTCGACTCCTACGACTACTTCACCCTGCCGCTGAGCATGGTCGCGCTGGCCGCGTACTTCGGGCTGGACAGCGGCCAGACCGGCCTGTTCACCACCGTCACCCTGGTCGCCTCCGCGATCGGCGGCGCCGGCGCGGGCGTCCTGGCCGACCGGATCGGCCGGGTCAGGGCCCTGATGATCACGGTGATCACGTACGCGGTGTTCACCGTCGCCTGCGGCTTCGCGCCCAGCTACGAGACGCTGCTGGTCTTCCGGTCCCTGCAGGGTCTCGGGTTCGGCGGCGAGTGGGCGGTCGGCGCGATCCTGGTCGCCGAGTACGCGAGCGCCAGGCACCGGGGCCGCACCCTCGGCGCGATCCAGAGTTCCTGGGCCGTCGGCTGGGGTCTCGCGGCGCTCGCCTACACGCTGGTCTTCTCGTTCTTCGGCGACGACGTGGCCTGGCGGATCATGTTCTGGACGGGCGCGCTGCCCGCCCTGCTCGTCGTGTGGATGCGGCGCCGGGTGCAGGACGCGCCGGAGGCGACGGCCGCACGGGAGCGGAGCACCGAGAAGGGCTCGTTCCCCGCGATCTTCAAGGGCCCGCTGCTGCGGACGACGCTCTTCGCGGGCCTGCTCTCCACCGGTGTGCAGGGCGGCTACTACACCCTGGCGACCTGGGTGCCGACGTACCTGAAGTCGGAGCGCGGCCTGTCGGTGGTGGGCACCGGCGGCTATCTGACCTTCCTGATCTCGGGGGCGTTCCTCGGCTACCTGACCGGCGGGTACCTCACCGACCGCCTGGGCCGGCGCCGCAACATCTGGCTGTTCGCCCTGCTGTCGGCGGTGTGCATCCTGGCGTACGCGAACATCCCGAGCGGCGCGGACACCCTGCTGCTCGTGCTGGGCTTCCCGCTCGGGTTCTGCATGTCGGCGATCTTCAGCGGCTTCGGGTCGTATCTGAGCGAGCTGTATCCGACGGCCCTGCGCGGCACGGGGCAGGGCTTCACGTACAACACCGGCCGCGCCGTGGGCGCCGTCTTCCCCACCACGGTCGGTTTCCTGGCCGACAGCTGGGGTGTGGGCGGCGCGCTGGTCTTCGGCGCCATCGGCTACGCCATCGCCGCCCTGGCGCTGCTGGGGCTTCCTGAGACGCGCGGGAAGGAACTGGTGTGAACCGTCCGATTCTCACGCAGGACCGTCGTGAGCCCCTCACCGAGGACCGTCCCGTCACGCTAGTCGAGCGGCACGCGCACGCGTGGAGCCCCGCGACCGCCCGGGCCCGCTTCCGGGACGGCCTGGCGGGCCCCACGGCCGGCGTCGCCGCGGGCCACACGCAGGTCAACCTGATCTCGGTACCCGCGGACTGGGCGTACGACATGCTGCTGTTCTGTCAGCGCAACCCGAAACCCTGTCCCGTCCTCGACGTCACGGACGCCGGCTCCTGGACGACCGTGCTGGCCGAGGGCGCGGACCTGCGCACCGATCTGCCGCGCTACCGGGTGTGGGCCGACGGGGAGTTGGTGGACGAACCGACGGACGTGCGCGGCTACTGGCGCGAGGACCTGGTGTCGTTCCTGATCGGCTGCAGCTTCACCTTCGAGTGGGCGCTGTCCGGGGCGGGCGTCCCGATCCGCCACCTCGAACAGGGGCGCAACGTCCCGATGTACGTGACGAACCGTCAGTGCCGTCCGGCGGGACGGCTGCACGGGCCGATGGTGGTGTCGATGCGTCCGGTCCCGCCGCAGCACCTGGCGGCCGCGATCCGGGAGAGCAGCCTGCTCCCGGCGGTGCACGGCAGCCCCGTACACTGCGGCGATCCGTCGGGACTGGGCATCGCCGACCTCGGACGGCCCGACTTCGGCGAGCCGGTGGAGGCCGAGCCGGACGACATCCCGGTGTTCTGGGCCTGCGGCGTCACCCCGCAGGCCGCGGTGACGGCCTCGCGCCCGCCGTTCGCCCTCACCCACGCCCCGGGCCGGATGTTCCTCACCGACGCCCGCGACGAGCAGTACCGCGTGGCCTGAGAAGGAGAAACGAAGGAACCATGACCGCGACGACCGCGATCGATCTGAACGCCGACCTCGGCGAGGGCTTCGGCCGCTGGCAGCTGACGGACGACGAGCAACTGCTGTCCGTCGTCACCAGCGCCAACGTGGCCTGCGGCTTCCACGCCGGGGACGCGGCCACCATGCGGCGGGTGTGCGAGCTGGCGGCCGAGCGGGGCGTGACGATCGGCGCGCAGGTCTCCTACCGGGACCTGGCGGGCTTCGGCCGGCGCTCGATGGACGTCCCGCCCGCCGAGCTGGCCGCCGAGGTGGCGTACCAGATCGGCGCACTGGAGGTGTTCGCCCGGGCGGCGGGCGCGCGCGTGGCGTACGTGAAGCCGCACGGCGCGCTCTACAACCGGGTCGTGCTCGACGAGGAGCAGGCCGGCGCGGTGGTCGACGGAGTGCTCCTCGCGGACGCCGCGCTCCCCGTGCTGGGGCTGCCCGGCTCGCGCCTGCTGGAACTGGCCCGCGAGGCGGGACTGCCGGCCGTCCCGGAGGCCTTCGCGGACCGCGCGTACACCGAGCGGGGCACGCTGGTGCCGCGTGGGCAGGACGGGGCCGTGGTCAGCGACCCGGACGCCGTCGTGGAACGGTCGGTGAGCCTGGCCCGCCTCGGCCGGGTCGATTCCCACGCGGGGGCGTCCATCGAGGTGCGCGCGCGGTCCCTGTGCCTGCACGGCGACACACCGGGCGCGGTGGAGCTGGCCCGCCGGGTGCGCCGCCGGCTGGAGGAGTCGGGCGTACGGGTGGAGGCCTTCGCATGAGCATGCGTGTTCTGCCCGTCGGCGACGACGCCCTCCTCGTCGAGGTGGCGTCCGGCGCTCAGGCCGAGGCCCTGCACGCGGAGCTGCTGCGCCGCCGCGCGGCAGGCCTGCTCGGCGCCCGCGAGATCGTCCCGGCGGCCCGCACGGTCCTCCTGGACGGCCTGACCGACCCCGGGCGGGTGGCGTCCGAGCTCGCCGCCGCGGACGTTCCGCCCGCGCCCGCGCGCGAGCACGAGGTCGTGGAGATCCCGACCCGCTACGACGGCCCCGACCTGCCCGATGTCGCCGCCCACTGGGGCGTCCCGGAGCAGGAGGTGGCCCGCATCCACGCGTCCGTCGAGTTCCGGGTCGCCTTCTGCGGGTTCGCGCCCGGCTTCGGCTATCTGACGGGCCTGCCCGCGCTCTACGACGTCCCGCGCAGGGCCACTCCGCGTACCGCCGTGCCGGCCGGTTCGGTGGCTCTGGCGGGGCCGTACACCGGCGTGTACCCGCGCTCCTCACCGGGCGGCTGGCAGCTGATCGGCAGTACGGACGCGGTGTTGTGGGACCACGCGCGCGTGCCGGCCGCGCTGCTGTCGCCCGGCACGCGCGTGCGGTTCGTCCCGTCGGGGACGGCGGGAACGGCATGAGCGACCGCGCGCTCTTCGTCGTCCGCGCCGGGGCGCTCACCACCGTGCAGGACCGGGGCCGTCCCGGACACGCTCATCTCGGGGTGCCCCGTTCCGGCGCGCTCGACGGGCCCGCGGCGGCCCTCGTCAACCGGCTGGTGGGCAACTCCCCCGACGCGGCCGTCCTGGAGACCACCCTCAACGGCTGCTCCCTCAGGCCGCGTTCGGACGTGACGATGGCCGTAGGGGGCGCGCCCTGCCGGGTCACGTCGGACGGGCGGCCGGTCGCCTGGGGCGCTCCCGTACGGGTGCCCGCCGGGGCGGTGTTCGACGTGGGACCGGCCCTCTCCGGGGTGCGCGCCTATGTCGCCGCGGCCGGTGGCATCGCCGTGGAACCGGTCCTCGGCAGCCGCTCCACGGACCTCCTCTCGGGCCTCGGCCCCGCGCCGCTCGCCGACGGCACGGTCCTGCCACTGGGGCGCGAACCGGCCCCGCACGCGCGCGTGGACGTCGGCCCCCAGCCCGCGCCTCCGGTCGAGCTCGTCCTGCGCGTGACGCCCGGCCCGCGCGCGGACTGGTTCACCCCGGAGGCGATCCGCGCGTTCACGTCGACGACGTTCCGTGTGTCCTCGGCGAGCAACCGCATCGGGCTGCGCACCGAGGGGCCCGCCCTGCGACGTGCTCAAGAGGGCGAACTGCCGAGCGAGGGCATGGTCCTGGGCGCCGTACAGGTACCGCCCGCCGGACGGCCGGTGGTCTTCCTGGCCGACCACCCGACCACCGGGGGCTACCCCGTGATCGGGGTCGTCCGCGCGAGCGACCTCCCGGCCGCCGCCCAGGCCGTGCCGGGGACGCCGGTCCGCTTCGTGGCCGTACGCCGACGGTGACCGTCGGCGTCCTCGGAGCCGGCCGGCACGGCCCCGGTTCGCCCGGCCCGGCCTGCCGTCCCCCGGACCGTGACGCAGCCGCAGGATCCCTGACACACCCGCAGGTCGTGACGCACCCGCAGGTCGTGACGCAGCCACTGGATCTCGGCGCACCCGCAGGTCGTGGCACACCCGCGGCCGACGGCACGAGCGGGCCGGGCCCGCCGGACTCCTGGGCCCGGCCCCGCGCCGCCGCCCTGCCGCGTCTCGATCGTCCGGGGTGAGCTAGGCGGCGTCCGGCCGACGCTCCGTCAAGGACAGCGCGGCGAGGGCGGCGGACACCGCCGCGGAGGCGCGCAGGTCGAGCCGGGCGCTCGTCCCCCGCGCGCGGTGACGCATCTCGTCGGCCGCCAGGGTGAGCAGTTGGGGCAGCAGATCAGTGCATCTGCGGGCCACCCACCCGGTACCCGCCGTCGCCAGCCACCACAGGCTCGCCGACGTCGTGGGCGCCGGGAACTCCGGCTCGGGCGAAGGCGCGGGCCCGGTCGCGATTCCTGCCTGCGCCAGCAACGCATGGAAACGCACGGCCAGTTGACGATGCCCCCGTTCGCCGGGGTGGAGCCGGTCCGCGCTCCACATCGCCCGGTCCGTCAGCCAGGCGCCCTCCGAGGCGTGCAGATGGACGGCGCCGTGACGCTCGGACAACGCGTGGACGACGGCGTTGACCGCGCGCTGCCGCCGGGCCAGCGGTCGGGCGAGGGCTCCTGGCAGCCCGAGCGCCCCGCCCGGGTCGGGCAGGCACGCGGTGAGCAGGACCGCGCCCTGCTCGGCGAAGGCACCGTAGACCGCGTCGAGCCGGGCGGCCACGGCATGGATGTCGAAGGTGCAGCGCAGGGTGTCGTTGACGCCGACGAGGACGGAGACGACGTCGGGCCGCAGCGCCAGGCCGGCCGGGAGCTGACGTTCCAGCACGTCCCGCGTCTGCGCCCCGCTGACCGCGAGGTTGGTGAACTCCACGCCGGCCACGCCGTTCCCGGCCCCGGCGGCCCCCTCGGCCGTCAGGGCCACCCCCGGCTCGTCGATCTCACCGGTCCGGCCGGGCGTACCCGGCTCACCGGCCAGACCGTCGGCCAGCAGAGCCGCCCACCCGCGCCATCCCTCGCCCGCGGGGTCCCCCACGCCCTCGGTGAGCGAGTCCCCGAGGGCGACGAAGCGGACGGGTCTCATCCCAGGCCTCCGGGCACGAAGGGACGGACGGCAGCGGTGGCCGTCACCGGAGCCGGGGCGGGAGCCGCTGCCGGGGCGGCCGGGCCCTGGGCGTCGCCGGGCGACGGCGCCGTCGCGTCGTGCGCCGCGAGGAACGCCTCGACCGCCGTCGCCCAGCCGAAGCACTCCGCACGCGCGCGTGCCGCCTCCCGGCGGGCCGCCACGGGACGCTCCAGCAGGTGTTCCACGGCGTCCGCGAACGCCTCCCCCCGGTCGGCCGCGGTGGCGCCCGCGGACCCGATCACCTCAGGGAGCGCCGACGAGGCGCTCGCGACCACGGGGGTCCCGCAGGCCATCGCCTCCAGGGCGGCGAGCCCGAACGTCTCGGCGGGCCCCGGTGCCAGGCACACGTCGGCGGAGGCCTGGAGCGCGCCCAGCTCGCCGCGGTCGGAGACGTGCCCGAGGAAGGTCACCGGCAGCCCGCGCTCGCGCGCCCGCTGCTCCAGCCGCGGCCGCAGCGGGCCGTCCCCGGCGACGACGAGCACCGCCCGCACACCGCGTCGCAGCAGCGCCTCCAGCGCGTCGAGCGCCGTTCCGGGCCGCTTCTCCACGGAGAGGCGGGTGCACATCACCAGCAGCGTCTGGTCCACGCGCGCGTGGACGGCCCGCAGCCCGGCGTCCCGCAGGGCGGGGTGCCGTTCGACGAGGTCGACGCCCAACGGCGCCCGCACCACGTTGCGGGCCCCGATCCGCACGAACTCCCGCTCGGCGAACTCGGTGGTGCACACCACGCGCGCGTACGTGTGGGCCGTGCGCAGGTTGAGGGCGTCGGCGGCGCGCCGGGCCGCACCCTGCGGCACGCCCCAGGTGCGCAGGACGCCGTCGGCGGTCTCGTGGGAGACCATCACGGCGGGGATCCGGGCCCGCCGCGACCACTTGCCGGTCCAGCGCAGCGTCGTGCGGTCGCAGACCTCCAGGCGGTCGGGGGCGAGGTCCTCCAGCAGGCGGGCGACACGCCGCTTGTCGACGAGGACGCGGTAGCCGCCGGTGCCGGGCAGCAGCGGCCCGGGCAGGGTGATCACCCTGCCCTGTTCGGTCTCGCGGTCGTCGGCCCGCTCGCCGGGCACGATCAGGACGGACTCGTGACCGGCCGCGCGATAGCCCTTGCCGAGCTCGCGCAGCGCCGTGCGCAGCCCGCCCGAGGCGGGGGCCACGAAGTTGGCGAGGCGCACGATCCGCAGCGGTCGGGCCGACGTCCGTCCGGCGCTGCCGAAACCACGCGAACGACCGGTGCCGCTCGGGCCGCCGTCACCCGGGCCGGCACCCTTCAGGCCGGCACCGCTCGGGCCGCCGGCACTCGGACCGGCACCGCTCACACCGGCACCGCTCACACCGCCGGTGTTCGGGCCGCTCATGCCGCCACCACCAGGCGACGCGCGGCGAGCACGTCCTCGTAGTGGCCGATGAGCCGGTCCCCGACGGCGGCCCAGGTGCGCCCCTCGACCGTGTCCCGCCCGGCGGCGCCGTAGGCGGCCCGCCGTGCGGAGTCGGCGGCCAGCGAGGCGACCGCGTCCCGGACGGCCGTGGCGTCGCGCGGCGGGACGAGCAGACCGGTCCGCCCGTGGGCGACGAGGTCCAGGGGGCCGCCCGCGGCGGGCGCGACCACGGGCACACCGCTCGCCATGGCCTCCTGCACGGTCTGGCAGAACGTCTCGAACGGGCCGGTGTGCACGAACACGTCCAGTGAGGCGAAGATCCGGGCGAGGTCGTCACCGGTGCGTTTGCCCAGGAAGACAGCGCCGGGCAGGGCCTCCTCCAGGCCGGGCCGGCTCGGCCCGTCGCCCACCACCACGACGCGCACGCCGGGCAGCCCGCAGGCGCCGGACAGGAGCTCGACCTGCTTCTCGGGGGCGAGCCGGCCGACGTAGCCGACGATCAGCTCGCCGTTCGGGGCGAGGGCGCGGCGCAGCGCCCGGTCGCGGCGGTCGGGGCGGAAACGCTCGGTGTCCACGCCCCGCGGCCACAGTTTCACCCGGGGCACGCCGTGCGTGTCCAGGTCGTGCAGGGCCGCGCTGGAGGGGGCGAGGGTGAGGTCGGCGGCGGCGTGGACGGACCGTATCCGGCGCCAGGCCGCGGCCTCGCCTGCGCCCATGTAGGTGCGCGCGTATCCGCCCAGGTCGGTCTGGTAGACGGCGACGGCGGGGATGCCGAGCCGGGCGGCGGCGGACATGCCCCGGACGCCGAGGATGAAGGGGCTGGCCAGGTGGACCACGTCGGCACGGTGCTCGGCGATGGCCGCGGCGACGCGTCGGCTGGGGAGGGCGACGCGGACCTGGGGGTAGCCGGGGAGCGGGAGGGAGGGGACGCGGACGACGGGGCAGGGCGCTTCGGCGTCCGGCCCGGCCCCGGCAGCGGTGGCCGGGGCGACGACGACGGGGGCGTGACCGCGATCGACGAGGTGTCGGGCGGTCTGGTAGGCGCAATGGGCCACGCCGTTCACGTCGGGGGGAAAGGATTCGGTCACGATGACGACACGCATACCCGTGTTGTCGCCGTCCTGGACGTGGTCGCGTCAAAGTGGATCTTTCCGAACGACGAACGTCCCATGAGCGTTGCGCTGCGCCGCCGGTACGCACCTGACGCGCACCGCGCAGGTCAGGCCCTGTCCATGACCGCCGGCCCCGCCGGCCACTCGCTGTTCACCCGTCGGGCGGGCCGCCGCCGGGATCTCCTCGTGCGGCGGCCGGGTCCGAGGTCACATCGCCGACGCCGCGTCCGGGCCGATCCGGCTCCGTACGGCCGTCTGCACCTCCGCCTCCTCGGCCGGGTCGGCGGCGAGCCGGCGCAGCCGCTCCACCACCCGGGCGTCGCCGGTCTCGGCGTGCCGGGCGGCGATCTCGCGGGTGCCCTCCTCGCAGTCCCACAGGCACTCGACGGCGAAGCCGGTGGCGAAGGAGGGATCGGTGGCGGCGAGCGCGCGGGCGCAGCGCCCGCGCAGATGGGACGAGGCCGTCTCGCGGTAGATGTGGCGCAGCACGGGCGCCGCGCAGACGATGCCGAGCCGTCCGGCGCCGTCGACCAGGGTCCACAGACCGGGCGCGTCGCAGCCCTCGCCGCGCACGGCCTCGCGCAGGGCGCCGAGGACCAGGTCGCTGTCCCGGCCTGCGCCCCGGCAGGCGAGCATGCGGCCGGCGGCGGCGCCCAGGGCGTCGGGCCGGTGGACCCAGCCGCGGGCCCGGTCGACGGCGGCGACGCTGCGCATGCGCTCGAAGGCGTCGACGGCGGCCTCCATGACGGCCGTGGAGCCGGCGGCGACGGCCTGTTCGATCAGGACGAGAGCGTCGGGATCGTTGCAGTCGGCCAGGTAGCGCAGGGCGGTGCAGCGGGCCCCGTCGGAGCCGTCCTTGGCCGCCTGCACGATCTCGGGGCGGTCCTCCGGCCCTGCCACGGCGGAGAGGCAGCGGGCGGCGGGGACGTGGAGCGCGGCTCCGCGTTCGACGCCCTGCTGGGCCCACTCGAACACGGCCTGAACGCTCCAGCCGGGGCGGGGTCCGCTGGGACTCATCTGGCGTTGCCAGCGGTCGAAACAGCCGGCCTCCTGAGCGGCACGCACGCGTGTGGAGACGTACTCGCGGGGATCCTCCGCCCACAGCCGCCAGGGCCGTGGCTCGAAGGCGTCCCTCACGACGGCGGCCAGTTCGGCCTCGCCCGCGGCGTCGGTGGGGAACCGCGCGAGCACCGGCGCGGCCAGGGCGCGCAGGCCGGCGTCGTCGTCGCGCAGGGCGAGCTCGTCCAGGGCCCAGGCCCAGTTGGCTCCCGAGGCGGCGTACCTGCGCAGCAGTTCGAGGGCGTCGAGCCTGCCGTAGGAGGCGAGATGGCCCAGCACGGCGAGGGCGAGGCCCGTGCGTGACTCCTCGGTGTCGAAGACGTCCTCGACGTCGAAGAGGTGGGCCTCGATCTCGTCCAGCCCGCCGTTCAGGTCGAGGTAGAGACGGGCGTAGTAAAGGGAGCGGTTCTCCACCTGCCAGTCGTGGCGGGGATCCCGCAGCACACAGTGGTTCAGCGCCGCGAGCGCCTCGGCGCGCGGTGCGGTGAGCGCGTGCAGCGTGCCGTCGCCGCGGCCCCTCTGGAGCAGGCCGAGCAGCGTACCGCTGGGCGCTATGACCGGATCGAACATGGGAAACAGCCTCACATCAAGCGTCGACGCAACCGGGGACGTGCACTACCTGGCCGCGTGACAACACGTCGGGGCGCCCGCCGTTTCCTGCTTGCTGTAGACCATCTTCCTCTGCCTCTCGTCGGTGGCCCATGCGGACCGCATCACGGCCCGCGCGGTGCGGCAACACCTGCCCTGCCATCGCGTCCGTGAATCACGACGTCATGATGACCCGGCTGTTCTACCTGCCGCGACCGAAATTTCCGGCGGCCTTGTACCGCCTCCCCCGTGGTCGTCGATTTACCTGGTCAGGAACTTCTTTTGACCTGCTCAGGACCGTCGGCTCAGTGTGCGCCGAACAGGTCCAGCAGCTCCGCCCTGCCGAACATGCGGGCCGTGTCGGCGGCCGACGGCGTGCCCTGGGAAGGGTCGGCGCCGGCCTCCAGCAGGACCTTGATGACATCCGTCTCACCCTTGAAGACGGCTCCGGCGAGCGGGGTCTGGCCCCGGTCGTTGATCCGGTCGGCCTCGGCGCCGCGGGCCAGCAGGGCCCGGACCGCGTCGGCGTGGCCGTGGTACGCGGCGAGCATCACGAGCGAGTCGCCGCGGTCGTTGGTGAGGTTGGCCGGAACGCCCGCGTCGACGTACGCCACGAGTTCCTCGGTCTGTCCCCGGCGTGCCAGATCGAAGATCTTGGTCGCCAGCTCCACGACCTCGGGGTCAAGGGCTTCGGTCATCGGCCGGACCGCCTCTCGCTACAGCCGTTCAGGTGAATCGCCAGCGTACTGGCTCGCCGGGTACATGGCCGGTCCCGTCGGCGGCAAAGATCGCCTACGACCCCGTTCGACGTAATTCTCCTGCTCGGGCAGCCCGCCGTACCTTCCGCCGGCCGGGGGAAATCGGCCGCTTTTCACCCAGTTGCACCTTTTATCGTATGGATACATCCTGTGAGCCTGGAAGTACTCATGGTGACTGTCCCCCGCGAACCAGGAGAAACCAAAATGATCCTGTCCATGTCAGGCGTCGTCCTGCTCGGCATCATCGTCTTCCTCTTCTTCCGCAAGGACGGGCTCAAGGCGTCCCACGCCGTGGTCTCGGCCCTGTTCGGGTTCTACATGGCCAGCACGGCCATCGCCCCGAGCATCAAGGCCGGCGGCGAGAGCCTGGCCAGCCTTCTCGGCGGCATCAAGTTCTGACGCCGCACGTCCCGTCCGTACGCACCTCCAGGAGACAGCAGTGGTCCGGCGCCCCCTCCCCCGCATCCTGAGCACAGGCAGCGCGCAGATCGCCCGAAGCCGGGAGCTGGCCCGGACGGCAGCCGACAGCGCCACCGATGTCCTCCATCCACTGATCACGATCACCCGCGGACTGCGCCGGCTGGCCTCGGCCGGGCGGCGCAGGTGGGCCGAGACCCCCCGGGACAAGCGCGGTCCGCTGCTGTTCCTGGCGGCCTCGGTGATCCTGGTCGTCGTGCTCGTGCCGTACGGCCCGCTGCTCGCCGTCGTCACCCTGATGGCGGCGGCGGCCTGGCAGGGCAGGGACCGCACCCCACCGGTTCCCGAAGGCCCTGACGAATCGCAGATCCAGCGACTCCAGGTGCTGTACGAGGCCCTGGTCCCGCACTTCTCGGCGGCGGAAGACCCGTCTCCCCTGTACGCCCACGGCGGCGACTGGGAGACGGCCTTCCCCACGCAGGAGTTCGACGACTCGGGCCGCGTCAGCCACCTCGTGATCCACTATCCGGCGTACTTCCCGGACGGCGAGGCGGCATCGCGCGCTCGGATCGAACAACTGATCGCCGCGAAGTCCGGCCGCGGCCGCGAGTACCTCTTCGTCTGGGACGAGGAGGGCAACGAGCTCACGGTCAGCGTCCTCGCCCCCCTGCCCACCGACATCTCGGCCCAGCGCTTCGTCACCGCCCCCGGCGAGACGGTCCTGGGCTTCACGGATCCCTCCCGGGTCCAGCGCACCCTCCCCCTCGCCTACGGCGAGGGCCGGCGCGACGTCCCACCGGTCGTCTGGCGCACCGGCATCCGCTCCACCGAGCCGCACCTGCTGGCGGTCGGCCAGCCCGGCAGCGGCACATCGACCCTCCTGCGGTCCATCGCCCTCCAGGCCCTCCAGCACGGTGACGTACTGATCGTCGAGGGCGGCGGGACCGGCGAGTACGCCTGCCTGGCCGGCCGGGACGGCGTCCTGGGCGTCGAGATCGGGCTCGACGGGGCGCTGGCCGCGCTGGAGTGGGCCGCTGGCGAGACGGAACGCCGGCTCATCGCGGCCAACCGTGCCCGCCAGGCCGGGGACCCCGCCCCGGAGGACACCAAGCGTCCGCTGTGGATCCTCCTGGACCGTCCCACCGCCTTCACCCACCTGGCTCAGGCCGGCGGCCACAAGGACCCGCAGTCCCTCCTCCAGGTCCCCCTGCGGCACGGCCGCGCGGCCGCCGTCACGGTGGTCGTGGCCGAGCAGTTCGACGCCCTGGACTCCCTGAGCGACGCGGTGCACCAGCACACCCGGGCGCGGGTCACGCTCGGGGCGGCGTCGGCCGGACAGCTGGAGGCCGTGCTCGGCGCGCCCCCGCACACCACCCCCGTCGACCAGGTCCCCCCGGGGCGCGGATACGCCCGGCTCGGCGCTGGTCAGGTCCACCGCCTCCAGGTCCCGGCGACCCCGGACCCGTACGACGACGCGACGACGGGCGCCCACCGGCAGGCGGTCCTGGACCTGCTGCCACCGCGCTCCACACCGGCCGACACCGAGACGCTGCCGGAACCGGTCGGGGACGCCGTCGCGAAGGTCGTGATCACGAAGCCCACGACCGTGACGCCGGCGGTCCCGCAGACGACGGTCCCCGAGACCCCGGTAGCGGAGACAGCCGTGGCCGAAGCGGCGGCAGCGGAGTAGCCATCGAGCGCGGACGGCTGACGACGGGACCGCCCACCGGAACACGCGGCTCGCCGCCCCGCCCGCGCCACGAACGCACGCAGGACCTCACCACCGGCACAAGCCACCCGACCTGGCCGCAGCCGACAGCCGACAGCCGACACAACGACGCCAGGCCAGGGACCCGTCGCCGCCGCTCCCGCAGGCCAACGCCCATGCCCATGCCTACGCCTACGCCTACGCCTACGCCTACGCCACGAACGTGCGAGGGCTCTCGCCGCCCGCCGTCCCCCCGCTCTCCACGATCCGCGCGGCGGCCGCCAGTCGTGCCGCCGCCTCCTCCGCCACCGCGCCCCCCACGGTGAACGGCAGCCGCACGTATCCCTCGAAGGCGCCGTCGACTCCGAACCGGGGGCCGGAGGGCACCCGCAGGCCCACGCGCTCCCCCGCCTCGGCCAGCCGGGACCCGGAGAGCCCGCCGGCGCGCACCCACAGGGTCAGTCCGCCCTCGGGCACGGCGAACTCCCAGGTCGGCAGCTCCCGCCGCACCGCCGCGACCAGGTCGTCCCGGTTTCCCCGGGCCTGGAGGCGCCGCAGCTCGACGGCCTGCTCCCAGCCGCCCGTGCTGAACAGCCAGTTCACCGCCAGCTGCTCCAGCACGGGCGTGCCGAGGTCGGCGTAGGCGCGGGCCGCCACCAGGCTGCGGATGACGTCCGGAGCCGCGCGCACCCAGCCGATGCGCATCCCGGCCCAGAAGGCCTTGCTCGCCGAGCCGACCGTGATCACCGTCGAGCCCGCGGGATCGAAGCCGCACACGGGCCGCGGCATCTCCACGTCGTCGAGCCACAGTTCGCTCATGGTCTCGTCGGCGACCAGCACGGTCCCGGCCGAGCGTGCCGCCTCCACGAGTCGGCGGCGCTGGTCCTCGTCGGCGAGCGCTCCGGTCGGGTTGTGGAAGTCGGCGACGACGTAAGCGATGCGCGGCGCCGCGTCGCGCAGGACCTGACGCCAGCGGTCCATGTCCCAGCCGGCCAGCCCGTCGGCCATCGCGACGGGCACGAGCCGGGCACCCGCCTCCCGCATCAGCTGCAGGATGTTGGCGTAGGAGGGCGACTCGACGGCGATGCGCTCGCCGCGTCCGCCGAAGAGGTGGCAGATGGCGTCGATGGCGCCCATGGCGCCGGTCGTGACCATGATCTGCTCGGGCATGGTCGGGATCCCGCGCGCGGTGTACCGCTCGGCGATCATCGCGCGCAGTGCCGGCAGGCCCGCCGGATAGTCGCCGTGCGTGTGGGCGTACGGGGGCAGCTCCTCCAGCGCGCCCTGCACGGCGCGGGTGAGCCAGGGCTCGGGCGCGGGCAGCGCCGCGCAGCCCAGGTCGATCATGGACCCGAGCGTCTCGGGCGGCAGTGGCTCCAGACCGCGCGCCGGAACCGGGTTGCCCGCCGGCACGGCCGTCCAGCTGCCCGCGCCGCGCCGGGACTCCAGGAAGCCCTCCGCGCGCAGCGCCTCGTAGGCGGCGGCGACGGTCGTACGGCTCACGGAGAGGGAGAGGGCCAGTTCCCTCTCGGCGGGCAGACGGGCGGCGACGGGAACCCGGCCTTCGAGCACCAGCAGCCGGATGCCGTCGGCGAGCGCGCGGTAGGCCGGCGGACGGCGGGTGCCAGGTCCCGCGGGGCGGTCCTGCTGGGACTTGAGCAGCCTGGCGAGCTGCGCGGCCCCCACCGCAGAGGTCCACTGCGCCATGGATATCAGTCCACCTTCCCCGAATTGGCCATGGATGGCGTTCGCTTTCAAGCCACAGAGTGTCACGGGTCAGGCCACTGCCACCACCAGGGGGACCCCTTGTCCGAGCCACCGCAGGAATCGCCCTCCCCCGAACCGGCCGTCCAGGAGACTCCCTCGCAGCAACCCCGCTCGCAGGCAGCCCCCTCGCAGCAACCCCCCGCGCAGGAGTCCCCCTTGCAGGAAGCCCGCTCGAGGGATGCGAGCGGCCGTCTCCTCCGCAGGCTGGTCCAGCTGTACGCCGGCCTCGCCCTCTACGGCGCCAGCTCGGCTCTCCTGGTGCAGGCGGGTCTGGGCCTGGAGCCCTGGAACGTGCTGCACCAGGGTCTCGCCGAGCTGACCGGACGGTCGATCGGCGTCGTGTCCATCGCCGTGGGGGCCGCGGTGCTGCTGCTGTGGATCCCGCTGCGCCAGCGGCCGGGCCTCGGCACGGTCTCCAACGTCTTCGTCGTCGGCCTCGCGATGGACGGCACCCTGGCGTGCGTCCCGGAGGCCCGGACCCTGCCCGCACAGGTGCTCCTGCTGGCGGCCGGGCTCGTCCTCAACGGCGCGGCCACCGGCCTCTACATCGCGGCCGGCTTCGGGCCGGGACCGCGCGACGGACTGATGACCGGTCTGCACCGGCGCACCGGGCGTTCGATCCGCCTGATGCGGACGACGGTGGAGGCGGCGGTCGTGGTGACCGGGTTCGCCCTCGGCGGCACCATCGGCGTCGGCACGCTGCTGTACGCGGTGACGATCGGGCCGCTCGCCCAGCTCTTCCTGCGGGTGTTCGCCGTTTCGGCGGCATCCGGCGGCAGCACGGTCGTTGCCACCGGGACACCGCGGGGAGCGATACTGCGTCCGTGACCAGCCTCATACGCCACCCCTACCTCGACCATCCGGGACCCATCCCGTTCGCCCACCGCGGTGGAGCCGCGGACGGTCTGGAGAACACCGCGGCGCAGTTCCGGCGAGCGGTCGAGGCGGGCTACCGGTACATCGAGACCGATGTGCACGCCACGCGGGACGGCAAGCTCGTCGCCTTCCACGACACGACGCTGGACCGGGTGACGGACGGCACGGGCCGCATGGCCGACCTCCTCTGGTCGGACGTGCGGCACGCGCGCGTGGGCGGAAAGGAACCGGTGCCGCTCTTCGAGGAGCTCCTGGAGACCTTCCCCGAGGTGCGGTGGAACGTCGACCTCAAGGCGGAGCCCGCCCTGCACCCCCTGCTCAACCTGATCGCCCGCGCGAACGCGTGGGACCGCGTCTGCGTCGGCTCGTTCTCGGAGGCCCGTGTCGTGCGCGCCCAGCGGCTGGCCGGTCCACGCCTGGCGACCTCGTACGGCACCCGGGGCGTGCTCAACCTGCGGCTCAGGTCCTGGGGCGTGCCCGCGACGCTGCGCCGCTCGGCGATCGCCGCCCAGGTGCCCGAGGCCCAGTCGGGCATCCAGGTCGTGGACCGGCGCTTCGTCCGCACCGCCCACGCGCGCGGGCTGCAGGTCCACGTGTGGACGGTCAACGACGCGGATCGGATGCACCGGCTCCTGGACCTGGGGGTCGATGGCATCATGACCGATCACATCGACGCGTTGCGCAAGGTCATGGAGGACCGGGGCGTCTGGGCCTGAGCCCCGGCCCACCCCCGCACGCGGTTTCTGCACCGGGAAGCGAGGGCGCGGGTGGGAATCGACACCGTGCGGACGCAGGCGTCCGACGAGGCCGCCGGGCGGCGGCGCGAACAGCGCGGCTGGTACTTCTACGACTGGGCCTGCTCCGTCTACTCGACGAGCGTGCTCACCGTGTTCCTCGGCCCGTACCTGACCTCGGTCGCCAAGGAGGCCGCGGACGCCGCCGGGTACGTGCATCCGCTGGGCATCCCCGTCCGGGCGGGATCCTTCTTCCCGTACACGGTGTCCCTGTCGGTGATCGTGGCCGTTCTGGTGATGCCCCTGGTGGGCGCGGCCGCCGACCGCACCGGCCGCAAGAAGCCGCTGCTGGGCGCGGCCGCCTACGTGGGCGCCGCGGCGACGACCGCCATGTTCTTCCTGGGCGGCGACCGCTATCTGCTGGGCGGCGCCCTGCTGATCGTGGCGAACGCGGCCCAGTCGGTGGCGATGATGCTCTACAACTCGTATCTGCCGCAGATCGCCCCGCCCGAGGAACGCGACGCGGTCTCCTCCCGGGGGTGGGCCTTCGGCTATGCGGCCGGTTCGCTGGTCCTGGTCGTCAACCTGGTCCTCTACCTGGCCCACGACTCCTTCGGCGTCTCCGAGTCGATGGCGGTCCGCATCTGCCTGGCCTCGGCCGGCCTGTGGTGGGGCGGCTTCACGCTGATCCCCCTGCTGCGGCTGCGCGACCGGCCGGCCGCCGTACGGGAGGAGCCGACGGCTCCGGGACTGCGCCAGCTGGCCGCGACGGTCCGCGACATGCGCCGCCATCCGCTGACCCTGGCCTTCCTCCTGGCGTACCTCGTCTACAACGACGGCATCCAGACGGTGATCTCCCAGGCCTCCGTCTACGGCTCGGAGGAGCTCGGCCTCGGCCAGTCCACGCTGATCGGCGCCGTCCTGCTGGTGCAGGTGCTCGCGGTGGCGGGCGCGCTGGGGATGGGGCGTCTGGCCCGGAGGTACGGCGCACAGCGGACGATCCTCGGCTCGCTGGTGGCCTGGACCCTCACCCTGGGCGCCGGCTACTTCCTGCCGGCCGGGGCGCCGGTGGGCTTCTTCCTGCTCGCGGCCGCCATCGGACTGGTCCTCGGCGGCAGCCAGGCCCTCTCCCGCTCCCTGTTCTCCCACCTCGTCCCGCCCGGCAAGGAGGCCGAGTACTTCTCGGCCTACGAGATGAGCGACCGCGGCATGAGCTGGCTCGGCCCGCTGATGTTCGGCATCACCTACCAGCTGACGGGCAGCTACCGTGACGCGATCGTCTCGCTGGTGGCCTTCTTCGTCATCGGGTTCCTGCTGCTCGCGCGGGTCCCCGTGCGGCGTGCGATCGGCGACGCGGGGAACCCGGTGCCCGAGAGGATTTAGCGCTCAAGGCGAAAGGGCGGTAGTGTACGCGTTTGGCCTGCCAGGCGTACCGTTACTGCGCGTCAAAGATGCCGAAACGCTGGGTGACATCTCCTTTCAGATGTGACAAACCGGGCGCCGGTGGGTACTGCACTGGTTGACAAGGCTGCGGCTACGACGGCGACCCATGACCCGGAACGGGAATCGGAACGGGAATCTTTACCGCCGACCGGACGTTGACCGGATGACGACGACAGCGACACCTGTCCTGTGGGCGACAAGCCCGGGAGGCACGATTCATGAGTGAGCGAGCTCTTCGCGGCACGCGCCTCGTGGTGACCAGCTACGAGACGGACCGCGGCATCGACCTGGCCCCGCGCCAGGCCGTGGAGTACGCATGCGAGAAGGGGCACCGCTTTGAGATGCCCTTCTCGGTCGAGGCGGAGATTCCGCCGGAGTGGGAGTGCAAGGTCTGCGGAGCCCCTGCACTCCTCGTGGACGGCGACGGCCCTGAGGAGAAGAAGGCCAAGCCCGCGCGTACGCACTGGGACATGCTGATGGAACGGCGGACCCGCGAGGAACTGGAAGAGGTCCTCGAGGAGCGTTTGGCCGTCCTGCGGTCCGGGGCCATGAACCTCGCGGTTCATCCCCGCGACAGCCGCAAGTCCGCGTAGCCCTGCGGGGCTGAGGCCGGCTGTACACACGCACGCCAATGACCGCGGGCGCCGTACGTGACATGCGTACGGCGCCCGCGGTCGTCGTGCTGCTCCTAGGACGCCCCTGGCACGCTGCTCCTAGGACGCCCCTGGCACGAGGGACCGACCCGCGCGAGTGACCGGCCCGCGAGCGACCGACCGACCCGCGTGAATCGCTCGCGGACGTGTGCAGGTCGCCTCACGGCGCACGTCGCCGCCCCGTGCACACGTAAGGGCCCGGGGCCGAGCCCCGGGCCCTTCGGCGTGCCGTGCGGTGGGTCAGCGCTCGTCCCTGATGACCTCGCCGACGACCTCGCCCGGCACCACCTTGCCGTCCGGGCGGTGGATGCGGGCCTGCTGGAACGCGTCCCCCAGGGTGCCCGGGCCGGCCAGGCGCAGCTTGCGCTCAGCGTAGGCGCCCACGGCCTTCTGGACCGGCGGGAGCAGCAGGAGCAGACCGAGCGCGTCGGAGGCCAGGCCCGGGATCATCAGCAGGAGGCCGCCGAGCATCATCAGGCCGTTGCCGCCCCGGCTGGGAGCCGTGCCCCGCTGCAGCGCCTCGTTGAGGTTCTGGAAGGCCCGCCGGCCCGCGCGCTTGATGACCACCGCGCCCAGCAGGAACCCGGCGAGCAGCAGCAGGAAGACCGTGAAGCCGCCGGCCGCGCCCGCGACCAGGGTGAGCAGCCAGATCTCCAGCACCAGCCACACGGCGAGACCCAGGGGCAGGAACGTCCGCAGCCGGGAACGGCGGGGCCGGGTGGGGCGGGGCCGGGCGTCGGTCGGGTACGCGGGGGTCGGAGCGCCAGTCGTCATGCTTCCAGTGTGCCCGGACCCGGCTCAGAGCGGCATAAGGGGACGATCAGCCGTCACTGTGGGAGCGGGTGGGCGGCTGGGGCCGCTCGGGCTGGTCGGCGGTCCGGCCGGTGATCTTGCCGACCCGCTCCCCCACGCCCCAGGCCGTGACCCGCCACAGCGCCTCGACGAGGATGTCGCGGCTCATCTTGGAGTCGCCGTGCTCACGCTCGACGAAGGTGATGGGGACTTCCACCACGTGGAACCCGGCCTTGACGGCGCGGCGGGCGAGGTCGACCTGGAAGCAGTAGCCCTGCGAGGCGACCTCGTCGAGGCCGAGGCCCTCCAGGGTCTCGCGGCGGAAGGCGCGGTAGCCGCCGGTGATGTCGCGCAGCGGGAGGTCGAGGGCGAGGCGCGAGTAGAGGCTGCCGCCGCGCGAGATGACCTCGCGCGACTTGGGCCAGTTCACGACCCGGCCGCCCGGCACCCAGCGGGAGCCCAGGACCAGGTCCGCGCCCTTGAGCGCGGTGAGCAGGCGCGGCAGTTCCTCGGGCTGGTGGGAGCCGTCGGCGTCCATCTCGATCAGCACGCCGTACCCGTGGTCCAGGCCCCAGCGGAAGCCCGCGAGGTAGGCCGCGCCGAGGCCCTCCTTGCCCTTGCGGTGCAGCACCTGGACGTGATCGTCCCCGGCGGCCAGTTCGTCGGCGAGCTTGCCGGTGCCGTCGGGGCTGTTGTCGTCGGCCACGAGGACGTGGGCGTCGGGGACAGCCTTGCGCACCCGGCCGACGATGCTCTTGATGTTCTCCGCCTCGTTGTAGGTCGGAATGATCACCAAGGCCGTGCCGAGCGGACCGAACTGCCTCCCCCGGTCCTGTGCCGCGCGGGTCCCGTCGCCGTCGTTCACTGCTGCCCCTTCAAGTCCGTACGCAGGGGACCACCATAGTGGCCGCCGCCTGCGATGACGTGACAGGACGTTCGAATGGTGGTGTCGAATCGACATCGGCGGGGTAGCAATGTGCTTTTGGGCTCGTCTGTACGCCTCTGCCCCGCGGGGTCGCGGACGAGCCCTGCGGATGGGGGCCCGGCGCTCTTCGGGCCGGCCCGGGACCCGCTGGCTGCGGGTCGACCGAAAGCCGTTGTCTACTGAGCGCCCGGGCCCCACCCGGGTCACACCTCCCCGACCGGCCGGAACGTTCCCTCGCTGCGGCGCGGGCGCTGAGCCTGGCTGCCAGTGGCGGTGCGCCGGCGTGGCACACCGTCCCTGACCCAGCGGCGCCGCGGCGAGTGCGCGGAGGTTCCCCGGCGGGGCGTCCGGTGGTGGACTCCGCCGAACCTACCGGCCCCCCGCAGTCGGCTGTCAACAGCCGTTCGACCTGCGGGTCTTCCGCCAATGCGCAGGTCAGCGGGGAGGAGGCGCAGGTCGCACGACGACGGGCGGACGGGTGATCTTCCCCGCACCGCCCCGGGAGATCACTCGCTCGGCCGCACGAACACGGTCCGGCCGCCGACCACGGTCCGCAGGCACACCGGGAGGTCGGCTCCGGGGGTCAGATCGGGCAGTCCGGGCGTGCCGGACCGGGGGTCGGTGGACCAGCGGGCGACCCGGTCGTCAGGGGCCTGGACGACCAGTTCGTCCGTTCGCCAGACCGCGTAGTCGGCGGGTGCGCCCGGCACCAGGACGCCCGCGTCGTCCCGGCCGACCGCCCGCCAGCCGCCGCGCGTGTGGGCGGTGAACGCGGCCCGTACCGAGACGCGGTGCTCGGGGGTGCGGTGGAAGGCGGCGGCGCGGACCGTGCCCCACGGGTCGAGGGGGGTGACCGGGCTGTCGGAGCCGAAGGCGAGCGGGACGCCGGCCCGCAGCAGGGCCGCGAACGGGTTCAGGGTGAGGGCCCGCTCGGCGCCCAGGCGCTGGGCGTACATGCCCTCCGCGCCGCCCCACAGGGCGTCGAAGGCGGGCTGGACGGAGGCGGTGAGGCCGAGTTCGGCGAAGGCGGCGATCGTCTCGGGCGTGAGCATCTCGGCGTGCTCGACACGATGGCGGGCGGCGCGGATCCTGGCGAGGCCCAGCTTCTCCGCGGCGGCGCGCACGCCGTCGACCACGGCGGTCACGGCGGCGTCGCCGATGGCGTGGAACCCCGCCTGGAGGCCCACCTCGGTGCAGGCCACCACGTGCGCGGCGACCTCGTCGGCTCCCAGGTAGCCGGTGCCGGTGTGGTCGGCGTCGGTGTACGGGGCGTGCAGACAGGCGGTGTGGGAGCCGAGGGCGCCGTCGACGAACAGATCCCCGGCGGCGCCCAGCGCGCCGAGCTCCCGCGCCTTGCCGGCGTCCTGCTCCGCCCAGTAGCCGACGACCCGGGGACCGTTCTCCTCGGCGGCGAGCCGCAGCAGGTCCGTGAAGTCGTCCTCGGAGGAGATCTCCGGGCCCGCGCACTCGTGGACGGAGCCGATGCCGAGGGAGGCGGCGCGCGCGAGGGCGGCCCGCTGGGCCTCGGTGCGCTGCGCCGGCGTCACGGCTGCGAACGCCGCGGCGCGGACGGCGTGGTGGGCGTCGCGGGTGAGCGGTCCGTCCATGTGGCCGGGCATGGCCCGCAGCCCGGGCGTGAGCCCGAGGAGGGCGGTGGTGGCCACGGCCGAGTGGACGTCGATCCGGCTGAGGTAGAGCGGCCGGCCGCCCGTGGCCGCGTCCAGCTCGTCCCGCCGGGGCGGGCGCCCCTCCGGCCAGCGGGAGGCGTCCCAGCCGTGCCCGAGCAGCACCTTGTCCTGCGGACGGGCCGCCGCGAAGTCCCGCACCAGGGCGAGGGCGGCGGCCAGGGAGGGGGCGTCGGACAGGTCGAGTCCGGTCAGCGCGAGGCCGGTCGACGTGGTGTGCACATGGGCGTCGGTGAACGCCGGGGTGACCAGGGCGCCGTCCAGGTCGACGATCTCGTCGACACCGTCCGCGAAGGCGTCGGCGGCGCCCTCGGAGCCGACCCAGGCGACCTGGCCGCGCTCGACCACCATCGCGGTCGCGAACGGATCGGCGGGGCTGTGGACCTCTCCTCGGCGGAGCAGGACGGTGTTCGGCTGGGGGGCGTGCTCACTCATGGGGAACAGTCTCGCGCCTCGGCGTCGGCCGCCCGGCACGGGGACCCCTCAGATCCGCGGCGGCCGGGCCTCGTACGGGGTGGACAGCACGACCGTCGTGCGGGTCGAGACCCCCGCGAGCGCCCGCAGGCGGCTCAGGAGCTCCTCCAGCTCGTGCGGGGTGGCCACGCGGACCTTGAGGATGTAGTTCTCGTCGCCGGCCACACTGTGGCAGGCCTCGATCTCGGGCACGTCCGCCAGCCGCTCGGCGATGTCGTCGGGGGCGCTGGGGTCGAACGGTTTCACCGAGATGAAGGCGGTCAGGGGCAGCCCGACGGCCTCGGAGTCGACGACGGCCGCGTACCCGCGGATGACGCCGCGCTGTTCCAGTCTGCGCACCCTCTGGTGCACGGCCGACGTGGACAGGCCCGTGGCCTTGCCCAGATCGGTGTAACTCATCCGCCCGTCCTTGACGAGCAGCTGCACGATTTGTCGGTCCAGCTCCTCCATGACGCAAGAACCTACAGTGCGTGTGATCTCCTCGTATACCTATGCAGCCCAGGTCATACCCGGTTCGTGATGTGAGGGAGCCCGGGTGGCGGCGGGCACCTGCAAGCGGCATGTGACGAATGCCACAGCGGTCGTCAAGTCTTCGTTGCGCCCTCGTGATTACCGCCGAGACCGGCAGGGAAGTGCTTGCTGTGGTCGAGGCCGCAGTCCCGTCGCGGCCCAGCCCGAGGGGGAGAATCCCATGCAGAGTCCCAAGCGCCCAGGTCGCACCGCGCCCAAGCGGCTCCATTCGGTCGTCGAGCCCGAGCCGGAGGGCGTCGAACCCTTCGACGCAGACGGCTTCGACGCCGATGACGCCGACCACTTCGACGCGTACGACACCTTCGAGATGTACCGGGTCATCTGCCCGGACTGCGCACAGCCCATCGCACTGCTGGCGGACGAGGAGGTCCTGCCGGAGCACGCGCTGTGCGCCTCGCCGTGGAACCCGTTCGGCCTCACGGTCTGCGCCGGGACGGGACGCGCGGCGTCCGAGGCCCGCCCCGCGGACGAGTCCGTGGAGCCCCAGGAGCAGGACACCGCGCTGCTGCTGACGCTCCCTCAGGGGCTGGACTGGCGCACGCAGCCCTTCTCGCACGTCGGCGGCCCGGGTTCGCGCCCGATGCGCGTGCCGGTGATGCGCCGCGCCGCCGCCTGAGCGCGATCCCCGCGCCCGGCACTCCGGCCCGAGCCCAGTAGCTGCCCTGCACCACGGCGCGCAGACTGCCGTGGTGCAGGATCAGTGCGTCCGGATCGTCGAGAGGGCGGCCTCTCTCCGCCCCACCACCGCCCGCCCTGGAGCGGAGCTTTGACGATGAGTCAGGCGTCGGAGGCGCGAACGGTCACGGCGGCCCGTCCCGACGCCGGGACACTCCCCGAACTCACGCTCTAGGGCGGCGGTCGGTGACCTGTCCCGCGGCTTCGCGTTGCCCTGGTATGACCCCCACCTATTCGGTTGCACCCGGGCGTCACCGCCAGCTCTTCGTTCCGTCGCGCCCGGAACCCGCCGGCGCAGGATCGGTTCCGCTGGCTCCGCCGCCGGCCCAGGACCCGCCCATCTACCGCGATCTGCTGCGCATCTGGGCCGACCGGGGCCGCACCCTGCCGGGACGCCATGACCCGGAGTGGGTGCGGCTGGCGGCCCCGCAGGTGCGGCCGGGCCAGTTCAGCGGCTCTCCGGACCCAGCAGGTGACGTGCGATGACCATCCGCTGGATCTGATTGGTGCCCTCGACGATCTGCAGGACCTTGGCCTCGCGCAGGTAGCGCTCGACAGGGAAGTCGGCGGTGTATCCGTACCCGCCGAGGACCTGGACGGCGTCGGTGGTGACCTGCATGGCGGCGTCCGTGCAGTGGAGTTTGGCCATGGCCGCGTACGGGGCGAAGGACCGGCCGGCGTCCCGCAGCCGCGCGGCCGCCAGGTACAGGGCCCGGCCCGCCTCGATCCGGGTCGCCATGTCGGCGAGCAGGAACCGCAGCCCCTGGAAGTCGGCGATCGGCCGCCCGAACTGCCGTCGCTGCCTCGCGTAGGCGACGGCCTCCTCGAGGGCCGCCCGGGCGAGGCCGACCGCACAGGCGGCGATGCCGAGCCGCCCGGAGTCCAGCGCGGCCAGGGCGATCGCGAAGCCCTCGCCCTCGTTCCCGATGCGTCGCGCGTCGGGGACCCGTACGCCGTCGAAGTGGATCTGGGCGGTGGGCGAGCCCCGCAGCCCCATCTTCCGCTCCGGGGCGGCGGCGTTCAGGCCCGGCGCGTCACCGGGCACCAGGAACGCCGTGATCCCCCGCGCGCCCTCGCCGCCGGTGCGGGCCATGACGGTGTAGAAGTCGGCGATCCCGCCGTGCGTGATCCAGGCCTTGTCGCCGGTGATCACCCACTCGTCGCCCTCGCGGACCGCCCTGGTCCGCAGCGACGCCGCGTCCGAACCGGAGGACGGCTCGGACAGGCAGTACGCGCCGAGCAGCCCGCCGCCGAGCACGGCGGGCAGGTGGTCGGCCCGCTGCCGCTCGGTGCCGTGGGCGGCGAGCGCGTAGGTGGCCAGGGTGTGCACGCTGACGCCGAGCCCGACGGTGAGCCGGGCGGCGGCGAGCTCTTCGAGGACCTGGAGGTAGACCTCGTAGGGCTGGTCGCCGCCGCCGTACGCGGAGTCGTACGGCAGGCCCAGCAGCCCCGATGCGGACAGGAGGGTGAACAGGTCGCGCGGGAACCGTCCGGCCGCCTCCTCCTCGGCCGCGGCCGGTGCGATCTCACGGCGCGCGATGTCACGGACCAGCGTCATGAGTTCCCGGGCCTCTGCCGTGGGCAGCGGCCGGTCCACCGGGGGCGGCGGGCGGTCGGGCATGGCGGCGTCCTCCTCCCTGGCCGGCGGCGGCTTCGCGCTGCGAGTATGCCCGCGGGAGGCCGTCGTCGCACGTGCGGCGGCGACCCGTGGAGTCCACGAGTCCCACTGCCGTCGCGACGACGAGGGAGTACGGGACCAGGCGGCGGCCGGGCGGCGCGCCGAGACGGGGCGTAGCGGGACGGGGGACGCGGCGGCCCTCCGTGTGACCACGGCGTCGTCCGGCCGGCGGTCTCCGATTCGGGGCGGAGGTCAGACCTCGCGGCGGGCCGGCTTCGGGGCCGGGAAGGCGGGATCGAGCTCCTCGATGGCGCGCATGCAGCCGCCCAGCGTCTTCACCAGCAGGTCGCCCATGACCTCGCGGGAGAGCTCGGGGCGGGCGATCCACTCCAGGGTGGCGCCCTCCACGCTGCACACCCAGGAGACCAGGGCCATCCGGGGCAGCGGCGGGATGTCGCTGCGGCCGTACGCGCCCTCGGCGAGGGTCGCCACGATCGCCGCGCGCACCCCGTCGCGGATGGAGTGCACCTCGGTGTCGAAGCCGACGCCGCCGCTGACGATCGTGCGGTAGGCCGCCTGGTTGTGCTCGGCGTAGCGCAGATAGCTGTCGATGGTGCGGTGGACCCGGTCCACCTGGGGCAGTTCGAGTCCGCTCGCCGCGAAGGTGACGAGGTCGGCGACGGAGTCCTGGATGATGGCCAGGTAGTAGCCGCGCTTGGACTGGAAGTAGTAGTAGATCAGCCCCTTGGCCACGTGCGCCTGCCGGGCGATGTCGTCCATCGAGAGCGCGTCGTAGGACGTGTCGGCGAACAACTTCCGTCCGATGGAGATGAGTTCGGCGCGACGCGCCAGTGAGCGCTCCGTGCCGCGCGCGCGGGGACGCACGACTTCACGCTGTTCACTGATATTCAATTTCCGACCCTGGTCTCGGGCTGTCGGCGGGACTTCCGCAGTATGTCAGGTCAACCGTGCGTCAGCTCACGCCCGTCACAGCAGGCCGAGCTGGGTGACCAGCATCGCGACGACCGCGACGAGGACCCAGCCCATGACATGCTCGAGGATCTTCGGGCCGTCGGTGTCGGGGCCCCCGGTGCGGGCGCGGGCGGCGGTGGCTGTCTGTGCGGTCATGGCGTCTCGCTGAGGTCGGACGTACGGGTGGACCCCCCATCGATCCGTCCACCCTGCCACTCATCGGAGCTTTTGCGGCAGAGACCTTGCTCACACGGGGATCCCCACCGCCGCGAGGGCCTCGCACTGCCGGGTGCTGGGACGCGCGGGGAAGTAGAGATAGCAGACGCCTCCGGTGCCGGATGCGACCTTGCCGCTCGCGTTGTGGCGCTTGGTCCGCAGCCAGACGTTCTCGAACTCCCGCCGCGGGTACACGCGCCGCACCGCCGCGTCGTCCGCCGAGAACGGGTCGTTGGCGATCACGTCGCCGGCGGCCGTGAACCCGATCACGGTCATCAGGTGCCCGGAGGTGCCGTATCCGGCCCCCGTGAGCTCCCCCTTGAGGAAGGACTGCGAGGTCATGGCCGGGATCCCGGCGCCGATCAGTCTCTCCAGGTCGGTGAGGGAGCCGAGCCGGGTGACCACGCCCTGCAAACCGGCGAAGGTGGCCGCGTAGGCGGCGTTGAACGGCCAGTTGCCGCAGCCGCCGTACTGGTAGTCGTACGTGGAGCGGGCGGCGTGGCACACCTGCGGGTCGCTGTAGGAGGGGTCGACCCAGGCCAGCTGCTCGGCGGTGAGCCGGCCGCCCCAGTACTCGACGATCATCTGCGAGGAGGTGGGGCTGCACCAGGCCTCGCCGCCGTTGTCGTACTCGGGGTAGCGGCCCCGGTGGATCTCCTGCGAGTAGCGCGGGACCTTCAGCTCGTGCGCGAGACCGGGCACGGAGGCCGGGACGGTGAAGCGGTCCGGGACGTCGGAGCCCATCGCGCCCAGCCGCCACACGGTCGGGGTGGCCTTCGCGCCGGGGCGGCGGTACAGGGTGAGACGCAGGCGGACGGCGTCCAGGCGCAGGCCCGTCGAGGCGTCGTCGACCGCCACGGTGTCGGTCCAGACGGTGCTTCTGCCGTCGGTCTGGCCGTCGACCGAGGTGCGCCTGATGTCCTGGTCGCCGGAGGCCCAGCGGCCCATCACGTACCACGGGGTGTCCGTGCCGTCGGAGTACCTGCCCTTCAGTTCCACCTGGAGCCAGGTCCCGGCGGGGGTGCTCGCGTTCCAGGAGGCGATCACCTCCGTGGCGGGGACGGCGAGCGCCTGGACCGGAGAGGTCCAGGTCGCGTACTCCCAGGCGGCGGTGGCCTTGGTGTGCGGGTCGGTGTAGTCGACGGCGCCGAGGGGGGTGGCGATGGCGACGCCCGGGCGGAGGCCCGCCACGGCACGGGTGCCGGCGGCCGCGCCGGCCCGCCAGTCGGCGTACGTGGTCCAGGCGCGGTAGTCGACGGACCGGGCCGGGGCGGTTTCCACCTCGCCGGTGTCCGCCGCGTCGGCGGCCGGGGCGGAGCCCCCGGCCACCGCGGCGGCGACGGCCGCGGCGAGGACCGTGCGGCGGGACGGCTGTTCGGCTCTGCTCATGGGCGGACGGACCCCCGAGGTGTCGGCGCGGCTGTGCGCCCACTATGGACAAAGGCGGGCGGGCCTTCCAGCACCCCCGCCCGTGCCACGCCCACCGAGCGGGGTCCGATCCACCGGTGTGGGCGTACGGCCGTAGACTTCCGGGCCGTACCGGCGTCTGCACCGCGCCGCTGTCCGGCCCCCGGCTCTCCGCGCCCCGCCCCCTCCCCTCTCTCCTCCCTCCCCTCTCTCTTCGCACCCCAGGACCCGCCATCCACCAGCTCGCCTCCCGGCTCCGCCGCCTGCCGCCGTCCTGCGGGCCGGTCCGTCTGATCGGCGTCGACGGCCACGCCGGCTCGGGGAAGTCCACCTTCGCCGGCAGGCTCGCCGAGGCCGTCGGCGGCGCCCCGGTGCTGCACCTCGACGACCTCGCCAGCCACGACGAGCCGTTCGCCTGGACCGGGCGGCTGACGACCCAGGTGATCGAGCCCTTCGGCCGCGGCGAGAGCGCGCACTACGCCCCCTACGACTGGCACGCACGCCGTTTCGGCCCGCCGCTGCCGCTGCCCGCCGCCCCCGTCGTCCTGGTGGAGGGAGTCGGGGCGGGCCGGCGCGCCCTGCGGCCGTTCCTGGCGTGCCTGCTGTGGATGGACGTGCCGCCGGAGCAGGCCTGGGCGCGGGGACGGTCGCGCGACGGCGAGGAGCAGCGGGAGTTCTGGGACGGCTGGGTTGCGGCCGAGGTCGGCCACTTCGCCGAGGATCCCTCACGGCCCCACGCCGACTTGCTGGTACGGCAGTTGAAGGAGGGGTACGAGGTGCTCAAGGGGCCGGCGGGAGAGTTTGGTCCGGACCAGGATGTCACCCACCGTGAGGGACCGCCCGCTATGTGGTGAACCTGTGAAGGCCCTTGCGTTCGAACTTCGCCAAGTGCTTCAACTCGGCTTGACCGGCGGCCCGTACAGGACTTACGTTCTCAATGTGCGGCATTCGAAGCCGCCCTCAGACGCGAAGCCCCCGGTTGTTCCCCCGTGATCGGGGGCTTCGTTCTGCCCTCCCCCGGTTCAGCGCCCCCGTTTCGGACGCCACGGGACACGGTTCGCTCACCCTGGGTCACCTTCCACTGTGCGCCCCGTGTGCTCCCACCTCGTCAAACGGCCTGTGCGGCACCCTACGGCGGGCGACGCCCGCGCGGGTACGATGCCTTCGGTGCGACCTGGACGACTGCTGCGCGCACCTTGCAACTCCGGTCCGCGGCACAGCGGTTCGACCAAGGCAGCCGACGGGCGACGGCCCGGCGGCAGACCGACGGGGCACGGTTTGTGGGGGACGTGATGGACTTCGGCACGCAGGGCCCCGAGGCCCCGGCCGACCTGGCCTGGCTGCGAGGCGTGGACGCCTACACCATGGGCGCCTATCCGCAGGCGGAGGAGGAGTTCCGCACCGCCGTGCGGATCGACCCCGGGATGGCCGACGGCTGGCTCGGGCTGCACGCGCTGCGCGTCGACACCACGACCGCGCTGCTCCGGATGTTCCGCCACCGTGAGCGCTTCGGCGAGCAGCGGACCCGGCACCGCCGCACCCTCAACTCCTGGTACTGGCTGGGCTGGTGGGTGCAACCGGTGCTGGAGAGCCCGCGCGACCTGCTCCTCGCGCACGCCTCGCACTGGCTGGACGGCCGCCACGTGCCCGAACTGGACCGGGCCCTCGCCGGACTCCCGCCCGTCGACGCCGACCATCAGGTCCGCTTCCTGCACGCGTGCCGCGCCTACCTGGTCAAGGACTGGGAGCAGCTGGTCCGGCACACCGACCCGCTGCTGGACGACTCCCTGCTCGGCATCGAGGCCGGCCTGTTCGGCGGGATGGCCCGGGTCCGCCTGGAGATGTACGGACAGGCCGAGCCGCTGCTCTCGGCCGCCCTGATGCGCTGCCGCAGTGAGCAGCCGCAGCGCAAGGAGCTGCGGTACTGGCTGGCCCGGGCGCACGAGGGCACCGGCCGTTCGGCGGCCGCCCTCCCCCTGTACCGGGCGGTCCACCGCGTCGACGCCGCCTTCATGGACACCTCGGCCCGCCTCGCCGCGATCGCCGAGGGCGACGGCTACGACGACACGGCCGACCTTGCGGCGATCACGCTCACCGGCATCGGGCAGGACGCGGTGGACGGGCCGGACGGTCTCGACCCGCTGTTCGGCACGGAGGGCCGGGACCTGAGGTTCACCGAGCCCGCCGACCTGCCTCCCGTCGTCCCGCTGCCGTCGGTGACCGACCCCGCGGTGCGGGAGAAGCACGCCGCCCCCTCGTCGCCGCTGCCGGCCGGTCCCACCGATCCCGCGTTACTGGAGGAGGCGCTCGCCGAGCTGGAGCGCATGGTGGGTCTGGAGCCGGTGAAGCGGCAGGTCAAGGCCTTGTCCGCACAGCTCAACATGGCTCGGCTGCGGACCGGGCAGGGCCTGCCGGTCCAGCCGCCGAAGCGGCACTTCGTCTTCTCCGGCCCGTCCGGCACCGGCAAGACCACGGTGGCGCGCATCCTCGGCCGCGTCTTCTACGCCCTCGGCCTGCTGGGCGGCGACCATCTCGTGGAGGCGCAGCGGGCCGACCTGGTCGGCGAGTACCTCGGCCAGACGGCCGTGAAGGCCAACGAGCTGATCGATTCGGCCCTCGGCGGCGTGCTCTTCGTCGACGAGGCCTACTCGCTCTCCAACTCCGGATACGGCAAGGGCGACGCCTACGGCGACGAGGCGTTGCAGGTGCTGCTGAAGCGCGCCGAGGACAACCGGGACCATCTGGTGGTGATCCTGGCCGGCTATCCCGAGGGCATGGACCGCCTGCTGGCCGCGAACCCCGGGCTGTCCTCCCGCTTCACGACCCGGGTCGACTTCCCCTCCTACCGCCCCCTCGAGCTCACCTCCATCGGCGAGGTGCTGGCCGCGGAGAACGGTGACGTGTGGGACGAGGAGGCACTGGACGAACTGCGCTCGATCGCCGGGCACGTGGTCGACCAGGGGTGGATCGACGAACTCGGCAACGGGCGGTTCCTGCGGACGCTGTACGAGAAGAGCTGCGCCTACCGGGATCTGCGGCTGTCGGCCTACCCGGGCGCACTGACCCGGGACGACTTGTCGACCCTGCGGCTCCCGGACCTGATGCAGGCGTACGGCGAGGTGCTGTCGGGGAGGGGGCCGCAGGATCCGTCGGCGATCTGACGGATCCCGCGGCCGCTCTCAGCTCGCCAGGGCCTGCTCCGGTTCGTCCCTCACCCTCGGCTCCGTCATCCGCACCTCGGGGATCTCCCGGTGCGCGGGATCGGTGACCTCGCCCACCAGGAGTTCCAGCACGTCCTCCAGCGCGACCAGGCCGAGGACCCGGCCGGAGGCGTCGGCGACCTGCGCCAGATGGGTCGCCGCCCGGCGCATCACCGTCAGCGCGTCGTCCAGCGGCAGTTCGGACCGCAGCGTCGTCATCGGACGCCACACCTGCTGGGGCACCGCCCGCTCGGAGTCCTCCAGGTCCAGGACGTCCTTCACATGCAGATAGCCCATGTAGGCGCCCTTCTCCGCGGCGACCGGGAAGCGGGAGTAGCCGGTGCGGGCGGTCAGCTCCACGATCTCGCCCGGGGTGACGGACGGGCTGACGGTGACCAGCGACTCGCGCTTGAGCAGCACGTCGGTGACGGGACGGGAGCCCAGCTCGAGGGCGTCCTCGAGGCGCTCCTGCTCCTCCGGGTCGAGCAGACCGGCCTGGCCGGAGTCCTCCAGCAGCCGGTTCAGCTGCTCGCTCGTGACGACGGCCTCCACCTCGTCCCTGGGCTCGACGTGGAAGAGCCGCAGGATGCCCCGGGCGCAGGCGCCGAGGGCCACGGTGATCGGCCGGCACACGCGGGCGAAGGCGACCAGACCGGGGCTGAGCCACAGCGCCGCCTTCTCGGGGGCCGCCATGGCCAGGTTCTTCGGCACCATCTCGCCGATGACGAGGTGGAAGAACACCACGGCCGCGAGGGCTATGACATAGCCCAGCGGGTGGATCACCCCGTGCGGCAGGCGGATCCACTCGAACAGCGGCTCCAGCAGCTTGGCGACCGTCGGCTCGGCGACCGCGCCCAGGGTGAGGGAGCAGACGGTGATGCCGAACTGGGCGGCCGCCATCATCTGGGGCAGCCGCTCCAGGCCGTAGAGGACCTGGCGGGCCCGGGCGGTGCCCAGGGGCTCGATCTGGCTGCGGCGGACGGAGACGAGCGCGAACTCGGCGCCGACGAAGAAACCGTTGGCGAGCACGAGCAGCGCGGCGAAGACGAGTTGGACGGCGCTCATCGGGTGACCTCCACGACCTGGCCGGTCCGCACCAGCCGGACCCGTTCGGCCCGGTAGTGGCCGACGCGGCGCACCGCGAGCCGCCAGCCGGGCAGCTCGGCCCGGTCGCCGACGGCCGGGATGCGGCCGAGCAGGTCGGCGACGAGGCCGGCGACCGTCTCGTACGGGCCCTCGGGGACCTCCAGGCCTATGCGCTGGAGGGTGTCGACGCGGCAGCTGCCGTCCACGTCCCAGGCGGGCCTGCCCTCCTCGGGCGGGGCGGCCGCGAGCTCGGGCGTGTCCTGACCGTCGTGCTCGTCGCGGACCTCGCCCACGATCTCCTCGACGATGTCCTCCAGGGTGACCACGCCGGCCGTGCCGCCGTACTCGTCCACGACGACGGCGATGGGCTGCTCGCTGCGCAGCCGGGCCAGCAGGGGCTGGACGGGCAGGGTCTCGGGGACCAGCAGGGACGGGCGGGCGATCCGGACGACCGGGGTGCGCAGCCGGTCGTGGACGGGGACCGCGAGGGCGTCCTTGAGGTGGACCATGCCGACGATCTCGTCGATCTTCTCGCGGTAGACCGGGAAGCGGGACAGGCCGGTGGCCCGGGTCAGGTTGACCACGTCCTCGGCGGTGGCCGACGACTGCAGGGCGCTGACCTTCACGCGCGGGGTCATGACGTGCTGCGCGGTCAGCTCGGCCAGCGACAGGGTCCGCACGAAGAGGTCGGCCGTGTCCTGTTCGAGCGCGCCGGCCTGGGCCGAGTGCCGGGCCAGCGACACGAGCTCGCCCGGGGTGCGGGCGGAGGCCAGCTCTTCGGCGGGCTCGACGCCCAGGGCGCGAACCAGCCGGTTGGCGACGGTGTTGAGCGCCGCGATCACGGGCCGGAAGAGGCGGGAGAAGCCGGCCTGTGGGCCCGCGACGAAGCGCGCGACCTGCAGGGGCTTGGACACCGCCCAGTTCTTGGGAACGAGTTCGCCGATCACCATCTGCACGGCGGACGCCAGCAGCATGCCGACGACCACGGCGACACCGGAGACGGCGCCCTCGGGGATGCCGATCGCGGTGAACGGGCCGTGCAGCAGCTCGGCGAGCGCCGGTTCGGCGAGCATGCCGACGACGAGGGAGGTGATGGTGATGCCGAGCTGGGTGCCGGAGAGCTGGAAGGACAGCTCCTTCAGCGACTCGACGACCGTGTGGGCTCGTCTGTCACCCTCGGCGGCGGCCTTCTCGGCCTCCGGGCGCTCGACCGTGACGAGGCCGAACTCGGCGGCGACGAAGAAACCGTTCGCGAGGATGAGCAGGAACGCGGCTGCCAGGAGCAGCAGGGGGATGGTCATGATGCCGCCGCCCGCGAACGATGTCGGGTGGGGGCGGCGCAGGTACTACAGGACGAACCGTCCATCGCCGGAGGGAGTCACTCCTCGGGTAGCAGGAACCCCTGTGAGCCCGGCAGGGCACAACAGGGGCGGAGGCGCAAGGGAGACGCCTCCGTCACCAGATTAATCAAGACAGGGGCTTCAGCGGCAGGGTGGACGGCCCCGAGTCAGCCCTGATCTTGTTCCGGGGGCGTCTGCGGGTCCCGGACCGACCGCGCCTCCGCGAGCGCCCGCAGGGTGCGCGCGTCGGCGATGGCCTGCCGTTTGTCGATGCCGGGCTGGATGCCGAGGGCGGGCAGGCTGGTGCCGTCGCTGAGGTCGAGGAAGACCCAGGGGTCGCCCGGGCGGAGGTTCACCCGGACGATCTCCGCCCACTCCAGCCGCCGTTGGCCGGCGATGTTCACGACGGTGACGCCTGCGTCGTCGGCGACGACCCGCACCCGGGAGAGCCGGGCCAGCACCCAGAAGATGAGGGCGCCGGTGAGGACGAAGCTGAGCCGCTCCCCCGGGCCGAGCTGCTCCAGCAGCATCGCGACGCCGGAGATGACGAGGAGGATCACCGCTCCGGCTGTGAGCAGGACCACACGAGTGCGGCCGGGCCGGAAGGTGACGGGGAGGGCGGTCAGGTCGCCACCCGGAAGATCGGACATGTTCCCGGCTGTGGTCAGAGTCGGCAGGCGTGGATGGCCGTGGTCAGGATGGCGCGGGCGCCGATGTCGTACAGGTCGTCCATGATCCGCTGGGCCTCCTTGGCGGGGACCATGGCACGGACGGCGACCCAGCCCTCGTTGTGCAGCGGCGAGACGGTCGGCGACTCCAGGCCCGGGGTCAGCGCGACGGCCTTCTCCAGCTGCTCGACGCGGCAGTCGTAGTCCATCATCACGTACGTCCGGGCCACCAGGACGCCCTGCAGGCGGCGCAGGAACTGCTGGACCTTCGGCTCGGCGGCGTCCTCGGCGTCCGCTCCGGTGCGGCGGATGACGACGGCCTCCGACTTCATGATCGGCTCGCCGAAGACCTCCAGACCGGCGTTGCGCAGCGAGGTGCCGGTCTCGACGACGTCGGCGATGACCTCGGCGACGCCCAGTTCGATGGCCGTCTCGACCGCGCCGTCGAGGTGGACGACGGAGGCTTCGACGCCCTGCTCGGCCAGGTGCTGGGCGACGATTCCCTCGTAGGAGGTGGCGATCGTCCGGCCCTTGAGGTCCGCCAGGGCGGTCGCCGTGCCCGGCTTGGCGGCGAAGCGGAAGGTGGAGCGGGCGAAGCCCAGGGGCAGGATCTCCTCGGCCTCGGCGGCGGAGTCGACCAGCAGGTCGCGGCCGGTGATGCCGATGTCCAGGCGGCCGGAGGAGACGTAGATCGCGATGTCGCGGGGGCGGAGGTAGAAGAACTCGACGTCGTTGACCGGGTCGACGATCCGCAGTTCCTTGGACTCGCGGCGCTGCTGGTAGCCGGCCTCATGGAGCATCTCCCCCGCGGGGCCTGACAGGGAACCCTTGTTGGGGACGGCGATGCGCAGCATGAGGTCGGCTTCCTTCGCGTGGAACGTGAAAAAGGGGCGGATGTGTGCGGACGGGTCTGGAGCAGTCCTACAGGTGGGCGTAGACGTCGTCCAGCGAGATTCCGCGGGCGACCATCATCACCTGGACGTGGTACAGCAGCTGCGAGATCTCCTCGGCGGCCGCTTCCTTGCCCTCGTACTCGGCCGCCATCCAGACCTCGGCGGCCTCTTCGACGACCTTCTTGCCGATGGCATGGACGCCCTTCCCGACCAGTTCGGCGGTGCGGGAAGTGGCCGGGTCGCCGTTGGCGGCCTTCTGCTGGAGCTCGGCGAAGAGCTCCTCGAAAGTCTTGTTCGACATGGTGAGGTCAGCCTAGCTCCAAGACCGGGTGGGTCAGTGCCAGGGTTCGGATACTGAGCGGAGGGTGGCCGCCGTCGCCACGGCAGCGGTCACCGCCTCGTGCCCCTTGTCCTCGCGGGAGCCCTCGATGCCGGCCCGGTCCAGGGCCTGCTCCTCGGTGTCGCAGGTGAGGACGCCGAAGCCGACGGGGACGCCGGTCTCGACGGAGACCTGGGTGAGGCCCTGGGTGACGCCGTGGCACACGTACTCGAAGTGGGGGGTGCCGCCCCGGATGACGACGCCGAGGGCGACGATCGCGTCGTAGCCCCGCCCGGCCAGCACCTTGGCGACGACCGGGAGCTCCCAGCTGCCGGGGACCCGCAGGAGGGTCGGCTCGTCGATGCCGAGGTCGTGCAGGGCGCGCAGCGCGCCGTCGACCAGACCGTCCATCACCTTCTCGTGCCACTGTGCCGCGATGACGGCGACCCGCAGGTCACCCACATTGCGTACGGACAGTTCCGGTGCGCCCTTGCCGCTCACGTCTCTCCTCTGATGCCCTTGTGCTGTGCTGTGCTGTGCTGTGCGTTGTTCGCTCGCGTGCTTGTTCACGTGCCGACTGGCGCGTGCCGACCTGCCGACCGCCGTCCGCCGGCCAGTGATCGCCGTCTACTGGTTGCCGCAGGGGGACACGGGGGCCGCGTCCAGCCAGGGCAGGTCGTGTCCCATCCGGTCCCGCTTGGTGCGCAGGTAGCGGATGTTGTGCTCGCCCGCCTGCACGGGCATGGGCTCGCGCCGGGTGACCTCGATGCCGTGCCGGACGAGCGCGTCGGTCTTCTCGGGGTTGTTGGTCATCAGGCGGACGCTGCGCACGCCGAGGTCGTCGAGGATCTGCGCGCCGGCCCCGTAGTCGCGGGCGTCGGCGGGCAGGCCCAGTTCGAGGTTGGCGTCGAGGGTGTCGTGCCCCTGCTCCTGCAGCTCGTAGGCGCGCAGCTTGGACAGCAGCCCGATGCCGCGCCCCTCGTGTCCGCGCAGGTAGACCACCACGCCCCGGCCCTCGCTCTGGATGCGCTCCAGGGACGCGTCGAGCTGAGGGCCGCAGTCGCAGCGCAGGGAGGCGAAGACGTCGCCGGTGAGGCACTCGGAGTGCACGCGCACCAGGACGTCCTCGCCGTCGCCGATCTCACCGTGCACGAGGGCGACGTGCTCGACGCCGTCGACGGTGGAGCGGTAGCCGTAGGCGGTGAACGTGCCGTGGACGGTGGGCAGTCGCGTCTCGGCCTCGCGGCGCACGGTGGGCTCGGAGCTGCGGCGGTAGGCGATCAGGTCCTCGATGGAGATGATCGTCAGGCCGTGCTTGCGGGCGAAGGGGACGAGCTCGGGCAGCCGGAGCATCCGCCCGTCCTCACCGGCGATCTCGACGATTGCGCCGGCCGGCCGCAGTCCCGCGAGCCGGGCCAGGTCCACGGCCGCCTCGGTGTGGCCGTTGCGGGTCAGGACGCCGCCGGGCCTGGCGCGCAGCGGGAAGACGTGGCCGGGCCGGACCAGGTCCGTCGGCTGCGCCTCGCCGCTCGCCAGGAGCCGCAGGGTGGTGGCGCGGTCGGCGGCGGAGATGCCGGTGGTCACGCCGTGGGCCGCGGAGGCGTCGACGGAGACCGTGAACGCGGTCTTCATCGACTCGGTGTTGTCCTCGACCATCTGCGGGAGCCGCAGGCGCTCCAGTTCGTCGCCCTCCATGGGGGCGCAGATCAGACCGCGGCACTCGCTCATCATGAAGGCGATGATCTCGGGGGTGGCCTTCTCGGCGGCGATGACGAGGTCGCCCTCGTTCTCGCGGTCCTCGTCGTCGACGACCACGATCGGCCGGCCTGCCGCGATGTCGGCGATGGCCTGCTCGACGGGGTCGAGCGAGAGGTCCTCGAGGCCGTCGGTGCTGTAGAGGATCGGTGCCGTGCTCATGCCGGCGCTCCTTCCATGACGGGTTGCGAGGCCTTGCGGGAGCGCAGCCACCAGTCGCGCATGCCCCACAGGACGAGCGCGCCGTAGATGACGTACACGAAGCCGGAGAAGGCGTAGCCGTTGGCGAAGTTGAGGGGTACGCCGACGACGTCGACGAGGAGCCAGGCGATCCAGAACTCGACCATGCCGCGCGCCTGGGCGTACATGGCGACGACGGTGCCGACGAAGATGTAGGCGTCCGGCCACGGGTCCCAGGACAGGGACGGGTGGGCCTTGAAGAGCAGTGCGACGGCGATCGTGCCGGCGGCGGCTGCGGCGATCATGGCCGCGCGCTCGGGCCAGGTGGCGAAGCGCGGGGTGATCTGGCCGTCCTCGGACCGCCCCTTGCTGCGGTTCCACTGCCACCAGCCGTACAGGGCGACGACCATGACGACGACCTGCTTGCCGGCGCTGCCGGCCAGGTGACCGTAGAAGGCGACGAAGAGGACGAGGCCGGAGAGGAACTGCACCGGCCAGGTCAGCAGCGAGCGGCGCCAGCCGAGGGCGAGGGTGATCAGGCCGAGGATGTTGCCGATCATGTCCGACCAGATGATGTGCTGGTCGAACATGACGAAGGCCTCGGAGTTCAGCCAGTTCACCGGGCCGCTCCCTGCGTGCTCGCCAGCAGGCGCTCGACGTACTTGGCGACGATGTCCACCTCGAGGTTGACCGGGTCGCCGGGCTGCTTGAGGCCGAGCGTGGTCAGGGCGAGGGTGGTGGGGATGAGGCTGACGGTGAAGAAGTCGGGTCCGGCGTCGACGACGGTGAGGCTGATGCCGTCGACCGTGATGGACCCCTTCTCCACGACGTACCGGGCGAGGCCGTCGGGCAGAGAGATCTTGACGATCTCCCAGTTCTCGGAGGGCCTGCGCTCCAACACCGCGCCGGTGCCGTCGACATGGCCCTGCACGATGTGCCCGCCGAGGCGCGCGCCGACGGCGGTGGGGCGTTCGAGGTTGACCCGCGAGCCGACGCCGAGAGCGCCGAGGCTGGAGCGGTCCAGGGTCTCCGCCATGACGTCGGCGGTGAACTCGTCGCCCTCGTGTTCGACGACGGTGAGACAGACCCCGTTCACGGCGATGGAGTCGCCGTGCTTCGCGCCGTCGGTCACGACGGGGCCGCGCAGCCGGAAGCGGGAGGCGTCGCCGAGGTTCTCGACGGCGGTGACCTCACCCAGCTCTTCGACGATTCCGGTGAACACTTCCCGGGTCCTCCTGCCTCTTCGGGCACGGACTCCGGGGCCTGTCGATGACGACAGCAGGTACGGGCAACGGCACCGGGGGCGACGCCGGACGTACTCGTCCGCGGACGAGTACGGATACGGCGGCGCGCACGAATGCCCGCCCGCCGCGCACTGCCTCCCATCCGGACTTTAACCGTCGGTCCAGGAATTTCACCTGGTCAACCGGCCGCTGGAAGCGGCCGGGTCGCGGACTGTAACCGCCGGTTCGGACTTTCACCGACCCCGGAGTGCGCTGCTTTAGGTACAGGGCCAGTGTGCCACGCCCGATCGGGGTCCAGACAGGTCAAGGATGTGGGGTGGCTCACAGACGGTGACCTCCCGGTACCTGCGCAGCACACCCTCGATTGGTCCATACCTATTGACGGTCCGATCCCGTCCTTCCTAGGGTCGGCGTGGACGCCCGGTGGCGGTGACGACGGCCCTTGCCCGCCGCCGGGTCTTCTTGCCGGGTCTTCTTGCCGGGTCCCCTCGTCCGGCCGGTCAGCGGCCCTGACAGGGTGACCGCATGACGACCGCGAGCGCCGACGAGTTCGAGGCCCACCGCCCCCGGCTGTTCGGGCTGGCGTACCGGATGCTGGGCTCGGCCCACGAGGCCGAGGACACGGTCCAGGACGCCTGTCTGCGGTTCAGCGGCGCCGACCGCGCGGGGATCGCGCACCCGGCGGCGTGGTTGGCGAAGACCGTCACCAACCTCTGTCTGACCCGGCTCACCTCGGCCCGGGCGCGACGCGAGAAGTACGTCGGCACATGGCTGCCCGAACCGGTCCTCACCTCGGACGGCACGCTCGGCCCGCAGGAGTCGGCGGAGCAGCGCGAGGCGGTCTCCCTGGCGATGCTGGTGCTGCTGGAACGGCTCACGCCCAAGGAGCGGGCGGTGTACGTACTGCGGGAGGCGTTCGCATACGCACATCGGGAGATCGCCGAGGTCCTCGATCTGAGCGAGGCCAACTGCCGCCAGCTGCACCGGCGGGCCGAGCAGCGGCTGGCGGCCGCGGAACGACGCTTCGAGGCCGCCCCCGAACGCCGGGAGGAGCTGGCGGCCTCCTTCGTCACGGCCGCCCGGGACGGGGATCTGGGCACGCTGGAGAGACTGCTCGCGCAGGACGTGATCTGGTGGAGCGACGGCGGAGGCCGGGTCACGGCGGCCCGACGGCCGATCCTGGGCCGTGAGAAGGTCCTGCGCTTCCTGGTCGGCGTCTCCCAGCGCTTCCCGGCCGACCTCACGTTCGCGGTCGTGGAACTCAACGGCGCGCCGGGCCTGCTCGTCCGGGACGGCGACGAGGTGACGGCCTCGCTCGGATTCGAGTCCCTCGACGGGGAGATCACCGCAGTGCAGGCAGTACTGAATCCGGACAAGCTGGACTACGTGCAGCGTCAGCTGGACCGGAGCCGGCGGAGCCTGTCACATCCGTGGTCGCCACTCGGTCCCAGCTGACGTGGGGCGCTCCGACCGGGAGCGTCCGGCGTTGCGAAGGGACCGAACGATGACCACGATCCTGGTGACCGGCGGCACCGGAACCCTCGGCCGGCTCGTCACCGAGCGGCTGCGGGCGGACGGGCACGAGGTGCGCGTGCTGAGCCGGCACAGCCGGCCGTACGCCGTCGACCTGCGCGAGGGCGGGGCCGCCCTGGACGCGGCCGTCGCCGGTGTGGACACCGTCGTGCACTGCGCGAGCTCCCCGCGCGGAGGCGACGAACGGGCGGCCGAGAACCTGATCGCCGCGGCGCGGCGAGCCGGGGTGAGGCATCTGGTCTACATCTCGATCGTCGGGGTGGACCGGGTGCCGTTCGGCTACTACAGGGCGAAGCTCGCCGTCGAGAGGCTGGTGGCGGAGTCGGGGCTGGGGTGGACGGTGCTGCGTGCGACGCAGTTCCACGATCTGCTGGTCCAGGTCTTCCAGGCGTTGGCCAAGGTACCGGTGATGCTGCTGCCGGCCGGGGTGAGCGACCAGCCGGTGGCGGTGGCCGAGGTGGCGGACCGGCTGGCGGAGCTGGCCGTCGGCGCGCCCGCCGGGCGGGTCGACGACATGGGCGGCCCCGAGGTGCGCACCGTCGAGTCGCTGGCCCGCGCCTTCCTCGAGGCCGGCGGCCGACGGTGTGCGGTGGTGAACGTGCCGCTGTGGGGCGCGGCCTACCGGGGCTTTCGCGCGGGCGGCCATCTGGCGCCGGAACAGGCGGTCGGGAAGGGCACGTTCGAGGAGTACCTGGCGACCCGCATCCGTCGCTGATCCTCCCCGGCGGGCGCCGGGCCCCTCGCTAGCGCGTGCCGAAGAGCTCCTCCTGCGCGGACTCGCGGGCCGTGAGCAGCGCCCCGCGCAGGACCGCGCCGCCGCCGAGGGCGCTGGGGCGCACCTCCGTGGGCAGGGGCGCCATCCGGCGCAGCCGCCGCGCGACGCGGCCCGCCAGCACCGCCCCGCCGGCGTGTCCGACCTCCCCGCCGAGCACCACGCAGCCCGGGTCGAGAACGGCGACGACGGAGGCGACCCCGAGAGCGAGACGATCGGCGAGCGCGTCCAGAAAAAGACCGGCGGAGACGCGCGAAAAGGGGTCGGCGGGGAGGTGCGGGGGGCGGCCGGCGGGTTCCCCCGGGGAGCGGCCGGCGGGAGCGTGCAGGGAGCCGTCACCGGGAGCGTGCGGGGAGCCGTCACCGGGACTGTGTGGGGAGCGGCGGGCGGGGTCCAGTGAGGCGATACCGGCCGGATCCTGCGACGCACGGTCCGCATGGTCCGCACGAGCCCCCGACGCCCGATCGGCACGGGCCTCCGCGGCATCCCCCGCACCGGCCTCCGCGGCGCGGTCGGTCGGGGTGGCGTGGGGCGCGTCGAGCGCCTGGACGGCGTGGGCCGCTCTGCGTACCAGTTCCGCTGCCACCGGCTCGTCGGCCCGGGCGCGCGCGGTCAGGCCGTGCTCCGCCGCCAGGGCGGTGATCGCGGCCGAGCCGGCCAGGGAGTGGAAGCCGCCCTCGCAGCCCGTCGCCGAGGGCAGGCCGTTCGTGCCGGGGACCGGGAGGAAGCCGATCTCGCCGGTGCCGCCGGAGGCTCCCCGACGCAGGGCGCCGTCCAGGACGACGGCCGCGCCGATGCCGTGTCCCAGCCACAGCAGGACGAAGGTGTCGCGGTCCCGGGCGCCGCCCTCGCGCTGCTCCGCCAGAGCGGCGAGGTTGGTCTCGTTCTCGACGTGCGCGCGGGCGTGCGGGAACCGTTCCTGCAGGGCGGCCACCAGGCGGCGGTGCCACTCGGGCAGGCCGCTGGAGTCGCGCAGTTGGCCGCTCGCGGGGTCGATCAGGCCCGGCGCGCCGACGCAGAGGGTGTGCAGCCGGTCGGCCCCGGCCTCCTTCGCCGCCTGTTCGACCAGCGTGACCGCCTGTTCCACGGCCGGCCCGGTGCCGGTGTCGCCGCCGATCGGCACGGACGCCTCGGCGAGCACCCGGCCGACGAGGTCGGAGACGAGCACGGCGACCCCCTCGGTGCGCACGTCCAGGGCGGCCAGATGCGCGCGGCCGGCGACGATGCCGTAGAGCTTGGCGTTGGGGCCGCGGCGCTGCCCCCCCGCCTCTCCGGCGACCTCGATCAGGCCGGCGTCCGTGAGGCGTTCGACGAGGTCGGCGACCGTGGGCCGGGACAGGCCGGTGAGCTGTTTCAACTGCCCTGCCGTCAGCGGGCCTTCGTCTTGCAGCAGGCGCAGGGCGAGCCGGTCGTTGATGGCCCGGGCGGTGCTCGGGGATGCGGGCATGGCGGGAATCCTCCCACGACCGAGGGGCACTCGGCCGACGCCTCCCGACCGGGTGCTCCTCTATTTATCAGGCAGGGTTCCTGATAGTTTACGACGGCATCGCGACGGCGCGGCGCGGAGCCGGGAGGGCGGAGAATGAGCGCAGTGGGCGAAGTGATCTACGCACCGTCGCAGGTACGGCGCGCCCGGTACGCCGTGGCGGCCGTGTTCGCCGTGCACGGCGCGGTCACCGGTTCGTTCGCCACCCGCGTGCCGTGGATCCAGGACCATGCCGACGTCTCCACCGGCCAGCTCGGCTTCGCCCTGGCCTTCACCGCGTTCGGGGCGGCCTGCGCCATGCCTCTGGCCGGTTCGGTCACCCACCGCTTCGGCAGCCGTGCGGCCCTGCGCGGCCTGCTCGCGCTGTGGACGCTGTCGCTGACCCTGCCCGCCGTGGCGCCGAACCTGCCGACCCTGTGTCTGGCGATGTTCGCCTACGGGGCGACCGCGGGCATGGCGGACGTCGCGATGAACGCCCTCGGCGTCGAGGTGGAGCGGCTGCTGGACCGGTCGATCATGTCCGGGCTGCACGGCATGTGGAGCGCGGGCGCGCTGATCGGCTCGGCCGGCGGGACGCTCGCCGCGCACCTGGGCTCGGACGCGCGCCTGCACCACGTGCTGGCGTCGGCCGTCCTGACCGCCCTCGGCCTGCTGGCCTGCCGTTGGGTGCTGGACATCAGGCCCACCGAGGACGAGGAGCCGCCCCCGCGGTTCGCGCTGCCGCCTCGCTCGGCGCTGCTGATCGGCGCGGTCGGGTTCTGCGCGGTCTTCGCGGAGGGCGCGAGCCTGGACTGGTCGGCCGTGTACCTGCGCGACCGGCTGGCGTCGTCGGCCGGGGTCGCGGCGGCCTGCACGACCGGCTTCATGCTCACCATGGCGGTGGCCCGGATCGCGGGTGACGTCGTGGTGAACCGGTTCGGGGCGGTGCGCACCGTGCGCGTCGGCGGTGTCCTCGCCGCGCTGGGCGGGCTGTTGATCGTCGTCGCCGACCATCAGGCGGTGGCGATCGGCGGGTTCGGGCTGATGGGGCTGGGCATCGCGGTCGTCGTACCGCTGTGCTTCGCAGCGGCCGGTCGCAGCGGGCCCAACCCCAGCCAGGCCATCGCGGGCGTCGCGACCATCACCTACACCTCCGGGCTGGTCGCCCCGAGCCTGATCGGCGGGGTGGCGCAGGCGACCAGTCTGACGGTGTCGTTCGCGATCGTGACGGTGCTGGCGGGCGGGCTCGTGGCCTTCGCGGGTGTGCTGCGCGGGGGCGACCGCAAGGGCGCGGAGGTCAGTCCGCCGGCCGCAGCAGTTCCCGGCCCCCGGCCCTGAGGGTCTCGCTCCACGGGGCGGGGCGCATGGTGGCCGCGTCCAGCCGGACGAGGACCCGGGCGCCGTGCGCGTACGTCACCGTCCCGTCCGTGGAGCAGAACCGGAAGCCGTAGGTCAGGCCGGTGTTGCCGAGCCGCTCCAGCCACAGGTGCACCGCGTACGCGCCCGGCCTGGTGACCGGGGCCTCATAGCTGATGCGCAGCTCCTTGACGGCGTTGCAGGCGTCCCCGGCCGCCGCCCAGTCGCCCTCGAAGCGGACGCCGTACTCCTGCCAGAGCTCGGTCCAGGCGCGTTCGACCATCAGCGGGTAGCGGGCGTTGTGCAGCAGCCCGAGCGCGTCCAGGTCGTCGAAGTGGACGGTGACGGGGAGGAGCCGGCCGTAGGACACAGCGGGGGCGGGCGGGGCTTCGGCGGTCACGGCGGGTACTCCTGTGCAGGTGTGAGGCGACGGCCACCATCCTAAGCGGTGCCTAAGCGGTCGCTCACCCTCCCGTCGCACGTGAGAATGACCGGGTCAGCCGCCCCCTCACGAAAGCGAATGCGCACCATGGATCTCGGCGTCCGATGGAAACTGCACGGCGACGGACGCACCCCGGCGCCCGGCGCGGTGGTCCGTCCCGACGAACGGCTGTCCTGGCCGCGCACGGCCGGGCTCGGCGCCCAGCACGTCGTGGCGATGTTCGGGGCGAGTTTCGTCGCGCCGGTCCTCATGGGCCTCGACCCCAACCTCGCCATCATGATGTCCGGCGTCGCCACCGTCGTCTTCCTGCTCGCCACCCGCGGCCGGGTGCCCAGTTACCTCGGGTGCTCCCTGTCCTTCGTGGGCGTGGCGGCGGTCGTCCGGGCCCAGGGCGGAACGAGCGCCACGGTCACCGGCGCGGTGTTCGTCGTCGGCGTCGCGCTGTTCCTCGTCGGTCTGGCCGTGCAGCGGTTCGGGGCACGGATCATCCACGCCGCGATGCCGCCGATCGTGACGGGGGCCGTGGTGATGCTGATCGGCTTCAACCTCGCCCCGGTCACCGCGACCACCTACTGGCCCCAGGACCAGTGGACGGCCCTGCTGGTCATGACGTTCACCGGGATGGCGGTGGTCTGCCTGCGCGGCTTCTGGTCCCGCATCGCGATCTTCCTCGGTCTCGTCTTCGGATACGCCGTCTCGTGGGCGCTCGACCGGATCTTCGGCCGGATCCACTCCGTCGACGCGAGCGGCAAGGTCACCGACCACTGGCGCCTCGACCTGTCCGGGGTCGGGCACGCCGACTGGGTCGGCCTGCCGTCCTTGCACGGCCCGTCCTTCGAGTGGTCGGCGATCCTGGTGGCACTGCCGGTCGTCATCGCGCTGGTCGCGGAGAACGCCGGGCACGTCAAGGCGGTCGGCGAGATGACCGGCGACAACCTGGACGACCGGCTCGGCACCGCGATCTCCGCCGACGGCGTCGGCTCGATGCTGTCCACGGCGGTGGGCGGCCCGCCCAACACCACCTACTCCGAGAACATCGGCGTGATGGCCGCGACCCGGGTCTACTCGACGGCCGCCTACTGGGCCGCCGCCGGGTTCGCCCTCCTCTTCGGCCTGTGCCCGAAGTTCGGCGCGGTCGTCGCCGCGATCCCCGGCGGGGTCCTCGGCGGCATCACCGTCATCCTGTACGGCATGATCGGCCTGCTGGGCGCGCAGATCTGGATCAACGCCGGGGTCGACCTGCGCAACCCGCTGAACCTGGTGCCGGCCGCGGCGGGCATCATCATCGGCGTCGGGAACGTCACGCTGGAGTTCACCGACACCTTCTCGCTGAGCGGGATCGCGCTCGGCACCGTCGTCGTCATCACCGGCTACCACGCGCTGCGCGCCTTCGCGCCCCCTCATCTCAGGACGCAGGCGCCGCTGCTGGACGAGGGCACCAGCAGCTACGACGACGCCAGTTCGTAGGCGTACGACGGGCTGAACTCGCCTGCCGCCCCCTTGCAGCCGTCCGACTCCCCCGGCAGCTTCACCCACAGATAGGCGTCGATCCTGTCCTGACCGGTGTCGAAGGTGGGGGCGCGGCCGATCCTCCGGCCGTCCGGGTCGCACCACTGGCCGTCGGCCGGCGCGCCGATGCCGTTGCGACTGGTGTCGATGACCGCGCCGAGGCCGGGCGGGCCGCCGAGGGCGTCCAGGACCCGGCCGTCGTAGGCCGCCTCGTGGGCGGTGCCGTGGAAGTGGGAGACGTTGCTGAAGATCCCGTCGGAGGACGCGGCCGAGGCGGCGCCGGCCCGTCGCAGCAGTGCGGCCTGCTCCGCCGGGGCGTTCCAGCCGGAGTGGCCCGCGTCGTAGTAGACCCGCGCCCTCGGGTCTGCCTCCTTCAGCACGCGCCCCGCGCGGGCCAGCGCGGCGAAGCGTTCGCCCCGTGCGCGCTCGTCGAGGCAGTCGGCCTGGGCTATCGAGTCCGGCTCCAGGATGACGACGACCTCGCCCGAGCCGAGCCCGGCGGCGAACCGGTCGATCCAGTCCGCGTAGGCGTCCATGCCGGGCGCCCCGCCCTCGGAGGCGCCGCCGCAGTCGCGGTCCGGTATCGCGTACGCCACGAGCACGGGCACCCTGCCCTGCGCGGCGGCCCCCGACGTGACCGCGCGCACCCGTGAGGCGACCGTGTCGGGGTCGTACGCGGCGAACCACACGGCCGCCGGACGGCTCGCGATCCGGGACTCGATGAGGGCGGCGCGCGGATCGGAGGGGTGCGCGCGGATCCAGTCGAGGACCTGGGAGTCGGGGTGGCGGTACGGGCTCGGGGACACCGCGGCCGCCCGCGGTCCTCTCGCGGTCCGGCGGGCCGAGGGCGTCGGCTTCGCGGCCGGGGCGGCCGTGGAGGCGGAGGCGGGCGCGAAGCTCGGAGCCGAGGGGGACACGAGCGTGGCGCTCGGCCGCGGGCGGTGCCGGCCTGCAGCGCGTCCGTCGTCGGCGTCGTCGCCGAGCGCGGTCATCGTCCCGGTCGCGGCGCCGAGGACGACCACCGCCGAGGCGACGGCGACCATGGCGCTCCGCCGGTCGGCCCGCCGCTCACGCATGCCTGGCACCGTGCTGTTCCCCCTCCCGCGCGACCGGCTCGTTCCCCCGTTCCGGGGAAGACTCGGGCCCGCCGGCACGCGGGCCAGCCTAGGACTGCGACCCTGCCCCCATGCCGCAATTGGAACAGTTCACTCCCCCCGTCGAACCGGGCGTCGACACGCTCGGCGCACTCTGCACGAGCGTCGACGACGTGCTCGCCCGGATGCGCGCCCTCGACGCGACCCTTCCTCCCCCCGACGGGGTCGCGGTCTTCAACCGGGTCTACCTGGCGGTGACCCAGGAGGTCGACCGGCGCATCGACAGGGGCCGGTTCGCCGACCCGCGAGCCGCGAGCACGCTGGACGTACGGTTCGCGGAGCGCTACCTGGACGCGGTCGACCCGGCGCCGCCGGAGGGGCGTGCGCCGGCCTGCTGGCGGCCGCTGCTGCAGTTCCGCCGCCATCCCGGCGTACGGCCGCTGCAGTTCGCGCTCGCGGGCATCAACGCGCACATCGGGCACGACCTCGCGCTCGCCGTCGTGGACGCCTGTCGTAGCCTCGGCTGCGAACCGGCCGAGCTGGAGGACGACTTCGACCGCGTGGGCGATCTCCTCGTCTCGCTGGAGGAGCGCATCCGCGAAGAGCTGATGCCGGGTCCCGACCTGCTGCAGATCGCCGATCCCCTCACCCACCTGCTGGGCTCGTGGAGCCTGGAGCGCGCCCGGGACGCCACCTGGACGGCGGCCCGGGCGCTGTGGGCGCTGCGCCGACTCCCGGACGTCGCCCAGGAGTTCACCGACCGGCTCGACACGGCCGTCGGCTTCGCGGGGCGGATGATGCTCACCCCGCTGTAGACCTCGTGCGGGGAGACCTCAGTCCTCCGGGAGCTCCACCGGCGCGATCTCCTCGTACACGTCGCCCGGGCCCGGGTTGGTCGCGTCGGTCGTCCCGCCGAAGTGGTGCATCACGCCCCAGACCGCGTTCAGCGCGGTCTGGACCGCTCCCTCGGCCCAGCCGGCCGTCCAGGAGATGTCGTCGCCGGCCAGGAAGATGCCCCGCTTGTCCTCGGGCAGGCGGTCCTGCATGAAGTGCGTGAACAGGCGCCGCTGGTAGCGGTAGTGGCCGGGCAGGTTGGCCTTGAACGCACCCATGAAGTAGGGCTCGTTCTCCCAGGAGACGGTCACCGGGTTGCCGATGACGTGCTTGCGGATGTCGACCTTCGGATAGATCTCGCCGAGTGACTTCAGCATGACCTCCATCCGCTCGTTCGCGGACAGCGGCAGCCACTTCAGGCTGTCGTCGCACCAGGTGTAGGACAGGCAGATGACGGCGGGCTTGTCGGGGCCGTCGTCGAGCAGGTACGTCCCGCGCGTCATGCGGTCGGTGAGCGTCATCGACATGACGTCCCGCCCCGTCTCCTCGTCCTTGTCCAGCCAGAAGGGCCGGTCGACGGGGACGAAGAGCTTCGAGCTCTCCATGTAGTGGGTGCGTTCGATCGCCGTCCAGTGATCGATCGGGAAGAGCGAGTCGTCGCAGGCGATCTTCGACAGCAGCATCCAGGACTGGGCGGTGAAGATGGCCGCCCGGTAGGTGCGGATGTCGCCGGCGGCGTCCGTCACGGTGATCCGGTTGCCGGCGGTGCGGTGCAGCCGGGTCACGGCCGGGCGGGGCTCTCCGCCCTCGTGCAGGCTCGCAAGCGAGGTGCCCCGGGCCCAGTGGACGATCTTCTCCGGCTCGCGCTCCCACAGGCGCAGCGGCAGTTGCTGGGAGCCGCCGACGATCCCGCGGTGGTGGTCGTCGGCCTCGGTGTAGACGACGCGGAGGATCTCCAGGATGGAGTTGGGGAAGTCGGTGTCCCAGCCGCCCGTGCCGAAGCCGACCTGGCCGAAGATCTCGCGGTGCCGGAAGGACCGGAACGCCTCGGAGTCGCAGAGGAAGCCGTAGAAGGTCTGGTTGTCGAGCTTCTCGACGAGCTTCGCCCAGATCTCGCGGATGCGCGGCACGTCGCGCTCGCGCATGGCCTGGTTCATGTCGGAGAAGTCGGCGCCCTCTTCGAGGCACTTGTTCCAGGCCGCGGCGACGTCGCGGTAGACCTGCGGCAGGTCCTCGATCGTCTCGGCGTAGTGCGACTCGCCCTTGAGGTCGACGACCGTCGAAGGGGTCGCCTCGGCGAGGGGGTTGGGGAACGGCCGGGTCTGCAGACCCACCAGGTCGATGTAGTGCTGCAGCGCCGTGGAGGACGGCGGGAAGCGCATCGCGCCCATCTCGGCCATGAGGGAGGGGTCGCAGCCGTCGAAGCCGACGGTGCGCAGACGCCCGCCGATCTTGTCCGCCTCGTAGACGACCGGCCTGAGGCCCATCTTCATCAGCTCGTACGCGGCCACGATGCCGGACAGGCCGCCGCCGATGACGGCGACCTCGGCGCCGTGCTCGGTCGCGGGGACCTGGCCGAGCCCCGCCGGATGGGCGAGGAAGTCGTCGTACGCGTACGGGAAGTCCGGGCCGAACATGGTGATCGGCGGCTGCTGCTCGTCTGCGTGCTCGACGGCGTTGGGCACGGTGGACGTCATGGGGTACGGACTCCTTGCGGCAAAGAAAGACGGCGTCGGCGAATGGCGGGGGTCAGACCAGGGACCCGTAGAGGCCGGGGCGGCGGTCCTGCAGATACGGGTTGGCCTCACGGGAGGCCGCGAGGGCGACCGGGTCGGCGTCGGCGAACACCAGCTCCTCGCCCCGCCCGGCGCGGGCCCGGACGACCCCGTCGGGACCGGCCAGCGCGGACAGCCCGACGAACTCGAACTCCCCTTCCAGGCCGACACGGTTGACGTAGGCGACGTACATCTGGTTCTCGAAGGCGCGCACCGGGATCATCGACTCGGCGACGAACTGGAAGGGGTGCATCTGCGCGGTCGGCACCACGAGGAGGTCGGTGCCGGCGAGGGCGTGGGCGCGGACGTTCTCCGGGAACTCGACGTCGTAGCAGATCAGGAGGCCGACGGTGAGGCCGTCGAGCTCGGCCTGGACCACCGGCTGTCCGCCCGGGCGGAAGTGGTCGCGCTCGAAGCAGCCGAAGAGGTGGGTCTTGCGGTAGTTCGCGAGCCGGGCGCCCTCGGCGGAGATCAGCTGGGCGGAGTTGAAGACGCTCTCGCCGTCGCGCTCCGGGTAGCCGTAGGCGATCGCCAGCCCGTGCCGTGTGGCGATCTCGGCGACCGCGTCCGCGGAGTCCCCGTCGGCGGGCTCGGCCAGGCGCGCGATGTCGTCGCCGATCGCGTACCCGGTGAGGAACATCTCCGGCGCGACGAGCAGCCCGGCGCCCGCGGCGGCGGCCCGGTCCGCCGCGTCGTCGAGGACCTTGAGGTTCTCGACGACCGAAGCGGGACGGCCGGAGCTCTGGAGCAGGGCGGTGCGCATGCGTGATCCTCACCGGTACGAGGGGGGCGGGGGGCCGAGGGGGGCCGTTGTAGGGGCCAGTTAGACGGTACGGTCGGCCGCGCGGGCCGGACAAGCAGGAGCCGTTGCGCGCCGGTGAGCGGATCGTTGCGTGCGTGGGGGGTGCGACGGCGATTCGTTGCGCGCGCTCACCGCCCTCTCCCCCGGGCCACCGCCAGCGCCGTCAGCAGGTACGGCAGCGCGCACAGCGCGAAGACGACGCCGTGGTCGAAGGCCGACCCCAGCACCCCGTAGGCGGCGTACACCCCGATGGTCACCAGCTCCGTGCCCAGACCCGCGACCGAGGTGAGCGTGGCCCGGCCGGCGCCCTCGATGCGCTGCTGGAGCCGCACGTCCGCCAGGACCGTCGCGAGCTGGAAGCCGCCGAAGGCGACGGCGACGAGGGCGATGCCGGCCGGGCGGCCCGTCAGCGCGCCGCCCGCCAGAGCGGACGCTGCGCCCGCGAGCAGCGCGGCGAGACCGGCGCGGCCGAGGCGTTCCGCCGCGCCGGAGAGCAGGCTGCCGGCCGTGACCCCGGCCCAGATCACCACGAGCAGGTACGGGACGCCGGCGTCCGGGACGCCGGTCTCCCGGACCAGCAGCGAGGTGTACTCGTCGAGCGCGCCCCACACCGCCGTGACCGCCGGCACGAGCAGCAGGGCGCCGACGAGGGAGCGGTCGTCGCGGACGTCGGCGAGTCCGGCGCGCAGGGCGGCGGCCCAGCCGGGGTCGGATCCGGCGGCCGGGGTGCGGTGCTCGGGGAAGCGGGTGGCGGCCGCGGCGCACAGGACGCTCGCCAGCACGCTGGCCGCGCCGACGGCCCGGTAGCCGCCGGCCGAGAACACCGGCCCGGCCAGCGCCATCGCCGAGATCACGGCCACCTGGCCCAGCGCATGCGCGCGGCCCATCAGCCGGGCGTAGCGGTCCGCCGCGCCGGCCCGCTCCAGCTCCTCGTAGACCAGCGCCTCCAGCGCGCCGGAGCCCAGCGCGCCGCGCGCGCCCCACAGGACGAAGCCGGCCGCGAACGCCCAGTAGGACGGGACGAGCACCCACAGTGCGAAGCCGCCCGCGCCCAGCAGCGGGCCGAGCCACAGCAGCAGCCGCCGGGAGACGGCGTCGGCCCAGGCCCCGGACGGGACCTCCAGCAGCACGCCGGTCAGCGACCACAGGGCGAAGAGGGACGAGATCTGCCCGACGGACAGCCCGCTGTCCGCGAACAGCAGGACGTACACCGGGTAGAGCAGCACGAACTCGTCGAGGAACGCGTACGCGTAGAGCGTGGCGGTCAGTCGACGGACGTCGGAGCCGGTTGTGGATCAATGTCGCCAGGTCATGGAACCGATGCTAGCGGCGGGCCGCCCCGCCGCCCAGCGGATTTCCGGCTCCGGGCCCCCGCCCGCCCCGGCGGTGTCGCCCTGTGGGACAGTCGCAGCCGGGGGACGGGTCCGACGTCATGGAGGTCCTGATGGAGATCGCTGCACTGCCCTGGGTCGACGAGCACTCGACGGTCGTCTCGGCGGAGCCCGCCGACGTCTGGCGCGAGCTCGGCGCGGGGCTCGACCGCTCTCTCGGCGGGGCCCGCAGGTCCCGCCGCGCCCGCCTCGTCGGCGCGGCCGAGGCCTCGGCGTCCGGGCCGCGGCCGCTCGCGCAGGGCGCCCGGCTCGCCGGTTTCCGGGTGGCCGGGGCCGTGCCGGGCCGGGAGCTGGTCCTCGTGGGAGGTCATCGCTTCTCGTCGTACGCGCTGATCTTCCGGCTCGCCGAGGCGGGGCCCGGCAGCACCCGGCTGAGCGCCGAGACCCGGGCCGTCTTCCCCGGCCGGGCCGGCGGTCTGTACCGGCGGCTCGTCATCGGCTCGGGCGGCCACGGGGCCGTCGTACGGCGCATGCTGACGAAGGTCCGCCGACGGGCGGAGAGCCGCTGACGGAGCGCCCGGTCAGCGCCTGGTCAGTACGGCTCTGATCAGTACGGCTCTGATCAGGTGGGCGAGCCCGAGGAGAAGCGGCGCAGCAGCGGGGACAGCACCAGCACCGACTTGGTGCGCTCCACGAACGGCTCCCCCGCGATGCGCTCCAGGACGCGTTCGAAGTGGCGCATGTCGGCCGCGAAGACCTGGGCGACCGCGTCCGCCTCGCCGGTGACGGTGGACGCGGCCACGACCTCCTGGTAGCGCTCCAGGCCGCGCTGGATGGTCTCCGGGGAGGTGTTGCGCCGGCAGTAGATCTCGACGAACCCCTCGGTCTCCCAGCCGAGGGCCGCCGGGTCGACCCGTACCGTGAAGCCGGTGATGGCTCCGGTGGCCCGCAGCCGGTCCACGCGCCGCTTCACGGCGGGGGCGGACAGGCCGACCAGGTGCCCGATGTCCGCGTAGGAGCGGCGGGCGTCCTCGGCGAGGGCGTGCACGATGCGTTCGTCGAGATCGTTCAGCACAGTGGGTTGTTCACTTCTCAGATGGTGCGGGTGACGCGAGTCGGGAACGGCGGTGGCCGTAGAGGAAGTACACCACGAGCCCGACCGCCATCCAGACCCCGAAGACCACCCAGGTGACCGCCGACAGGCTGCCCATCATCCACACGCAGAAGGCGAAGCCCAGCGCCGGCAGGACCGGAGAAAGGGGCACGCGGAAGGTGCGGGGCATCTCCGGACGGGTCCGGCGCAGCACCACGACCGCTATGTTGACCAGCCCGAACGCGAACAGCGTGCCGATGCTGGTGGCGTCGGCCAGCTGGCCGAGCGGGATCGCGGCGGCCAGGACACCGCAGAAGAGCGACACGAGGAGGGTGTTGGCGCGGGGCGTGCCGCTCTTCGGGTGGACGCGCGAGAACACCTTGGGCACCAGGCCGTCCCGGGACATCGCGAACAGGATGCGGGTCTGGCCGTACAGCACGGTCAGGACGACGCTGGCGATGGCGATGACCGCGCAGAAGGCGAGGAGGGTTCCCCAGAAGGACTGTCCGGTCACCTCGCGCATGATCTGGGCGAGCGCCGCCTCGGAGTCCCCGAACCGCTGCCACGGCTTGGCGCCGACGGCCACGGCCGCGACGAGCACGTACAGCGCGGTCACGATGACCAGCGACAGCATGATGGCGCGCGGCAGGTCGCGCTGCGCGTTCTTCGCCTCCTCGCCGGCGGTGGAGGCGGCGTCGAAGCCGATGTACGAGAAGAAGAGGGTCGCGCCGGCCGCGCTGACGCCCGCCATGCCCAGCGGCATGAAGTTGTCGTAGTTGCCGGAGCGGAAGCCCTGGATGCCGATGGCGCAGAACAGCACCAGTGCGGCGATCTTCACGGCGACCATGATGGTGTTGGCGCGCGCCGACTCGCGGGCGCCGCCCAGCAGGAAGGCCATCGCGAGGAGGACGACGACGAGGGCGGGCAGGTTGAAGACGCCCCCGTCGCCGGGCGGCGCGGACAGCGCGTCCGGGATCGTGACGCCGAAGGTCCCGTCGAGCAGCTCGTTGAGGTACTCGCCCCAGCCGACGGCGACGGCGGCGACCGAGACGCCGTACTCCAGCACCAGGCACCAGCCGCAGATCCAGGCGATCAGCTCACCCATCGTTGCGTACGCATACGAGTAGGAGGATCCCGCGACCGGGATCGTGCCGGCCAGCTCGGCGTAGGAGAGGGCCGAGAAGAGCGCCGTGAGACCGGCGATCACGAAGGAGAGGGTGACGGCCGGACCGGCCTTGGGGACGGCTTCGCCGAGCACGACGAAGATACCGGTGCCGAGCGTGGCGCCGATGCTGATCATGGTGAGCTGCCAGAGCCCGAGCGAGCGCCTGAGGGACCCGCCCTCGCCCTGACCGCCCTCGGCGACCAGGTGTTCCACGGGCTTGCGCCGCATGAGGCGCGCGACGTGCCCCGGGGACGCGGGGGCGGTCTGACTGCGCTGTTGCGGGGGTGCGCCTTGGTCGAGCACGCGCTGACTCCTTCGTCGCTGCCTCTCGGCGCGGCGGGGACCGGCGGCGCACCTGTGCGATCAGGAACCCACCGAGCGGAGTCCCCGCCACGCTACGTACAGCGCAGAACCCTACGAGCCGGAGCGTTGCCGCTGTAATGCAGCAACCTTGCGCGTATCCGCAAGATCGTTGCGTTCATCGCGGCACAGCGGGTGTTCGTTGCGCAGGGGATGCCGAGCGTTGCACAGGGCCTGGTCAGGAGGGTTCTCGGAACAGGAGGGCACCGGCTTCGACCCGCTCCGGCGGTCCCCCCGACGGTGGTCTTCGGAGCCCGGCCGTGACGGCCGGGGCGGCCGCACGGCCCGCGGATTCCCCGGGGGCCGTGCGGTGAGGAACCGGTTCAGCTCCAGCTGGCGTGCAGGGGCTTGCCCTCCGCGTAGCCGGCCGCGCTCTGGACGCCCACGACGGCCTTCTGGGCGAACTCCTCCAGGGAGGCCGCGCCCGCGTAGGTGCAGGAGGAGCGCACGCCCGCGATGATCGAGTCGACCAGGTCCTCGACGCCCGGGCGGGTCAGGTCGAGGAACATGCGGGAGGTGGAGATGCCCTCCTCGAAGAGCGCCTTGCGGGCGCGGTCGTACGAGGACTCCTCGGAGGTGCGGTTGCGGACGGCCCGCGCCGAGGCCATGCCGAACGACTCCTTGTACGGGCGGCCGTTCGCGTCGTGCTGCAGGTCGCCCGGGGACTCGTAGGTGCCCGCGAACCAGGAGCCGACCATCACGTTGGACGCGCCCGCGGCGAGCGCCATGGCGACGTCACGGGGGTGGCGGACACCGCCGTCGGCCCACACGTGCTTGCCGTGCTTCCTGGCCTCGGCCGCGCACTCCAGCACGGCCGAGAACTGCGGCCGGCCCACGCCGGTCATCATGCGGGTGGTGCACATGGCGCCGGGGCCGACTCCGACCTTGATGATGTCGGCGCCCGCCTCGATCAGATCCCTGACGCCCTCGGCCGAGACGATGTTGCCGGCCACGATCGGCACCCGCGGGTCGAGCGCGCGCACCGTGCGGACCGCGCTGATCATCGACTCCTGGTGACCGTGCGCGGTGTCGATGACGAGGGTGTCGACGCCCGCGTCGAGCAGCTGCTTGGCCTTGCCGGCGACGTCGCCGTTGATGCCGACGGCCGCGGCGATGCGCAGCTTGCCCTGCGCGTCGACGGCCGGCGTGTACAGCGTGGCGCGCAGGGCGCCCTTGCGGGTGAGGATGCCGGCGAGCTTGCCGTCCGCGTCCACGGCGGGGGCGTAGCGCCGGTTGGCCGCGTCGAGGGTGTTGAAGGCCTCGCGCGGGTCGATTCCGGCGTCGAGGAGCAGCAGGTCACGGGACATGACGACCTCGAGCTGCGTGAAGCGGTCGACGCCGCTCAGGTCCGCGTCGGTGACGACGCCGACCGGGCGGAAGTCCTCGTCGACGACGACGCCCGCGTTGTGCGCGCGCTTGGGCAGCAGGGCCAGGGCGTCGGCCACCGTCTGGTGCGGGGCGAGCACGATCGGCGTGTCCAGCACCAGGTGGCGGCTCTTGACCCAGGTGATGACGTCGGTGACGACGTCGATCGGAATGTCCTGGGGGATCACCACGAGTCCGCCGCGCCGGGCCATGGTCTCGGCCATCCGGCGACCGGCGACGGCGGTCATGTTGGCGACGACCAGCGGGATCGTGGTGCCGGTGCCGTCCGGGGCAATGAGGTCCACGCCCTGACGCGACCCGACCGCGCTGCGGCTCGGCACCATGAAGACGTCGTCGTAGGTGAGGTCGTAAGCGGGCTGGATGTCGTTGAGGAAACGCACGTGCTGCACATCCCAGTCGATCAGAGGTGACCCCCGGACAGGTCAGCCAGGGGGAGAAGCACGTACTTCATTCTCCCACGAGGGCCGGGATGTGATGCCCGGACGGAACGTCCAAGCAGCTCAGGGGGGCCTTAGGAGGATCCTCCGAGAGCGAGCACGACGGACAGCGCCGGGACCCGGTTCACCGCCGACGAGAAGACCTCCTGGGCGATCTCCCACTCCTCAGGCCGCACCTTGGCGTAGTGCCGCCAGTTGCGTACGACGACCAGCACCGGCCCGGACTCGGGCCCGTCGGGCAGGTCGCCGAGGCTGTCGGCGAGGGCGTCCCAGTTGCGGCCGAACCAGTCGGGCAGTTCGAGGTGCCGGGCGCAGCGGTCCATGAGGGACGCCTTGTCCGTGACCCCGTCGAGGTCGAGCGTGAGCACGTGCTCCGTCATCCAGGCACCGTCCTGAGCGAGTGGTGGTTACGGCAGAGGGGGACGGCCCGAACGACCGCCCCCCTCTCTCTGATCTACCGTCAGATCCCGTCCGGGTCAGACCGGTTGAGGGCGGGCTTGGGTGTCGAGCCCGCCGTCATCAGGTAGTCGGCGGCGGACGTGTCCGTCACCAGGCTGGTGACGAGCCCCGACCGCAGGACCGCGTCGATCGCGGCCGCCTTGCGCTGACCGCCCGCGATCGCGACGACCTCGGGGATCCTGCGCAGCTGGTCGGCCTTGACCGTGATGCACCGCTCGCCCAGGTCCCGTCCGACTCTGCGGCCCTCGGCGTCGAAGAGGTGCGCGGACATCTCGGCGGCGACGCCGAGCGAGGCGTAGTGTCCCCGCTCCTCGTCGCTGAGCATGTCGTGCACCGTCGAGATGCCCGGCTCCCAGGAGCCGATGGAGACGCAGGCGACCGTGACCTTGTCGAAGTACTCGAAGGCCCGGGCGATTCCGGTCTGGTGGCGCAGCGCGGTCGCGGTGGCCGCGTCCGGCAGCAGCATCGGCGCGTAGATGGGGTGCGCGTCGCCGCCGGACACCTGAGCGGCGCGGCGGACCGCCTCGACCGAACCGCGCTCGGCGGTCCCGGCGTCGTACACACCCGTCAACTGCACGACCGTGCACGGCGGCAGCCGGTCCAGCGCCGCCGCCATGTGAATCGTGGACCGGCCCCAGGCCAGCCCCAGTACATCCCCCTCATTGACCAGTTCGCCGAGCAGGTCGGCGGCCACTTCCCCCAGGTTCTCAGGGTCCGTGGTCTCCTCGGCCTCGGCCGGGGACTCGACCACGACGGCGTGCCTGAGGCCGTAGCGGGCGCGGAGCGCGTCGGAGCGCTCGGCGTCCAGTTCGGCCGGCACGCGGATCTCGATCCGTACGAGATCCCGTTCGAGGGCGGTCTCCAGGACCCGGGCCACCTTGAAGCGGCTGACGCCGAACTCCTCCGCGATCTGGATCTTGGACTTGCCCTCGAGGTAGAAGCGGCGGGCCATGGCCGCCGCCTGCACCAGCTCAGCGGGTCCCATCCGCATGGCTGACCGGCCCGCCGACATACCCGACACGGCGATCTCCTCACTGCTGTTCACACTCTGGATACGCCGTTCATCCTCGCAGATCCGGCGCAGTTGATCAGCTCTGATGGGAGCCGTTCACATTCCTGTCGGTAAGTGGTCGGGTTCAGTGTTCACAACCCCAGGTCGCTCCGGCGGTCGCCGCCTCGGCTTGAGCCCGCAGGCCACGGACCGCCTCGGCCGGGTCGTCGGCGCCGTACACGGCGGAACCGGCCACGAACACGTCCGCGCCCGCCTCGGCGCACCGCTCGATCGTGGCGGCCGACACTCCGCCGTCGATCTGCAGCCACAGGTCGAGACCGTGCTTGCTGATCAACTCGCGGGTCCGGCGGATCTTGGGGAGCATGATGTCGAGGAAGGCCTGGCCGCCGAAGCCCGGCTCGACCGTCATGATCAGCAGCATGTCGAGCTCGGGCAGCAGGTCCTCGTACGGCTCGATGGGCGTGGCCGGCCTGAGCGCCATGGAGGCACGCGCCCCCTTGGCGCGGATCTCGCGGGCGAGCCGCACGGGCGCTGCGGCCGCCTCGACGTGAAAGGTGACGGACGAGGCACCCGCCTCGACGTACTGCGGGGCCCAGCGATCGGGGGCCTCGATCATCAGATGGCAGTCCAGCGGAGTGTCCGTCGCACGGGCCAGAGACTCTACGACCGGCACACCGAGCGTGAGGTTCGGGACGAAATGGTTGTCCATGACGTCGACGTGGAGCCAGTCGGCTCCTTCGACCGCCTTCGCCTCGTCCGCAAGGCGGGCGAAGTCTGCGGACAGGATGCTGGGGTTGATCTGCACGGCCATGCCCCAAGACTGCCATGCCCTCCGGGGGGTGGTGGCATCGGTCCGGGATGGATACGGTCGTTCGCCCGGTGCCGGCCGTCCGCGGCCGGGCGCGCAGTTCCCCGCGTCCCGCACGGGGCGCCGCTGCGGGGGTGGGTATGAACGGCAACCGTGGGATCGCGCACCTCGTGTGCGGGCGGCGCGCGAAGTGGCTGGTGCTCGCACTGTGGCTGGTGGTGCTGTTCCTGATGGCACCCTTCGCCTCGAAGCTCACCGACGCCCAGGACAACGACGCGGCCTCCTGGCTGCCGGGGTCGGCCGAGTCGACCCAGGTCCTGGAGGTCTCGGAGGATTTCCGGCCCGAGCAGATCCCGGCGGTCGTCGTCTACGCCCGTGACGGCGGTCTGACGGCACAGGACCGGGCGCAGATCGCCGAGGACGCCGTCCGGCTCCGGCAGCTCGCCGACCACGGCATCCGGGGCGCCGAGACCCGTGGCCCGATCTTCGACCGCCCGAGCGACCCCCGCGCCGCCCAGATCCTCGTGCCGATCACCATGGACGAGCAGGGCTGGCAGCGCATCGCCCCGGCCGTCGACTCGATCCGTGACGTCGTCGGCGACGGCGGAGCCGGGTTCGCCGTGCACATCACCGGCCCCGGCGGCACCTCGGCGGACTTCTCCGAGGCCTTCGAGGGCATCGACTCCACCCTGCTGCTGTCGGCGATGGCGGTGGTCGTCGTCATGCTCCTGATCACCTATCGCAGTCCCACCCTCCTGCTCGTCCCGGTGCTCGCCGTGGTCGCCGCCCTGTTCACCGCGCAGGCGCTGATCTACTTCCTGGCACAGAACGGCGGTCTGACGGTGAACGGCCAGAGCGCCGGCATCCTGACGGTGCTCGTGTTCGGCGCGGGGACGGACTACGCCCTGCTGCTGGTCGCCCGTTACCGCGAGGAGTTGCGCCGTCACGACGACCGGCACGAGGCGATGGCCCGGGCGCTGCACCGGGCCGGCCCGGCGGTGCTGGCCTCGGGCGCCACGGTCGTCCTGAGCATGCTCGTCCTGACGGTCGCCGAGATGAACTCCACCGCCGGTCTGGGTCCGGTGGCGGCGATCGGCGTGGCGGTGGCGCTGCTCGCGATGACGACCCTCTTCCCGGCGCTGCTGGTGATCTTCGGCCGCTGGATCTTCTGGCCGGTGATCCCGCACTCCGGTTCGGCCGACCCGACCGAGCACGGCGTCTGGGCCCGCACCGGCCGGGGCATCGCCCGCCGCCCGCGCATGATCTGGGCGGTGACGGCGCTCGTCCTGGCGGTCTGCTCCCTGGGCCTGATCCAGCTGCGCGCGGAGGGCATCGCCAACGCGGACGCGTTCACCGGCAAGCCCGACTCGATCACCGGCCAGGAGGTGTCGGCGAAGTACTTCCCCGGAGGCAGCGGCGATCCGCTCGTCGTCATCTCCGACCAGGCCCGGGCCGGGCAGGTGAGACAGACGGTGGCCGCCACCGACGGCGTCGTGCCCACCTCCCTCGCACTGCCGCCGGGCACCAAACCCGTGCACGAGGGCAAGGTGCTGTTCGAGGCGACGATGACCGCCCCTGCGGACAGCGAGGCCGCGAAGCAGACCGTGGAGCGGGTCCGGGACGCGGTGCACGCGGTGCCGGACGCCGACGCCCAGGTGGGCGGCGGCACGGCGGCCCTGCTGGACATGGACGCGGCGACCACGCACGACAACATCGTGATCATCCCGCTGGTCCTGATCGTGGTCCTGGTGATCCTCTGCGGCCTGCTGCGCGCCCTGATCGCCCCGCTGCTGCTGGTCGGGACGGTCATCCTGTCCTTCGCGGCGGCCCTGGGCATCAGCGCGCTGGCCTTCCGTCACGTGTTCGACTACGCGGGCGAGTCCACGGACTTCCCCCTGTTCGTCTTCGTGTTCCTGGTGGCCCTGGGCATCGACTACAACATCTTCCTGACCACCCGGATCCGCGAGGAGGCCGCCCACCAGGGCACCCGGGAGGGGGTGGTGACGGGCCTGGCGGCGACCGGCGCGGTGATCACCTCGGCGGGCCTGGTCCTGGCCGGCACCTTCGCCGCCCTCGGCACGCTCCCCATGGTCGGCTTCGCGGAGATCGGCTTCGCGGTGGCCCTGGGCGTCCTGCTGGACACCTTCATCGTGCGGTCGGTCCTGGTCACGGCGCTGTTCCTGGACGTCGGGCCGAAGGTGTGGTGGCCGCACCGGCTGGCCCGGGACGACGGCGCGACCGGCGCGAAGGAGCCCGCGAGGGCGGGCGCCGGGGACCCCTTTGCATGACCATGCGAGTTCATGCATAATCTTCCTATGTCCAAGGTCCTCACCTCCCTTCCCGCCGGCGAGCGCGTCGGCATCGCCTTCTCCGGCGGGCTCGACACCTCGGTCGCGGTCGCGTGGATGCGTGACAAGGGCGCCGTCCCGTGCACCTACACCGCCGACATCGGCCAGTACGACGAGCCCGACATCGCCTCGGTGCCCGGCCGCGCGAAGACGTACGGCGCCGAGATCGCGCGCCTGGTCGACTGCCGCGCCGCGCTGGTCGAGGAGGGCCTTGCCGCGCTCACCTGCGGGGCGTTCCACATCCGCTCGGGCGGCCGCGCCTACTTCAACACCACTCCGCTGGGCCGGGCCGTCACGGGCACCCTGCTGGTGAGGGCCATGCTCGAGGACGACGTCCAGATCTGGGGCGACGGCTCGACCTTCAAGGGCAACGACATCGAGCGGTTCTACCGCTACGGCCTGCTCGCCAACCCGCACCTGCGGATCTACAAGCCCTGGCTGGACGCGGACTTCGTGACCGAGCTCGGCGGCCGCAAGGAAATGTCGGAGTGGCTGCTCGCCCACGGCCTGCCCTACCGGGACAGCACGGAGAAGGCGTACTCCACCGACGCCAACATCTGGGGCGCCACCCACGAGGCCAAGACCCTGGAGCACCTGGACACCGGCGTCGAGACCGTCGAGCCCATCATGGGCGTCCGGTTCTGGGACCCGTCGGTCGAGATCGCCGCCGAGGACGTGACGATCGGCTTCGACCAGGGCCGCCCGGTGACGGTCAACGGCAAGGAGTTCGCCTCCCCCGTCGACCTGGTGATGGAGGCCAACGCCATCGGCGGCCGCCACGGCCTCGGCATGTCCGACCAGATCGAGAACCGGATCATCGAGGCCAAGAGCCGCGGCATCTACGAGGCCCCGGGCATGGCCCTGCTGCACGCCGCCTACGAGCGCCTGGTCAACGCGATCCACAACGAGGACACCGTCGCCCAGTACCACAATGAGGGGCGGCGCCTGGGCCGCCTCATGTACGAGGGCCGTTGGCTGGACCCGCAGGCGCTGATGATCCGGGAGTCGCTCCAGCGCTGGGTCGGCGCGGCCGTCACCGGCGAGGTGACCCTGCGGCTGCGGCGCGGCGAGGACTACTCGCTCCTCGACACCACGGGCCCGGCGTTCAGCTACCACCCGGACAAGCTCTCCATGGAGCGCACCGAGGACTCCGCGTTCGGTCCCGTCGACCGGATCGGCCAGCTCACCATGCGCAACCTCGACATCGCCGACTCGCGCGCCAAGCTGGAGCAATACGCCGGGCTCGGTCTGATCGGCACCGGCAGCCCCGCCATCGGCGCGGCCCAGGCGGCCTCGACCGGCCTCATCGGCACCATGCCGGAGATGCCGCAGGGCGGCGCCGAGGCCATCGCCTCCCGCGGCGAGGTCTCCGACGCGGACGAGCTGCTGGACCGCGCGGCGATGGAGTTCGGCACCGACTGACCCTCCGGGACACACACCGACGGTGAGGGCCGGCCCGACGCTCAACGAGCGCCGGGCCGGCCCTCACCGCGTCCGGCCGCTGCGTCCGGCACCGGGAACGGCGGAGCCAGGCCACCCTGGGCCTGCCCGGGCGCAGCCGGCGCCCGGGCGGAGTCCGCCGGGGCCGGTGCCGGTGCCGGAGCCGGTGCGCGGGCCGCCGGCGGGCCCGTCCGGGCCGGCGCCGGTGCAGCGGGGCGGTGCACCTGCCCCTGCCCATGGTCGGAGCCGCTGCGCGGGCTCGTGCCGGGCCTGCCCGGGGCGATGCCGGGCCTGCCCGCCCCGGGGCTCCTGCCTCGGCCGGGGCCGTCCGGGCCCTACTGGTGCCGAGACCGGTACCAGTGCCCCTGTCCAAGCCGGGGCCGAGCTGTCCAGGCCGGGGGCCGCCGCCCCGCCCAGGCCAGAGCCGGACGCCGGCGGACCTGTCCGAGTCGATGTCAGGCCCGTCCGGCCCATACCGGGGCTGCTGCCCGGGCCTGTGCCCCATGCCCGAGCCGGCTCCAGGCCTGTCCGGACCCGCGGCCCCTGACCAGGCCAGTGCCGGGCCGCCGGCGGACCTGTCCGGGTTGATGTCGGGCTTGGCCAAGCCGATGCCAGGGCTGCTGCTCGGACCTGTGCCAGTGCCCCTGCCGGCCGGTGCCGGGCCTGTTCGGACCCGCCGCCTATGCCCAGGCCGGGGCCGAGCCCGTTCAGGCCGGGGCCCGGGCACGCTGGATGAGACGGTGCCGGGGCTGCGGTGGTGCCGTTGCCCGAGCGGCGGCGGGCTGTGGGATCGTCAGCCGGTTTTCCTGATCAGGGCCAGGTACATCGCGTCGGTCCCGTGCAGGTGGGGCCACAGCTGGACGTCGGGGCCCTCGCCCAGGGCCGGCACGCCGGGCAGCAGGGGGCGCGCGTCGATCAACTCCGCCTCCGGGCACTGCTTGAGCACGTCGGAGACGACGGCCCTGGTCTCGGCGAGGTGCGGCGAGCAGGTGGCGTATCCGACGACGCCTCCGACCCGGACGGAGTCCAGGGCCGTCCGCAGCAGTCCGCGCTGCAGCGGACCGAAGCCGTCGAGGTCCTCCGGCCGACGCCGCCACCGCGCCTCGGGCCGTCGGCGCAGGGCGCCGAGTCCGGTGCACGGCACGTCCATCAGCACGCGGTCGAAGGAGCCCGGCCGCCATGGCGGACGCGTGCCGTCGGCGGCGATGACCTGGTAGGGCCCGGGGTTGCCGGCCAGCGCCTTGGCGACCAGGCCCGCCCGGTGCGGCTGCTTCTCGGAGGCCAGGAGGGCGGCCCCCCGCTCGGCGGCGAGGGCGGCGAGCAGCGCTGCCTTGCCGCCGGGGCCGGCACACCCGTCCAGCCACTTCGTGTCCGGCCCGTCGAGGGGCGCGTTCGCCAGGGCGAGCGCCACGAGCTGACTGCCCTCGTCCTGCACGCCGGCCCGTCCGTCCCGCACGGCGTCGATGGCGCCGGGCTCGCCGCCCTCGGTGAGCCGGACCGCGTACGGCGACCAGCGGCCCGCGACCGCGGCCTCCTCGCGGAGCAGCTCCTCGGTCGTGGCCCGCCCGGGCCGGGCCACCAGCGTGACCTCGGGCCGCTCGTTGTCCGCCTCCAGCAGGTCCTCGATCCCGGCCCGCCCGCCGCCGAGGGAGTCCCAGAGCGCGGAGACGACCCAGCGCGGGTGGGAGTGCACGACGGCGAGGTGGTCCTCGGGATCGTCGTCGTAGGGCGGCGCGACCCTCTCGATCCACTCGTCGAGATCGTGCTGGGCGATCTTCCGCAGCACGGCGTTGACGAACTTGGAACGCCCGTCGCCGAGGACGACCCGGGCGAGGTCCACGGTGGCGGACACCGCGGCGTGCGTCGGGATGCGCGTCCCCAGCAGCTGGTGCGCGCCGAGGCTGAGGACGTCGAGGACCGGCGGATCGACCTCGCGCAGCGGTCGGTCGACGCACGCGGAGATGACGGCGTCGTACGTCCCCTGCCGACGCAGCGTCCCGTAGACCAGCTCGGTGGCCAGGGCCGCGTCGCGCCCGTCGAACTTGTCGGGTCCCTCCTTCTCCCGCGCCTTGCGCAGCAGGGGCGGGAGCACGAGGTTGGCGTACGCGTCCCGCTCGTCCACGGCTCGCAGCGCCTCGAAGGCGAGGAGGCGGACGGGGTCCTTCTGGGGCCGGCGGTAGGGCTTGCCCGACTTGCGGGGACGCTGGGGCTGTTCGCTCACGAAAAGGTGCTCCGGATTGCAGGATGAAAGATGCGACCAGCGTACGTCGAAGCGCGCGCCGCCCGACCTCGCGGACCGGACGGACCCGCAGTCGGGCAGGACGGGGCCCATGCAGGAGCGTTACGCCCCGAGGACCTCTTCCTCACCGATGCGGACGCCCCGCGCCCAGTCGGCGGCCCGCATCGGCTTCTTGCCCTGCGCCTGCACCCACACCAGCTCCACCGCGTACGAGCCGGTGCCCACGTGGACGCTGTTCTTGCCGACGGCCAGAGCGCCCGGCGCGAGGTCGGTCCGCTCGGGAACGGGCAGGACCTGGATGAGCTTGAGCCGCTCACCGCGGAAGGTGGTCCAGGCCCCCGGGGCGGGGGTACAGCCGCGCACGACGCGGTCGACGCGCAGCGCCGGCGTGGCCCAGTCGACCAGGGCGTCCTCCACGGTGATCTTCGGCGCGAGGGTGATCCCCTCGCCCGGCTGCGGCACGGCCTTCAGGGCGCCGTCCTCGATCCCGTCCATGGTCGCGGAGAGCAGCCCACTGCCCGCGAACGCCAGCCGGGTGAGCAGGTCGCCGCTGGTGTCGGTGGACCGGATCTCCTCGGTGACCGTCCCGTACACCGGCCCCGAGTCCAGCCCCTCCTCGATGAGGAAGGTGGAGGCGCCGGTGATCTCGTCCCCCGCCATGATGGCGTGCTGCACGGGAGCGGCCCCGCGCCAGGCGGGCAGCAGCGAGAAGTGCAGGTTGACCCAGCCGTGGGCGGGGATGTCCAGGGCCACCCTGGGCAGCAGCGCCCCGTAGGCCACGACGGGGCAGCAGTCGGGCGCGATCTCCTTCAGCCGCGCCAGGAACTCGGGATCCCGGGGCTTGACCGGCTTCAGCACCTCGATGCCGGCCTCCTCGGCCCGCTGGGCGACGGGAGAGGCGACCAGCCTGCGCCCCCGCCCGGCCGGCGCGTCGGGGCGCGTGACGACGGCGGCCACCTCGTGACGCCCGGAGGCGATCAGAGCGTCCAGAGCGGGGACGGCGACCTCGGGGGTGCCGGCGAAGACGAGCTTCATGAGTGGGCGGGGCCTCTCGGAGGGACGGACGACGGGCAGCACACAAGTCTAGGACGACGGCCTGAGCCACCGCAGACCCCTTTTTGCGCGGGTGAACGGCCGGCCGCCCACCCCGTAACGCCCTCCAGGAGACGCGCGGTTCCCCACCCCACCGGACACGGCGCGCGAGGGTGGGAGACGAAGTCGGCGAGGCCCGGCGGCCGAGCCGCGCGCATCCCCGACCAGGGGGCGTACGCATATGCCCATACGCCCCCACACCGTGACCAGCGGAGCGAACCCGCGTTGGTCAAGAAAGAGTTGACCACACCTTCTTCAACGCCGGTTCGAGAGGCTTGTTCATGGCCGACCATGCAACCCACGACGCCCAGGCCCGGGCCAGCCTGCACTTGCTGGTGCGGGACATCGAGCGGGTCCGCCGGCAGGTGGACGCACTGCGCACCCTCACCGCCCAGCTGGGCAACGTCTACCGCCCGCGGCGCTCCGGCCCCTCCACGGGCTTCGTCGTCTACGGACGCGCCCCCGCCCCCACGGTCCGCCTCGCCCAGGAGCTGCGGGACAGCGTCGAGACCCTGGTCACCGCGGCGGTGGACTTCGACCGATCGCTCGGTTTCTCGTGGGACGCGGTGGGCTCCGCGCTCGGGGTCACCAAGCAGGCGGTCCATCGCCGCTACGGCGCCCGCCGAGCCACCGCGCAGACCGCCACCGCCACCGCCACTGCCACCGCCCCCGCCGCGGCGACGGCCACGGCCGAGGCCGAGCGGCCGACGGAGCCGGCAGGCGCCCGCACGGTCAGCGTGAACACGGGCATCCCGGCGGTTCCCACCGTTCCCGCCGCCCGCTCGATGCCGACCCAGCCGACGGCCGGCAGCCCGGCGCTGCGCGACGAGGCGAGGCCGACCGTGTTCCCCGGCCCGCGCAACGGCTGACGCGTCCGCCCGGACACCACGCCCCCGACAGCGTCCCCGCCCTGCCCTCTCGGCAAGATCCGAGAGGGCAGCCGCATGTCCCCCTCATCCCCCTCCCCGCCACCCACCGCACACCCGTCCCACCCGCTGCCGCCCCCAAGCGGCCGTCGGTCGGGGGACGACAGCGGCCACCCCGGCAGCGGGCCGCAGGCAGCCGTCCCACCCGCCGCCGGTCGGCAGACGACAGCGGCCACCCGGTGCCCGGCCCCAGACCGCGGGCCCCATGCTGCAGACAGCAGGGAAACGCCCCCGTACCCTGCCGGCAACACCCCTCACCCGATGTCCGGCGGGTCGATCCGCACTCGCACGGCCTCCTCACCGCCCCGGGCCATCCGAGCCGCCTGCGCCGCCTTCAACGCGGCGGCCAGCGCCGCGCCCCTCCCCGGCGGCACCCGGATCAGCGCCCGTTCCCACTGCTCCCCGGGCGGCGGCGCTCCCGGACGCCGAGGCCGCCCGGCGGGGGTGGCCGGGACCGGGACAGGGCCCAGCAGCTCGGCCTCCCGAGGCAGTTCGACGGCTCCCAGGAACGCGGCCAGCGCCTCCGCGGACCCCGACACCGCGGCCATCCGCGACACCGGCGGAAAGCCCAGCTCGGCCCGCTCGGCGAGTTCACGCACCGCGTGCCCCACGGGGTCCCAGCGCACCAGCGCCTGCACGGGCCGCAGGGTCGGCTCGGCGACGACGACCACGGTCCCCCCGGCCTCCTGCGGACGCACCAGCGCGGCGGCCGCGATCCAGCGACGCAACGCGTCCTCCCCGGCCCGCAGGTCGGGGCGGCCGAGCATGGCCCAGCCGTCCAGCAGCAACGCGGCCGCGTAGCCGTCCTCGGCGACCGGCTCGGCGCCGGGCGTGGACACGACGAGCGCGGGCGACGCAGGCACCGTGTCCAGCACGTGCTCACGCCCGGACGTACGCACCGGCACGGCGGGAAACGCCCGCCCCAGTTCCTCGGCGGTGCGTCGCGCGCCCACGATCTGCGCCCGCAGACGGAACGAGCCGCACTCGGGGCAGTGCCAGGCGCTCTCCTCGCGCCCGCACCACGCGCACCACAGGGCACCGGCGCCCGCCGCGCCCCCGTCGCGCGCCTCCAGTGGCCCGGAGCAGTGCCGGCACCGGGCGGCGGCACGGCACTGCGCACACGCCATCCGCGGCACGTACCCGCGCCGGGGCACCTGCACGAGCACCGGCCCGTGCCGCAGCCCCTCGCGGACCGCCTGCCAGGCGAGGGTGGGCAGCCGAGCGGCCCGGGCGGCCTCGTCCCGCGCCAGATCCTGGTCCCCCACGGTCCGCACCAGCGGAGCGGCCCGCCGCACCTGCTCCCGGCCGGCGACCAGCGGCCGCGCCCACCCGGTCTCCACGAGCTGGGCGCCCTCGACCGTGAAGCTCCAACCCCCCAGCAGGAAACCGCACTTGTCCTGCGCGGCCCGCAGCAGCAGCACCTCCCGGGCATGGGGCTGCGGGGCATGCTGCTCACTGTGGCTGTCGTCCCCGTCGTCCCAGAGGGCGACCAGTCCGAGGTCCTGGACCGGGGCGAACATCGCGGCACGCGTTCCGACGACCGCCCGCACGGACCCGCGTCGCACCGCGAGCCACTCCCGGTACCGCTTCTCGGGCCCGGCGTCGGCGGTGAGCAGCGCATGCCGCCCCTCCCCCAGCAACGCCGTCAGCGCCGCGTCGAGACGCGCGGCGGCCCGTCCGTCAGGTACGACGACCAGGGCCCCGCGTCCCGATGCGAGCGTCGCGGCGACGGCCCGTGCCATCTCCTCGGTCCACCCGGGACCGGGCAGCGCGTTCCACACGGCCCGCGGCGCGCCGCCGGACTCCAGCGACTCCAGGAACGCGCTCCCCCGCTCGTACCTCCCCCAGGTCCCGGTCTGCGGCGGCGCAGGCGGCGGGAGCGGCGCGGGCGAGGGGCGCTGCTCGGCTCGCGCGTTGCGGGGCGGCACGGCCAGCTGCAGCACATCGGCCAGGCTCCCCGCGTACCGGTCGGCGACGGCCCGCGCCAGCCCCAGCAGCTCCGGGCTCAGCACCGGCTCGGGCGAGACGACCTGGGCAAGTGCGGCCAGCGGCCCCGAGTAGTCGGACTCGGGGAGCCGCTCGACGAGGAAGCCGTCGATGAGCCCCCCGCCCTCGCGCCGCCCCTCCCGCACCCGGTGCCGGCCGGCCCCGAACCGCACCCGTACCCGCACCCCGGGTTGTGCGTCGGCGTCCAGCTCCTCCGGGACGGCATAGTCGAAGTACCGGTCGAGATGGAGCACACCCTTGTCGACCAGCACCCGCGCGACAGGGAGCTCCTTCGCCAGCGCGGCCCCCCGCCACGTCCTCGGCTTGGCCCGCGGGGTCTTCGCGTTGCGCACGCTCTCCCGGATGAGCGCGAGCTGTTCCGGCGGCGCGCCCTCCCCGGCCTCGCCGCCCCCCTGCCCGTTCTCGCTGCTCACACCTGCATTCTTACCAAACCCCACTGACAACCGAGGACGCCCGAAGGCGCCCCGGCGTCACCCTGCCGGGTTCAAGCCGGCAGCGGCACGGACCTGCGTGGTTTCACCGCACTCCCGCACCGGGACGAGACCCGCCGGGACGCGCCGAGGCCCGGCCCTCCGAGGAGAGCCGGGCCTCGGCGTTTCGCTGAGGGGCTGGACTACAGACCCGCGGCCTTGCGCAGCGCGTCCACGCGGTCCGTGCGCTCCCAGGTGAAGTCGGGAAGCTCACGGCCGAAGTGGCCGTAGGCAGCGGTCTGGGCGTAGATCGGGCGCAGCAGGTCGAGGTCGCGGATGATCGCGGCCGGCCGGAGGTCGAAGACCTCGTCGATGGCCTTCTCGATCTTCTCGGCGTCGATCTTGGCCGTGCCGAAGGTCTCGACGAAGAGACCGACCGGCTCCGCCTTGCCGATCGCGTAGGCGACCTGGACCTCGCAGCGCGCGGCGAGACCCGCGGCGACGACGTTCTTCGCCACCCAGCGCATCGCGTAGGCGGCCGAGCGGTCCACCTTGGACGGGTCCTTGCCCGAGAAGGCGCCGCCGCCGTGGCGGGCGAAACCGCCGTAGGTGTCGATGATGATCTTGCGACCGGTGAGGCCGGCGTCGCCCATCGGGCCGCCGATCTCGAAGCGGCCGGTCGGGTTGACCAGCAGGCGGTAGTTCTCGGTGTCGAGCTTGATGCCGTCGTCCAGAAGCGCCTTGAGCTCGGGCTCCACGACGAACTCACGGATGTCGGGGGCCAGCAGCGAGTCCAGGTCGATGTCGGACGCGTGCTGCGAGGAGACCACGACGGTGTCCAGGCGGACCGCCTTGTCGCCGTCGTACTCGATGGTGACCTGGGTCTTGCCGTCGGGGCGCAGGTAGGGGATGGTCCCGTTCTTGCGGACGTCCGACAGCCGCTTCGACAGGCGGTGCGCCAGGAAGATGGGCAGCGGCATCAGCGTCGGCGTCTCGTCGGAGGCGTAGCCGAACATCAGGCCCTGGTCGCCCGCGCCCTGGCGGTCCAGCTCGTCCTCGTCGCCCTCGACGCGGGTCTCGTACGCCGTGTCGACGCCCTGGGCGATGTCCGGGGACTGCGCGCCGATGGACACCGAGACGCCGCAGGAGGCGCCGTCGAAGCCCTTCTTGGAGGAGTCGTAGCCGATCTCGAGGATCTTGTCGCGCACGAGCTGGGGGATCGGCGCGTAGGCCTTGGTGGTGACCTCACCGGCCACGTGCACCAGGCCGGTCGTGATCAGGGTCTCGACGGCGACCCGGGAGGTCGGGTCCTCACGCAGCAGGGCGTCGAGAATGGTGTCGCTGATCTGGTCAGCGATCTTGTCGGGGTGACCCTCGGTCACAGACTCCGAAGTGAACAGGCGACGGGACACAACGCTCCCTGGGGTTGCAGCGGCTGCTGGCTGATCATTGGCGGACGCGACGGGAGCTGCGCCCGGCGTCGTCCGAGAACAGTTTATCGGTCGTGCCCTGCCACCGGCCCACCCGTCTCGCCTCTCGGGAGCGCTGTGACCTGCGGCACGGGCATTCTGCCGAAAGCCGAGCGCCCTTGGCCAGGGGCCCGCGACCGAATCGAGCGAGGCACGAGGCATCGGCGAGGCGTATCGAACAGTCAGCCGAGTCGCCGCGTCACCAGGTCCCACACGATTTCGGCCAGGGCCTCCTTGGGGCCGTGTGCCACGGGCGTTTCACTGCCGTCGGCCCCCAGCACGACCGCCTCGTTCTCCTCGGATCCGAACGTCCTGCGCTCCCCCACCTCGTTCACCACCAGCAGATCGCACCCCTTGCGGCGGAGCTTCTTCCGACCGTTGGCGAGCACGTCGTCGGTCTCGGCGGCGAAGCCCACGACCACCTGATTGGGGCGCGCCCGGTCGGCGGACACCTCCGCGAGGATGTCCGGATTTCGCACCAGGACGATCGGGTCCGGTTCCTTGCCGTCCTTCTTCTTGATCTTTCCGGTCGCGTAGGTCTCCGGCCGGAAATCCGCCACGGCGGCCGCCATGACGACCGCGTCGGCGTCGGCGGCCGCCTTCAGGACGGCCTCGCGCAGTTGCACGGCGGTGCCGACCTGGACGACGTCGACCCCGGCCGGGTCGGGCAGCCCGGTGTTCGCCGCGATCAGCGTGACGCGGGCGCCCCGGGCGGCGGCGGTGCGGGCGAGGGCGTAGCCCTGCTTGCCGGAGGAGCGGTTACCGAGGAAGCGGACCGGGTCGAGGGGCTCGCGGGTGCCGCCGGCGCTCACCACCACGTGCCGGCCGGTCAGGTCGGGCTCCCGCACGCCCCTGGCCAGGACGCGCCGGCAGACCTCGAAGATCTCGCCGGGATCGGGCAGCCGGCCCTTGCCGGTGTCGACGCCGGTGAGGCGGCCGACGGCCGGTTCGATCACGACGGCGCCCCGGCGGCGCAGCGTCGCCACGTTCTCCTGGGTGGCCGGGTGCTCCCACATCTCGGTGTGCATCGCGGGGGCGAAGACGACCGGACAGCGGGCGGTGAGCAGGGTGTTGGTGAGGAGGTCGTCGGCAAGGCCGTGGGCGGCCCTGGCGAGCGTGTCGGCCGTGGCCGGGGCGACGACCACCAGGTCGGCGTGCTGGCCGATGCGAACGTGCGGGACCTCGTGGACGTCGTCCCAGACCTCCGTGGAGACGGGGTGACCGGAGAGGGCGGACCAGGTGGCGGCGCCGACGAAGTGCAACGCGGAGGCGGTGGGGACGACGCGTACGTCATGACCCGACTCCGTCAGTCTGCGCAGCAGCTCGCAGGCCTTGTAGGCGGCGATGCCCCCACTGACCCCGAGAACGACCTTCGGCTTGTCCACCGTCTCTCCCCGACCTTCGACGACTCGTCCGCCGCGGCTCCCGGCGTACGGGTCCATCACACACCACAGGCCCGGCAGTCGCGCTGCCGGGCCTGTGGAAAAACCAATTGCGAGCCGAAAATACTACTGGGCCGGGCCTTCGACAGCCTCGGACGTCAGCAGACCGGCGTTGATCTCGCGGAGGGCGATCGAGAGCGGCTTCTCGTGGACGTGGGTGTCGACGAGCGGACCGACGTACTCGAGGAGGCCCTCGCCGAGCTGCGAGTAGTACGCGTTGATCTGGCGGGCCCGCTTGGCCGCGTAGATCACGAGGCTGTACTTCGAGTCGGTGGCCTCGAGGAGCTCGTCGATCGGCGGGTTGATGATGCCCTCGGGCGCGGAGATGGAAGAGGACACGCTCTACCTTCCGATGGATGGGAAAAGACCGGTCGTGATCACGGAAGTCATGAAGGACCCGCGATCACACAACATCCATCAAGGCTAGCAGCTCACGCGCCACGTCCTCGACGGAGGTGTTGACCAGGGTCACGTCGAACTCCGGCTCGGCCGCGAGTTCGATCTTCGCCGCCGCGAGGCGGCGCTCGATGACCTCGGGGGGTTCGGTGCCCCGCCCGGTGAGCCGGCGCACCAGCTCCTCCCAGGAGGGAGGAGCCAGGAACACCAGTTGGGCCTCGGGCATGGACTCGCGGACCTGCCGGGCGCCCTGGAGGTCGATCTCCAGGAGGACCGGCTCGCCCGACTCCAGGCGCTCCAGCACGGCGGCACGCGGAGTGCCGTAGCGGTTGCCGGCGAACTCGGCCCACTCCAGCAGCTCGCCGTTGGCGATCAGCTTGTCCATCTCCTCGTCGGTGACGAAGAAGTAGTGGACACCGTGCTGCTCGCCGGGGCGGGGCCTACGGGTCGTCGCCGACACCGAGAGCCACACCTCGGGGTGTTCCTTGCGCATATGGGCGACGACCGTGCTCTTGCCGACCCCGGAGGGGCCGGAGAGCACGGTCAGCCGCGGACGTACGTCCGGGGGCTCGGGGGTCGTCCCCCGGAATGTTGCAGCCATGCAGCGATTATTCCAGCAATCCCGGAGTGCCCGGGACTCCCTTCCCGGCAGGACCCGGGAATCAGGAGCCGGTGCTGCCGAACTCACGCTCCAGGGAGGCGATCTGGTTGGAACCGAGACCGCGCACGCGGCGGCTCTCGGAGATGCCGAGTCGCTCCATGATCTGCTTGGCGCGGACCTTGCCCACGCCCGGGAGCGACTCCAGGAGGGCGGAGACCTTCATCTTGCCGATGACGTCGTTTTCCTGACCCTGCTTGATGACCTCGTGAAGCGAGGCACCGGAGTGCTTGAGTCGATTCTTGACCTCGGCCCGCTCCCGGCGAGCCGCGGCGGCCTTTTCGAGCGCGGCTGCGCGCTGTTCGGGGGTAAGGGGCGGAAGAGCCACGCCTACGTCACCTCGGATGTCGAACTGTCGGATACGGACCGGTGAGGAACCTAGTCGCCCCTCACCTGGTGAGCCACGAGCAACACGCTGCCCGTTCACTCTCCGTCGGAGACTAGCGGCCAACTCCGCCAGAGTCAGCGAGAACAGAGGAAAAGTCCTGGTCAGCCTCCATAGGACCGGACATTTAAGACATAGTGCCCAGGATTTGAGGATGTATCCAGACTCAAGTCGGCCCCCGGCCGCCCGCCCGAGCCCCCGGTCGGGCGGCCGGCGCCCCTCAGGCGGACGCCACAGCGGCGCGCACCTCTCGCTCGAACCGCTCCACGGCGTCACGCAGAGCGACGACGTCGGGACCGTGGCGCAGCACGCCCCGGCTCACGTTCGGCACGACGTTGCGCAGCGCGGACCCGAAGACCCGTGGAAGATCGGCCGGGGTCGCCCCCTGGGCGCCCACGCCGGGCGCGAGCAACGGCCCGTTGATGTCGAGGTCGTACGCCGACAGGTCGCCCAGCGTGGCGCCGACGACCGCGCCGAAGGAGCCCAGCGGCTCCTCCCCCAGGTTCTCGGCGGCCAGGTGCGCCAGCATCGTCGCGCCCACGTTCCGTCCGTCGGCGCGCACCGCGTGCTGCACCTCGCCGCCCTCCGGGTTGGAGGTCAGCGCCAGCACGAACAGCCCCGCACCGCTCTCGCGGGCCAGCGCCACCGCCGGCGAGAGCGACCCGTAGCCGAGGTACGGCGAGACGGTGAGCGCGTCGGAGAACAGCGGCGCGTCCTTGTGCAGGAAGGACTCGGCGTACGCGGCCATCGTCGAGCCGATGTCACCGCGCTTGGCGTCCATCACGACCAGCGCGCCGGCCGCCCGCGCCTCCTGCACCGACCTCTCCAGGACGGCGACCCCGCGCGAGCCGAACCGCTCGAAGAACGCGCTCTGCGGCTTCAGCAGGGCGACCCGGTCGGCCGTCGCCTCGACGACCGTGCGGCTGAACCGCTCCAGGCCGGCGACGTCGTCATTGAGACCCCACTCGGCGAGCAGGGAGGAGTGCGGGTCGATGCCGACGCACAGGGGGCCGCGCTCGTCCATGGCGCGACGCAGCCGCGCGCCGAAGGGCTCCAGGGTCATGCCGTCTTCCTCACGTCGGCGCCGACCGCGTCGGCGAGAGTGGCGTAGGGGCTCGTGCGCAGGCGCGCGGCGAGGCCCTTGTGGATCGCGCGCCCCCAGAAGGGACCCTCGTAGACGAAGGCGCTGTACCCCTGGACCAGGGTGGCGCCGGCCAGGATGCGCTGCCAGACGTCCTCGGCGGTCTCGACGCCGCCGACGCCCACGAGGGTGATGCGGTCGCCCACGCGCGCGTAGAGGCGGCGCAGCACCTCCAGGGAGCGGGCCTTCAGGGGCGCGCCGGACAGCCCGCCGGTCTCCTTCACCAGCGAGGGATCGGACGTCAGCCCGAGGCCCTCGCGCGCGATGGTGGTGTTGGTGGCGATGATCCCGTCCAGGCCGAGCTCCACCGCCAGGTCGGCGACCGCGTCGACGTCCTCGTCGGCGAGGTCCGGGGCGATCTTCACGAGCAGCGGGACGCGGCGCGTGGTCACCACGCGGTCGGCGGCCTCGCGGACGGCGCTCAGCAGCGGCCGCAGCGCCTCGGTGGCCTGGAGGTTGCGCAGCCCCGGGGTGTTCGGCGAGGACACGTTGACGACCAGGTAGTCGGCGTGGGGCGCGAGGCGCTCGGCCGACTTCACGTAGTCGCCGACGGCCTCCTCCTCGGGCACGACCTTGGTCTTGCCGATGTTGACGCCGACCACGGGCTTGAAGACGGGCGTGCGGGAGGCCAGACGCGCGGCGACGGCCAGCGAACCGTCGTTGTTGAAGCCCATGCGGTTGATGAGCGCCCGGTCCTTCACGAGCCGGAACAGGCGCTGCTTGGGGTTGCCGGGCTGCGGCTCGCCGGTGACCGTGCCGATCTCGACATGGTCGAAGCCGAGCATCGACATGCCGTCGATCGCGATCGCGTTCTTGTCGAAGCCGGCCGCGAGCCCGAAGGGGCCGTGCATGCGCAGGCCGAAGGCCTCGGTGCGCAGCTCCTTGTAGCGGGGGGCCAGCGCGGCCGCGACGAACGTGCGCAGCACCGGGACGCGGACGGCCAGGCGGATCCAGCGGAACGCCAGGTAATGGGCCTGCTCGGGGTCCATCCGCTGGAAGACCAGGCGGAAGAAGAGCTTGTACATGGTCATGTCCTCGAAGGAGCCTCACGAAGAGGTCTCATGAAGAGGGGGACACCGTTTTCCGGTGTCCCCCTCGGGGCTGCTAGTCGCGGGCCGCGATCAGCTGTTCGGCGTGTTCCTGGAGCGAGCGGACGCCCACGTCACCGTGGTTGAGGGCGTCGATGCCCTGGACGGCGGCGGCGAGCGCCTGGACCGTCGTCAGGCAGGGCACGGACCGCGCCACGGCCGCCGTGCGGATCTCGTAGCCGTCGAGGCGGCCGCCGGTGCCGTACGGGGTGTTGACGATGAGGTCGACCTCGCCCTCGTGGATGAGCTGGACGATGGTCTTCTCACCGTTCGGGCCGGTGCCCTCGGACTGCTTGCGCACGACCGTGGCGTTGATGCCGTTGCGCCGGAGCACCTCGGCCGTGCCGGAGGTGGCGAGCAGCTCGAAGCCGTGGCCGACCAGCTCGCGCGCCGGGAAGATCATCGAGCGCTTGTCGCGGTTGGCGACCGAGATGAACGCGCGGCCCTTGGTGGGCAGCGGGCCGTAGGCGCCCGCCTGCGACTTGGCGTACGCCGTGCCGAAGACGGAGTCGATGCCCATGACCTCGCCGGTGGAGCGCATCTCCGGGCCGAGGACGGTGTCGACGCCGCGGCCTGAGGTGTCCCGGAAGCGGCTCCACGGCATCACGGCCTCCTTGACGGAGATCGGCGCGTCCAGCGGCAGCTCGCCGCCGTCGCCGGTGGCCGGGAGCAGTCCCTCCGCCCGCAGCTCGGCGATGCTCGCGCCCAGCGAGATCCGGGCGGCGGCCTTCGCCAGCGGCACCGCGGTCGCCTTCGAGGTGAAGGGGACGGTGCGGGACGCGCGCGGGTTGGCCTCCAGCACGTAGAGGATGTCGCCGGCCATCGCGAACTGGATGTTGATCAGGCCGCGCACGCCCACGCCCTTGGCGATCGCCTCGGTGGAGGCCCGCAGGCGCTTGATGTCGAAGCCGCCCAGGGTGATCGGGGGCAGGGCGCACGCCGAGTCGCCGGAGTGGATGCCGGCCTCCTCGATGTGCTCCATGACGCCGCCGAGGTACAGCTCGACGCCGTCGTAGAGGGCGTCGACGTCGATCTCGATCGCATCGTCGAGGAAGCGGTCGACCAGGACCGGCCGGGTGGGGCTGATCTCGGTCGACTCGGCGATGTAGGACGACAGCCGGGTCTCGTCGTAGACGATCTCCATGCCGCGGCCGCCGAGCACGTACGAGGGCCGCACGAGGACCGGGTAGCCGATCTCGTCCGCGATGGCCTTGGCCTCGGCGAAGGTGGTGGCCGTGCCGTGCTTGGGGGCCGGCAGGCCGGCCTCGGCGAGCACGCGCCCGAAGGCGCCCCGGTCCTCCGCCGCGTGGATGGCCTCGGGCGAGGTGCCGACGATCGGCACGCCGTTGTCCTTCAGAGCCTGCGCAAGACCGAGCGGGGTCTGGCCGCCGAGCTGGACGACGACACCGGCGATCGGGCCGGCCAGCGACTCCGCGTGCACGATCTCCAGCACGTCTTCCAGCGTCAGCGGCTCGAAGTACAGGCGGTCGGAGGTGTCGTAGTCCGTGGAGACGGTCTCCGGGTTGCAGTTGACCATCACGGTCTCGTAGCCCGCGGCGCTCAGCGCGAAGGAGGCGTGGACGCAGGAGTAGTCGAACTCGATGCCCTGGCCGATGCGGTTCGGGCCCGAGCCCAGGATGATCACCGCGGGCTTCTCGCGCGGCGCGACCTCGCTCTCCTCGTCGTAGGAGGAGTAGAAGTACGGCGTCTTCGCCGCGAACTCGGCGGCGCAGGTGTCGACCGTCTTGTAGACCGGACGCACGCCCAGCGCGTGGCGGACCTCGCGGACGACGTCCTCGCGCAGCCCGCGGATCTCGGCGATCTGGTGGTCGGAGAAGCCGTGCCGCTTGGCCTCGGCGAGCAGGTCGCCGTCCAGCCGGTCGGCGGCGGCCAGCTCGTCGGCGGTCTCCTTGATCAGGAAGAGCTGGTCGACGAACCAGGGGTCGATCTTGGTGTACTCGAAGACCTCCTCGGGCGTGGCGCCCGCACGGATGGCCTGCATGACGGTGTTGATGCGGCCGTCGGTGGGCCGGACGGCCTCGCGCAGCAGCTCGTCCTTGTCGCCGGGCTCGCCGACGAAGGTGAACTGGCTGCCCTTCTTCTCCAGCGAGCGCAGCGCCTTCTGGAAGGCCTCGGTGAAGTTGCGGCCGATGGCCATGGCCTCGCCGACCGATTTCATGGTGGTCGTCAGCGTGGAGTCGGCGCTCGGGAACTTCTCGAAGGCGAAGCGCGGGGCCTTCACGACCACGTAGTCGAGCGTCGGCTCGAAGGAGGCCGGGGTCTCCTTCGTGATGTCGTTCGGGATCTCGTCGAGGGTGTAGCCGACGGCGAGCTTGGCCGCGATCTTGGCGATCGGGAAGCCGGTCGCCTTGGAGGCGAGGGCCGACGAACGCGAGACGCGCGGGTTCATCTCGATGACGATGATGCGGCCGTCGTCGGGGTTGACCGCGAACTGGATGTTGCAGCCGCCGGTGTCGACGCCGACCTCGCGGATGATCGCAATGCCGATGTCGCGCAGCCGCTGGTACTCGCGGTCGGTCAGCGTCATCGCGGGCGCGACGGTGATCGAGTCTCCGGTGTGGACGCCCATGGGGTCGAAGTTCTCGATGGAGCAGACGACCACGACGTTGTCGTTCTTGTCGCGCATCAGCTCCAGCTCGTACTCCTTCCAGCCGAGGATGGACTCCTCCAGGAGCACCTCGGTGGTCGGGGAGAGCGTCAGGCCCTGGCCGGCGATGCGGCGCAGCTCCTCCTCGTCGTGGGCGAAGCCGGAGCCGGCGCCGCCCATGGTGAAGGAGGGCCGGACGACGACGGGGTACCCGCCGAGCGTCTCGACGCCCGCGATCACGTCGTCCATGGAGTGGCAGATCACGGACCGGGCGGACTCGCCGTGCCCGATCTTCTCGCGGACGGCCTCGACCACGCCCTTGAACAGGTCGCGGTCCTCGCCCTTGTTGATGGCCTCGACGTTGGCGCCGATCAGCTCGACGCCGTACTTCTCCAGCACACCCTGCTCGTGCATGGAGATCGCGGTGTTGAGGGCCGTCTGGCCGCCGAGCGTCGGCAGCAGGACGTCCGGGCGCTCCTTGGCGATGATCTTCTCGACGAACTCGGGGGTGATCGGCTCGACGTAGGTGGCGTCGGCGATCTCCGGGTCGGTCATGATCGTCGCCGGGTTGGAGTTCACCAGGATGACGCGCAGGCCTTCGGCGCGCAGGATGCGGCACGCCTGGGTGCCGGAGTAGTCGAACTCGGCGGCCTGGCCGATGACGATCGGGCCGGAGCCGATGACCAGGACGGACTGGATATCGGTGCGCTTAGGCACGCTGGCCCTCCATCAGGGATACGAACCGGTCGAAAAGGTATGCGGCGTCGTGAGGACCCGCTGCCGCTTCGGGGTGGTACTGGACGGAGAAGGCCGGCTGGTCGAGCAGCTGCAGGCCTTCCACGACATCGTCGTTGAGGCAGACGTGGGAGACCTCGGCGCGGCCGAACTTCGTCTCGCTGACCTGGTCGAGCGGCGCGTCCACGGCGAAGCCGTGGTTGTGCGCGGTGACCTCGACCTTGCCGGTCGTGCGGTCCTGGACCGGCTGGTTGATGCCCCGGTGCCCGTACTTCAGCTTGTAGGTGCCGAAGCCGAGGGCGCGGCCGAGGATCTGGTTGCCGAAGCAGATGCCGAACAGCGGCGTCCTGCGCTCCAGCACCTCGGTCATCAGCGCGACCGGGCCGTCCGCGGTGGCCGGGTCGCCCGGGCCGTTGGAGAAGAACACGCCGTCGGGGTTCACGGCGTACACCTCGTCCGCCGAGGCCGTCGCGGGCAGCACGTGCACCTCGATGCCGCGCTCGGCCATGCGGTGCGGGGTCATGCCCTTGATGCCGAGGTCGATGGCGGCGACGGTGAACCGTTTCTCGCCGACCGCCGGGACGACGTAGGCCTCCTGGGTGGCGACCTCCTCGTAGAGGCTCGCGCCCTTCATGTGCGGCTGGGCCTGCACGCGCTCGATGAGCTCGGCCTCCGAGGCGATCGACTCGCCGGAGAAGATGCCGGCGCGCATCGAGCCGCGCTCGCGCAGGTGGCGGGTGAGGGCGCGGGTGTCGATGCCGGAGATCCCGACGACGCCCTGGGCGACGAGCTCGTCGTCCAGGGAGCGCTTGGACCGCCAGTTGGACGCCACGCGCGCGGGGTCGCGCACGACGTAGCCGGAGACCCAGATGCGGGCGGACTCGTCGTCCTCGTCGTTCCAGCCGGTGTTGCCGATCTGCGGGGCGGTCGCGACGACGATCTGCCGGTCGTACGAGGGGTCGGTCAGGGTCTCCTGGTAGCCGGTCATGCCGGTGGAGAACACCGCTTCGCCGAAGGTCTCCCCCACGGCCCCGTAGGCACGGCCGCGGAAGCTCCGCCCGTCCTCCAGGACTAGTACGGCGGGAACCCTTGCGGCTCCCCTGGTGGAGGTCGTCATCGTGCGCCTTCCGTTTCCGTCGGATTTTCCGTCTTGTCGATCATCGAGTTGATGGCGGCGACCCACTCGTCGTGCTCGGCCGCGTGGTCCGAGCGGAACCCGGAGTCCAGCAGCCGGTCGCCGTGCGCCCAGGTCACCACCAGCAGTCCGCCCTCGGTGAGGACCTTGCCCGCGATGCCCTTGTCGAGCCGGGCCTCGCGCAGTGCGGCCGCCGGGACGAAGAAGTCGGTGGCGCCGGGGCGCACGACGTCCAGTCCCGCGTCCGTCAGGGTGAGCTCGACCCGGCTGCGGGTGCCCAGGCCGTGCGCCACGATGCGGTCGAGCCACTGCCCGGCGGTGGTGGAACCGTGGTAGCGGCCGCTCATCGACAACACGGTCAGTCTCGCCCCGCCCGGCTCGGAGGGCGCGACAGGGAGCTCGGGCAGGTCGCCCTGGAGCGTGCCGCGCCACTTCCAGCCCTCGCGCATCAGCCAGTACACGAGCGCGACGAAGAGGCCGAGGCCGACCACCCAGCCGATCCGGGCCGCCCAGTCGGTCACTTGGGCCGATTCCTTCTCGGCCGCGAGCAGTAGTGCTGCAGATGTCACGTGAGCTTCCCGTCGACGAGCGTGGCCTTGCCCCGGAGCCAGGTGTGCGTGACACGGCCCGGCAGCTCACGCCCCTCGTACGGGGTGTTCCGGCTGCGCGAGGCGAAGCCCGCGGGGTCCACGGACCCACGGTATTCCGTGTCGACGAGCGTGAGGTTGGCGGGCTCACCAGCCGAGACGGGCCGCCCGTGGCCCTGCGCCCGCCCGATCCTGGCCGGCGCGAAGGACATGCGGTCGGCGACCCCGGCCCAGTCCAGCAGGCCCGTCCCCACCATCGTCTCCTGGACCACCGACAGCGCGGTCTCCAGGCCGACCATGCCCATGGCGGCCGCGGCCCACTCGCAGTCCTTGTCCTCGTGCGGGTGCGGGGCGTGGTCGGTGGCCACGATGTCGATCGTGCCGTCGGCGAGGGCCTCGCGCAGCGCGAGCACGTCCCGCTCGGTGCGCAGCGGCGGGTTCACCTTGTAGACCGGGTTGTACGACCGGACCAGCTCGTCCGTCAGGAGCAGGTGGTGCGGGGTGACCTCGGCGGTCACGTCGATGCCGCGGGACTTGGCCCAGCGGACGATCTCGACCGACCCCGCGGTCGACAGGTGGCAGATGTGGACGCGGGAGCCGACGTGCTCGGCGAGCAGGACGTCCCGGGCGATGATCGACTCCTCGGCCACCGCGGGCCAGCCCCCGAGGCCCAGCTCGGCCGAGACGACGCCCTCGTTCATCTGCGCGCCCTCGGTCAGCCGGGGCTCCTGCGCGTGCTGGGCGACGACCCCGCCGAAGGCCTTCACGTACTCCAGGGCGCGCCGCATGATCACGGCGTCGTCGACGCACTTGCCGTCGTCGGAGAAGACGGTGACGCCGGCGGCCGACTCGTGCATGGCGCCCAGCTCGGCGAGCTTGCGCCCCTCCAGGCCGACGGTGACCGCGCCGATGGGCTGCACGTCGCAGTATCCGTGCTCCCGGCCGAGCCGGTAGACCTGCTCGACCACGCCGGCGGTGTCGGCGACGGGGAAGGTGTTGGCCATGGCGAAGACGGCCGTGTAGCCGCCGCGGGCCGCCGCGCGGGTGCCGGTGAGGACGGTCTCGGAGTCCTCGCGGCCCGGCTCGCGCAGGTGGGTGTGCAGGTCGACCAGGCCCGGCAGCAGCACCTTGCCCGCGGCCTCGACGACCTCGGCGCCGTCGGCCGACAGCCCCCGGCCCACCTCGGCGATGGTCTCGCCGTCGACCAGGACGTCCTGCTGCTCGCCGCCGAGCACCTTCGCACCACGGATCAGGATCTTGCTCATGTCTGTTACTTCTCCTCGGTGGTACGGGCGTGGCTGACGGCGGGTTCGTTGCCGCCCAGGAGCAGGTAGAGGACGGCCATCCGGATGGACACGCCGTTGGCGACCTGTTCGACGACGGTGCAGCGCTCGGAGTCGGCGACCTCGGCGGTGATCTCCATGCCGCGCACCATGGGGCCGGGGTGCATCACGACGGCGTGCTCGGGCATCCGCGCCATCCGGTCGCCGTCGAGGCCGTAGCGCCGCGAGTACTCGCGCTCGGTCGGGAAGAACGCGGCGTTCATCCGCTCGCGCTGCACGCGCAGCATCATCACCGCGTCGGACTTGGGCAGCGTGCTGTCGAGGTCGTACGACACCTCGCAGGGCCAGGCCTCGATGCCGACCGGCACCAGCGTGGGCGGGGCGACCAGGGTGACCTCGGCGCCGAGCGTGTGCAGCAGGTCGACGTTGGAGCGGGCGACCCGGCTGTGCAGGACGTCGCCGACGATCGTGATGCGCTTGCCGGAGAGGTCCCGGCCGAGCCCGGCGTCCCGGCCGACCAGGCGGCGGCGCATGGTGAAGGCGTCCAGGAGGGCCTGGGTGGGGTGCTGGTGGGTGCCGTCGCCGGCGTTGACGACGACCGCGTCGATCCAGCCGGAAGTGGCCAGCCGGTACGGCGCGCCGGAGGCCCCGTGCCGGATGACGACCGCGTCGACGCCCATGGCCTCCAGCGTCTGGGCGGTGTCCTTCAGGGACTCGCCCTTGGACACGCTCGAGCCCTTGGCGGAGAAGTTGATGACGTCCGCGGACAGCCGCTTCTCGGCGGCCTCGAACGAGATGCGCGTGCGCGTGGAGTCCTCGAAGAAGAGGTTGACGATCGTGCGGCCGCGCAGGGTGGGCAGTTTCTTGATGGGCCGGTCGGCCACCCGTGCCATCTCCTCGGCGGTGTCGAGGATGAGGACGGCGTCGTCGCGGGTGAGGTCGGCGGCCGAGATGAGATGACGCTGCATCTGTCAGGCTCCGTAAGGCAGTTCAGGAATTCGGGAGGTTCCGGGCAGGCAGGGGCACGCCTGCGGGACGCACGGCGGTGAGGCCGTACGCGCGCGTGCTACTGCTGGGCGGTCTGCTTCACACCGAGCAGCACGGTGTCGCGACCGTCCTCCTCGGCGAGCTGGACCTTGACCGTCTCCCGCAGCGACGTGGGGAGGTTCTTGCCCACGTAGTCGGCGCGGATGGGCAGTTCGCGGTGGCCGCGGTCGACAAGGACCGCGAGCTGCACCGCGCGCGGGCGCCCGAGGTCGTTGAGCGCGTCGAGGGCGGCGCGGATGGTGCGGCCGGAGAAGAGCACGTCGTCCACGAGGACGACCAGCTTGCCGTCCAGGCCGTCGCCGGGGATCTCGGTGCGGGCCAGCGCACGCGGAGGGTGCATGCGCAGGTCGTCGCGGTACATGGTGATGTCGAGGGAGCCGACGGGGATCTTGCGGTCGGTGACCTGCTCGAGCTTGGCGCCGAGCCGCTGGGCGAGGAAGACGCCGCGGGTCGGGATGCCGAGGAGGACCACGTCGTCGGCGCCCTTGGCGCGTTCGACGATCTCGTGGGCGATACGGGTCAGCACACGCGCGATATCGGGGGCCTCGAGGACGGGCCGCGCGTCGGCCTGCCCGGGATCCTGCTCAAAGTCCTGCTTGTCCATACGAAACGGACCTCCTTCTCCGCCTCACGGGACGGACCTTAAAGGACGTCGGATTTGCGCCATCCACGGTAGCAGGCCCCGACGACCCCCCTGATCACCCCCTTGGCCTAATCGGCCACCGATACCACGGAAGCGTCGGTGTGGACCATTCGGCTTGACGCAGAAGAATCACGCTGCGTAACCTCACAGTGAGTTACCAGCACGCGGCTCGTACCGCGTCGACCCATTGCCGGGAGCCATATGTCCAGCGAATACGCCAAACAGCTCGGGGCCAAGCTCCGGGCGATCCGCACCCAGCAGGGCCTTTCCCTCCACGGTGTCGAGGAGAAGTCCCAGGGACGCTGGAAGGCGGTCGTGGTCGGTTCTTACGAGCGCGGCGACCGCGCCGTGACCGTGCAGCGCCTTGCCGAGTTGGCGGATTTCTACGGCGTTCCCGTGCAGGAACTGCTGCCGGGCACCACCCCGGGCGGAGCGGCCGAGCCGCCGCCGAAGCTGGTCCTGGACCTGGAGCGACTGGCTCACGTGCCGGTCGAGAAGGCGGGCCCGCTGCAGCGCTACGCGGCCACGATCCAGTCGCAGCGCGGTGACTACAACGGCAAGGTGCTGTCGATCCGCCAGGACGACCTGCGCACCCTCGCCGTCATCTACGACCAGTCGCCCTCGGTCCTGACCGAGCAGCTGATCAGCTGGGGCGTCCTGGACGCGGACGCGCGTCGCGCCGTCTCCCACGAGGAGAACTAGCCCGCTCCGCGGTTGAGCAGAAACGTACCCTCGGGATGGCCGGAACCGGACGGTTCCGGCCATCCCTGTGGGGGGGGGGGGAAGACGGAAAGGGAAAAAACAGCGTTTTGGGGGGCCCCACAACATCTCCCCCCCCCAAAAATGAGGGGGGCGAGCTAGTCTTCCTAGGAGCGACCC